>NZ_JXQI01000047.1 GCF_000834015.1 Prevotella pectinovora | reverse complement strand
ACTGAAGGTATAAACAACAAGATTAAAGTGCTGAAAAGACAAATGTATGGATTCAGAAATGATGAATTCTTCACGTTAAAGCTATACGCTCTACACGACAAGCGTCTACGCATTTAACGGAAGAACCGTTTTTCTTGCAGAATGTGTTTGTTTTTTTAACAATTTTAGGCTAAGTGACATTCCTTCTTGCCACAATTTTGTTTCAATTAAAAGAAAAACAGGTGGATTTCAGCGTTGTAAGTTTAGGTTTAAGTTTAGATGTTCTTATATATATAATAAGGTAAGATAAACCAAAATCAAGTAGAATCTGGTTTGCAATTATAGTTTAACGGTTCATGTATATATACATGGGTAAACGTAAACCTTAAACTTGTTTGGCTGACGATTCAAAACCTTTCTCTTTTTACTGAAGATAAAGGTTCCTCAATCTATTCCCCTCCCCTTCTACTGCCAATAAGGTTTCTTCGTTTAGGACACAATTATAATCAATTGCCTTTTCTGCTTTCGTGAGTCGATGAAATTAGGTTGCAAAGGTAAATGTTGTGCCTTCATCTACCCAAGGTGATCCGTTGGTATGACTCAAAATCTCCACGCCATTCGGGTCGTATTTGGAGCCATAACCTTGTGCTGATGGTCACAACACCTTGTGAAGCAACATAATTTCTAATCACTCCCGAAAGTAGAGAAATCTACAGTAGGGAAATAAAAAAACATCGAGATTATGGCAAATCAAGCAACAACCACCTACAAGGTGACAGGCACACGCAAAGCAGTGAACGACCTGTGGAGCACACTCCAAAAGATGGAGGTGAACAGTAAGAACATCTGGCTTTACCAGTTGGCAGAGCATTACGGCATCGACTACGAAACAAAGCAAATCAGTGTGCGTGGTCACATCTATTGGGCAGAATATGAGGAAGACCCAAACAATGACTACTATCTACTTTCCTTTGAAACAGAAACGGCATGGGATGCTTGCAATGAGTTATTCGAGGAGATTAACCATCTGCTGTGGGATGAACTCTCTATCTCATACAGAGTCTGTGAATGCGGCTGTGAGGTTTATTATGTGCATGATGAAGGTGACTTCTTCCCTGAAGAGGTAGCAGTCAGTTCCAGCGGAGAACCATTTGAGGATGCTTGTGATGACATCTACACTACCCTCAAAGATGCTATCAATGATTGGTGTGAGAAGATGCACATCGAGCAAGGTGAGCGAACCGATGAGGAAATGATGAACTTCATCAATGAATATGAGTATGACGATGATGATACATACTTCTATATCCGTCAATTTACTTTTGAATAACTAACCAGCGGTGGTATGCGGTCGCAATCGATGGCATACCATCGCATAAAATCCATAACGTATGACAACAATTCAATCAATCCTATACCGACTGACTAAAGCAGTTAGCGGTACTGACAAAGAACTCTACACCGAAGATGAGCTGAACAAGTTTGCGTCCTTCTATCTCGACAAGTGGGATGAGAACACAAGCGAGAATGTAATTGCAGAGTCTTTCACAGATTCCTGGTGGAAAACTGACAGAACTTGCAGAAGGTGCTCTGTCTGTGGCAAGCTAATGCGTGAAGGCTATTGTGTCGATATGGGTGCTGCCTACTACTGCACTGACGAATGCCTTCACACAGAATACTCAGATGAGGAATGGGCAGAAGAGTGTGAGAACAACGACCAGAGTTATTACACCGAATGGTAAAGTGTCTCTCTTCTTTCTTTGAACTTGCTATATAAGTACTATATTGTTTTTCTTATATAGGTGCTATTCTTCGCCTACTTCTTATTTAACTATACCTTTGTACACGGTTACACATGTATATATGTGTACAAGTTGACAAACATTCATCTGGACATATTTATATAATAATAACAACTAGATTTCTATGTTACACAAAGTCATCACTTTAGCCAACTTCAAAGGCGGCGTAGGAAAATCGACATCTACTGCTGCTATTGGTGCTTGTTTAGCCATGAAAGGCTACAAGGTTTTGCTGGTTGACCTCGACGGTCAAAGTAATCTCACGCTCTATTATGTTCCAAACGCAGATATAATGGAAGATAGTATTTTTGATACTTTGGTCTCTGGTAAAGCGATTCCAATCATTAACGTCAAACCGAACCTTGACATTGTTCCATCATCCCTGGAAATGTCAAGTGCCGAGATTGCAATGACTAATACGCTTGCCAGAGAGCAAGTCCTGTCACGAGCACTGTCTGATGTCAAAGTCAATTATGACTTCATTCTTATTGATTGCCCCCCATCTTTAGGCATAGTAACAACAAATGCCTTTATAGCAGCTGACGAGATCTTGGTTCCAATGACCCCAGAACTCTTGCCGCTAAAAGGCATGAAGATGCTCGATTCCTTTGTAAGTTCATTGAAGGTTGTAAGACCATCGGTTAAGTTAAGCGGTGTTTTCATCACCAGATACAACCATCGAAAACTCAATAAAGCCGTGTCTGAAGCTTTGAAGAAAAGGTACGCTGACATCACTTTTAAAACCATTATCAGAGAGAATATCTCTATAGCAGAGTCTGCTGGAAGCGGTCAGAGCATCTTTGAATACGAGCCTAACTCAAACGGAGCAAAAGACTATCTTGAACTAACAGAGGAAATACTCAGACAATTCAACATTTCATAACTATGAGCAAGAAGAACATGGATGCTTTACTCAGCAATATCATGGGTGAAGCAATAGAAAGACCTACAGATATTACTGTTGCAGAGCCGACTCAACCTGACAAGGCTCCTCTTTCATCCAAGGAGAAAAAGAAAGATGTACCTTCAAGACACTTCACTTTTATCTGTTCCACTGAACTTGCCAATAAGGTTCAGGCTATAGCCCGTAAGGAAGGCTTTACTATACGTGCCTTAATGGAATATATGATGCGACAAGGTATTGATTCCTACGAAAGCAAGCATGGTAAAATAAAGAAAATCAAAGTAAAAGGAGTGTCCGACGTAATGTAAACTTATATACATGAATACAATTATACAAGTGGACAAGGCTACAAGTAAACTTGTTTTCAAGTACACATATATACAAGTGGTTAAGTAAACAAGTACACATGTATTCTTGTACACAAATTAAAACTCAAAAAACATAAGTAAAATGAAAATATTAATTCCACTTGCCATCCTCTCAGTCATGATGGCTCTTCCCACGTTCCTAACATCATGTAGCAGTGACGATGAACTTCTTCCTGACACGCCAGAAGTGCTGAAGCCAACAATCACGAATTGGATAGAGCCTTGGCATGTCCAAGGTTCGGGTATTGATGAAGTCAAAGCGTACATGTCGACTTCAATGAATGGCTACACTCTGACAAATGAATCAAGCTCAACAGCAAACTATCAGTTGGTGTATTCTGGTTCTTATGAATCCACAGGTGTGATATATAGTTTCACAAAGCATGAAGGTGGTTTGTACTCTGTTATTGATACAGAGTTGTGTGTAAACAAGTCTGTTATCATCAAGTATCTCAAAGAACACTATTCCCTTGTGGCTGGGGCTGGCAGTGACGATAAGAAAATTCAATACCTATTTACCACTCCTGACAAATCAACAGTCATCACTACCTTAAAGGTATCTGATGAGTGCTTTAATGTCAGTTATTCATTTGTGACTCATTGAACATATTCAAGAGAATCATCTTCTGTAACCATCCTCAGGACGCATATCTTGAAGATGGTTATATATTTTTGTAACCTTGTGTACCTGTTTACTTGTACACAACAGAAACGGTATGGGATGCGTAAAACAAAGAGAACAATGCTCCATAATGTTTGAAGCCCTTTTTTGTAATGAACATCCAGTCTCTTTCCCCTTTATACAAGAGTCCTTCGTCAATACAGAAACTAAGTATCTCGTTCAGACTCCTTTCACTTATGCCATAGTCTCTTAATCTGGCAATAGAGAATGAACCATTATAAGCAGATATTGCCATATATTTTGAAGCCAGTTCGGTTGGCGGCAGAAGATAAGTGAATAGTTCTGGGTAGCCCTTTTTGTTGAGTTCATTTTGCGGTGTTACCGCAAGTTTACCCACATTATACGCAATTCCTGAAGAACTCATGCTTTGGGCAGACAAGCCAAAACCTTTGTATGCAGCTCCGTTGAGCATCCTTTCTCTGAGGTATGATGATACTCCTTCGTCTGTCGCATCAACGGAGAATGTGTTTTGTCCAAACCGAGCATAATACCCCAAGGCTATGAGTCCGTCATAATACTGAACATATTGGTCAAACAACTCTTCCTTGGAGAATGACTCCTTTGCTGAAATCATATTGGTTCGCAACTCATATAGAGTAACCTGCTGTGGCCTTAAACGGCTAATCAATTCAAGGTCTTGACGAATGGTTAATTCATTCTGTCCGTTAAGACCATACATGAAGTCCAGGTTTACTTTCTTGATTCCTTTTTCCCAAGCCTTCTCCAGCCATGATGACATGATTGCTTCGTTGGAACTTCCCCTTTGGTGCTGGTGCAAAACCGAATTGCACGAAGACTGTACTCCCAAAGACAACCTGTGAAAGCCGTTTTTAGACATTGCTTCCAACTTCTGTTCTGACAGTGTGTTGAAAGTTCCTTCTATGCTTGGCTCATATTGGTCATCAAGTTCCACCCCCGAAATAGCTCTCTGATAGATTTGCATCAGCAATGAGAAATTCTTCTCTGATAGTGATGTCGGCGTTCCACCTCCAATGTCAAAGCCAAGCAATGTGACATCTTTGTACTGCTGCTTGAATCGCTCAATATCATTGGCTATTGCAAGCAGATAGTCCCGTTGTACGTTTTCATCTGGACAGAGCATCCTTGTGTATTCACAGAATGAGCACAGTTGCTTGCAGAAAGGAATATGAATATAGAATGACAATCGGTGGTCATTCTCAAAAGAAAGAGGACCTGGTACACGATAGACTGCCCAATCAGATGGACTGATGGGGTAGGAAGTGTTCCAACAAGGGTCATTCTTCCTTGACTGATATAATTCTGCTATTGTCATTCTACTTAATATATGATGTTGTCTTGATGAAATCCCTGTCTTAGATACTCGCCATCATAGACAAGGGATGATTCGCAATAGTTTGGGTTGGCATAATTGCGCATGTATATCTCCAGAATCTTCAAATCACGATTGTACAGATAGTTGCTGCATTTGCAATCGCTCCCTCTATTCATGGATTTTGTAAAATACACATGTGGAATGCTATCCAAATGAATATCTTCCAAATCCACGAAATGTTCCCAGCAATAGTCATTCACCTTCATCAAGGCGACGAAACCAACACGAGGAATGCCGAGGTCGAGGTTGAAATCCAGCATCTTGTGCGCTTCCTCTGCATTATCAATGTAACCTTTAACCAGATTGCAACTGGAGTTCACCTTTTGCAAGTCTATCCCTTCAAAGTCGAATGCCTTTTCAGGTATTCGACAACCATATAACTCTGACAACTTTGACACATCATAATGATGTAGGGACATGGATATGCTGTCCCATCGGGGATGCCGCATCATTTCTTGTGACTGGGGAAGAAGCCCATTGGTGTTCAGATGAAGATGTATGTCATCAAAGGAGTTTTCCTCAACAGTATCAAGAATCTTATAAACCAAAGGCGATACAACAGACGGCTCTCCTCCTGTAATGTTGATTCTATTGATGCATATGCCATTTCCCTTTAGTTCTTTAATAACAGTTATCAGTTTGGGGATATTGAATACGCTTGAAGCATCAGTTGAATTGGCATTGCTGCAAAACTTGCAGTGCGCATTGCATCCCTTCGTTACCTTTACAAACAGGTTTACGGAGGGAGCGATACGTTGACCTGGCTCGTCCATGACATTACAGCCATGAGATTTGACAGCTATTTCTTTTCCAAAAATCTCCATTACACTTCAAATAATCACATCAACATCCTCTGGTCTGTCGCCTTACATCATCGATGAATTTTCTTTTTTCTCCTAAAGAAGCGAAATGAACCCTGCCATAATATTCTATGAACACAGGCTTCTTTACTGTACCAACGGGGATATAGTAACGCTCTCTAAGAATTTCATAGTTGCCTTTGCTTACCTCACGCATTAAAACTTTCTTGACCAATTGCATCTCATATATTTCGTGTCCGCTTCGTGGACCTTTCCCCTCTCCACATGCCTTTATGTATCGACGTGAAAAGTCATCTTTCACATAGACAGGAGCTGTGCCTGGATTCTTGGGAAGGAAAACCTCTGGATGGCATGCGCTGTCTACGGTAAAATCAGAGGCAATGACTTGATCAATACCCATGTCTTTCACCCTCTTAGCGTGTTCGGAGAACATAATCTGTTCGAGAAGCTGATTGTCTAATGTTCCATTGACAGTTACATTATCCCATTGTTTTTGTAATCCACTAAGGAACCAGTTTATAGGATAATTACCAAATCTCGGTAATGGATCATTCATGTAGCTATTGTCGCCACAATTAAAACGTCCAGTGGCCAGACTAAGCAAATCATATCGCAAGTCTTCAACATCTGTGTAATGACAGATGTCGTTCAACGTTTTCAGAAGAATTAGCAACTTTGTTCTTTGGCGATTGGCGAAGATAATATCAATCTCTGACTTTTCCTTATCATCAAAGGCTGCCTCTAATTTCTCAACAAACCTCCCCATGTGGAATCTATTGCCTTCAAACAACTCATTCTTGTTATTATAGAGAACTCTCTCCATAACATCTAATGAGTCTTGGTTTACTGCGCCTCGGTGTTGATATTGTTCGATAATCGCGCCAAAGTCTGGGAAAAGTTCCTCAAAGGAATGATAATGTTTTTGTTCATTCAGTGTCTTGACTATATCCGCAAATGTGCGGCATTGTCCATACATCATCATCTTGTAAGGTTTTGGAGCATGTGGCATGTTCGCTGCTGTAGGATCTTTCAACACTTCTGCAAAAGCTTTTGGCAGACATATATTGGCAACACCCATTGCTTCTTTAAACAATGGAGCTATGTCGCTATCCTTGAAGCCCGCAATGCCGCATCCGATACGTGTAACATAAAAGAACAACTCGGTATGTTCCTTAGCGAAACCAACAAACTGATCAACATACGGCTTAATAGTATCCACACCACCCTGCATAGTGGGTATTGCGTAGCTTTGTCCTTGAAGTCCTACGCCTTGTCCCCAAATAGCTCCAAACTTGTTTATGGCAGCCCTGGCAGCTCCACCTCCATGATGTCCATGAAGGTTGCTTCCAAAGACAAACACTTCGTCTGACTTCAAGGAATCGATGGCAACTGGAGTATATTCTGGGCGTATAATGCCATTGTATTTCCTGCCTGGTGCTTGTTCTATAGGCATACATAAAGACTCTTTTATGTAAGAGTCTATTACAGGTCTTACTCGCATGTCATTCTTATATTTATTCCAGAACTCGTCAAAGGCATCTGCTATTTGTAATAGCTGATTATCTTTTGCCAATTGGTAGCGACTGTATATGTCTTTCATTTCATTGAACAAGGCATCATCCTTGGCACTATCGGCGATCTTCTGGAAGAAGGTTTCCATATAGCTCAGGATTCTGAGCTTCACATTTGATACTCTATAGACTGAGAAATCCTCTTTATTCCACAAATGACGAGAAACAAGCATTCGCATGGTTTCACCTCGTCCAAATAAATCTAATAGTGTACCTAAGCAATTATTATACGTCAGCTTATCTGAGCCATCAATCCCTTCAAGGAAAGCTCTTGGCACTTCACTTTGGATTCCGTTTCTTCTGAATGCGTCGTCTCCCTTATAATAGGACAACTCTGATGACACAATCTGAAGGGTTTTCTGACAACGCTCCTTGTTGAAATAGTTCTCCAGAAAATCTGCGAAGATTTCATCAGGAGATACAAGGTCAAATAAGGTCAGACATGAACGAAGCTTCATGGCATCCAACTTTCCGAATATCTCTTCAGCATCACCATGGACAGGAAGAGCGTTCATAACCTTATATAGGCGTTCCCCTAACGTATCATGTCTAAGATACGCTAAGGCTTCAAGCAAGGACTTGATGCTAAACTTCTGAGACGTACTGCTATGTCCCAGCCCATGGATTTGTGGGAAAACATACCACATCCAATGAGACTGTTTCCAACCGTCCTTTATTTCTTTCAAGGCAATATTGTATGAATCGTAAGTGTCTTGTGCTTTTACGAATCTCTCTAAATCGAACAGATCAACGTTATTGTACATATTATGCTCTCCTTTTTTTATTGATTTACATAATGGTCTAATTCCTCATTCACTTCAAGCATCCATTCTGGAAGCTTTGCTTTTGCATTGGCAATTAGTTCTTCTGGCATGGTCTTGTAGAAAACGTATGCCATAGGCCCTGAAATAGCCGCAAGTGTGTCGGCATCCCCACCCAAAGCAATAGCAAGTTTCAGGCAGTCTTCATAGTCCTTGCTTTCCAAGAAACAGATAAGTGCCGCAGGAATAGTCTGCTGGCATGTTTCATCAAAGCCATATCCTGGTTTAATGCCTTCATACGTCAATCCAGACCAATTCGGATAATACTCATCCAACACTTGCTTACGGATGAAGTCTTTATCCTTGCCTTGCATTCCGTAAAAGATAGCAAGTGCTGTTGCTACTGCACCTTTGATACCTTCTGGATGGTCATGCGTAGGAAGTGCAGTCTTTGTTGCCAAGTCAATACACTCCTCGACACTTTTTGCCATAAAACCAGCAGCGGAAACTCTCATTCCACTACCATTGCCATAAGAATGGTAAGACGGTTGTATTTCCTTTGCTATAAGCCATCTTGCAAAACGTCCGCCAAATCCACGATAGAAGTCGGCTCGACACCGATTCCATAGATTCTCAGCCATGTTCAAGCCTCTTAATAATGCTTCTGCACAGGCAAAGGTACATACAGTATCATCGGTATATGTATTTGTCGGAAGCAACAAATCGACTGCATTGTAGTCTTTTGTTCTTCCTTTGAACTCGTAAGGCATACCGGCTATATCGCCGATAGCAGCACTCAGCAACAGATTCTTCATAATAGGGTCTCCTTTCTAAAATTCCAGCCGGAATCCTTTTTGTTTTAATTCATTATAACTCTCTTCATTGAAACTATACAGATAAGCCTCACGCTTCGACGTAGGCCATACGGTTTCATCCAGTTGTTTGAGAATGTTGAAATGCAGCATCTTCTTAGCGAAGTTACTTCTGTCAAACCGCACATCCAATATGGCTTCATACAAGTTCTGCAGTTGCTTCAACGTAAACTTCTCTGGCAACAGCTCAAATCCTATTGGCTCAAAATGGATGCGCTCTCTAAGTCGCTTTAGGGCTTCTCTTAAAATTCTATCATGGTCAAAAGCCAGTTGAGGAACGGCATCAAGAGCGAACCATGCGGCTCTTGCTGCGTCATCACCACCTTTTACGTCCTGTATTCTAACAAGAGCATAAAAGGCTACAGTTATAACTCTTTCTCGCGGATCCCTATTCGGGTCGCTGAAAGTATGAAACTGTTCAATGTATGCACCTGTCAGTCCTGTTTCCTCTTTGAGTTCACGGAGTGCTCCTTCCTCACAAGATTCTTCCATCTTGATAAAGCCTCCGTGGAAAGCCCAATGCCCTTTGTAAGGTTCAATACCTCTTTCCACAAGCAGAACCTGAAGTTTTGTACCATCAAATCCAAATATCACACAGTCTGTTGTGACAGATGGATGAGGGTATTTATAACTATACATTTTATCTTCCATTTTGTTCTTTGGTAAATTTTACACTGCAAAGATATACATATTGTTTTGAACAACAAAATTATTTAGGTAAAATATACACAAGAGCTGCACGATTTATTAACTTTGTGCATTATTTGACCTCTAAATGCTTTAAGTAGAAGGCTCACTTGACCTTCTTCTATACTATTTTCGTTTCCTTCTCATCTTCCATATCCTCGTTGGAAATCTTATAGAGGCTGCCAAACATGGCGAGCCAGATTATTCCTGTAATGTCGTCCTTTCCTTTGGTGTAGCCCATTCGTATGTGGCATAACCCTTCATTATGTCAAATGGCATTTTGTTCTTTTTGCACCCACTTTCTCCTTCCTTTAGCCTGACGCTATTCCTCGCTGTCCTTCTCCGTCCGATGAATGGTGATCGCAACTGGTCTTAGCTGTGACTGCCTTGCATTCTCCTTTTCGTATCTGCCACTGAATTGTTCTTATTCCGACTTCTTCATCTTTGACTTTTCCTGGCGAAGCGAGTACACTTACTTTTTCCGTCGCAAAGTTAGTGCAAGCCGTATTCTGCAAGTACCAGAGACTTATTCCCTGAATTTTTTCAAAAACTTTTTGCCGTCTGTGCCAGCCAATAAAAACTTTTCACGGCCCAAGGGTGAAACAATTCGGTAATTCCTTGCATTCCCATACTTCCCTTGCCAACTCTTAAAGCAACGTAAAAAATAAATGTATCACTTCTAAAAATTCAAAAAAATGAAAAAGATCGAGAACAATTTCACAGTAACAGGTTTCGTAGGTAAGGATGCAGGAATCCGTCAGTTCACAACCGCTTCTGTAGCACGTTTCTCACTGGCTATCGGCCGTAATGAGAAGAACGGCGAGGAAAACAACCGCGTTTCAGCTTTCGTCAATGTGGAAGCATGGCGTAAGAACGAGAACGCTGAGTCATTCGACAAACTCTCCAAGGGTTCTATGCTCACAGTCGAGGGCTACTTCAAGCCAGAGGAATGGAGCGACCAGGAAGGTGTCAAGCACAACCGCATCGTGCTGGTAGCCACCAAGTTCTATGAGACTCCCGACAAGGAGGAAGAAGCTCCGAAGGAGGAGAAGAAAACTTCAAAGAAGAAGGCCAAGTAAGCCTTCTTCTTTGTTTTATTATTCCTTATTATTTTGATATTTATCTATAACTATAATGCTCAATTCTAGTGATTGCAGACCTTATACTAATTTATAGTTCTTTTCGATAAACTGTTGCATTGCATATGCCCAAATAATAGCATCATGTATATTATCCTTATAGAATACTTGTGAGTTATTTGGCATTAAGCCACAAATTACTTTTCTTGTATCTAAATCATTAATTGCCTGCCAGTTCTCATCAACTGCTATCATTTCGAACCGCCATCTCCTCGAAGAAGTATGTCTAATCATTAGTTGATACTTTTGATCATTCACCTTAAATGTTAAAACAGTATGCCGTGGATAACCATGAGGGTAATAGCCATACCTTAGTCCCTTCTCGGTCAAGAGTAGGTGTAGATGATAAGACCATGTCTCATACTGATTGGTACCTCCACCCTTTTGCCTGACAACCCAAGCAGTACCATTATCATTAAGCCAAATAAATCTTTGCCAAGCTTCATGCCATATTCTTGGATTAACCAGAAGTGGCCAACGCCAATCAAATATTTGTTTTTTAGCTTCATTAATAATATTTCGAAGTGATTCTTTTACCTGTTCTATATCTGAGAAAAGACAATTACTGTCATTAAGCACAGCCTTTAGACATTCAACACCGTCCTTATAAATAGAGTAATCATCATTGCAATCAATACCATTGAATTGTACCATCTGCCTAAAACTGTACGAACGGGAATTTATGGATTGATCCATCATAGAATAGATAATACTCCGATTGTCTTCTTTCCTAAAATAACATCCTTGTGACAACATCGCTCTTTCAAACAAACAGTCTGTTCGGAATTCAGTTCTTTCAAGATAAGATAGTAACATATCCATCTTCTTTTTGTAGGTGTCAAACAAATCCCTGTACTTCTTATGAGTCGATGTGTCCCATTTACTAATATCTTGATATTTTTTTTCTGACAACCCTGAAAAATACATAAGATATCCAGAACGACCAGGCCAAGCAGTTACATTATCAGCTTCAGTAATGGACTTTTCCCAATTATTATCACAAGCAATTAACTGTGCTTTTAATATTTCTTCTTTTATCTGTGACTGAGGGAATGGTGTACACTCCAACGAACTTGTGAGATGAGAAAGATAATAGATGATATCCCCATCTCCCATAGATGAAAATACGAAGTTCAGATATTTAAGGGCTTTCTGCATGTCAGAAACACCATTGATTTCAGTTGATTCAACCATGTTTCTCACGAAACGCATCCATCTATTGAGAGGCAAATAACCATCCTCATCACATTTTTGTATTGCATTTTTAAATTTGACACAATACTCAGACATTGCCCAGAACAAAAGCCTTGTCTGGTATGTTATGGAGGTTATTTTACTATTTCTACCATCGATTCCATAGAACATGATGATATTCAATTGTTCTTCAATATTAATGAACTCTTTATCGACCTTGTACTTTTCCGCAAAATCGCCTTTAAGGTCACAGATGAAACTTAAAGCGTCATATACGCTTTGACATACGCTTTCATTATTATTATGTCGTTTCTTTTGTTCTTCGTCCTCAAAAATGCAACCATCCTTATCTTCATTAAAGACACCGAGTTCTGTATAACGGTAAAAAGTTAGATGCATATTGGGATTAGCCTTCTTTGCCACCTGACTTTCAAACAATTCGTCCAGACCATTATCATTACTATTTGCTAATATAGCATATTTATTGGCAAGAGCGACCTTTATAACATTCATCATCATGCCATCTGTGTTATCCCTATAGTAAACAGGTTTATCCTCTTCTGACTTTGGTCTAACGTTATTTCGCATATTCCAGAACACATCAGCCCACTTGCCATCAATGTTTCCTGCGAAGTCGCTATTAACACTTGTACTCTTTGTCATGAAGGACTCGAATCTAGCCTTGAAAGTTTCAAAATCACTTAACGGTTTCCCACGAGAGTTCATCTTGATGTATAACTCATCTGAAAGATGGAAATCCCCTTTGTTAAGATATAGTAAGTTAAAAGTGATAGCAACATCTTCAACATCCTTACAAATTAGTCTTTTGAAGAATGCTTTTGCCTTTACTTCTCTATTGATACCTCTTGATATGTTATTAAAAAGATATGATATTGTATCAAGCATGGTTAACATACCACTTACGGTGGGGTCATTTTTCCACTGATCATGGAACCATCCTTCATTTTTAAGTGTTTTGCTAATTGGTGCCTTTCCTCCCTGATTTATACTATCCACTATATCCTTTGGATGGACATATTCAAGAATTCTCTCACAAAATTCTGTAGAACTTAAACGAGTCATATAAGAGAATCTGCCGATAAAATGCATACGCATCAGCCGGAAAGAAGCATCATTCCATATGGAAAGAAACCAATGTAGAAGAAAAAGTGTTGTTAGACGTTGCTGGCCATCAAGAGGCACAAAGTTTTCGTAATTTACATTTTTGAGAGAAATATCTTTAGGCTTTTCCAACGAGCCATAGATAAAATCTAACTCTTGTTTTCCTTCTTTGGAATCTAATACTTCAAACAATTTCTTTAAGAAAGGCTCACGTATTTGACGAACATCATCGTTACTTCTTCCTTGAGCATAATCACGCTGAATAATAGGGATTACTATTGCATTCTCCGTGGTAAGATGCCACAAACAGCTTTTCTTACCTTGTTGAATATCACTTTCTTTAAATATCTTATTGCTCATGTCTAATCAGTTTTAATAATTCATTACACTTTACATACTCAGGTAAATTGTTTTGAATAAGAAGTTCTTTGTTTAGGAATTTACGTCCTGACCTATTCAAAGTATTAAATATCTCAGCCAAATATCTCAAAGCGTCATTTTCATCCCACTCTAGCATATTTGTCATTCGATGGCTATAAGCTTTCACAAAGACATTGTACGTACCGATAGGAACGAATACACCACGTGTTATGTTTTTAATAACACGCATACGTTTATATGGGAATATTGCATTGCCATAACTCTTATTCGTCCCTTCATCAAGCAACACTTGATTCCAAATAAAATCCCTTCGGTCGTCTTCCTCGTTTAGCGTAGAATCTTTTATGTTCATCGAATCAACAATTTGACTGAAAACGTATTGAGACAACTCTTCTTGTTCTTTACCCCTAGCAAGGAAAATTTTAAAAAGTGCTTTACAGATGCTTGAATCTTCCATCTGGGATATATATTCCTCATACTTAGGCTTAACAATATCTATTGCCTCTGACACCAATTGTTCATTGCTCTTACGTTCATTCTTTGGTATTTTGATGTTAGTTGCGGTCAAATCTTCAATTACTTCAAAATAGCTGATGTCTGTATAATACTCTAGCATTTGTGCTGCAAATTGGAAACATCTAGACTTTTTGTTTGGATCAAAAGGTGTATTTGGAGCAACATGTTCCTCATTCCATGGAGTGTGCTTATAGTAATGGAATGGGAAACGATCAGACTTCTCAGAATTATCAAGTACTGTCAAGACATTGAAAAGTAATAAAGTTGGAGTTAGCCCCTTCTGGCTCTTCATAAGATGCTTTGACTCATAACTTGAAGTTTGTTTGCGAATAAGCTCTTCAAGCTTTTTAATAAATTCCGCCTTCTTCGGAACAGGTAGAGCCTTGCCATCTTTGTCTTGTGGAAACTGAATGTTCTTTATTTCATTCACGGAGTGCCCCTGAGATATGAGATAACCAATATAGTGGTAATATGTCTTATTATCATACCAGTCTTGCATGGTTTGTATAAGTTCTCGTACTCGCTTCCATTCCTTATTTACAAATTCAATAGCATCATCGCCATTCTCTTTATTATTTTGAAAAAGTGAATCGTAAAACTCGAAAGTGAAATAATACCTATCACTATTCGATTTCTCCTTATTTGCTAGTAGGTCAAATAGATACTCAATACGAGTCTCATACGACATCCCTACATTATTGTCGTATATGAAATCCCAGAAAAAAGGATCCTGCAGCTTTCTTTCTATTTCGTCCCACTGTCTTGCCAAATTAGTTCTATAATCCTCACTTTTAATCTTAACATCATCAGATAAAGAAGGGAAGTTGCCTTCCTGCAATAGCATTGCTTTGATAAGTTCTGCATTGGTGAGAGGTATCTTTCCTGTATTAAGACGGTCGAATATCTCATGGTCATTTTCATTTTCTGTGTCTAGTTCATACCATATAACATGACATTTGCTCCTTATACAAGTTTCAAACTCTGTTACTGCATTGATTCTTTTTTTACTCTCTGGACAGGATAGATTGTCTAAGGTATAATCATCCGGAGTGTCAGCATCAATCCACTTCAGGAAGTCTAAAGTAGCATTGTATGCACGGAATATATGGAAGTAGTCGCTATTTTTTTGCATCTCATCTTCATTACATCTACTCTCTAACCAAACAGAACTCTTATTTCTTGTCTGATATTCAATGGTGTATGTGGCATCTGTTAAAGTAGGCATAAGTTCTGATGCTAATTCTGGATGATTTGCTAACACATTATAATGTAACTTAGCCACGCCATAATCTTTTATGGCCTGCTGAATGATGAGCAACGTAGTTAGCCGCTGTTGTCCGTCAATTACATAGTATTTTCCATCCTTTGGTTTTACCACAACAGGTTGGAGACAATAGAAATCGCTATCGCTATCGTCATCATCGCTATGGTTTAACTTGAAGTCCCAAATGTCATTGAGAAGTTTAAGGACTTCCGTTCTTGTCCATTTATAACCTCTTTGATAATCAGGTATAAAGAAATCATACTTCTCCTTTATAAGCTGATCAAGTGATTTTCTTATTAGCTTCATACACTTATTATTAATGAATTGTGCTGAGTCAGTTATTAATTTTATATTTTGCAATATTTCTCTCTCAATCCACGCACATACTTCTGCACCGGCCAATGCATAGTGGTGATCTTCTAACTCATAACCACAGTCAGCAGCTACAGTCTGAAACCAGTGGTTTTCCAAATCAGGGTATACATTTGCCTAGCAACACCTTTTTTAAACGGCAGTCTGAATGTTCGAAATTAGTTTTCTCACCCTTTGCAGTAAATTGCTCAATTTTACATAGTGTTCGTTTGCCGTATCGATGTTATTGTTAATCTCTTCTATATCATGGTCTATTTGCTTGATATGTGGATTGATGTTCTTCTCAATCCATGTGTTTGTTGCCTTGTCGTATTCAAGATCAATTACATTTGACACATCACGGAAGCATGAGCGAATTTCATTTCTTCCTTCGGCGAGTTGTGCTTCCATCTTGTCCTCTTGTTTGTCATTGTAAATCTGCAAACCAACAGATAGCACAGAGCCTACCACACCTAAAACACGTGAACCATTTGCGATATTCTTAGTCCATCTAACTGCCTGCCATGGCTCGAATTTATGTCCAAAGAAATGCCCTACGGTAAGTACTGCATCATGTAGTTTTGAACCAGAATATGTGGATGTCTTAAAAATTGATGAAAACCCATTGCCAGCATTAGGACCGACTGACATTGATGCAATTCTTGTTCCGATGTCTTTCATATAGCTACTAGCCTTTTCCAAATTGCGGCGAGTATTGTCTGAAATGTTTAAGCTCTTTATGCGGTTCTCCATCGCAGTCTGCAAGTCACGTGCAAATTCTGTTTTTGAAAGATCCTCAACTTTCTTCTGAAGACTTTTTGCTTCAAGATTTAATATTTTCTCAACTTCTGCTGTAAGAACTTCTGTGCTACGGTCAACGGCAGCCTGTTTTTCCGCAAGCATCTTGTTGGTCTCGTCCTGTTTTTGAGTACTTGTCAGTTTGTTAGCAATCTCGTTTCCCCATGACTGTACTTTATACGAATTATCACGAACAGCCATAGACACTTTTTCCTTAATACGTGACTTGGACTCTTCGAGAATACGTCTTTTCTCGTTTAACATATGTATAGAGCCATCCACTATGACATCACCAGTCTTCATGCTGGAGACAATGTCTGTGAGGATTTTCTCTGTTTCATAGAGTGATGTGGTCATAGAACCCAATAAACCTTTATCTGATATAAAACGATTAAGATTGTCTATTAGGTTCTGCATGCCACTTTTACTAATCAGTTTCTCCTGATATTTTTCATATTTAGGAGTGAAGGCCTGCATATACCAGTTGGTACAGATGAATGTCGTGTACATGTCATCAACGGAATAAGGAGCGATAACAGGCTCTATATCTTTTTTAATCAGTACGTTCTGCTGTTCGGGCGTGTTCCCACCTGCAGTCCGGTCCATCTTGTTGACTACAAGCATCATCTCGTGTCCTTTGCCTTTCTCATTGATTAATTTACGGAAATGCTCGGCAAGATGACTGGAGAATCCTTCACTTGTAAGAACAAACACAATAAGGTCTGCCTTAGAAATTTCCTTGTAAGTAATCTCATCATGATCAGGTCTGTTCTGAGTGTGAATGCCCGGAGTGTCGGTAACATGCACGCCTTGCCAATCAAACGACTGACATTCAGCAGTTGTGATGCCACCTCCTACTGCCAGTTTTTTTCCTGTCAAGATAGAGAGGAGGGATGATTTGCCTGCACTGTATTGACCTGCAAAAACCACGTTAATTTTTTTGTTGTCACTATACAAGCTGGAAGGAATCTGTGAGGCTTTTGACTTCACCTCCGGATTCTCCGAGTTGTGAAGAACATCCTTTATTTCCTTAAACAATTCCTGTGCTTCGGAATTGTATTTTTCAAAATAAGTTTTCTGCATATATAAAAGTCTTTAACGTTTTATTATGTGTACATTCAATATCTGTTGAAGCAAGAGCAGGTTTGTTTCATTCTCTGCCGACAAGTTTGTATCTATTGGGATATAAACAACTTTCTGCTTAAAGTCATCTTTCTCAATGAACTTAATCTTCATTGGAATTTGCAAATGAAAATATCCTTTTAAAATACGAAGTTGATTTTCTATATTACCAGTTAAACTTCTATTGAATATTCTAACTTCTTCTTTGTTGCCAATTTTTTCGGAAATTCTGGCAGACAATTTTTTTAGCGATTCATCACTACATCCTATAACAGTCTTCTTTCCCGGTATACGTGCAACAAAATCTATGTGGTCAAGAGCTGATGTCCTGATTCCCAGATCATAGAGTGCAGAAATTATAATCTTCTTAGATATAGTAGTATGGTGTTCCAAATACCGCAACCCTAATTCGCGCTGGCTATTTGCGAGTGTAAGTAGAGTTGTATTGATTATACTAAATCTATTGTATGAATCAGACAATAGTCCTGATATTACGTCAGAGTTAAATGCTTTATACATTTTGTCTTTTGTCGTACGTTTATTATCTATCAGACTGTGCCTTAATGAGCGTTCTTGTTCTACTCGTGCCTTTCTTAATTTCATTTCTCTTGAATCACTGAGCCATGAGAAAATTCCAAATAATAATGCGCCTCCAGCAGCTATCCAACCAACGACTGGAATGGCTGCTGCAGCTGCTGCAACTCCGTAAACATGAACAGCAACAAGCAATCCTACTTCAGCCACAGAACCAGCAGCGCCTATGCCTGCACTGGCCCATCCCCACCTTCTCTTCCAATTAGCAATATCAGACCCTTTTTGGTCGGAACTTATGTCAGATATTATTTTTGTTTGTAGTTTTGATTCTGTTTCAAGCACCTTAAACAACAGATCGACTTTGTCTTTTGCTTTTTTTACACTTGATGTATAGCAATCTTGAATTTTTTCGCTCAGTCGCATAGACTCTACATGTTTCTTCCATCTTTCGCCGAAATCATTCCTTTCCAGGTTGTCCTCAACGAAATGTGGGATAGAAGAAATCACGTCCTCATAGATTTGATCAACACGCTTTATCATTTGGGGACGTTCCTCGTCAATGTATTCTCGTTGCCAATTACAGAACTCAGACATCTTTTCTTGGGTTATCAAAAATTTAAGATATGCCATATTACTATTCTCAAATAGAGCCAATGACTGACTGTACAACGGGCTATCGATGATAGAAAAGAAGCATTTACGTCTGAAAGAGATTCCGTTTCTAATAACGACCTTTTGAATTTCTTTTTCTACAATATAAAAGCGGCTTGCTTTCAAAAGAGCCTGGCGTTTTTGTGCATATTCTTTCTTGTTAGCCAAATATCTTGCTTGCAGCTGAGTGACATAAATATCTATATGTTCATTAGGAAGTTGCTCCTTAACAAAATTGTTGAATTGCTCAATAATCTCTTTGATTCTACTATCTTTCAAGATCTCATCAGGATTGTCAAGGAACATTTCCATGTCCAATTCGTCTTCCAATGTATATTTTGCATTGCATAGGCATACTATTGGCTTGTCCTCTCTTTTCAATCGTACCAACCAATCGGCTTCCGTTGCTTCAGGCTGACCATCTGAAATCATAAATACAACAATGTCTGCAGACTTAGCAGCTTCAAATGCCAATCTGTCATCTGTGTCACCTTGGAATGCTTCAATTCCTGGGATGTCTGTTATAGTTAGTCCTTTCCACTTATATTGACGCACATTCAAGGTTGTACGCTGTCCACCTTTGCCTATAGAGCTTCCATTACCATTGGTAAGGATTTCCATCAAGGTACTCTTGCCTACTTTTGTTCTGCCAAATAAGGTGATGTTGAACTTGTTTGCTTCCTTGATTTTTTTATCCACAAGTTGCTCAACCTCATCATATTCACTAACGAAAGTTGTTTTTATCTTGGTCAGTTGTTTCTTCAAAGAAGTTAGAATCTCCTCATCACGTATCTTTTGTTTAGATATTTCTTTGATACATGAAACAATCTCCTTGTTAGCCTTTTCTATTGAATCTTTTATGAATGCAACGTTTTCCTTCGCCTCTTTAGAACTTGAAGCTGCGACTTTTTTGCATTCCTCTATAGCTTTAGCTAACTGAGAATCTTGTTCTTTATTGTAATCTTCAGACATAGAATCAGTCATGTGAGTTAAGAAAGATGGATAATTTAATTCAATGATACAATTCATTTCGAACTGCTATAAAATATATGCCATAAAATAAATTGTTTATCATTTGGGTACAAAGATACAGATATGAAGCGAACTCAATGTTCGCTTATAACATTAAAAAGTTTTTTTCTTTCCAACTAATAATTCTCTAATATCAATATTTAACAACTCTGCTATCTTTGACAACGTTAACAAGTCGGGTTGAACCGTATTTGTACACCATTTGGATATGGTTACAGGGTCTTTCCCTAATTGTTCTGCCAACCACTTGTTTGTTTGCCCTGCGTCAGCAAGAGCTGCCTTTAGCCTATTCAGATTATTCATATTACAATTATTAAATTAAATTCTGATGCAAATTTAATAATTTTCCATGTAATAAAAGAAACTTATTATAAAAAATCATTAAATTCACTTTAAATGCAATGACTATTCCTAAAA
>NZ_JXQI01000046.1 GCF_000834015.1 Prevotella pectinovora | reverse complement strand
GTGTTAAGCCTGTAGCTAGCGTTCATCCTGAGCCAGGATCAAACTCTCCATTGTATAATATCTTTATAATGACCTTTCCCGAAGGAAAGTTCGTTTTGTCTCTGTTCAGAATGCCTCCGAAAATCATTCGGTATCACCTTCAGAAATTGATAGGTTTCGTTCTACCCAGAACTTCTTTCTCCATAACCCCTATATAATATAAGGTGGAAAAGAAGCCTGCTTCTTGTACTACTACTTCTCTGTTTATTGTAATCTTTTCAAAGAACTCTTTCTTTTCTCTGCCCTTTCTGACTTAGTGACTGTTTTGTAACAGCGTTCGTTCTCAAAAGCAAATGCAAAGGTATATGTTTTTCTGTTTCCCTCCAAATGTTTTGATAAAAAAGTGTAGAAAAACTCCATATTTTTCTTTTAATTGACAATATCTCGATGTTTGAAAAATTTTCACCTTATTTATAATATAATTAGCTTGTTAAATACCCGTTGGCGGAATTAATTTAAGTTGGTCGATATGAGCATAAATTGTCCATATCGCTGATTCTCAGTAAAAACGAGAATTTCTGAAAAACTGTCAGATTGTCTGGTTTTTTGTTGTAATATTCTGACAATCAAACAGTTGACTGCTAGGCAATTGTCAGCCTATTGTCTGGATGGTTTGCAGATGAAAAGAGAATTGTCAGATGAAAAGAATTATCAGATGAAAGGAATTCAGACGACAGGAATTGTATGCGTTGGCAGAATCCTGAAATCAGGGATATGGGTGTTACAACATTAGCTTATTGGGCAGACGTTAGACTGCAAATCTGCCCAACAGGGGCAAGCACGTTGCCCATGATGGGCAAGCACGTTACCCCACTTGGGCAAGCAGCGTGCCCATTTTAACACAAACTGTCATTAGGATTAAGTATGCACTAATCTAATTCCGCCAACGGGTTGTTAAATGTAATATTTCATATTTCCTTCAAACATAACGAAGAAAAATTTACACATAATAATGCCAAAAATGTTGCATACCATATGCTGCTCGCTATAAGTATCGACATTGGATTATTAAAATAAACACCGTTGCCCATGATGGGCACGATCATTGCCCATGGTGGACACAATTCCAGACTTCTCCCCTACCACACTGTTCTATATACAAAAGTACTATCACGTCTGATATATACCGACATGTATAAGAGGATGAAAACGAAGTATAAGCATGGCGATGAACCATCCTGCATTTGACAGCTACCATCAGACAGCAGTCTATCGGCATATCAGCATGTTATAACAAAAAGCCATATGACCTGATAGTTCATTTTCATTTTTTGGGAAATTCATATATCTTGATATGAAGCAAAAAAATCCCGATGAATATGTTGCCACATCATCGGGAATATAATAAAATTGCTTATAAGCAAATTGTCTTGACAGATTACTCTGCTGCTGGAGCCTCCTCTGCAACTGGAGCTGCTGGAGTCTCTTCTACTGCTGGAGTTTCCTCTACAGGTGCTTCTACAGGCTGGTTCTCAGCAATCACCTTTACAGGGATTTCAACGAGCACATCCTTATGGAAGTGTACTGTAGCAACGTAGTCGCCAAGTTTCTTAGCGTCGCGCATTGTGATGATCTTACGGTCTACATCGAAGCCCTTCTTCTTGAGCTCCTCAGCAACTGTAGCTGCATTAACAGATCCGTAAGTCACACCATTGGCGCTGACCTTCATCTCAACAACAATCTCAACATCCTTGATAGCCTCACCCTTCTTCTGAGCCTCAGCCTTGATAGCCTCGAGCTTGCGAGCCTGCTGTTTAAGGTTCTCAGCGAGAACCTTCTTTGCTGCAGGAGAAGCGATGACAGCCTTTCCTGTTGGGATAAGGAAGTTACGTCCGTAACCAGACTTTACATTCACGATATCGTTCTTGAATCCCAAGCCGATAATATCTTCTTTGAGTATAATTTCCATTCTGTAATCCTCCTTTAAATTATTTCATCAAGTCAGTTACGTATGGAAGCAATGCGATCTGGCGTGCACGCTTTACAGCCTGTGCCACACGACGCTGATACTTCAGAGATGTTCCAGTGATACGACGTGGAAGGATTTTTCCCTGCTCGTTCAAGAATTTCTTGAGGAACTCAGGATCCTTATAGTCAATGTACTTGATACCGCTTTTCTTGAAACGGCAATACTTCTTTTTCTTAGTGTCCACTGAAGGTGGAGTCAAGTATCTGATTTCTGATTCTTGTGCCATTTTTAAGCCTCCTCTTTTTTACCAAGTTTGTTTCTTCTCTTGACAGCATACTCAGAAGCATACTTGTCAAGCTTAACTGTCATGAAACGGATTACCTTCTCATCGCGGCGGTATTCAATCTCAAGCTTCTCAACAACTGATGGCTCAGCCTTGAACTCAAGCAGGCAATAGAAACCTGTTGACTTCTTCTGAATTGCATAAGCCATCTTCTTCAGTCCCCAGGTCTCCTCGTTCAGGATCTCAGCTCCCTTGTCGGTAAGCAGAGTCTTGAATTTAGCGACCGTTTCCTTCATCTGTTCATCAGACAAAACGGGAGTCAAAATGAAAACGGTTTCGTAATGATTCAACATTGTTTTAATTGTTTATTTATTAAATTTGCAAAATGCGGTGCAAAGGTACGACTTTTATTTTTATACTATACACAACCCGGCTATCATTTAAACACTTGTTAACTATTGTCTAATACTATTTAAGGGAATTTATCATGTAATAACCATTAAGAATAGGGTTAATTCTAACTTTCCTTCATACATAAAGTAATTATTCAGGCATTATTTCTCCCACCGATCAGCCATCAAGGCAGTTTCCAATGCCAAAAAGATGCTTGCAAAGACATAATTTTCAAGAAAAACGTGTACCTTTGCCTATGAGATGGCAAGAGACAATATAAAACATACTGCCACGCGACATCTTTATCAAAATCCAATTAAAACGAGTTAATATCACACGTTCACTTCGAATCAACTATAATACGAATCAATTATAAAAGATATGGCTGACGACACTTTTATAATATCACGGTTATACAAAGGCGACAAAGGCTCCAGGCGAGAACGTGTATGGACGTATCGACCGTGTGGCAGCATGGTTCCTGCTCTCCAGAATGTATATAAACGCAGAATCATGGACTGGCGAGAACCGCTACAACGATGCTCTCAAATATGCCAAGATGGTGATCAACGACGGTACTTATCCTTTGGCCCCTGACTATCGTACGATCTTCCTCGCCGACAACGACAAATGTAGCGAAATAATCTGGCCTCTCGTTCAGGACGGACTCAGAGCACAAAGCTCAGCCGGAACGAACTTCTACACAAAGGCTTTCGTCAACGGACCGATGAACGAGCTGTATAAAACAGGCGTTGGATCTCGCGGATGGGGCAACGTAAGGGCGAAGACCACTCTCGTTGACGCTTTCGACGCCCAGGATGTGATATTCGACCCAAACGACACATGGGGCGACAAGAAGATGGACAAGCGAGCACAGTTCATGACGGCTCTGCCCAACCAGACAAAGAACACATGGGACGAGAAAGGCAACATGACGAGCACCTTCACCTGTGGCTACGGCTACATCAAATGGCGCAACGTAAACCGTGACAATTCCCTGCCAGAGCAGGGTGACGCATATTCATCCATCGACTTCCCTCTGTTCCGCTCTGCCGAAGCTTATCTCATAGCCGCCGAGGCTATTCTGAGAGGTGCTAACGGCACTATGGATGAAGCATTAGGCTATGTAAATGAAATACGCGAACGCGCCTATATGTCTGGCAAATACGCAAAGGACGGTGTTCGTTCCGACGTATCGGGAGATATACAGATGAGCGATCTCAATCTCGATTTCATCCTAGCTGAGCGCCAGCGCGAACTTGCCACAGAACTTGTGCGCCGTACCGACCTCGTACGCTTCGGCAAATTCACAAGCGGACGCAACTGGGATTGGAAGAACGGCGTGCGCGAAGGTGCCGACGTAGAGGATTACCTGAAGGTATTCCCTATCCCTCAGACAGAGTTCTCCAACATGCCTTTGCTGAAGCAGAACGACGGTTATGCCAATTAACGAGTTAACAAGCAGACGAGTTAACAAGTAGACAAGTAGACGAGTAGACAAGGAAATTGTTTTTCTTCTGACAATCAAAGGAAACCTCCTTGTCAACTCGTCAACTAAAAACAAACATCATGATTTCAATCAGACACACACTACTCACACTGACCATCGCCTTGGCAGCCAACGGTGCGATGGCACAGACATCATTCGAAGAGATCAGTGCCGATCTCAACAAGTCGGGAGGCGTATATCTCGCATACCCAGAAGTGACAACACGCCAGACTCCTGCTCCAAAAGGCTACACACCATTCTACGTAAGCCATTACGGACGCCACGGTTCTCGCTATCTCTTGGGCGACGGCGACTTCACCATGACCATCTCACTGCTTGAGAAGGCTGAAAATGAAGGATGCATAACACCGCTCGGAAAGGACGTGCTGCAGCGCCTTCGCAAGGTGTTCACAGAAACACGCGGACGGGGCGGAGACCTCACTCCACTGGGAGCCAGACAGCACAAAGGTATTGCAGAGAGAATGGCCCGCAACTATCCTGAGGCGTTCAGAGGCAAACGCCGTGTATTCGCCCGTTCCACTGTTGTATACCGTTGTGCCATGAGTATGGCGGCATTCTGCGATGGACTAAAAGGTATATATCCGCAGCTCTCTATCGACTACGAAATGACGGAGCGCAACATGTCATATCTGAATTACCATACCGATGAGTCAAACAAATTCACTCATGGTGAGACTGGTCCTTGGGTGGAGGAATATCGCAAGTTTGAGGCAGAACACGTGAAACCTGCTCGCCTCGTAAACTCACTGTTTTCAGATGCCGACTTTATCCGCTGCCAGGTAAATCCGGAGAAACTCGCATGGGCATTCTACTGGATTGCTTCTGACATGCAGGACATAGAGACCAAAGACGTGACGTTCTACGACATTTTCACGCCACAAGAACTCTTCGACATGTGGCAGTGCGTGAACTACCGCTTCTATATCGGCAATGCCAATCCTCAGATGAGCGACGGACTGGTAATGGCAAACGCATCAACGCTCGTTGAGAATATCCTTGAATGTGCAGACAAGGCTATCAGCAATGGCGATATGGCTGCTGACCTAAGATTCGGCCACGACGGAAACGTCATTCCGCTACTTGCATTCCTACAGATCGATGGTTTTGATGTGGAAGTAAGGAAACCAGAAGAGGTCTACAAACACTGGGCTGACTTCAAGGCCACCCCGATGGCAAGCAACATTCAGATTGTATTCTTCCGCAACAAGGCAGGCAATATCATCGTAAAATTCCTCCACAACGAGAAGGAATGCCATATCCCGGTAGCCACCGATTCATGGCCATATTACAAATGGTCTGACGTGAAGAACTACTATCAAAACAGGCTTAAGCAAATCAAACAACGTGTAGCCAACAGAAAATAAGACAACACACCACACACCTTACCAATAGTTTTTTATGTTCGCAAAGGCTCGGAGAATATATCATCTCCGGGCCTTCTTTGGTTAAGGAGAAACTACCTTCTTAATTCACAACTAACTACCTTCTTAATTCACAACTAATTTCCACACGTTGCACAATCTTTATTATATTTTTCCGTTAACATGTAAGCAAAAAGAATAGTTGATTAAGAAATACAACAATGAACATTGAAAAATTCTCAGAAATCATAGCCGCCCGGCTATCTATCAGTCGCCGAAGTACAGAAAACACTCTCCAGTTGCTCGAAGAGGGATGCACCATCCCCTTCATCAGCCGCTACCGCAAGGAACGCACAGGAGGTCTCGACGAAGTGAAGATTGCAGCCATCAGCGACGCCTTCGACAAGCTAAAAGAAATAAGCAAACGCAAAGAAACTGTGGTGAAGACCATCACAGACCAAGGAAAGATGACAGACGCGTTGCTACAGCGCATTGACCTCTGCTGGGATGCTGACGAACTGGAAGACATTTACATGCCATTCAAACCAAAACGTCGTACCAGAGCACAGATGGCTCGCGAACAAGGACTGGAACCGCTTTCTGTAATCCTCATGATGCAAAAAGAAAACAATCCGGAAGCTGCCGCACAACGTTTCGTTAAAGATGGCGTGAAAGATATAGCGGCTGCCATTCGCGGAGCACAAGACATCATTGCCGAGACAGTGAGCGAAGACAAACGCAGCAGACAGACCGTGAGACAGGCTTTCCGCTGTGGTGCCATAATATCGTCGAAAGTTGTCAAGGCAAAGGCAGAGAGTGAAGAGGCTGCGAAATTCTCAGACTATTTCGACTTCTCCGAACCGCTACGCAGATGCTCATCCCATCGTCTGCTTGCCATGCGCCGTGGCGAAAGCGAAGGTATACTCCGAATTTCAATATCTGCCGACGATGATGAATGTACCGAGAGGCTTAAAAGATTCTTCGTCCGTGGCTACGGGCGCTGCTCCTCACTTGTGGGCGAAGCTGTTGACGACTCATACAAAAGACTTCTCAAACCTGCCATAGAAACGGAATTTGCAAATCTGAGCAAGGAAAAAGCCGATGAGGAGGCTATCGGCGTGTTTGCAGAAAACCTGCGACAGCTGTTGCTCTCTGCCCCACTTGGTCAGAAACGAGTTATGGGAGTGGACCCAGGATTCCGAACGGGATGCAAGATAGTATGTCTCGACGCACAAGGCAATCTGCTACACCACGAGGCCATATTCCCCCACCCTCCTGTAAACAAGGTTCAGCAAGCCACACAACAGATGCTTAAGATGATAAAAGATTACCGTATCGAAGCTATAGCCATTGGCAACGGTACGGCAAGTCGCGAAACCTCCGCATTCGTCCGCTCACTGCATTTCGCTGATGAAATAAAGCAGTTTGTGGTAAGTGAGGACGGTGCTTCTGTGTATTCTGCTTCTGAAACAGCACGAGAGGAATTCCCTATGGAGGACGTCACAGTACGAGGCGCTGTGTCGATAGGCAGACGACTTATGGACCCTCTTGCTGAATTAGTGAAAATAGATCCGAAAAGTATCGGTGTGGGACAATATCAGCACGACGTTGACCAGACGAAGCTCCGTAAGAGCCTTGACTTGACGGTGGAGAGTTGCGTAAACTCGGTGGGCGTAGACCTTAATACGGCAAGTCGCCATCTGTTGACATACGTCAGCGGACTGGGACCGGCATTGGCTAAGAACATAGTGGAATATCGTCGCAAAAACGGGCCGTTCCAGAGCAGAGCACAATTGAAACACGTACCACGCCTCGGTCCGGCAGCATTTGAACAATGTGCCGGATTCCTTCGCATACCAGGAGCCCGTAATCCTCTTGACAACAGTGCTGTACATCCTGAAAGCTATAAAATAGTAGAACAGATGGCTAAAGACTGCCACTGCTCTGTTGGCGACCTGATTCTCGACAAGAAGAAGCGTGATGGCATAGACATAAAACGCTATGTGACAGACACAGTAGGTATACCTACACTCACTGACATCATCAGCGAACTGGAAAAACCGGGACGCGACCCAAGAGAACAAATTGAAGAATTTGAATTTGACAGCAGCATACAATCTATTGCCGACCTCAAGGTGGGTATGGTAGTGCCCGGTATTATCACCAACATCACCAACTTCGGTGCCTTCGTAGATATCGGCGTGCATCAGGACGGTTTGGTACACATCTCCCAACTTGCCGACCGCTACGTCAGCGACCCTACACAAGTAGTGAAGCTACACCAGCATGTCATGGTAAGAGTAGCTGAGGTTGACGAGAAGCGACATCGCATATCACTATCAATGAAAGGAATATAATAGCCTTATGCAAATAATGGAAGTTTAACGTGAATCAGCATCAATGCTTTGTCAAGACAAGGCATTGGTGCTCTTCAGCAAGAACATAGACCAGCAAACAAATAAGATATACCACAACTTTGACCGGTAGAGACAGGAATAACGAGCAATAAAAAAGCCGCATCGCGAAAATTGCAATGCAGCTTTTTTTTGGATTTATGATTGCTTATGATTTACTTCACCTTAGCAACGATAGCCTTGAAAGCCTCTGGGTTGTTTACAGCGAGGTCAGCGAGAACCTTACGGTTGATCTCGATACCAGCCTTATGCAGAGCACCCATCAGAGTAGAATAAGTCATATTCTCGAGGCGGGCAGCAGCGTTGATACGCTGAATCCACAACGCACGGAAAGTACGCTTCTTGTTGCGGCGATCGCGGTAAGCATAGGTAAGACCCTTCTCCCAAGTGTTCTTGGCTACGGTCCATACGTTCTTACGCGCTCCATAGTAACCACGTGTAAGCTTTAAAATTCTTTTTCTTTTTGCTCTTGAAGCAACATGATTTACTGATCTTGGCATAGTTTCTTCTTACTTTAAAAATGTTAGACAATAGGATTAACGGAGACGCAGCAAATCACGTACCTGCTTAACGTTGCTAGGATCAACGATTGCAGTGTGAACCAAATTACGCTTCTGCTTCTTTGTTTTCTTAGTCAGGATGTGACTGTGGTAAGCGTGACGTCTCTTAATCTTACCTGTACCAGTGAAACGAAATCTCTTCTTTGCACCGGAGTTTGTCTTTACTTTTGGCATTTTTTTAAATGTTTAAATGGTTATTTATTATGCGGTGGCAACGTATATACCAAGACGTTACGCACCTGTTATTTTCTCTTATATATTACTTCTGGAGCTTCTTCAGAGCATCGGCACCATTTTTGGCGTTAGCGAAGAGTCCTCCGTTAGCAGGAGTCTCAGCAGTTTCTGTAGCCCCCTCTTCTTTTGTCTGACCCTTGGCCTCAGCTTCACGGCGCTCTCTATCCATCTTCTGCTGACTCTTCTTGGCTACACCGGCTTTCTTTGGAGAGAGATAGAGGAACATCTTCTTGCCTTCCAATGCAGGCATCTGCTCCACCTTGCCATATTCCTCAAGATCGTTGGCGAAACGCAACAACAGAACTTCTCCCTGCTCCTTGAAAAGGATAGAACGGCCACGGAAGAACACGAAAGCACGAACCTTGTTGCCTTCCTCGAGAAATTCCTTGGCATGCTTGAGTTTGAAGTTGTAGTCATGGTCATCGGTCTGTGGTCCGAAACGAATTTCCTTGACTTCTTGTCTAACTTGCTTTGCCTTCAGTTCCTTTGCACGTTTCTTCTGCTGATAAAGGAATTTGCTATAGTCGATGATACGACATACTGGCGGTTGGGCATTTGGAGAAATCTCTACCAAATCCACGCCCTTGTCTCTTGCTATATCAAGAGCCTGACGTGTAGGCATTACGGTTGAACCATCATCTCCAACAACTCGCACTTCCCTGACGCGAATCTGTTCGTTCACGCGGTACTGGTTTTTCATTTTGTCATTCTTCATTCGACTATTTTACGTTAAGCGGCTGCAAAGTTACGACTTTTTAATGTAAATTGCAAAATTATCATTTCTTTTTTTACATATAAAT
Organism: Prevotella pectinovora; assembly: GCF_000834015.1. GTDB lineage: Bacteria > Bacteroidota > Bacteroidia > Bacteroidales > Bacteroidaceae > Prevotella > Prevotella pectinovora. Next base: position 1,561 of record NZ_JXQI01000046.1, on the reverse strand, counting down.
AGCGAAATATCACTCTGTTAAGTGTAATTCGCATGAAAATGTCGTTACACGATATAACAAAAGAGACTTTACCTAATGACAGTCAAAAAAAAACACAAAACCAAAATAAGGAATAGCATACTACAAAAGTCCCCGTCACAATGAAGTGACGGGGACATAGTATGTAATAAATCGCTATTCAGCCAACTTATTATTTTGCGTTGTCGTTGAAAGTAGCAACACGGTTGAACTCAACCTGCTCGAAGAGCTTGTCTGTTGCACCCATTCCCTTAGTTGTAAGGCGGCTTGCAGCAATCTTGTACTTCTTGACGAGGATGTTCTTAACAGCGTCTGCACGCTTCTCAGAAAGTCTCTGGTTCAGCTCCTTAGAACCCTCTGGAGATGCATAACCCTTGATCTCTACAGTAGCCTCTGGATGATTCTTCATGTACTGAGCGATGAGCTCGATGTTAGCGTACTGAGCAGGATCAACTACAGACTTGCCCTGACGGAAGATAACTGTAGGCTGGAGGTTAGTCGCTGTAGCTGGCTTCTCATACTTAGGCTTGCTGTTGCACTCGTCGAGAGCTTTCTGGAGGTCAGCAATCTGACGGTTCTTAGCAGCGAGCTCAGAATCCTTACCGTTCAAGTCGTTGCGCAGATCGTTGATCTTAGCGTTCAAACCGTCGATCTCAGCCTGGTCGCGAACCTGTGCGATAGTGAAGTTGTGTGTACCGTTAGAGTTCTTGAACTTGTAAACAACACCTGCGTTGAGCTGGAAGTCAGCGTAGTTAGCATCGTAGCGAACGCCCTTCTTAGCGCCCTCGAGGTTCCAAACTACTGCTGGCTCAACATATACCTGCCATGCCTTGTCCTTGCCGAGGTTGAAAGCGAAGTCAAGACCAGCCTTAGATGTCAGGAAGTCTACCTTGTCAGCAGAATCCCAAGAGTTTGCATAGTAACGATCGTGATCCTCGCCACCGAATACGTGACCCCAACCAAGACCATAAACGCCGCTTACCTCGAAGAGACGTGGCTCACCTTTGTAACCGCCGAACCAGTTGCTGAAGTTGATTGTAGCGATAAGAGAGGTGTTGATTGAGTTAACCAGAGTATTTGTGTAGTTACCGAAGAGGTTGTTCATTGTACGCCCTGTATGATGAAGATCGCTGAAATAAACATTGCTCTCAGCAGCGAGACCGAATACAGGAGTGAAATAGCGACCTACGCGGATACCTGCGTTAGGAGTGATATCCTTGAGCCATGTACCGCCACAGCCGAGCTGTGAAGGATGAATACCTGTTGCAAGACCACCGTTTACACCGATGTACCAATTGTCAAAAGTCTTACTCTCAGTAACTGTCTGAGCAGATGCGGAAACTGCCAAAGCAGCAGCAGCGCACAAAGTAAAGAATTTTTTCATGTTCTTAATCTTTAAAATTAATTATAAATACAGTTTTTAAAATCTTTCTACATTCTTGAAGTGCAAAGTAAAACATTTTTCTGATAACAGCCAAACTTTTCTTAACAAATTTATTGCACAAGCTAACTTTTTACGCAAAATAGTGCAAGAATATCCACC
>NZ_JXQI01000045.1 GCF_000834015.1 Prevotella pectinovora | reverse complement strand
TCCGTGACCGCAAGGGTCGGCCTAGGGCGAAACCGGTGATTGGGGCTAAGTCGTAACAAGGTAGCCGTACCGGAAGGTGCGGCTGGAACACCTCCTTTCTGGAGATGCCTTCTGAAAAGGTGCACCTGTAAATAGAAGATACGGAAGTAAGTCTTTCCAAAAATCTTCTTGTACTCACGAACTCCTGTTTTTCAAGAATAAAGAGAGACAAAGGAAACTGGGCGGAGAAGTCCATACACCTGACCAACCTGACAGTCCTATAGCTCAGTTGGTTAGAGCGCCACACTGATAATGTGGAGGTCGGCAGTTCAAGTCTGCCTGGGACTACGTAAGAGGCGAAACGAAATGAGCCTCACTCTCCTATATTGTTCTTCAATGTAATTTGGGGGATTAGCTCAGCTGGCTAGAGCACCTGCTTTGCAAGCAGGGGGTCAACGGTTCGAATCCGTTATTCTCCACGATTCGTGAGAATTCTGAATATTCTCAACGAAAACGATCTTTGACATGTTGTTACAGACAAAACTGTAGAAAAGAAAATTTCAATACAGCTGAAAGTATGGGCTAGGTCCCTTGTGAGTATTCATATTCACATGTGGACATAGGCGAAAGTAAGAAAGGGCGTATGGCGGATGCCTAGGCTCACGGAGGCGATGAAGGACGTGATAAGCTGCGACAAGCCCTGGGGAGGTGCAAATGACCTTTGATCCAGGGATTTCCGAATGGGACAACCCGGCAGTCTGAAGGACTGTCATCCGGATGAATATCCGGAGGCGAACGGAGGGAACTGAAACATCTTAGTACCTCCAG
>NZ_JXQI01000044.1 GCF_000834015.1 Prevotella pectinovora | reverse complement strand
CAACAATAATTCTAACGGGTTACAATCTGTATCGAACTCAATCGTCACAGGAATTGAAACTTCTTCAATATTTGCACACTCATTGATTTTATCCAATTTATAAGCTTCAATTGGAATCAATTTGAATTTAAATGTGCCATCATCCGAGGATTCATTGAAGATTATCTTTATTAGAAGATTCTCATCAGAACTAGCAACATCAATCGTATTGTTTTTACAGATTTCTCCATTCTTTAGCAGAATGAATTTCGCATTTTTATCTTTATCGCGAAGAGGAACTAGTTGTAACTTATACGTGCTTCCATGTTTTATCGCTTCCTCGTTAAATAATTTGTTGTCATCTAACATCTTTTTCAAATCAAAAGATATCGTATCAGGCTTGTGTTCTGCAATGAAATCACAATCTGAAAACAAATCTGCTAATGAAGAAATAAAGAAGTCAGGATGATATTTAGATGTCCCTTCTAGTTCAAGAGATGGCAAGTATGCTATTTTCTCATAATAGTATCTTACTTCAACTGTTATCAATTGAGGAAATATAGCAAAGTCTTTATCATTGGAGAGTACATTCAAAAACAATTTGCAAGAGTTCGAATTATCTAATAAATTTTGATGAACGGGTGAAATTTGTTCTAGTGTAAGTTCAATTTTGTTATTCGATATTCCTGTAATAGTAGGTTTAAAATACGTGATTGCGTTTTGCAATCCTCCATCATGGTCAATAAATACCGCATCTAACTTTTGAACATTAGCTATTCTTTTGCTTTCAATTGGTCTAAAAGTGAGATTAAAGGTTTTCTTGCCTTTATTTAAATCATCTTGGTTTAAAGACAATGATATAGGTGTAATATTACCAGCTATCAGATCTCTGAAACAGGAAGATTTAATCTTCCGTGAAATCTGGTTGTTAATATTATCGTTTTCAGATTGCTTAAGGTTCGTGTAAAATCCATTGATTCCTAAATTACAAAAATCATCTATTTTTTTACAGATAGCGTCAATATGCGCTTGCTCATCATCATTTATTTGTTTATTATTATCGTGATCTTCTACACCATCTGTTATAAAGTAGAAATCACAATTGTCTGTAAAATATTGTTCAGAAGCCTGCCATGCTTGAAATATACAAGTATTACCTCCTTTCGTGATGGCATCTTCCATTTTGTTTTCAATGGAATTCCAATCGTATAATTGTGTGCTTTTAATTTTTTTAATTGTATAGAGAATCCTGTCTTGATAAAGAAGAATTACAAACTCATCCTTAGCAGAGGCTTGCTTCCATAACGATTCAATACATTTTTTAGCAGGAGACCATAATATACTAGTATCCCTTCCATTGATTGAATAATCTCCACTCGGATGATCCATTGATTTTGTGCAATCAAAGGCAACCACATACCTTTTTTGCGCTTGCATCGAAAAGACACATGTCGCAATTAAAATTAAAAGTGTAAAAATTTTCTTCATTATTTTATAATGCATTATTATTTACTCTGTTAATAATTTCTCTCCACCCGCTGGTTTCATACTTCGCGAACACATAGCGGAATCCATCACCATAAATAGAATCAGGACTTTCTTTAAGGTTCTTGATATAGTGTTGAGCGATTGGAGAATTTTCGGTTAAGTATATAAGGTAAGAACCCATGTTGCAGAGTCCTTCACATTTCATTGGAGAAAGTTTGATGTCATGTTCGTTCTGCCAAACGTGTAGTAACTCGTGAGCAAGTGTACCTAGAAACTCAAGACGAGATTGGTCGGAAAGCATATATATATTGTGAGTATGACCTACTACCTTCATATCAGATTTAAATGTACCCCTCATTTGGGTTTCGGTACGGGTCACACCTTTATTGTTGGTAGAAATGGATGTGTTTTGTATTTCTGCCATCCTACGAGCAGACACGATTTCAATTGGAATGTTGTCAATATTACATGTCCCAAAATCAAAACCGACACTAACCAAAAGATTCTTGACGTAGGTCAGAGATGCGGAGATTTCAGAATGAGTGCTAATAACTGAACTCTTACAGTTGTTACACAAGCAGCGTCCATCGTGTAGTGGAGAATTTTCCGTAAAAGCACCACAGGAGGTACACATCGTGACTTCCTTCTTGTCCATGTGGGAAGCACAGATATTGTGCCCCCACTGGTCAATATAGTATTTGCCGTTTATTTCTTTATGGCAGAAATGACATTTCATTGAAATTTATGATTACAGAAAAACCTCAAGATCTCCTTTCTACCTTATAAACCCAACCGTCACCATCACAGTTGTCACAAGTAGAATACCCCACGTAACCAGTGCCTGCACATGATGCACAACTTACTTTTGTGAACTTTACACGTGCAACATCATCAGCGTAACGCTCCAGATGTGACTTTTTTGCTCCGCTTACTGTCTTGCCTAAGTATTCCTTGGCGAGCTTTACTGCTTTCTGACCGCTGCTCCCTCTACAAGAGAAAAGACCGATTACGCAAGTAACCAAAAGGGCGATATATATTGCTTTCTTCATAACGGTATATTGTTTTATTTTCTTTCTGATGCAAAATTAAGTGTTTTTGATATGTATTACAATTGTGCACACTTATTTACACTGCCATCTTCACATCTATATTCAAGAAGTATGTAACTCAGTGTTATTGTTCTGATAGCAGTACAAAAACCTGAGCGACTGTTTTTCTTTAACCTTATACCCACAATGTTCCAACACCTTTTGAGAAGCGATGTTGTTCACATCCACTTCAGTATAAAGTTCGTTGGCGAGCTTTGTGTCACATATATATTGAGTGGCCAATCTCACGCTTTCTTGCATGTAACCTTGATTTCTGTACTTGGGGTGCATGGCGAAGAATATGGTGGGATTGGTTGACAAGTCCATTGTAGCGACGAGACCGATAAGGGTGTCGTGCTTCCTGATTCCCCATAGGAAGCCTTCGTTCTTTGACAGGTAAGTGCGGAAGGACTTCAGTATCTGTTTGATGCCATCGTTTGTTTGGGCAATGTCGCAGAGATCGGGAAGGTATCGTGGGGTGTCTGCATCTGAGAATATGGTTCTCAGTGCTGAGATGTCGTTTTCTTCTATCTCATTCAGCGTGCAATGCTCTGAATGCAATGTGGGGACGGATGGCTTAGTAAGCATACTACGCTCTGCCATTTCGCAGAATAGGAACATGTGCAACTTATGGTAGAGCCTCTCGTTGTGACAGAGGGTGTCCCATTGGTCATCTGTGTATTCGATAGAGGTCAGGCACATATTACACATTCTGACTGCCGGGCAATAGGTACATCGATTCTTACGCTTGCGGTAATACTCCTTGGTCATCTCGTTGGCTTTCTGCCAGTAAATGCCATCGTTGATGCTACCAATGCGGAAGCGGTCGTTGAACTTTTCACATACTGCCAATTGGAGATTGGCATCAATGTAAAGTTTGGTGTTGACGGGCATACAGGTGGAAAGAGGTGTGCTTTCCGAGACCTCAAACACCAGTCTGTTCTTCCAATAAGAGACAATCTCATCAAAGAATGTCTGAAGCACCGACCATTCAGGGTGCTGCTCATAAGCATCGAGGAGCTGGATGTATTGTATCTTCAGCGTTTCCCAATCTTCTTTTGCCACACCTTGCAAGAAGTTTGGGGTTAGTCCGCTAATGTGAGTTGGTGCATAATGCTGCAACACCTCGTCTTTGTGCCATGCTTGCGCAATAGGCATCAGCTTGGAAACTGACGGCAATGTCATCATCAATACGACTTTGGGGTATTGATTGAATGTGTTGCTATGCAGATACGCCAAAGCATTCCGTACCTTGGTGTATGAGCCATTGCCTTTGGCATCCACTCTGTGTGCATCATGGAATGGCTGTGTGCCGTCAATGGAGATAGCAAGTTCTACACCATTGTTTACCAACCAATCAATGCGTTCTTCTGTCAATAGCGTGCCATTGGTGGAAACTGAGAAGGTCACATCGTCTTCCCATCGTTGCTGTCCTGCTTGTATGGCATACTGAACGAGAGGATAGTTAACGAAAGGCTCGCCTCCATAGAACGAAATGCGTATGGGCTTTGTCTTTGCTGTCTTGGCGATGAAGTCGTAGATGGCTTGAATGTCGCCCTCACAGAGTGTCCGACTGTTGTGGCTGTGGTTGCCCTCATACTCGCCTGAGTAACAGCAATAGGTGCAGCGGAGATTGCACTGTTCTGTGATGGCAATGATGAACATATAGACCTCCGGCATCGAAGAAAATTCGCTGGGAGGAGTAAACGTCCAGGCATAACGGCTGTCATCTACGACACCCTGAACGATTTCGTTGGTCTGCCGTAGATAAGAATAGCTGTTATTATGGAGCGTCGTGATGTTCATCTTTATTTATCTGTTACCGCATCGTTGAGCTGAGCAATGTCCGCAACTGAGGCAACGGGCTTGACAGGCTGCCATGCCCATAGCCTTGACGGCTTCTCTCTTCAGGTCATTCGCAATCTTGTTGAAGTTGAGAATTGCGAGGATATTATCGTTTGCAGGAAGTGCAATGGTCTGTGTATTCATACAATGCTATATTTTAACTGTTTACTATCTGATTATAATTCCCATGCTCGTACCAGTCGAGGAGCTTGGCGGCACGGTCAACCAACCAAGGAAACTCGGCGGAACGGATGGTGAGGTTCTTTACAATGACATTGAGCGTGCCAGTGTAGTTCTCGTTGAAGTCTCGTGCTTGCTGGACGAAGCCATCAATGTTTATCTGGTCGTAATACTTCATCGGAAGTCCGGCTTTCTTGATCATGGTACTGAGTGCTACATTGATGTCCTGACAGCAGAGCAGACCAATGCGGTCGGCTGTATAGTCGGACTTGCGATACCATTCAAACAGAGGGAGTTTGACAAGCGAAGCCCATGCCTTGAAAGTCGGATCTGACATGAAAGGCAAGTAGAACGACATGATGAGCATATGGTACGGTTTGTGCCCCGTAGCAAAATGGCCCAGTTCATGTCCAAGTGTGAACATCATTTCCCCCTCGGTGAAAAGGTCGGCACTGCCCGACATCATGACGATACGGCGGTGCTTCTCGCCATTGGAGAAATGGTAAGGTCCGTAATACCAATCGGTGGAGTAGGCAGGAATGTCCTCGATGCCAAGTATAGCACAGGCTTCGGTGAGCTGTGCATACATCTGCGGCAGGCTTTCGGCTGTAATGTTTATACCTTCACCTTGGTTTTCCACCTCGTTGTATGCCTCCTGATATTTGCTGGTGGTGGCAGCGAGGAAATCCTTGAAGGTATAGTACTCCACATCTGCCTTGAATATCTCGTACCACGTCTTCAGGTCATGGTCAAGCGGGTGCTTGGCTATCTCACGTATGAAGTCCCACTTTGACAGGTAGGGGACCTTCAGACTGTTTAGCCATTCTACCTTCTTCTTGTCATCGGGATGCATGACAGAAGCGAAGTCGATATTATGCAATCTCTTTCTCATGGGCTATCTGAGATAACGGCGTGTTACGAAACGTCCATATTCTCCGCTGTCAATCCACTTCAACAGCTCGGCAGAGCGCATAACTGTCCAGGGATGGGTCTCATCGGCAATGGAGAGGAACTTGACTACCTTGTTCATTCCCTCATAATCGAGCATCTTGAAATCGCGTGCCTGCTGGAGAAAGGTCTCTGGACGGATGTTGTTGAACTCCTTGATGGGGAGACCTGCCATCTTAATGAAGGCTCGTGTCATGGCATCGGTGTCCTGACAGCACATCAGACCGGCACGGTCGGCTGTGAACTCCGACATTCGGCTCCAATAGTATAGGGCGAACTGCAATCCGCTGGCTACCAGACTGCCACCGGGGATAGTGTCTATTCCCCAGTTGATTACTTGCGCCATAAGATGATACAACATGTGCTGCGACTTGATGTGCCCGACTTCGTGGCCTATGATGAAGAGTATCTCGTCATCGTCACAAAGGTCAATCAAACCGGAGTTGAGAACGATTATCGGATTCTCAGCTCCAATGGTACAGGCATTGATGTCATAGTCCCAAGTGATATACAGTTCAGGTACTTGCTGCAGGTCGAGAATTCGACAGGCTTCCACAAGATACTCATATATCTTGGGATAGTTTCCTTTCGTGACCTTCAGGTTGCTACCCGTATATTGAATGTTATATACTCGCTCGATGAAGTTGGATGTCACCCATTTGCAAGCCGTGGTAAGGAACGGGATGCTTTCCAGTTTCTCCAAGGCGGCTCTGTCCAATGGATGCTCGTACTGACTATGGTCGAGACCTGTGAGTATCTGCTTGTTGTGTATCATAATGCTGTCTTTTTCGAATTTATTATATTCCGTCAACACTGTAGAGGAGTGGGCAACTATCCCAGTTCTATCAAATCATCTTCAATTTTCTCCATAAAATCACTGGGAATATAGGCTGTAAGCACATATCCGATGCCGTTCAACTCTACAGCGATGCGTTGCTGACCTGCTGCTCTCACAACCTGACCGACAACGCCCTTGAAGTCGCCACACACAACTTTGAAATAATCACCGCTCTTGAAATGGCAACGTTCTTTCGATGTAGCCAAGATATGCTCATTCTTAGTTTCCACAACGTTAATGAATGACTTCATCCTGTCATCAGGTATAGTGATAGGTGGATTGAGCTGGGTGTCTGGCTCAATGGGCTTTGTCTTGTCGGTATAGTATTTCAAGAAACCTGCTGTCTTGGCTGGCTCCTTTACAAATTCAAGAGACTGCTCACAAGTCATATACGCAAAAACAAGATTGGGAAGAAGAGGCTGTTGAACAAGCTTCTTCTTCCCATTTATTTCTTTTTTGACCACAGTCATCGGGATATATGTCTCGATGCCTTTTTTTTGTATTTCCACACATGCCAAGGCTGTGCGTCCATATGTAGCACGAAAAACATACCAAACCTTCTTACCACTTGGCACACAATCCAAGGACACCCCTGTATGGGAGTTCTCTGTCTGATGACTTTGAACTTCGGGGGAGGTGCAGGAGGTAAGTCCAGCACTGGAGGGATTTTTACCGCCTCGTCGGGTGTCAGCATTAGGCAATGCTGGCGTATGTTTCTTAGATTCGTTGTTCATAATCTAAGGATCAGTTCCTTTACAAACATTAATGCGCTGACAGAATGTTTAGTTCCCCAGTTGGTGTATTGTTTATGTCAATTGGTTAACTATATATGGTTTCCACTCGTCAAGCGGTTGTTATAGGTTTGTTAAATAGAAAGTCCGAGGCAAATTTACAAATATTTTTTGAGAACCCGCAACTTTTCTCCATGAATCGGACAAACTTTTTAAAAATAATCTCAAAATAAATGAAAATCGGCGTCAGAATTTGTCATTCCTGAACATTTTGCATATGCAAATTCTATAAAAAACATTAAACGAATATTGTTCCAACAGACTATGCTATCGCATGAATACTTCCGAGATTTATTGAAATTATTGTGCAAAGGTATTTGTTATGCCTTATCGCTTTGCAAGGTCAAGGCTCTGCTTGGCTTCCAAAATCTCCACGCCTACGGGTCGTATTTTGGTGCCAAACCTTGCATCGATGTGCATAACACCTTTTTAAGGCACATAATTTCTAACAAATCCCGGAAGTAGTTTTCTACGAAAGGGAAATGAAATTTAAGCGAGAGTAAAGATGAAGTTTAACTTCGGCTTTTCCGAGTGACCATTCATTCGGCAGAGCCAAAATAAAAATTTTGAAGTATGAGCAATATTTGTGACACGCAGTACAAGGTGAGAGGTTCACGCAAGGCATTGAGCGACCTTTGGAACACCCTTCAGATGATGGAGGTGAATAGTAAGGATGTCTATCTTTTCAAGTTGGCAGAGCACTATGGCATTGACTATGAGCATAGCGGTATATCTGTTCGTGGAAAAATCTACTGGGCAGAGTTCGAGGATGACAAGGATGGAGGGCTGTTGTCGTTTGACACCGAAAGTGCATGGTCGGCTTGCGACCTGTTCTTTGATGAATTGAATAAGGTACTTGGCAATGAACTTTCTATAAGTTACCGAGAGATAGAATGTGGATGTGAGATATTTTACGTCCACGATGAAGGAGGTTTCTTTCCCGAAGAGTGTTGTGTAAGTTCTTCTGGTGGCAACTTTGAAGATATTTGTGAAGATGTGTATGACACCATATGCGATGCTATTGAGGCATGGTGTGAGAAGACCGGCATTAGCCAAGGCGAGCGGACAGAGGAAGAAATGGTGGACTTCATCAACGAATACGAGTACGACTCGGAGGACACCTATTATTATATACACCCATTTGAGTTTGATTAGTACTTACCGCAAGGGGTAAGGTTCACTGCTTTGCCCTTTGCATAACCACTTTGAAATATGAAGAGATTAAGTAAGAAACAGATTGGAAGAGCTGCATGCACCATCTTGCAGCAGTTGGCTTTAACCACACCTTTTAATGTAGTGTATAGTTGGGGAATAACAAACAAAGTTGCAACTCAAATAGAAATCATGGTTGATGGAACGGAGAAAACCGTAGCAGCATTGATGATGGATGTTAATGGCTTCAACTATCAAGGCAGGCTCTATGTAACCAATAACCGAGTTAAGCAAACCTTTGGCTTGTATAACGAACAGAACGGAATGTTGCATGAGGAAAAGAAGAGTATTGCCTATAAAGACTTGGGGCAAGTGCTCGATACGGTTATTGAGACAGGCGGCATGAGCCAACAGGAGCACCTGCAAAGATTGCGTGAATATGCAAAGAAACTTTTGGATTAATATAAGAATATCCACTTAAAAGATTATACGAATGAAAACATTAGACAGGGAACATGTAAGAAGCGTTGTGAACACCATCTTCTCCCAATTGCTTCACACAACCTCGATAGACGTTATCAATAGTTGGGGCATCTCTAAGATGTATGCTACCCAAATTGTCAAGAATGTCAATGGCGAAGACTTCACTATGGCGGCTCTTGTCATGCAGGTGAATGGCTTCCAATTTCAAGGTAAGATATATATTGCTTTGGATGAAGGTTCTGATTACTACCGTATCTATGGAGAGAAGGATGGAACGACTAAAGGATATCATCACGATATTGCTTTTGATGAGCTTGGCGATGTACTTGACTCAATGATAGAGGCTAGAGGTATGGCCAAGGAAGAGTACCAAGCAAAGGTAAAGGAATTTGTTTGTAGTGTGTCGATAGATTTCTTAAAATAGTTAAATTGTATAATAAAAGTCATACATACACAGTGTTTTAAGACGTTTTGTCTTGCGCCATTTCTGCGCCATTTTTCGTGCAAAACAAGCGAAAATGCCTAAAGACGGCACTTGAATATCAACGAGTTACAGAAGATGGTAGAGTGGTATAAAATCCCTCTCTCTCCGCAAAGTCCTGTAAATCGCAAGATTTACGGGACTTTTCTTTATTATAATCCTGGCGTGCCCTTCAAAAATTAAATTTACGATCAATAGTGTAGTTTTATACATTTTCTATATCATTTCATACAAACCATCTGCAACGATTTGCTTATAGCATATACATGACCTAATTTTGTATAAAAAAGCAATGAAGAAAGTATTAGTAGTTATTGGAATGTTAGTTTTGGCCGGTATGATTTTGGCTGGTGTCGTATGGTGGTGTTCTCGCACAAGCAACCCATGGAATGCTGCGACGATTGGAGACATTTCAGCTCCTGTTGGATATGCCCGTGTAGACGGCAGTTATGCAGAGTTTATGCGCAGTTTGCCGCTGAAGAAACGTGGAAGCAAGGTGCAGCTCTATACAGGTGGTGATGCGCGGTTTCAGTTTCTCTCAACCGGCGTAATCGACATACCGATGCTCAGCAACTCGGAGCAGTGTGCTGATATGACCATGAGAGTGAGGGCTGAGTACCTGTTCAGTCAGGGACGCTATCCGGAGATACGTTTCCAGGACGTAAATGGCAATACGCTTCAATATCAAGGTGGGGCTTCGCGCAAAGCGCTGGAGAAATTCTTGAAAAAAGCCTACGGAGTGTGCAGCACTTTTTCTGTGAGCCGTGAGACGGAACCAAGAAAGATAAGTGATGTGCAACCCGGCGATGTGCTCGTCTATCCAGCTCGCAAGTTGGAAGGAATGGGACATGCTCTGATAGTGATTGATGTGGCTCGCAACGGCAAAAAAGTAGCCATTATGTGTGCTGAAGGCAATACACCTGCACGCGAATTGCATATCGTGAGAAATCCTAACCCTATATCTAATCCTTGGTTCTTTTTTGACGGCGATGAGAGTATGCTATTTGTTTCAATATTCCATTTTGGAAGGAATGAATTGAGACATTATTGACAAACAATATAATATTATTCGTTTTTTGGCGTATTTATTATATGACCTTTTGAAGTAATAACCATGTACAATTTGTAAGGATTAAATGGAAAGACTTAAAATTATCACATCCGTTGGACTGTTTAGGGTGCCAACGGACGACATTGCCTATATAGAAGCTTCTGGCAACTACTGTGACGTGCATCTCTTCAACGGAGAGTCGGTGACGATGACGTTCCAGTTGCACTACTTTGTGGAAGCCTTTAACAAACTGAAGCAGAATTTCTTTACGCGTGTTGGCAAGAGTCTGATAGTAAACACAAATTATGTTTACGCCATCAACATTACCAACCAAGATTTGAAGCTAATGGATCATCGTATGAATCAAGGGTTTAGGTTAAAAGCTTCGAAGGAAGCACTCAAGGAGTTAAAGACAATTTTGGAACAGGAAAAGTAAATGATTATGAAATATACAGAAGGTAACGACATACAGGAGAAACCTATTTTCGCGATAGAGAATGATGATAACAGCACTTCTTCGCAAGAGCTTCTCGACGAACCCACGATTATTATAGAGAGTAGTGGCGAAATGAAGCCCAATTCTTCGTCGGATTCCATCAAAAAACGAGGTGGGTTGCCGAAGTGGAATTTGGCTATCATGTGGTTTGTGGCAACCGTGATGCTAGTATTTGGCTGCTACAAAGTCATACGCCTCTACAACTACTATTATAATATAGGTGTGAGCATTTCCGTATCGCCGAAAGAAAATATAAAGAAGTTAGACGATATGAAGGCGCAAAACGAGTCGTCGGCAGTAGTGCTTAAGACCGACTCTGTGCTCGGCGTGGCACTTGACATCTATGAACTGCATAACGTGCAGGCTGAGTTGTCGCTTCAGGAACCCGATACCGCCGACCATAGTGTGCTGATGTACACCCGTACTGCCGACTATACCGCCATGGGCAAGTATATCGGCTCGTTGGTTGTCGACGGCGAGCAGAAACGGAGCGATGTGTCGCGTCTTGGCTATTGCGCCATAGCCAAGGGCAATATGGTCATCGGCATATCTCGTTTTGACGATATGTGTGAGCACATGGTAGCGCGTGACGGCTCTTACTTCCGCCAGTTTGTGCTTGTGTCCAACGGCGAACTGCCTCAGCGTTTCTTCCTGCATGGCAAGGTGGAACGCAAGGCCCTCGCACGTACCGCTGACGACCGCCTTTGCATCATCGCGACCCGCCACCCCGAAACCCTGTGGGACTTCGCCGATGCCTTGCGCGAATATGGCTATGTGGATGCCATATACCTTACCGGTGGCAACGAGAGCGGTTTCTACCGTGCTCCCGACGGCACCGCCTACTTCACGGAGAAAGCCGCCAAGTATCGCACCGACAAGCACCACGGTGTAGCTCCTTGGCTGGTGCTTAGGAAGCGATAATTGCCAAGATATACAATAACCCCGGCATCTTGTACAAGCCACCTCGGAAAGTTTCTCGGTTCAGAAAAGCCACACTACCTTTGCATTGTCAATAAGACAAAACCATTAAAAAACAATAGAAGACAATGAAGAAGTTAATGATTGCGCTGCTGATGGTTGTAGCAACCAGCACAGCAAGTTTTGCAAAGGGTAGTAACGACAATGTACAGACTGCTGCCAAGGAAGTGGTTCAGAAGGTGAAGGATGCTCCTTCGGGCACTACTTATGGGGTGGTGGAAGTGACCAAGAGCCATATCGTGGTGAACACCCCTCTCGGCCGTTACAACATCAACAAGAATGAAGACGGAAGCTTCTCTTTCATGGGTATGACTGCCAAGCTCGTTGCCGCCAAGAACGGTGTGTACAAGGTGAAGACCTCACTTGGTACGTTCAACATAAACATGCGCAAGGCCACCGTAACAAAGCAGTAAGCAGGCAAAGCCTACATGAGGCTACTCTTTTGAGTGTCGCCATGTGGGCTTTAGTATTTTTAATACATTAGTGTAGAGTGTCATATGCAGAAATTTATTAGAATTGCCTTGCCATGCGTTTGCTTTGCGGTAATTATATGGTGGTGTTGCTTCAACGGTTTCCAATACATTCATTGGAAATGGCTGATTTTGGCTGCAGGTATCGGTGGCATTTGTATTGCAGCATTGTATGTGAAACTACATAAGATGCTTGGCAAAAGTGAAGAACGGCGTAAAAAACAAATGGAAGAGGCTATTGAGGCTGTTGCGCCCGAACTGGAAAAAGTAAAGGGCAGCAGGTTTAAGAAAGAACTGGTAAAACGCAGAATGGTAAGAGAATATCTTGAAAAGAATACCGACTATTATGCGAATGCTTATGACAACAACGCTATTAGTAAGGTGCAAGATTGGATATCTTCTCTTTGGTGGAGTCTTTGTTGCCTTTGTTTGCCTTTTGCGTCCATAATCATTTGGGTAATTGTTGCCATACTAATGGCATTGTTGTTTTGTTGGTCGTTCTCAACCGAAATGGCTATATGTTGCGCATTTTCCGTTGCTGCAAGCATCATTTTGGTATGGCGGCGCCATTATGTGTTGGCTCCTATAGCCATAGGTCTTGCGGCAATTCTTCTTTACGGGCTTTTTAATGCAGGCTTAGATGGTGTGGAAATGCGTGCTTACAACATGGTGCTTGACAACGAAGGAATTATTTTCCTTAGTCCATCCCATGCAGAATACACCATGTGGGGGAGCATGGTGATACTGGCTATCACCAGTATTTGTCTTGCTTTATATCCGTTATTAAAGAAAAAAACGTTGGTGATTTACGCGATATTGGTCTTGCTGGTTGTAGAAGTAATACGTTACAGTGTTTATATGAACATGACGCTCTCTATTCCTACATCATATTTGTACTATCCATATGTCTTGTTGTGTGCCATCAATGCCGACTTAGCGGTTATGCTTTGTATTTCGTACAATGCTGCATTTATAGTGATATTCGTTTACTTGGCATGGCTGTTCCCCGTAATCTTCGCTCTGCCTGCTTTTATACGGTCATGGAGGGGAATCGACGCACTTAAAGATCGGTCGCCGTTGTATAAAAAAGCCAAATATATACGTCTATACTATGTTTGTCTTGCATGGCTGATAATGAATGCCTTGGCAACAGCTTTAGTATGGGGACGATTTATTGGCATACCTTCAGAGGAATGTGCATCGATTTTGGTAAAAGACACTCAATACTTATCAGGGTTTACAGGCATAGGGTATTGTGCAACGAACTTCATCGTCTATTGTGCGCCTATCTTGACCAGCGCGTTTTTCAGTTGGATATTATTCGCAATAACAAAGAGACAAATTAAATTGAAGGATGACATTTCATAAACCAAACATACAAGAGAACGATGAAAAGGATATATATCATATTGCTGGTTGTCATATCGCTGCTGATTGTTAGCATCCCTTTTGTGCCTCCCATTTATAACAGGTACACTAAGCCATTGTATAAGAATTACGTCGATGTCAAGGAATGGTATGGCAATGTGGATTGCGAGAATCTCTCGCAAGTACGAGACTATTGCGAGCGACGAGGGTATAGTACAGATTATTATATCCTGGTGGATTTCTCCATTCCCTCGGGCAAGAAGCGGTTCTTCATCTACGACCTGCAGCATGGAAAGCGTGTGTTGAGCAGCTATTGTATGCACGGCAGTGGCAAGGGGAACACGGATGCCACTCCGAAGTTCAGCAATGAGGTCGGCAGCGGATGCTCCAGCCTTGGACGGTATGTGATGGTAGGAAAGGGTAGTAAATTTAAGAAGAGCATCCGTCTTCGTGGTCTTGACAAGACCAATTATCTTGCTGAGACTCGTGGTATCTTGATTCATTCAGCAAGAAAAGTCACAAGATTCTCTGGCGATAGGGAGTATATCCCGATAGGCTCCGAGAGCCGTGGCTGCTTCACGGTATCGAGAGATTGTGTGACGAAAGTGATGGAGATATATCGTGGAGCTTCTAAGCATAGGCCTGTGATGCTTTATGCTAAATATAAATGACAAGTAGACAATATATTTCAATGCCTATAAAAGTTATGTAACATCTTGAAATTCAATATTGCTACATGAAGATACAACTTTCAGAGTCATATTTGACTTATAGGCATTTGAATAATTATGGTAAGATAGTGGTCATGATGAAGTATTATCCTCTTTCATAAAGACAATTCATAAACATAATACTAAGGCAATGAGAAGATAAACAGAAAACAATAGTTCATTTTCTTAGATTATAGTCTTGGCTCCAAAGTCATACAGCTACATGGATCTGTACTATGTTATGGAGCAACTGACCACCCTGCATTCTGATTTTGTACGGCAAAAGTAGTTGGTAAATGGTTATTGGATTTCTATCAGGATTTTCGTGGATTTGCGAGTGCTTGTGGCACTCCCTTTTCCTTAGCCAATGAACATCAGCCCCCTCTCGTTCTCCCCCGTAGGGGAGAAGCTGGTTACCTTGAATGTCGATAACACTCTGATAATCAGGTAACAAGAGTATCTGTCCCTCCCCTTCGGGGGAGGCTAGGTGGGGGCTGATGTTCATTGGCTAAGGAAAGGAAGTGCCCCAACACTTGCAAATCCAACTAAATCAAATCAAAATCCAAGAATCATTAGTTCATATTATCAATAAATGGATGCAAACAGGTGGGAAACGTGTACAAAGTCGGCGGTTTGTAAACGTCAAACATATCGCTTTAGGGTAAAAAACCACAGGTTATAATACCCCTACACGAAGCATAGGAAACATAACTGCAAGCTATTGCGAATTAAACCCAAACAAAATCCACTCTCTAAAAGCAAAAGACTGCAAGCTGTTGCTACATATTACATAGAACGGTCTGATGAACGATTGGGGCTAATGTTTTGGGCACTTTTCATACACGGATTCTGCCCAACAGGGGCAAGCACCGTGCCCAACAGGGGCAAGCACGTTACCCAACATGGGCAAGCACCGTGCCCATTTCTTGCACTTTTTTGTTCTCCTTGCCAATGATGCCTGTGGCACCCCCTTTTCCCTTACTGATTTCTATGCTGGTAATCTTTAGACAAAAACCAAGATACCCCCCCGATGATACTTCTATGATACTTCAATGTTACTTTTCTGTAAAATATTCAGAAAAGTAACATTGGCGTAATTCTTTGGTGGCCTGTACTTTAGGTCCTAAAGTGAAGCTCAAAATGATACTATGACACTTTGTTTCAGAAAAACTATAATAAACCTGTTGGCGGAATTAATTTTCCTCTCCGCCATCCATTTCCATGGCAATCCTCTTGCGCAGTTCCTCACACAGGCCTGCCGTTTTCTTTCTGCGGTCATTGAACTGTCTCCTTGATATGAGATTGGGAATGCTGTCCTTGTATTCTTGCAATTTATAGTCGAACAACCACTTCTCACTATCAATGCTCTCGGTCTCTGCCGTCAGGGATAGCGCCACCACTTCCAAATCCGAAAACTTGGGAACAGGACCACGACGTGGAACATTACCCGATTCATTGACGAGATTTTCAGAGAATTGCTTGCATATCTCAAGTATTTTGACGAATTTTGTGTAAAGGTTGTACATACGATGGTTTGAACTTAATGTTTTGGTCACCACTAAGTTACTAAAAATCAGCGATATGTACAACCTTTTACTCATATTTATCAACTTAAATTAATTCCGCCAACGGGTATGGAATACAAAATAGAAACCGCCGTATGGCAAATGGCGCATACGGCGGTGTGAGTGGTGGGTGTGTTACTTGACGATGTGTCTGACCACCGTTTGTGAGCCGTTGCTGATCCTGATGATATATTGACCTCGGCTTAGACTCTTGAGCTTGTTGTCGAGTTGGGCCGCAGGGGTGCGCCCCACGAGGTAGCCAGTGATGGAATATATCTCGGCTATGGCATGGCTGTCCTGCTGCAGCAGGGTGACGGCTGTTTGACTGGCTATGGTTACTTGTGCATTCGAGTAGTTGGCATGCAGTGCATACGATTTCCATGCTGTTTCATCATTTCCGTTATAGGTGACACCTACATCGTAGGTCTTTCCTTCTTTCAGTTTGTCGGAGGCACCGGTCAGCTCAACCACTGCTGTCTCGCCGTAGCCTATGGTCACCTGTTTGGTCAGGGTGGCAAGAGGCGTCCATCCGTTTACGTTATAGAAGTTGGCTTCCACTGTTCCCGTGTATGTTCCGCCAGTATTCTGTATCGTGGCATATACCTTGAGGTTGTCGGCTGTGAGGATGGGTTCTTCTCCGAAATTGATTTGCTTCTTCAAATAGAGTCTGGGCTGCTCGTTGCTAGCATCATCTCGGATTGTGAATTTCATACCGGTATATTTGGTGGGACTGACGAAGTTGTCTTCTTCTACGTTGTACAAGCAAGCATAATAGGTTTGCTTGTCTATTCCGGCGAGAAACTTTCCACTGATGCTCACGGTCTTGTATTCGTTCTTGCCAATATTTACCTCCACGGTGTCGAGCGAGGCCAGTGGAGTGCCTGACGTGTTTTCATCCTTGAAGATCAGACAGGTGAGCTTTCCTTCGAAGTGGCCTCCCTCATTGAGCAGGTAGGCCAAAACTTCCAGGTTGTCGCGTTTGGCATTGTCGGCACCTGTGGCTATGTCCATGTAGTCAACTCCTACCAGTTTGGCCTGTTCTTTTTCGCCTATCACCTTTACCGTAATAGGAGCACCCAGGTTGACGTGTTGTATGCCATCTCGCCTGACAAGCTGCAGCGTGTAATTGTCGTTGCCGTAGAGTTCTACACTGTCAGTGAAGGTCACCAAGGCTGTTTCGCCAGCTTTGATGTTCACTGCTTTGTCCGGTGCATAATAACTCTTCTTCTCACCATCGGGATGTTCGAGAGCGTAGGCCAGTTTGCCGTCAAACTCACCACCATTGTTCTGGATGGTGGCCGACACCGTGAATCGTGTCTTGCTGACGATGGGATTAGGCTCTACCGTGATGCTTTGCAGGTTGAGCGAGGGCAGACCTGTCGGGGTGTAGGTCACTTTCCCGTCCTTGACCAGCACTTGATAATAGCCGTTTTCACCAATCAGATAGTGCAACAGGTTGTACTCGTTCTCATCGTCTATGCCCACGATGTTGCCGGCAAGACGTGCTTCGTAAGTGCCGTCGCTGAGGCTGTCGGGCAGGGTGAGCGTTCCTGTATAATTAACGGTCTCGCCCGTAGGGATGTATTGCGATGATACATCCGATGTGGCAACGCTCTTCCCGCTGCCGTTGAGCACTTCGAAGCGCAGCCGTACATGGAGCGGGTCTATGCCGTCGGTGTGCACCCCGTAGGCTTTCAGTGTGGCTGGTTGGTTACGGTTTACGGTTACTGTGGCCTGGTCAATATATTTGAACACGAAGCTATAGGCTTGCCTGGAGCCGTCTACCGGCTTTTGAATGCCGATGACCATGGTCTGATTATAGTTGAAGCCCTGACCTTCTTCACCGCCACCTGTACCTTTCGTCTTAGGGTCGAGGGCAGAGAGCAGAAAGTAGCCGTTGTTGAGCCCGTCCCAACCCCAGTTGATGTGGTAATAGCCTTGCTGGTTGTAGCCGTCGCACACGAAGGAGTGTCCTGAGGCACTCACCGTAAAGCCTCCGTAAAGAATGGGTCTGCCGTTGTCCAACTCATTGCGTACGGTGGCTTCCCACTCAGTCTTGGTGAAGTATTCGCGCGAGCGCAGGTGGCATCCCTTGTCGTAGCCGAAGTGTTTGATCAAGGCCGGTGCGATGTAAGAGGGCGATGCGCCGCTGCCTCCCTCAGATGCAGGTCCGTAGTTCATGTTGACACTCACGCCGACATGATAGAGCAGGGTGGCAACGGCATCCTGTGCTGCCGACGAGCTGTTGGCGGTGAGTTTGTCCTGCATGTTGCTCCATTGATAGGTTGTTGTGCCGAAGTTGGCGGTGAGTTGCTGTCCATTCCACTGGTAAGTATTGCTGCCCACGCCATGTTCCGGGTAACGGTAATAATACATCACCTGCCCCATGGCAGTGGCTACGCATCCGGTGGGGTAGTCGTTGGGGCAGCAGTTGTTGTAAGGCTTGGTCTGGTTCCATGCAATGTCTTTCAGCAGGGGCTCCACGGCCGTTGCGTAAATGTCTGTCGTCGTGTTGTTTTCCACCGTGGGATGGGTGCGCAGATATTCAGCCTCACGGGCATATTCGCCCAAGAAAGCCCGCATGTTGTCAGGCAGGTCGTTATAGTTGAACGCTCCTGTGTCTGAATAGCCCAGCACAGCGGGCATTCTGTCTTCTCCGGAGATAATGATATAGCCTGCATCCCTACTCTTGTTGAATACATAATAATAGGCTTCTTCGCTGTCCGACTTGCTCGTGTATGCCAAGGTGAGCGTGCACTGCAGGCTTGCCGCACGCGATGTGATAGGTCTGCCGGTGTTTGACTGTTGGGCAAGAAAAACTGCAGCTTGACGCTTGGCCTCGTTGGCTGTGACAGGAGCTGCCTGTAATGCTATACTAAATAGGTAAAGCAAACAAGCCGAAAGTAGTAATTTATTCTTCATAAACGCAATGCTTATTTGTTAGTGATGCCACAAAATTACATGTTTCTTTTTACCTGTCCAATCTTTTGCTTGCATTTTTTCTTTATACATGCTGTGTTAACTGTTTTGTGGTCTCATATACCAGATGATGACCATTAAACCCAAAACGGTCATTAGTCCGTTCAATGTATAATTTTAATAACTGCTTGCAGTCTTTTGCTTTTTATAAGGCGTCTTTTGCTTGTTTTTAATTCGCAATAGCTCGCTATTACTCATTAAAAGCCAAACAAAATCCACTCTTCTAAAAAAGCAAAATACAAGCAAGCCCTAATGACCGATTTGGGTTAAACAACAATGTTATCATCCGGAAAGTTGTTAAGGTTGAACAAAAAACCTACAAAACACCTTTTTCTGTGTTAAAATGAAATATATTACCCCTTGTTTATAGATTTTTTAATGAAATGCTTGCAGATTTGATAAATTTTTGCCATTTTTGTAGGCGAAATAGCCAGTTGTGCTCCAGTCAAGAAAATCTCTTGTCGTTAGAAACACAACCGAGACTGTCTGTGAGTTGAGACTATTGTTGTGATTACGAACTATAATTATATAAATAAGGCAATATGGTAAAATTGAAGAAGGCAATATTGTTTTTCTTGGGCCTGACGGCATCGGCTGTCAGCGCGCAAGACAAGTGTGAAATATATACAGACACAGTGGTTGTGAATGCGGGTGACCAGTATCACATGTTTTTCAAGGCTTACAGCAGTAAGGTGAAGACCTATTTGGAGAGCAATGCACGCATAGCGATAGATTTTGAAACCGAAAATCCGGATGTCGTTACCGTAGGAGGAGCATGGTTCAGGGCAAAAAAGTCAGGACAGACCAAGATGAAAGCTGTGATATACCAAGAGTCGAAAGCATGGAAGGATTATCCTGACTGGAATAACAAGCTCGACTCTGTATCGTTTGTGGTAAAGGCTCCTGAAGATAAGTTTCAGGCAGCATTGCCCGATGTTCCTATGACATGGGGCGCGGCAAAGGCTACTGTTGTGAGTGACATGCAGCAAAAATATCTGGATTTCTCAGATACTTATTATACCATGCATCCCACAATTTCGGCCGAGGATCGGAAATACTTCGACTGGTTTGCCACGAATGATTTTGAATATCCCTTGGTGGCTCTGGGCTGGAACGAAGACGGACAACTCTTTTCTTCGAACATCGTTGTCAACGATGCCGGTCGTCTGGGCCATAATGCAGAGTCGGAGATTACGGGCTACTTGGCCAGTCAGGGGTTCGAACTCTTGGGATGGGATGACATGGGATTGCTCATTATGTATCGCGATAGCGACAAAACCCAGGCCAGTGCTTTGGTGCTCACCATGCAGGGACAATACTTCCGCGACCTGAACTTCCAGTACACACCCGACAAACCCTCGACAGGCATCTCGTTGGTGACGCTTTCCATGCCCAAGTCGGGAATCACTCGCCACGGCAACCTGTTGACGGTGGATGTGAACGACGAGAAGGGTGAGCCCATCGTGTTGTACAGCCTTGATGGTCAAAAACTGATGCAGTCGGTGCTGAAAGATGGTGCCAATACCTTTGAGGTGCCGACGACCAAGCCCGTTATCGTGCGGATAGGCAGGAGCCGGGGTGTGAAAGTCATGTAGAAACAATTAGTATTAACAATAGTAAAGATTAATATATGCGAAAACTGTACTCTTTTTTTGCGGCACTCTGCTTCGTGGCAATGCCGCAGCCGGTATTGGCAGACGATTGGACATACGACTTTGAGGATTTCTCTAGGGTCTATGGTGACCATTATGCCAATTCTTCTTTTGACGTTACGCTGAACGGGCTTACGTGGCACTGTCATGGCGTGAGTTATTCTAAGTATGAAGACTACGACTGGTTTAACGGAACACAGTCGATGGAACTGTATGGTGAGAGCAAGAAAGACAGGAATACGGGTCCAGAGATATCTGTCTTTCAGCTGATAACGCCCCGCGACATCGGCACGGTGTCTTTCAAGATACATGAATATAATCTTCATCCGGCTTCTGTCGGTTCTCAGGTAGACTGGATAGTGGAATGGTCGCAGGATGGTAGCACTTGGACAAAGGTGGGCGACAGTTTCCAGGCCGGTCCGGATGTTCAGACCATAGAGCGCGAGGTGAATCACCGCGATGCCTATGTGCGCATTGTGAGGGCTGACTATGCTACCTTTGATTATAAGTCGGTGACATCCAATGACAAGATAACCAACTTTGACGACTTCACTATCACGGATGTGAAGACAGGTCCTACCGCTCCTACGCTGACAGTATCCAAGACGGATGTTGACTTTGGTTCTATGACTATGGGAAAGAGCAAGATGGACACGGTTACGGTGAAATACTCCGGTGTTGAGGGGGTGGATAAACCTTCTTATGAACTTGTAGGAATAGACGCTGCGTCTTTCCAATACACTGTCAGCCAGACCGCTGTAGGAGAAGACTCGTTGTTCATCACTGCCACGGCACAGCATAGTGGTACGGTTGCTGCAGCGATTAATGTCGCTTATGGCAATCTCACTGCAGGCATCAGCCTGAGTGTGTTCGGTACAAAGCCTCGCCCCAACATTCTCTTCTCGGGTGGAGAGGGCACAGAAGAGTCGCCTTATCTTATCTCCAGCAAGGAAGACTTGCTTGAACTGTCCGACATCGTGGACAAAGACTCTACCGACTTTGCAGGAAAATATTTTCTGATGACCAACAGCATAGACTTGAAGTCGGTTTCACAGTTCACACCGATAGGCAATCAGCTCCGAGGGGCGGGTGTCGAAAACATGCGATACTTCAGGGGCTACTTCGATGGCGGCGGCTATACAATCACCGGACTGAAGGAAAACTATGATTCGGGTCTTTCAGTAGGCCTCTTCGGAATTATATATGATGCAACCATCAAGAACCTTACCTTGGCCTCAAGTACTGTAAAGGGATCCTCTGTCGTTGGAGGATTGGTAGGTCTGTCAATAGGTAATTCTACAATAGAGAATTGCAGGGTGGCATCAGACGTTACGGTTTCTGGCGCCGTCTATGTGGCAGGCATCTGCTCGTCAGCCTTTTTGGAAGGTAAACTCACCATTAGCCAGTGCGTCAATGCGGCTACTGTTACAGGAGCTTATGCAGCCGGTGTCATTTCGGCCAACCAGCAGGATGGGACCACCATTGAACGTTGCGGAAACCAGGGTGTGATTACGGTGAGCAGTTATGATGGCGGTGGTGTCGTAGCCCTGTCTGATTTCGCTTCTACCAATATCCTTAACTGTTATAACACAGGCTCTGTGACATTTGACGGTACACAGCAGTTTGGCGGTGGTATATTGGGAAGAGTGCATTATTACCTTAGTGATGAAGACAATACCAAGGTGAGAGTGGAAAACTGTTATAATGCAGCGGTGCTCACCGCAAACGGGTATGACTCGGTGGTGGCTCCGGTTATCCCGGCCAACAATGTGGTGCCGGCAGATGATGGCTATGACACCAATAGACTGACGGTGAAGAACTGTTTTTACGCTTCTGACCTTAGCGAGTCGAGCGAAAGTGTGTTGGGCGTGACTCCTATGACGAGCGATGCTATGAAAGATGCTTCTTTCCTGACTTTGCTCAATCAGGATAATCCTGTGCAGTACTGGGTGTTCAAAGATGGAGAGAATCAAGGCTATCCTGTACCGGAGGGTTCTACAGATATTTCTGCTGTCAAAGAGGTGACGGAAGACGGAAAATATGGCATCAGAGTCGTTGATGGTACGATTTCTGTGGATGGAGCTGTCGGAAGCTATGAGATATATGATGTCAACGGACAGCGTGTCAGCCCTTCAGTCACAACGCCGGGTATCTATATCGTGAAGATAGCTACTGACAAGGGCATGCGTGCCGTGAAAATCATGAAACGATGAGATGATATACCTATCTGACGCCAGCTGAAGCTGGCTGTCCAACCTGCATAGTCACAAGGCGGTCCCGATGGTGGGTCCGCCTTTAAGTTTAAAATTTCATTTCATGCGAAGTGTTTATACAACCTGTTGGCGGAATTAATTTAGTGCATACTTAATTCTGCCAATGGGCTTGTCGTTAATGAAGTTTACGTATTGCAGAATGGTAAGTGCACTAATTTTGCCAATGATTCTGGCAAACAAACCATTCGTTATTTTTGCGTAGTTCCTGATGACCAGGAACTGGTCTGTAAGTTGAGAGAATATTGTCTCAATCCTCTTTCTTGCCTTTGCAAACGGGATGAATGTCGGTTTCCAGTCCTTTTGGTTGAGCCGATACGGACACTCCAGTCTTATGTGTGCGGTTTCGAACAAGTCAAGCTGTACGTCAGCTCCAATATACCCTTTGTCACCATAGATGCTACAGTCTGCCGTTTTCTTCCTGCGGTCATTGAACCCAAAACGGTCATTAGGCCGTTTAATATGGTATTTCATAACTGCTTGCAGTCTTTTGCTTTTTATAAGGCGTCTTTTGCTTGTTTTTAATTCGCAATAGCTCGCTATTACTCATTAAAAGCCAAACAAAATCCACTCTTATAAAAACACAAAATCCAAGCAAGCCCTAATGACCGATTTGGGTTGAACTGTCTCCTTGATATGAGATTGGGAATGCTGTCCTTGTATTCTTGCAATTTATAGTCGAACAACCACTTCTCACTATCAATGCTCTCGGTCTCTGCCGTCAGGGATAGCGCCACCACTTCCAAATCCGAAAACTTGGGAACAGGACCACGACGTGGAACATTACCAGATTCGTTGACGAGATTTTCAGAGAATTGCTTGCATATCTCAAGTATTGTAAGCGTATCCGCGATGCCAATATATACGGTCCGTAAACGTATCCGCGATGCTATTGTATAGAGTCTCAAAAAATATCGCCCCTTCCATCAGCAAACCATCCAGACAATTGGCTGACAATCGCCAGGTGGTCAACTGTCTGTCTGTCAGAATGTTACAACCAAAAACCAGATGGTCTGACAGTTTTTTCGGAAATTCTTGTTTTTACTGAGAATCATCGATATTGGCAACTTTTACTTATATCTATCAACATAACTTAATTCCGCCAACAAGTTATAACTATTCTTGCATGTCAGTAAGGAAAAATAGAGGCTCCCAAATTATAATATTTATGTGACATTTAATTGACATCCAAGCTTTTTTATACCATTCACTTGCCGATACAGGAAATAAACATCGTTGATTATCAGATAGTTAGGTATTAAACGATAGAAAAGTGCGAAAACTGCTCAAAATAATTTTCAAAAATCGCTTTTTTAACGTAATTAACACTTGTTAAGGTGACAAAAACCACAGGTAGGCTCAAAATCGGCAAAAACATTGAGTTCAAGCTGCTTTTGAAGGGATGTGTCACCTTTCTTAAACTATAGGATAAGTTCTTTTGTTCTTTCATTCGGTTGAATATTTCGTTAAATATTGATATTTTATGCTCAATATATTGTGGCGAAAAAAGTAAGCGTTTTACACCCTTTGACTTGTCCGTCTGGATGAATCGAGCAGATATTTCAGAGAACTGAGTGAACATATCATGGACAACGGGTTTGCCTACGAGAGCAACGGCAGCATCTACTTTGACATCAAAAAGTATAACGAGAAATACCATTATGGCATTCTCTCAGGACGTAACCTCGACGACGTGAAGGATGCCAGTCGTCAGTTGGACGGCGTGGGCGAGAAACGCAACCAGGCCGACTTTGCCCTGTGGAAGAAGGCACAGCCTGAACATATCATGCGCTGGCCGAGCCCCTGGAGCGACGGTTTCCCCGGATGGCATTGTGAATGTACCGCCATGGGCCGCAAGTATCTGGGTGAGGAATTTGACATTCATGGTGGAGGCATGGACTTGATATTCCCACATCATGAGTGTGAGATCGCGCAGGCTGTGGCCAGTCAGGACAAGCCGATGGTGAAATACTGGATGCACAACAACATGATTACCATCAACGGGCAGAAGATGGGCAAGTCGTTGGGCAATTTCATCACGCTCGAACAGTTCTTCATGGGCACTCACCATTCGCTCAACCAGGCTTATTCGCCCATGACCATCCGTTTCTTCATCCTCTCAGCCCACTATCGTGGTACGGTGGATTTCAGCAACGAGGCTCTCCTCGCCAGCCAGAAGGGCTTGGAGCGACTGATGAACGGTATCAACGACCTGCAGCGCATCCAGCCTGCCGACAAATGTGACGAGCAGACCAAACAGGTGGTTTCCCAACTGAGGCAGAAATGTTATGATGCCATGAACGACGACCTGAGCACACCGCTGGTCATCAGCTATCTGTTCGAGGCGTGCAGCGTGGTCAACAAACTGCTCGACCACAAGGCCACCATCTGCGCCGACTGTTTGAAGGAACTGGACGAGACCATGCGTCTCTTTGCCTGCGACATCCTTGGTCTGCGCCAGGAGAAGGGCAATTCTTCTGATGCCCGTGAAGAGGCATACGGCAAGGTGGTCAACATGGTGCTCGAACTGCGTGCCAAGGCCAAGGCTGAGAAAGACTGGGCTACGAGCGACCAGATTCGTGATGCCCTTGCCGAAGCCGGATTTGAGGTGAAAGACACCAAAGACGGCTGCGTATGGAAACTGAATAGATAAAGCGTGGGTGCGAGCAAGGGGGTTATAGGGCATCATCGTCTGTACGGCTACCCTTGCCGCAGTCTTCCTCCAGTTTCTGATATACCGATGGGGACATGCCCATCACCTTTTTGAATGCCCTGATGAAGCTGGAGGCATTGGTGTAGCCCACCTCCTCGTAGATGGTCTGTATGGTGTAGTGGCCATAATGCTCTTTGTCTGAAAGACGTTTGCAGGCTTCGCCGATGCGCCGCTCGTTGAGTAGGCTTTTGAAGTTTTTGCCGTAGGTGTTGTTGATGACCATTGACACATATGTGCGGTTAGACTCGACTATGTGTGCAAGTTTGTCAAGACAGAAGTCGGGGGCACTTATCACACTCATATCGTCCATGATGGTCTTGATGTGACTGCACAGCTGCTGATATTGGGCATCGGTTATGGGCAGGTTGTTGCAGGCTGAAGCATGGTTGCCCTCGTGCTGACCACGGCTATCTGCATCTGCGCGAGTCTTTTCCTTGTGTTTCTGGAAAATCAGTTTTTGGGCATTGCGCAGGTTTCTGTTCTTGTTGTGCAGCATGACGAGTAGCGTTATAGAGAGCACGAATAGAACTGAGATGACGATGATGGCGAGTAGCTGGTTGTTGATGATGGAGTTGAGTTTGTTGATATGCCGGTTGCTTTTGCGCGTCTCATACTGGGCCATGTTGTTCCGCACCTTGAAAAAGTTGCGGGCGTTAAACACGGAGTCGGTCATGCTGAGATAAAGGGCGTGGTATTTGTTGACCGAGTCGGTGTTGATTGAGCGGTATGCGTTGGCCAGAATGTCGAGCGCATTGACCTGTAGCTCTCTGCTCTTTAACTTTTTGGCAGACGACAGACAGGTGTAGCCGAATTGCAGCGCATTCTGGTAGTCGCCCTGCTTCAGGTATATATTGCCAATCTCGCAAGTCTGGTATAAGGTATATATGCTGTCCATTCCCGCCTCTTGTGCAAAGCGGATGGCCTCCCTATGGATTTTTATCGCTTCTTTCATTTTCCCTTCTGCCTGCCGGATGCGGGCCTTGTTGTAGATGAGAAAATATTTCCATTCGGTGATGTTGTTGGGCAGCGGAGTATTTTGTTGCAACTTATAGTATTTGTTGGCCAGGCTGGCATATCCCATTCGGCAGTATGCTGCCACGATGTTAGTTAGGTAGATGCTGGTCATGGAACGGTTATTGGTTTTCGAGGCTGCTTCATAACCCTTGAAAAGATAGATGATGTCTGCCTCGTAGTCGCCAATGGTCTCGTATATGTTGGCGATGCAGCCTACACATATTAAATAGGTGTTGATGTCTTTCTCGCGCTCAGCCGCCTCCATACCCTCGATGTAGTTTAGCATGGCAAGGGCATATTGCTCTTCTGAGTAATATCGGGTGGCCTCGCTGCAGATGGCCTTGGCTGGTCCTCTTTGCGGTTGTCTGGCTGATGCCGTATGGCAGAAGGTGAACATCAACAGCCAACAAAAAACGGATTTGATGTAAAGCAGTATTTTTTTCATTTGATGCAAAAGTATAAAAAAAAGACAATTAAACGGACAAATGTGCTCAAAATAGGTTCTTTTTCACTTGCATTTTACCAATTGACAAATATTGAAGGCTAAATATGAAATAAAATAATTGTTTTTATGATAATTTTGCGCACAATGGTGAACACTTGAGTTTTACAAAATAAAAAATAGAAAGACATGAACTTGAAAAAATTGAAAACATGGCTTGTCGTGGCTTCAGTCGTATGGGCCACAGAAGCTCTTTCCTCGCCTGCCTGGCCTTGGCCTGTAAGCGTGGAGCAGCCTAACGGCAGGGTAATCAACGTGTATCTGCGCGGGGACGAAAACATTCATTTTTTTGAGACAACCGACGGCATGATGCTTAAAAGAGACCATGAGGGGCGCATGTGTTATGCCTGTATTGATGGCAGTGGACACGTGGTGGCCTCAACGGTGACTGCTTATGACCGACATGCCACTGATGCCATTGGTGACTTGTTGACACCTGATGCGCAGGCAAGGCTGAGAAAGGCACTTGTCGCAGAGCGCGACAGTAGGATAATGGCCAAGACACCACTGGCTCCTGGAGCAGTGAAGCAGATTTTTCCGACAACTGGAAAGATCAGGGGGCTGATTATCTTGGCCGAATATGCCGACATGAAATTCTCGTGTCAAGATATCAATGAGGTGTATGACAGACTGGCCAATGAGAAAGGCTACAATGGACCTTATGCCACGGGGAGCATAAGGGATTATTTTACAGACCAGTCGGCAGGGCTGTTTGAACCTGAATTTGATGTGGTAGGTCCTGTGACGCTGCCTGGAAAAATGAGTCATTACGGACTGGACGAGAACGTTGTCGATTTGATGGTTGACGCATGTACGGTGGCCGACAGAGATTTTGATGTTGATTTCAGCCGCTACGACTTCAATGATGACGGTACGGTAGATTTTGTCTATGTGGTTTATGCTGGCTACAGCGAGGCACAAGGGGCTGCAGAGGATACCATGTGGCCGCAGTCGGTTGACCTGACCTACAAGACATGGAAGATGTTTGACAACATGTATCTCGGCCAAAGCAGTTGCTCGAGCGAACTGAAAGGCTGTACAGGCAATGAAATTGACGGTATAGGAACGTTCTGTCATGAATTTAGCCATATACTTGGCTTGCCTGACATCTACGACCCTATGTATTCAGGATATAATGGAATGATGTATTGGGATGTGATGGATGTGGGGCTATACAACAACGACTCGCGCACTCCAAGCGGATATACAGCCATGGATAAATATTCGTTGGGATGGCTTGAACCGACAGTCGTTGAAGGGCAGATGAACAATGTTGAACTGGAACCTCTTTCCTCTTCGAACAAAGCGGTATTCATTGTCAACGAGGAAGACGAAAACGAGTATTTCGTTTTGGAAAACAGACAGCTGGAAGGATGGGATTCAGCCTTGCCAGGTCATGGACTCTTAGTGTCGCATGTACACTACGTTCCGTCTCTTTGGCAGAGCAACAGAGTAAACACCGCCGTTGCTGGTTATGAACATGTGGATCTCGTGCCGGCTGACAACGTGACTTCGATGGAGACTCTTGCCACGGATACCTATCCAGGAGACAACGGACTATATACTGAGCTTTCTGCCAACAGTGTGCCTGCAATGACATGGAGGCAGGGAGGCAATGCTTGCCATGTTTCTGTTGTAAACATCCGTGAAAGCCAGGGGGTGATAAGTTTTGACTTTTCAGACTCTCCCTCAGGTGTCTCCGCCGTTGATGCAGAGCGGGAATATTTGAAGGTAGGTAAGGGATTTGTTGACATTGACAACGCGGAGCGGCAATGGGTAAAAGTAAGCGCTGTCACGGGGGCAGTTTGCTCGACGAGCAATGACATCAGGCAACGCCTTTTTCTTCAAAGAGGTTTCTATTTGGTAAGCATCGGACAGAGAACATTCAAGCTGACGATGAAATAGCTGCACGACCGACGTAATTATACAAATATTAGATTTATACATTAACAATAAAAAATGGTGACTATGAAAAGAAAATTACTTCTGTTCTGGGTTGCGGTAGCACTCTCCGCAACTGTGCTTGCCTCGCCGGTAAGCCACAAGAAAATGTATGGTTTTTTCCTTAACAATCAGGCACTGTCTGGCTATGGCTACAGCGAGTTCTACATGGACGACCTTGACAATGCCACGCTCATTTATCCTTATTCCAACAGCGTAGGCATATTTGCAGGCGCATGTGCCGACAATGTGTTCTATGCCTGTGAGTATGTGTTCAACCAATACGGTCCGCAGGCAAGCAATTTCATAGCCTATGACTTGGTGACAGGCAAAAAGACTGAAATCGGACCTTGGACCGACGAGACCGACGTGTCGCTAAAACTTCAGGACATGACATACGACTATACAACGCAAACCATGTATGCCGTAGGATACCAGTACGGAGAGTCTGCCCTATATACGATGAATCTCACCACAGGACAACTGACAAAGGTGGCTCCTCTTGCTACAATCTGCGGAACAATAGCTGCCAACAAAAAGGGGGAGCTTTATGCCGTTGGCACAAATGGGAAACTGTATCTGGTTAACAAGAAAGACGGAGCTCTTGCCGAGATATGTGATACGCATTATAAGGGAATGGCTTCAAACCAAAGTATGGAGTTCGACAGGTCCAACGGGTTGCTTTACTGGGCTTCGTGTACTATATCCGAAGACGGTGGCAGAGATACCTATATGCTGCAGATTGATCTCTCGAAAGACCCTGTAGAAATTACCAACATAGGTGTTGTGGGCATTTATTCGGCATTGCTTTCCCTTTATATCCCGTTTGTAGAAGGAGGTGATGATGCTCCCGCAGCTCCGACAGAGGTGAAGGTGACACCTGATGCCAACGGAAAACTCTCTGCAACCATAAGTTGGAAAAACCCGATGAAGACCTTTGCTGGCAATGACCTTGACCACATCAAGAGCGTGGTAGTTTTGAGAAACAATGAGCCTGTGGCTACCATCGATGCGACTGAACCTGGGGCAGAGATGACTTATACTGATATTGCCATGGAGAAAGATGGACCTTGCCGCTATTCCATTTATGCCGTAAACGAGGCCGGGGAAGGGGAACATGGCGAAGCTTTCGCATATGTCGGTCATGACTGGCCTGGGCATGTAGGCAACATGACAGTAACCGTGGACGATGGATGCGCCTCGGCAACCCTGACATGGAGCCCTGCCGATGAGGGCTTCAACGGCGGATACTTCGACCCTGAGGGCCAGACCTATAAAATCGTGAGGATGCCCGATGAAACGACGCTGGTAGAAGGACTTACAGACAATACATTCACCGACAAAAGTGCACGACGCTTGGGGCGGTATTCCTACACCGTCACGGCATGTAACCAGTATGGAGAGTCGGAAACCAAAGTGCCTGGAACTTATGTGCTGGGCAATGCACTCGACCTGCCTGTTTCGCAAGACTTTTCAGACCTGACTTACTTTCTTAACCAATGGCAAGCCGTTGATGCCAATAACGACGGATTTACATGGACCTACTATTCGCCTTATGGATATTATCAGTTTGGCAACACGCTCGTCTGCGTGGAGTATATGTTGAACCCAACCGTAGGAATGGCGGAGCAAGATGCCGACGAATGGCTCATAACACCCCCGATGAAGTTTGAGGCCGACAAAGTGTATCAGGTGAGGGTCAATGCACGATCGATTTCCACCGAAACACTGGATGTAACCCTTGGATGCAGGAATACTGTCGAGGCACAAAGCGTTGTAGGATCAATGACCGTTGAACCAACCGACGGTGAGCCTATGCCTACTACCGACTACATTGTCAGGCTTCCTGAAGGTATTGAAGGCGTAAACTGTATCGGACTGCATCTTAACTCTACACTGCCTCTTGACAATTATTCTTATTTGCAAATAGCTGGTATAACCATTGAGGAGGCAGCCGGTTCCGGCATCTGCAATGTTAACGCTGAAGAACAGGTGGAATGTCACGGACACAACATCACTCTGCCAGAATGTTCAGAGAAAACCACTGTCTATGATGTGGTTGGACGCAAACTGACAACGACATGTGACAGAACTATTTCTACAGCCAACCTTACGGAAGGTGTCTATCTTCTTCGTGTAACAATGACTGGAGGCAGACAAAAAACTTTCAAGATACATGTGTCAAAATGATGCATGGGTGTGTTGGTATATTATTAATCCTTTAATGTATTAAAAGATGAAGAGAAAATTATTTTCAATGTTTGTTGCCTGCATGGCTTTAGGAGCCACTGCGCAAACCACGATGGACACAGCTGGTGAGTTGAAAGAAGGCATGAACAGTTTTGAATATACTGAAGGCTCGTCTGTCACAGCCTACTGGAAGTACACAACGACAGCCCCTACGCTGCTGACCCTTAACCCTGAGGGAAGCAGCAACATCTTCGTTAAAAGCATTATCAAGGATGAGAACGATGAGGAGCAGACAATTACCTTAAAGTCGGCAGAATATGGCTATCCAAAGACTGCCTACGGCTTGCCTGCCAACACGACGGTATATGTGGGGG
Source organism: Prevotella pectinovora (assembly GCF_000834015.1). Classification (GTDB taxonomy): domain Bacteria; phylum Bacteroidota; class Bacteroidia; order Bacteroidales; family Bacteroidaceae; genus Prevotella; species Prevotella pectinovora. The sequence continues at coordinate 2,479 of NZ_JXQI01000044.1, read as the reverse complement.
TAAGCGGCAGTAGCTGGAGCGGAAACACCATTAGTGTGGGTGTCACAGCTGAGATGCTGACTGACATCTATGGGATAGGCAAGGGTCTTACAGCCGAAGATGCCCTAGAGATAAAACCTGGCACGACCCAGATTGTAGGATCTCCCTTTACCCAAGGCTATGACCAGCAGACGTATTACGCAACCTTCTCGCCTACTATGGGGGGCGTGTTGGTGCTTACGGCGGGTGCTTATGTCTCAAGTTGCACGGTCAACGGAGTATCGACACCGTTTAACTATGATTCAAGTTCACAGCGGTATGTTCTTAAAACAAAGGTGAAAAGGGGAGAAACGTACAGTATAGAAATCAAGAACTCCAGCCCGGTGGTTTTCAGTTCTGAACTGACATTTCCACAGCCTGGATCGGTTGACATGCCGTTCGACTTGGTTGAGGGCGACAACATATTGCCTTCGGCCTACGGAAAATACTATTATCAGTTCGTATCTTCAGAGACTGGTTTCGCCCGAATCAGCAGCGACAACCCTCTGCCTGAAGGGCAAGTGAAAATGTATGAGAGCGCTACGAGTCTGCAATATGATTCTCCTTCTGCATCTTCGGCAGTAGGCTCGCTTAATTTGCGCTTTGAAATGACAAAGACGGGAAACACTTACTACGTTGTCATCAACAAGTCTCAAGACACCGCACTTGATGAGAAATTCCAGTTCTCAACCACTCCTTATCAGACTGGCGATTTGGAATATGACCCCATCGTGATAGAGACATTGCCTGCCAACGACATTGTCATCAGCGAGGTAGGCACATATTATTATGCTGTTGACCTGCCTGCCGGACTGCACTCGTTTCTTGTGGTTGAGGCTGCCGAGACACCGAACAGCGCTTATACAGGGGTAAATGTTTATAAATATGGAGCTGCTTATCAGGGCTCGTATGGTCAGAACAAGGTTCGTGTTGAAGCAGACGGAGGGTCAGAGGGCGCACGCTACATATTGAAATGGGTGTCAAAGGAAGACCATCCGCTCTTGTTCAGCGTCTATACCGAACCAATCAATGAGGGCGACCTCGCCTCTAATCCTATAACAGCCGTCATCGGTGACAACGTAATCGACAAAGACGGCGTAAGGTTTTATGCATATACTGCAACTAAAAACGGTAAACTGGTGGTCACAGCGCCTGAAACATCCAAGGTGGCTTTTCTCTGTGGAAGTGATAGGCAGTGTACGCCTATTGTAGATGGTCAGACTTATACTATTGATGTGGTATCTGACAATGTTTATGTCATCAAACTTGAAAATGTGATAGCAGGGGATGTGTTCAGACTTGCAGAAGAGGAGTATCAGCCGGGCGATGCACGTTCTTGCCCTCTTGACATTCAGGGAGAATACGACTTCAGCGGGAAAAAAATCAATAACGTATGGATCCGTTTCACGGCAGACAAAGACGGAATGATGACTGTCAAGTGTAACATTCCTTACTCTTCTACGGAGAAAATACAATATTGTCGCGACACGGAAACGGCCTATCCGATTGCAATGGTCAAAACAGAGTATGTAAACGGAGAGACAGTTGTGAACTATGAGGCTGTAGCTGAGGTTGAGAAGGGTGAGTCCTGGCTTGTCAACATGCAACTGACACAGGTTTACGATGAGGCAAAACTTGTCTTTATCGTCAACGACCCGCAGCCTGGAGAGTCTGTTACCTGCCCTATCGTGCTTGAGGACGGAATGACCTACGACATACCCAAGGGTACTTATGACAGACCTGTATGGGCAAAGATAAGTGTGGAAGAGGGTAGTTTCAGCCTGAAGACCGACGACTATATTGGTGGTTATATCTATGATGACATTGACAATGCCAAGAATGATGTTGATGGACGGTATTTGTCGTTCTCTTCATGGGAAGATGGCAACTATCTCGGTTACTATATCTACAAACAGACTGTGGCAGCGAATGAGGCTGGAGACTATATTCTGAAACTGACGGGCAACTCTAGCACCGTGAAGATGACTGTGGCCATTGACAGTATAACTACGGCTGTTGACAGTGCAACCAATGGTGGCAACGCTGACGCAATAGCCGTTTATACACTCTCTGGAACAAAGGTTGATGCAGTATTTAAAACAGCTGCTGAACTAAGAAGCCTTGGCAAAGGCATATATATTGTTAAACAGGGCGGTAAGGCGCATAAGGTTATCCTTAAGTAATTAGGGTAATGCCGCCCTTTTTGCGGCAAAACCGTGATAATTCTCAGAAAAAAGAGACCTCAGTACCCCAATCGGTACTGAGGTCTTCTTGTAGGTACGCTCGGCATGAGCATTGTCTAACGGGTGAAAGTCCCGAGCAAGCCCTAATAGCGGCTCAGTGGAAATTTAGTGGGGATAAGCATAAATCTTTGCAAGTCGATACAGAAAGAACTTTTCATCAACGATGCCCCTTAGTGATGCTCTGAAAGCTTTGATTTTTGCATTAAAGGATTCAGCTG
>NZ_JXQI01000043.1 GCF_000834015.1 Prevotella pectinovora | reverse complement strand
CAGCTGAATCCTTTAATGCAAAAATCAAAGCTTTCAGAGCATCACTAAGGGGCATCGTTGATGAAAAGTTCTTTCTGTATCGACTTGCAAAGATTTATGCTTATCCCCACTAAATTTCCACTGAGCCCATATCCGCTGCTACATGACTTATCCACTGATTATAACACAAATAACGCATCGGGAAATGTTGAAATACTCAAAACTTGGTAAATAGAAGGAAATATTTTCTGACTTCCGATTTTTTGTAGTATTTTTGCACCGTTATTGGGCAATTACGCCCTATGATACCACAAGACAATGCTTAGAATAAAGAAATTAGACATCTTCATATCCAGACAATTCGGAATGCTCTTCATCGGAACATTCTTCATCTGCCAGTTCGTGCTGATGATGCAGTTTCTATGGAGATATGTCGATGAACTCATCGGCAAGGGATTGTCGGTGGAGGTTATGGCGCAGTTCTTCTGGTATATGAGTCTGATTCTCGTGCCGCAGGCTTTGCCGTTGGCCATCCTGCTGTCGTCGCTGATAACCTTCGGAAACCTCGGCGAGAGCAGTGAGCTTACTGCCATCAAGGCTGCCGGAATATCGCTGATGCAGGCTTTCAGGTCGCTGATAGCCATAACACTGATAATATCCGGAGTGTCGTTCTACTTCCAGGATGTGGTGGCACCAAGCGCCAACATGCAGTTCGCTCAGTTGCTGATGTCGATGAAGCAGAAGAGTCCGGAACTGGAAATACCGGAAGGCGTGTTCTACGACGGAATACCGAACTGCAACCTGTATGTGCAGAAGAAGGACCTTAACTCCGGAATGCTCTATGGCATAATGATTTACCGCATGACCGACAGTTTCGAGGATGCAGCGATAATACTCGCCGACTCGGGCATGCTGCAGTCTACGGCAGAGAAGAAGCACCTCGTGCTGACGCTGCATAGCGGAGAGTGGTTTGAAAACATGAAGTCGTCTGACGTCACGGGCAGCGCCAACGTGCCATACAGACGGGAGACGTTCATCTCCAAGAAAATCGTACTCGACTTCGACAACGGATTCAACCTTGCCGACGCAAGTTCGCTTTCCAACAATGCCAAGGCAAAGAGCATATCCCAGATAAGCCACGATATGGACTCGATAAGTCATGAATATGACAGCATCGGACGTGCATTCTACAAAGACGCCCGATTCATGCTCCTGGGCAGCCAGAAGATTTCGAGAAGCGACTCCATGAGGATAAAGAAAGAAGTGGAGAGCGGAAAGTTCAACGTGAAGAAGAAATTCGAATCGCTAACGGCTGACAACAAGCTGAGGGCTGTGAACAACGCCATGTCGACGGTGCAGAACAACATGAACGAACTGCAGTTCAAGGCAATGGTGACGGGCGACGGCGACAAGCTGCTGCGCCAGCACAAGATAGAGGCGATAAACAAATTCACGCTCGCCCTGTCGTGCATCATATTCTTCTTCATCGGTGCCCCGTTGGGAGCAATCATCAGAAAGGGCGGACTCGGAGTGCCGGTAATCATCTCGGTGCTCGTATTCATCGTATATTATATCTTCGACAATACCGGATACAGAATGGCGCGCGGCGGCATGTGGGCGGTATGGTTCGGAAAGAGCATAGCGACAGCCGTACTGACACCGCTCGCCATATTCTTCACCTATAAGGCGAACAATGACTCCGTGGTGTTCAACATCGACGCATACAAGAAGGTGGCGGCAAAGCTGCTCGGACTGAGAACGAAGAGGAGCATAACGAGAAAGACGGTGATAATAGAGACTCCCGACTATGAGAAAGACCGGCAGAACATCGAACAGATAACCAAGGAGATAAAACAGTATGCCACAACACACAAGCTGAAATCTCCGCCAAACTTCATCAACGTGTTCTTCAAATATCAGCCGGACCACGAGATGGAGCGCATCGGCGAACTGCTCGAAAGCACCATTGCAGACCTTTCGAACTCAAAAGACAGAAAGGTGATAAACTGTCTGAACGAATATCCCGTGATAATGGTGAAATCACACACAAGACCGTTCGAGTGGAAATGGCTGAACATCACCGCCGCCATAATCGTGCCGGCAGGTCTGTTCTTCTTCTTCAGGATGTGGAGATTCAGACTGAGACTGATGAGAGACCTCAAGAAAATCAGCGAGACCAACAAATTGATGACAGACAGGCTCACTGAAATGAAAGAGGAGCCGACGGCAAGATGACAAAAAGGAGAATTTACATACAAAGAAATTTATATATTATATAATAAGGTAACAATCACAATGGAGAATTTAAAGCTCAATACCGTAGAAGAGGCCATCGAAGACATCAAAGAAGGCAAATTCGTTATCGTAGTGGATGACGAGGACCGCGAAAACGAGGGCGACCTCATCATCGCAGCCGAGAAGATCGACGCCGAGAAAGTGAACTTCATGCTCAAGCATGCCAGAGGCGTGCTCTGCGTGCCCATCACTATGTCGAGATGCAAGGAACTCGACCTGCCACACCAGGTGTCTGACAACACCTCTATGCTCGGCACGCCGTTCACAGTGACGGTGGACAAGCTGGAAGGATGCTCCACAGGAGTATCCGCACACGACAGAGCAGAGACTATAAAGGCTCTCGCCGACCCAAGTTCCAAACCGACAACCTTCGGCAGGCCAGGACACGTGAACCCGCTCTATGCACAGGACAACGGAGTGCTCAGAAGAAGCGGTCACACCGAAGCCGCCATCGACCTCTGCCGCATGGCAGGACTCTACCCTGCCGGTGCACTGATGGAGATTATGAACGAAGACGGCACGATGGCAAGACTGCCACAGCTGCTGGAGTTCGGCAAGGAATACGGTCTGAAGACGATTTCCATCAAAGACATGATAGCATACAGACTCAAGAATGAGGTGCTCGTGGAAAAAGGAGAAGAAGTGGACATGCCGACGGCATACGGACACTTCAGACTCGTGCCGTTCCGCCAGACAAGCAACGGAATGGAACACATGGCACTCATCAAGGGAAGCTGGGAGCCAAACGAACCTATCCTCGTCAGAGTTCACTCCTCATGCTCTACCGGCGACATCTTCGGAAGCAAGAGATGCGACTGCGGCGAACAGCTCCACAAGTCGATGGAGATGATAGAAAAAGAAGGAAAGGGCGTAGTGGTATACATGCAGCAGGAAGGTAGAGGCATCGGACTGATGAACAAGATTGCCGCATACAAACTGCAGGAGAAAGGTCTCGACACAGTAGAGGCAAACATACACCTGGGATTCAAGCCGGACGAGAGAGACTACGGATGCGGAGCGCAGATTCTCAGACAGCTCGGAGTGAGCAAGATGAGACTCCTCACCAACAACCCTACAAAGAGAGTGGGACTTGAGGCTTACGGACTGGAAATCGTGGAGAACATACCAATCGAAATCGCACCTAACGAATACGACTACAAATATCTCCAGACCAAAAAGCTGCGCATGGGACACAACCTTCACCTATAATATATATATAGGGACCGGAGAATGAAATAACAAGACATTACATACACGGCAAAGGGCTGTTTCTTAGACATATTGTTCTATGAAACAGCCCTTGTTGCTATTACTTAACACATATTACAAAATAAAAGTGAGAATTATTCGTTAAAGAGAAGAAAATAATATACTTTTGCAACAAATATAAACACATAACACATCTTATATGACAAAATTATCAGACCGCCTGAACAGGCTCGCTCCTTCGGCTACATTAGCGATGTCGCAGAAAAGCGGAGAAATGAAAGCGCAAGGTATCGACGTTATCAACATGAGCGTGGGAGAACCGGACTTCAACACACCTGACCATATCAAGGAGGCGGCCAAGAAAGCTATCGACGAGAACTACTCGAGATACTCGCCAGTGCCGGGATATATCGAACTGAGAAAGGCTATCGTCGAAAAGCTGAAGAAGGAAAACGGACTGGAATACTCAACAAACGAGATTCTCGTGTCTAACGGTGCCAAGCAGAGTGTGTGCAACACGGTGATGGCACTCGTAAATGATGGAGACGAGGTGATAATCCCTGCTCCATACTGGGTGAGCTATCCGCAGATGGTGAAACTTGCCGGAGGAGAACCGGTTATCGTTGAAGCCGGATTCGAACAGAACTTCAAGATGACACCGGAGCAGCTCGAAGCTGCCATAACGCCAAAGACAAGGATGCTCATCCTGTGCTCGCCAAGCAACCCTACAGGCAGCGTGTACTCTGAAGAAGAACTCAGAGGACTTGCTGAGGTGATAAAAAGACATGAAGGACTGTATGTGCTCGCCGACGAGATCTACGAACACATCAACTACGTGGGCAAGCACAGCAGCATCGCCCACATAGAGGGAATGAGAGAGCGAACGATAATCGTGAACGGAGTGTCTAAGGCATACGCCATGACAGGATGGAGAATAGGATTCATAGCAGCTCCGGAATGGATAGTGAAAGGATGCAACAAGCTGCAGGGACAGTATACGAGCGGCCCTTGCTCAGTGAGCCAGAAAGCGGCAGAGGCTGCCTATACCACATCGCAGGAATGCGTGGAGACAATGAGGAAAGCGTTTGAAAGACGCCGTGACCTTATCGTGGAACTCGCCAAGGACATACCGGGACTGGAAGTGAACAAACCGGAAGGCGCCTTCTACCTGTTCCCTAAATGCAGCAGCTTCTTCGGCAAGAGCTACAACGGGAAGAAGATAGAAAACTCAACGGATCTCGCCATGTTCCTGCTCGAAGTGGGCCACGTGGCAACAGTGGGCGGCGACGCATTCGGCGACCCATACTGCTTCCGCATGAGCTATGCCACAAGCGACGACAATATCCGCGAGGCGATGAAACGCATCAAGGACACATTGGCGCTGCTGGCATGACAGACGAACAGCGTGTCTTTATGATGCGCTGATGGAAAATATTGCGGATAAAAACACTCGAAGCATATAGAAAAGCACTCTGAAAGGAAAAAAATCGCATCAAGGTAGTTAAAATGATTTAACTTTTTATCAAAGTCAATATTAAATTACTATCTTTGCACGGATAAGAAGTGCATAAATCACTATGTTGACCTTCGAGACAAACTTTAAATCAGCCTTCAAAAGGCGCTAATCGAGAATATAACTTAAATTTATTAATAACTTAAAAATCAAATTCAACAAAATTATGGCAAATTCACAGACAAAAGCCCCAGCCAAGGCTAAGAAGCAGGGCTTTCAGGGCGTTCGCGCAGCGTTTTGGATCATCGTACTCTGCTTCATCGCAGGTGTATGCTTCTACGAGTTCGTTCTCGGTAACCCAGGTAACTTCCAGGGTGGCGACAACGCAAACGCTCCACTTCCAGGCAACTTGCTCGGTACTATCTACAAGGGAGGTATCGTCGTTCCTGTCATCATCACACTTCTCTTCACTGTGATCGCACTTTCAGTAGAGCGTGGTCTGGCTCTCCGCACTGCAAACGGCAAGAGCAGCCTCGTTAAGTTCGTTGCTAACGTTAAGGCAGCAGTTTCAGCCGGCGATATGGCTAAGGCTCAGCAGCTTTGCGACAAGCAGCAGGGTGTTGTAGGTAACGTTGTTACAGCTTCTTTGAAGGCTTACTCAGAGATGGAGAATACTCCAGGTTTGAAGAAGGAGCAGAAGGTTTCTAAGATCCAGCAGGCTCACGAGGAGGCTGTTCAGCTTGAGATGCCTACTCTTCAGATGAACATGCCAATTCTGGCAACTCTCGTAACACTTGGTACTCTTACCGCTCTGTTCGGTACCGTTGTGGGTATGATCAAGTCGTTCGCCGCTCTTGCAGCCGGTGGTGGTGGTGACTCTCTCGAGCTCTCTACCGGTATTTCTGAGGCCCTCGTCAACACTGCTTCTGGTATTTTGACTTCATGGTGCGCCGTTGTTGCTTATAACTACTACTCAAACAAGATCGATAAGCTCACTTACGCTCTTGACGAGGTTGGTTACACTATCGCAAAGACATACGAAGCTAACCATACAGAAGAGGCTTAATCTTTATTACTAACCCTTTAAAACTTTATTCATTATGGGTAAGATAAAGATTAAGAAAGCCGACGTCTGGATAGATATGACCCCTATGTCTGACGTTATGGTCCTTCTGCTTACCTTCTTCATGTTGACGTCAACGTTCGTGAAGAATGAGGCAGTGAAGGTGAATGCGCCGGGCTCAGTGTCAGAGATCAAGGTTCCAGAAACAGAAGTTCTGCAGATTATCGTTGACAAGGATGGTAAGATCTTTATCGGACTTGACAAGCCAGGATATATGCAGGAGATGCTCGAAGGATTCAAGAGCAAGTTCTCAGGACTCTCTCTCTCTGCTATGCAGGAGAAGAACTTCATTGGACTCGCTTCCTTCGGTATGCCTATGAATAAAATGTCTGATGTTCTCAAGCATGAAGCAGGAGACGTCAACAATCTTCAGAAGGAAATGGGTATTCCTACTGACTCCATCAACGGAGGCATGAGTGAATTCCAGTGCTGGGTAGACGCCGCACGCAACTCTTCTTTTGGCGACAAGATGAAGGTTGCTATCAAGGCTGACGCCGCAACTCCATACAAGGTTGTAAAGAAGATGATGTCTGAGCTTCAGGACATGAGTGAGAACCGTTATTATCTTATCACTACATTAAAGAAGGAGGAGGCTGAATAATATGGCAAAGAAAAAAGGTTCAAGACAGAAAAAAGCCGAGACCCGCGTCGACTTCACCCCTATGGTGGATATGATGATGCTTCTTATCACCTTCTTCATGCTCTGTACTTCTCTGAGCAAGCCTCAGTCAATGCAGCTCACCATGCCAAGTAATGATAAGAACGTGAACGAGCAGGACCGTTCTGCTACCAAGGCGTCACAGACTCTGACTCTGTACCTTGCAGGCAACGACCAGATCTATCACGTAGACGGTATTCCACAGTATGACAACCCTGCATGTCTGAAGAAGACAACATGGGGTGCTGACGGTATCCGCAGCGTCTTGATCAACCACAGGACTGAGGGGGGTTACACACCTGTCAAGAACATCATGGCAGCAAAGAAACTTCTCGATTCAGAGCGTGCAAAGGACAAGAGCATGAGCGACTCTGTTTACAACGCCAAACTTGACAAGATCAAGAAGGGTGAACTGGAAACAGGTAAGGTTCCTGCACTGACAATCATCATCAAGGCTTTGGATACTGCATCCTATAAGAACCTTGTAGATGCTCTCGATGAAATGCAGATTTGTGCAATAGGTAAGTACGTTATCGACAAAGTAAACGACGACGACATGCGCCTTCTGAAGGCAGCCGGCGTTAAGTAAACGATGTTGATAGTTTTCTAAAATTAAACATTTTAAAGAAAATGGCAAAAATTGATCTTATATCAAATGAATGGGCTGACATAGTCTTCCAAGGTCGTAATAAGGTCTATGGTGCTTACCAACTGCGTAGAGGTACAAGCAAGCGTAATATCGTTTCAATGATATTCGTTGCTGCCGTCGCAGCGGTTGCATATTTAGGACTTGCAGCTTATAACTCATATCAGGAAGCTCAGAAGGCTAAGTTCGAGGCTGAAATGGAGGCATCTCTCCTTGAGGCAAAGAAGGAGGCCAAGGTTGAGAAGAAGACCGAGACTCCTAAGGTGGAGCAGGTGCAGAAGGTAGAGAAGGTTAAGTCTTCTATCGCCTTTACACCTCCTGTCATCAAGAAGGACTCTGAGGTTAAACCTGAGGAGGAAATGAAGACTCAGGATGAGTTGAAGGAAACCAAGACTGCTATCGGTGCTTTCGACGTTAAGGGTAACGACGAGGCAGGTGGTACAGTGCTCAAGGCCGTTGAGGATATTGCAGCTCCAGAACCTCCAAAGCATGAGGAGGAGCAGAACAAGATCTTCGAGGTGGTAGAGCAGCAGCCTCAATTCCCTGGCGGATCTGTAAACGGATGGCTCGCTGATCATATCAAGTATCCAGTAGTTGCTGCTGAGAATGGTATTTCGGGTCGTGTAGTTGTACAGTTCGTCGTAGAGAGAGACGGTTCTGTATCACAGGTTAAGGTCGTTCGTGGTGTTGACCCATCACTCGACAAGGAGGCACAGCGCGTAATCAGCAGCATGCCTAAGTGGATTCCTGGTAAGCAGAATGGCCAGGCGGTACGTTCAAGATTTACCGTACCTGTAACATTCCGCCTTCAGTAATCTCACATAGACGAGATATCTAACAAGAAGAGTAGAGGAATTGCCTTATAGAAGGTGGCTTCTGCTCTTCTTTTTTTTCTCTGACATACAGAGAAATATCCTAACAGAATAATTTATAAAACAAGTGGCTCCAAGAACAACGGGGCTGTCTCTAAACAAGAATTATCATGAAGCGAACGACTTACACATTTCTTACAATGATGGTTGCATTATTGGTTTTCTGCGCATGTTCAGGGCAAAAGTCCAAGAATGCAAGAACTGACACCTACTCGTCAGGCAAAATGACATTGATGTGCGATGAGAGCTTCAGCCCTATCGTGGAGGAAGAGCTTGCCGTATTCCATGCCATGTATCCTGACGCTCATGTCACAGCGAAATACACAAATGAGATTGATGCCTTCAACGCACTGATGAAACAGGACGTGCATCTCATCATAACGGCAAGGAACCTGTCTAAGAAACAGCTCGAATATTTCAAGAGCATGAAGATACAGCCACGTTATTTCCCGCTTGGCTACGACGGACTGGCGTTCATCATAAACAAGAACAATGTTGACTCCTGCATAACGGTGAAGGACATCAAGAGAATCCTCTCCGGACAGGCAACAAAGTGGAACCAGATAAACAAGGGTTCGAAATTCGGAACCATCGACGTGGTGTTCGACAACAAGCAGTCGGCAGCCGTGAGATGGGCAGTAGATTCTATCCTTGGCGGCAAACCTATCAACAGTCCTAACATCTCGGCCGTGAACACAAGTGCTGAGGTCATCAAATATGTTGAGAAAACTCCTAACGCCATCGGCATCATCGGCAGCAACTGGCTCAACGACAAGCGAGACACTACAAACGTGACATTCAAGAAGAACATCACGGTTATGTCGGTATGCCAGATGGAGAAGGCTACGGAGATGAACAGTTGGAAACCATACCAGCTATACCTGCTCGATGGCAGATATCCGTTCGCAAGAACGATTTACGCACTGCTTGCCGACCCGTTCCATGGACTGCCCGTTGGCGTGGCAAACTTCATGCAGTCGCCACAGGGACAGAAGATTATCCTGAAATCTGCTCTCCTCCCCTATCGCGGAGACCTGGAATGGCGCAGCGTTCAAGTTAATGATGATTAAAAGAACAAGAATATTTTCTCTTACAATGCAATTTATCAAGAGGATAAGTGTTAGATAAATAAAAATAAGTATCTTTGCATACGCAAAAAAAAGAGACTAATAGAAAAGAACGATCATCAATCACTATCTTAAAAACAAGAGAATTATGAAAGCAATAAAATATCTATTCATGGGAGCGCTGATGACAGTATTCAGCGGCTCTGCTATGGCACAGACAAGCGTCAAGGACGCTGTCAACGCCATCAAGACCAACAAGGACAAGGCTGCTGTGGCATCTATCGTGAAGGCAGCGGTGAAAGAGAACAAGAAAGACGCCAAGGCTCTTGCAGCCATCGGTCGTGCTTATCTCGACGTAAAGGACACAGCCAACACCCGCAAATACGGCGAGATGGCTGTTGAGTTGACAAACAAGGCAAAGACCGGCAAGGTGGGCGACGGTTTCGTGCTCCTCGGCGACTTGGCTTACTTCAACGATGACCCAGGCGCTGCTGCTGCCATGTATCAGAACGCTTACTATGCTGAGCCAAACAACATCAGCGCTTACGTAAAATATGCCCGCGTTATGCGTGGTGTGTCTCCAGACATGGCTGTAGAGCAGCTGGAGAAGGTTCGCACACTCGATGCGAACTTCCCTGTTGACGCTGAGGCAGCCCACATCTACTATGAGGCTGCAAAGAAGAACGGCAAGTATATGCAGAAGGTGCTCGACTACTATAGCAAGGTGACACCTGCCAAGCTCTACGACCACGAGCCAAGCTACCTTACAGAGTATGCACTGGCTGCATTCGCAAACCAGAAGAATGATGTTTCAAAGGAACTCGCCGTTTACGGTCTTTCAAAGAACCCACGCAACTCCGGCTACAACCGTCTGGCTCTCTACAACTCTTTCGAGCTGAAGCAGTATGACGAGGCTGCAAAGTATGTTGACGCCCTGTTCAACAAGAGCGACTCTGTAGACCTCACAGCAAACGACTACAAATACGCCGGACTGACATACAGCGCTCTGAAGCAGTATGACACAGCCATCGAATACTACAACAAGCAGCTTGCTGAATGCAAAGAAGACGCTCAGAAGGCAGCAGTCATCAAAAACCTCTCTGACGCTTACAAAGCAAAGGGTGACTTCGCAAAGTCTTTGGAACTCTATGAGCAGTATCTCACTCTTAACCCAAATGTAGGCATCAACGACTACAACGGTCTTGCCAACATCTACCGCAACCAGGCTGCCAACCAGACTGGAGCTGCCCAGGAGGCATCTGTGAAGAAGGCTGTTGAGATCTACAACCAGATGAGCGAGAAATATCCAAGCAATGCTGACTTCTGCAACTTCATGGCAGCACGTACTCTCGGTCTTATCGACGCTAATCAGACAAAGGGTCTGGCAAGACCTTACTACGACAAGCTCGCCAAGCTGATTGAGGAGAAGGGTGTGAAGGACGATTCTGACAAGGCTCGCATCACTGAGGCTTACACATACCTCGGCATCTACTTCTACAAGATCAAGAACGACAGCGCTGCTGCCAAGCCATTCTTCGAGAAGCTGATCCAGATCGACCCGGAGAACCCGACAGCAAAGCAGGTTCTCGCTACATACTAAGAAAGGATTTCTTATAAATAAAATCTAATGATTAAACCCCAGACGGTAATTATATCGTTTGGGGTTTAATTTTCTTTATCTATTCACAAAAAAATGAGAAGAACGCTTGCTCAAATGGGGCAAGGTGCTTGCCCATGTGGGGCACTGTGCTTGCCCATTAGGGGCACGCTGCTTGCCCCTAATGGGCACAAACATTGGCAGAACAGTGCCCAAATGATTTATGGAATGAATACTTAAGTAAAGGAGTGAAACAATTAGCGTCAGAACAGACTCCTTTCGGTTGAAAACGCATGATGTTTCGATGATAAATCAATGCTTTTGAACCGATAAAAATCTCCGCCTTTGCGTTGAAAAGGCATGATACTTAAATGATACTTAAATGACACTTTTATGTAAAACATTCAGAAAAGTATCATTGAACCAAGTCGTTGGCCTACAGCATCTTAGGGTATTCATTAGAGCCCGGAATGATACTATGACACTATTTCTGAGGAAAAACCATATACACAAGCATAGCGATACGCTACAACAAAAGACAACACAAGCCGAAGTATAGGTGCAAAATGAATAGACAAGTGGTGTAAAGCTACGTATTACAACAATACGATAGGTGACCAGTTTATTTGCCTATATGATATTACCCCAGTTCGGGATAACCGAGTGTCTTATACAATATGGGAAATGCAACAAAATGGTCATGATTTCACTGTCGGACAACGACGCTTGGCGACGTCTACGCTTGACTCCGCTATTGTCTTCAAGTAGATTTCCTGCATTTTCTGCATCAAAATGTTTGCAAAACTCGTCTATAATACAAAATAATTCTGTAACTTTGTAATCGGTAGTCATATCAAATGTTTTTGTAACTAATTGATTTTCACCTATAAAGGTACAAAATATTTGTGAGACTACCAACTTTTTTATAAACTATTCCTTATCCCGGACTGGGGTATAGAAGATTACGCTTTCAATGGTTGCACGCATTTAGATGAGCCTTCCCGGCTACGACTAAAAGAATTAAATTATTGGCAAAATTAGGATTAAATATTATGAATATTATGAATATCAAAAGTAACAAAAAAGTTTTGGCAGTTATTGCCGTACTATCCTTTGTCTTTGCTTACCTGTATGACAAATGGAAATATAATACTATGTGGGAAAGATGTCAAGCATCGGATATGGCAAGATGATTTCGCTGTACCGATAACCGAACGTTTTCGTTAAGCCAAATGAGCAGAACCGAGCTTGCTCGAGTTATGCCATGGCGAGAAAACGTGCCATGAAATGGAACAATCTAAACCTTAGACCAATGTAGAATCGATTACAGATGACAATGTGGAGTCAAATTGCTCCATGATCCGAAAACATTCCTCCAAAAGGAGTGAGTTTCTCAGATTTAATATGTATTTTTGCCATGTCTATCGTTGAATTCTCTTGTTTGTTTTGCAACACTAAGATAAGTGAATTCTTCGACATGGCAAAATCCTGGGCCGCTCGGCTCAGACACTATATCCTAAGTCTATCGCGTCAACCAATTCCGTCACAAGCGCATTGTTATGTGTAATTAAGAAAACGGCATAAGAATGTTGTTTTCTTAAACGTTTTGCAAGGTAAGACTTTTTGTTTAATCTGGCAAGTTTTTAACTTATATTATTTTACTTGTGCTTTGGCTTGTATTGATAAATTTTTGCTTATATTAAATAATGTGAGGATAGTTTATTAATGTGTATATAGTATAAAAAAGTAAGCAAAACAAAGAAAATAACGATAAAACGAAAGAAAATTATTAAAAAGCTTGCAGGTTAATATATATTTACTACATTTGCAACCGAGAAAAAGATAAGTACAGGGTTCCCTATACGGATAGTCTGTACATTTGTTAACTAAATTAATGTCGCTTATGAAAAAAATCTTCACAGCGTTAGTAGCAGCTTTGTTTGCTACAGCGTCTTTTGCACAACCCCACGCAAAAGTTCAGGCAAACGGACCGTTTGCCAACAGTTCGCTGAGATATCAGCCTAACATCAAGAAGCCGGCAGGCCAGCCAATGAATTTTATTATGCCTACGGTAAGCAATCAGACAACTCTTCTTGCACGTGTGTGCAAGGCTGCAAGCGAGTCGGAACTCATTACTGAGCAGCCGGCTGGCACATTGCATGACAATCTATATGGTACGAGTGAGGGTTACTTGGTAATGTTCGGATATGTATTCCATATAACTTTGGATGGCACAGTAGAGCGTTATGTTGAGGGTAGCAACGGAGAAGTATATATCCAGAATGCTATCTGCACAATACCATCTGGCTCTTGGATAAAGGGCTATAAGGCTGAGGGTGACACCATCAAGTTTGATTTTCCTCAGAAATATTATGCCCAGGACGCTATTGATGCTAATGGCAATCCTACAGGCGAGAAGGAATATTTCTATGCTTATCGAGCTGTGATGAATCAAGAGGGCAGCTCTTTTGTTCCTGATCCTACATCTCAGACTATGAGCTACGTGCTCCGCAACGACTCACTCATCCGTGTAGACAACCACGATAATAATGTTTATCTTGCACTATGTGCCGACGATGGCGGTTGGTGTGGATACGCCGACTACTATCAGGTATGGAGCAAGATGAAAGAGACAGCAAGTGTTCCTCCAGCTTCAGCCGAAGTTTCGAAGTATCAGGTTAGATTCATCAATAATGATGGTCAGGACGACGCTCGCATTATCAATTTGGCTATTGATGGCAAGGATCTGTATCTTGGCAATCTTTCAGAAAACGCTCCGGATAATTGGGCAAAGGGTAAGATTGATGGTGACAAGGCTGTCTTCGAGGGTAAGATCTACATGGGTGTAGACCCAGTGGAGCAGATACATTCCTTCTTCGCTCCTTTGGGTAGTAAGAAGATTTGGAACGAATTGTATGGAGTGGAAGTTGACAGCTTCTACTTCGAGAAGTCTATATCGTTTGATTATGACGCCGTTGCCAAGACATTGAAGTCGGATGGTATGTTTGATGTTAACAAAGGTATGAATTCTGTATACCCAACTATATCTTATGGGGCTCCGCAGATGGAGCCGTGGGTAGAGGTTCCTGGAAGTCCTAAGGATCCTGTCTTGCTGCAGTTCGTGCCATTCGATGAGGCCCAAGGTTGTGGTGTGCTCCAGTTCTGGTTTGACAAGAATTCGGTTGACGGCAACTTGCTTGATGCCCAAAAGCTCTACTATAATTTATACTTCGATGGCGATTTGTTTACAGCATATCCAGATGAGTATACGAATATTTCTGAGGAGATCACCGATATCCCGTATTACTTCTCAGACAATTCGTTTGACTTTATTGCAAATGGTAACATGCACACATTGTACTTCTACATGACTGGATTCACAAAGCTTGGTATTCAGACTTTCTATAAGGATGGTGACAAGGTTTACAAGTCAAATCTTGTAGAGTATGAGATTGATGATGAAGGCAACTTCACTCCTGTTGAGACAGCTATCAAGGGCATGACTGCCGACAATGGCAACGTGACAAGCGTAAGCTTCAGTGATCTTAGCGGTCGTCGTGTAAGCAACCTTGCTAGTGGTGTATACCTCAAGACCATGAAGATGGCAGACGGCACACAGAAGACTGTGAAGGTTGTCAAGAAGTAAGATTGACAGAATAAAAATAATGAGAAGAGCCTTTTAACATAAATGGGAAATTCTGTAATAATAAAAAAACACGAAGGTTATGAAGAATAACAAATGTATACTCAATTCCATTCTGCTTGTGGCGGCTTTGTCAGGATTCTGTGACTCTGCTTATGCTGACAACGGCAAGATTGTATTCAGTGGCAATATGGGTTCGTCGTCGTTGGTGGCTTATGGCACACAGAAGAAGGAGAACTATGATGTGGCTGTGATGCTTGCCGACAAGAGTCTAAAGGGTAAGAAGATAGAGGCTATACGCGCTCCGTTCCAGAGTAGCGACAATATAAGCAACGTGAAGGTGTGGATTAGCAAGAAGCTCACGGTTGAGAGCAAGAAGAATGTGCCCGATGTGATGAGTCTCGATGCTACGTTTGATGGCAATACAGCTTCTGCCACTCTTGCCACTCCTTACACTATCGATAGCGACACACTGTATGTGGGCTATTCGTTCAACGTGGATGCGACAAGCTCTACCACCAAATATCCAGTGGTTTTGGTTGGGGATAAGAGTGATGCAGGATTCTTCCTCCATACATCGCGTACTTACAAGAAATGGAAGGATAAGTCGGATTTTGGTTCTTCGGCTCTTGAGGTTGACATTTCTGGCTTTGAGGCCAATGCTGCCAATATCTCTGAGATAGGAACGGTGTATGGACTGGTGAACACAACCACCGATGTTACTCTTAGTATAAGGAACCATGGTTATAATGGCGTTAAGTCGTTCAGCTACAGTTATACGGCAGGCGACGTGAATGGTTCGGGTTTGGTGGAGCTTGACAAGCCGCTGCCAGCTATCTACAACGCTTCAACTGATGTGACCATTAAGCTCAGTGAGATAGCTGCAAAGGGTACCTATCCACTTAAGTTTACTGTTGACAAGGTGAATGGCGAGGCTAATAGCGAGGCTGTTGCCAATGAGGGTAAGTTTGTGGTGGCCAACGTTATGCCAAAGCACAATCCTGTAATGGAGGAATATACTGGTACATGGTGCGGATGGTGTCCGCGTGGATATGTTGCCTTGAAACTTATGAACAAGTATCATCCCGACTTTATCGGGCTTTCTTATCATAACGACGATGCAATGGAGGTGATGTCTTCTACTAACTTCCCGTCAAGTGTGCCTGGATTCCCAACAGCGGATATGGACCGTTCGTTTAATGCTGCTCTTGATCCTTATGTCGGAGTCTCAAATTCCGGCCTCGGCATTGAGGATATTTGGAAGGCACAGGCTAAGAAGTTTGCTCCTGCATCAGTTGCTGTTGAGGCAAGTTATAAGGATGACATGAAGAAGATAGCCACTAAGGCAACATTCGTATTCCTTGAGGATTTGACAGATGCTGATAAGTATAAGGTTGAGTTTGTGCTCGTAGCCGATGACCTTCATGGAACAGGTTCTACATGGGAGCAGCATAACTATTATACAGAAGACAATGTCGGATCAATGCCTTCGCCTGAAGCAGATCCGTTCTTTGCAGGAAATTCTGTTATCCCAGGTCTTCATTTCGATGATGTTGTAGTGGCAACAAGTCGTCTTACAAGTGGACTTGTGTCGCTGCCAGCAACAATCAAGACTGACGAGCCGATAGAGGTAGAGGGTGAGTTTGAGACTGCAAAGGTTGTCAACACTTCGGGAGAGTCGCTAATTCAGGACACTTCAAAGATGCGCGTTGTTGCCTTGTTGCTCAATGCCGATGGCACTATCGCAAATGCCGCCAAGGCAAATGTTGAGGGCTATAGCACTGGTATCTCTACCATCAACAACAATGAAGGCAAGACTGATGTGCCGGTTGCAGTATACGATGCTCAGGGTCAGCGTCTCAGCTCTATGCAGAGAGGTTTGAACATTGTGAAGTATGCTTCGGGCAAGACTGTTAAGGTTGCGAAGAAATAAGACAGCAATAGGCTTTTAACGAGAAGAACAGCAAAGGGCTTAATTGGAATTTTTTCCGATTAAGCTTTTTTTGTGTTGCGATGTTCGATTTCTTCCACTTGCGTTATATATAGACACTTATCTTTATATATAAAATAACGTACTCAATGCTTTGCCTTACCGATCCTTATTGCTGCCAGCCAGTTTTTACCCAAACCTTGTGGCTACCTTTTCCTTTTGATTCGAAAGGAGCCTCGTTGCCTTGAGAATGCATGTACTGTCAATGAAACTTATACCCGTGCATCTGCCAAAGCAAAACAGTTGGAGGAACAGCATCATCTCAACCGCGACTCTGGACTCGAGTTCAACAAAGCGGTTATATGAGAGCTGCTT
>NZ_JXQI01000042.1 GCF_000834015.1 Prevotella pectinovora | reverse complement strand
AGGTGCACCTTTTCAGAAGGCATCTCCAGAAAGGAGGTGTTCCAGCCGCACCTTCCGGTACGGCTACCTTGTTACGACTTAGCCCCAATCACCGGTTTCGCCCTAGGCCGACCCTTGCGGTCACGGACTTCAGGCGCCCCCGGCTTTCATGGCTTGACGGGCGGTGTGTACAAGGCCCGGGAACGTATTCACCGCGCCATGGCTGATGCGCGATTACTAGCGAATCCAGCTTCGTGGGGTCGGGTTGCAGACCCCAGTCCGAACTGGGGGACACTTTCGCGATTGGACGGACGTTGCCGGCCGCCGGCGCTCTGTATGCCCCATTGTAACACGTGTGTAGCCCCGGACGTAAGGGCCGTGCTGATTTGACGTCATCCCCACCTTCCTCACACCTTACGGTGGCAGTGTCCGCAGAGTGCCCGGCATCACCCGATGGCAACTACGGAGAGGGGTTGCGCTCGTTATGGCACTTAAGCCGACACCTCACGGCACGAGCTGACGACAACCATGCAGCACCTTCACAGAGGCCCCGAAGGGCGTCATTATCTCTAAATCCTTCCTCTGCAATTCAAGCCCGGGTAAGGTTCCTCGCGTATCATCGAATTAAACCACATGTTCCTCCGCTTGTGCGGGCCCCCGTCAATTCCTTTGAGTTTCACCGTTGCCGGCGTACTCCCCAGGTGGGATGCTTAACGCTTTCGCTTGGCCACTCGCCCAGGTGGGCGAATAGCGGGCATCCATCGTTTACCGTGCGGACTACCAGGGTATCTAATCCTGTTCGATACCCGCACTTTCGAGCCTCAGCGTCAGTTGCGCTACCGTCAGCTGCCTTCGCAATCGGAGTTCTTCGTGATATCTAAGCATTTCACCGCTACACCACGAATTCCGCCAACGTCCCGCGTACTCAAGTGGACCAGTTCGCGCCGCACGTCCGCCGTTGAGCGACGGAATTTCACGACACGCTTAACCCACGGCCTGCGCTCCCTTTAAACCCAATAAATCCGGATAACGCCCGGACCTTCCGTATTACCGCGGCTGCTGGCACGGAATTAGCCGGTCCTTATTCAAATGGTACATGCAATGCGGGACACGTCCCGCACTTTATTCCCAAACAAAAGAGGTTTACAACCCGTAGGGCAGTCTTCCCTCACGCTACTTGGCTGGTTCAGGCTTGCGCCCATTGACCAATATTCCTCACTGCTGCCTCCCGTAGGAGTTTGGACCGTGTCTCAGTTCCAATGTGGGGGACCTTCCTCTCAGAACCCCTACTGATCGTCGCCTTGGTGGGCCGTTACCCCGCCAACAAGCTAATCAGACGCATCCCCATCCCATACCGCCAGTCCTTTCGTCATCAATATATGCATCTTAATGACAGCATACGGTATTAATCCGCCTTTCGACGGGCTATCCCGTGGTATGGGCCAGGTTGGATACGCGTTACTCACCCGTGCGCCGGTCGTCATCCTGGAAGAGCAAGCTCTACCAGATGTTACCCCGCGACTTGCATGTGTTAAGCCTGTAGCTAGCGTTCATCCTGAGCCAGGATCAAACTCTCCATTGTATAATATCTTTATAATGACCTTTCCCGAAGGAAAGTTCGTTTTGTCTCTGTTCAGAATGCCTCCGAAAATCAT
>NZ_JXQI01000041.1 GCF_000834015.1 Prevotella pectinovora | reverse complement strand
TTGATACGTGCATACACGGCATGAAGTCCAACTTCGGTATGAATTTCGAAGGCAAAATCGAGTGCAGTGGCATACTTGGGCAGTACGATACATTTGCCTTTGGGTGTGAAAGCCATAATGTTATCATGGTAGAACGATGCCGTCACACCATCCATATAGTCCATCTCGTTGGTGTGGTAGGCTATATCCTTGAGCACAGCCCTGAACTTTTCCAACCATGCCTTCAGGTTTTCCTCCGTGCGTTCAGCAGTACAGCCAAGGCGGTTGTTGCGTATCATACGTTCAGACGAGATATGCACTTCCTCCCATTGTCCCTTTGGATTGAGAAACTTCACATGGAAACTTTGGTAGCCGTTCTCCTTCGGGGCATTGATATAATTGACCACAGAACAAGGACGCTCCTTGAAACAGTCGGACAACACGGCATAGATATGCAAGCTCTGCTTCTTTTCCTCCTGTAGGCCGTCAGCCTTGTAGATGATACGCAGGTAATGCTTGCTGTCGATATGTTCGAAATCACAACATTTGGACTGCATCTTGCGCCAGATACTGTAAGGTGAGCGCATACGGAGCTCGATGCGTGCGTCAATGCCGTTAGCTTCAAGTATCTCCTTAGTCTTGGCGATAAAGACATCCACATCTGGCTTCTCCGACAGCTGAAGTTCAGCCAACTGTTTCTCTATTTGTTCATACTCACGTGGACAGCGATAGCGGAACGACAGATTTTCAAGTTCTGTCTTTACGTTATACAAACCAAGGCGATTGGCAAGAGGGGCATAGAAATAATCTGTCTCCGAGGCAATCTTCATCTGCTTGTCAGGGCGCATACTGCTTAGCGTGCGCATATTATGAAGTCGGTCTGCCAACTTCACAAGTATGGCACGCACATCAAACTGTACAGACGATAGCATTTGGCGGAAGTTATCCACCTGCTTCGACTGGTCATACTG
>NZ_JXQI01000040.1 GCF_000834015.1 Prevotella pectinovora | reverse complement strand
CAAAACATTAAGTTCAAACCATCGTATGTACAACCTTTATACAAAATTCGTCAAAATACTTGAGATATGCAAGCAATTCTCTGAAAATCTCGTCAATGAATCGGGTAATGTTCCACGTCGTGGTCCTGTTCCCAAGTTTTCGGATTTGGAAGTGGTGGCACTATCCCTGACGGCAGAGACCGAGAGCATTGATAGTGAGAAGTGGTTGTTCGACTATAAATTGCAAGAATACAAGGACAGCATTCCCAATCTCATATCAAGGAGACAGTTCAATGACCGCAGGAAGAAAACGGCAGGCCTGTGTGAGGAACTGCGCAAGAGGATTGCCATGGAAATGGATGGCGGAGAGGAACAGTTCTTTGTTGACTCCAAGCCGATAGAGGTTTGTAGGGTTGCAAGAGGAAAACGTTGCAAGATGGGGCGTACCGGAAATTTCTCGCAAGCTCCCGACTTCGGCTTCTGTGCTTCGCAGAATACGTATTATTTTGGTTATAAGTTACACGCTCTCTGTGGGTTAAGTGGAGTTATCCATTCCTATGATCTGTCAAAGGCAAGTGTAGCTGTCCTCCATTATATGAAGGATGTAAAACATACTTATCACGACTGTAGCATCTATGGTGACAAAGGGTATATTGGAGCTGACGTACAGCTTGACTTGTTCGAAACCGCACACATAAGACTGGAGTGTCCGTATCGGCTCAACCAAAAGGACTGGAAACCGACATTCAT
>NZ_JXQI01000004.1 GCF_000834015.1 Prevotella pectinovora | reverse complement strand
CCTTGGGTATTATCGCAGATGGGTTCGAGTTTCTCTCATGTATGGCTTCACGGAACAAGCTTGCTATCTTGTCGGACCAATCCTGCTTGTCGTTCAATTCTGACAAATACTGCAACTCTCGCAGCAGGTGTGCCATACAAACTTGATGGTTGAGGAATTGAAGTGCAAAGTTACATAGTCAAGCACACGCTCTGCGTCTGCGAGCGTGCCACCGCAATTAGTGCAATAGTTAGGCGTGTCATCAATTGTCTCGTCCGGCGATGGAGAGCAGGATAGTTTGTGGCCGTCATGACCTTCCTGTCCGCCTGGCTTCTTTCCAGTTGGTTTGCGGAGAGTTTTTGTCCTTCTGACTATCTCTTCTTTCATAGTCTCCTTGCTTGGCGGAGTGCTGCTGTTGCCGGAATTCTTCTTGGGCTTCTCGTATTTGGACAGACGCTCTTTAAGTCTTGAATTTTCTTCGTCCTTCTTGCGCAGTTGACGATTCAGAGCTTCTATGTTACGGTTCAGTTTGGCAATCTCAGCATATTGCTGATTGATGGTTTCACGCATCAACCGCATCTCTGCCGTCATGTCTTGCAGCACTTTTGATATGTCCGTAACTTTCTCTTTCACAGGTGTAAAGATACGAAAAATATCCCACATACGCAAGAAATAGAGACACTTTGTTTTTCCTTTTTATAGGTCTTTTGCAGTATATTTCAATCGTGGATTAAGGGTGCAGCCCTACCGCTGAATGGTTATTGGCTGGCATAATCCAAGGAAATTACTAGTTATTGACTATTAACGCCACAAAGATACACAGATAATCTGTATTCCGTCTTTCCCAACTGCGGCGGTATAGTCTCTCTATTGCCTTGCGAGGCTCAAGAGTCACTTACTCCTTTAATGGTAAATGCAGGTTCGAATCCTGTCCGCCGCTCAATGAGAGGTCTAAGAGATACTTACTCCTTTATGTATATTTCCTGCTTCGGCAGGCTAAACTTTCCAACCAGTATCTCAATTACCTCTATTTTATAAACAAGGTCAAGGTAAACATACTTCTCGCTTCTAAAGCAAATGATTTGTAATCCGTCCATGTTTGCCGATTACCTTTTAACCCCAATCGGCCATTAGGTCTCTGACAGTATGATGACCGTTTGTGGGTTTTAAAGCTTGCCTGAATTTTGATTGTTAGATGGATTTTATCAGACCGATTAATATAGTATTTTATACGTGGAAGAATATCTGAAATCACTTTCCATATTGAATATATATATCGGTAAGTCGTGGAAATCATCTGTTTTTGAGACATTTCCACGACTTACCGATATATTTTTATATCTTTGCAGATATATTACACAAATATTGTGTGGGTGAGCATATCTTATCCCAAACAGTATTGACGCATAATAATCCAATGATTATAGCATGAAGAAAATACTTTTCCTACACGGTTTTTTCGCCACAGGCAGTTGTCCGATGGCAATGGCATTGAAAGAGGCTTTCAATGGGACGGCGGTGGTGCAGACTCCCGACCTCCCGTTGCATCCAAAGGAGGCATTGAGGGAGATTCGCTCCATCATCGACCGCGAACAGCCAGACCTGCTTCTGGGCAACAGCTGCGGCTCTTTCCTAGCCCAAATGCTGGCTCCCGTGGTGGGCATTCCTGCTTTGCTCGGCAATCCGTATTTCATGATGACGGAGTTTCTGAAGGAGCGAATCGGCGAGCATGAATACAAGGCACCGAGAAAGGACGGCAACCAGCGGCTGGTAATTGACGAGGCGCTGATTGGGGAGTTTGCAGAACTGGAAGCCGTGCAGTTTGACCATTGCGACCCATATTATAAGGATCGTGTGTGGGGACTTTTTGGTGATAATGACGCCATCGCCCACTTCTGTCCGCTCTTTCTGGAGCACTACAACCACGCCTTCCATTTCCCTGGCGGGCATACGCCTAC
Source organism: Prevotella pectinovora (assembly GCF_000834015.1). Classification (GTDB taxonomy): domain Bacteria; phylum Bacteroidota; class Bacteroidia; order Bacteroidales; family Bacteroidaceae; genus Prevotella; species Prevotella pectinovora. The sequence goes on along the minus strand of NZ_JXQI01000004.1, from coordinate 5,321 downwards.
CGAGCAGGAGGTAAAGACATGGTACGCTCCCCTTGCCCAGAAAATGATGATGGAATTTTCGGCAAAGGAAGAAAGATTTATCAAAACAATATAAAAGAATAATCTTATGCGCATAATAGGAAACTTACTTTGGTTGCTCTTCGGAGGTCTCAAAGCTGCCATCGTTTATTTCACTGGCAGTCTGGCTCTTGCATGTACCATCATCGGCATCCCCTTTGCTATACAGACATTCAAGATTGGTCTGCTCTGCCTATGGCCTTTTGGCTCTACGGTAAAGAAAACGGATAGTCCAACAGGTTGCATTCGCATTCCGCTGAATTTATTCTGGCTGATTTTCGGAGGTTTGTGGGCTTGCCTCGTGCATCTGTTCTTCGGCTTTATCTTATGTATCACCATCATCGGCATTCCTTGGGGAAAACAACATTTCAAGATGGCAGGGCTTTCGCTCGCACCATTCGGCAAGGATGTGGAGTTGGGATTTTAAAGTGGTAAGAAAAGAAGTTTAAAGAAATATGGCTATGACTATTGATACAACAAACCTCTGTTCGCATCTTCAAAAAAAGTTGTTTGAACCTGAGGGAATATATTATCCTATCTGGCAAGCCATGCAGAATGATGAGGAGTTGACAGCCGTAGTTCGCTCACGACAGCTTCATATTTATCGTAATGGCAAAAAGATTCTCATTCTCGCAGGCAAGGCTCAGCCGAAGATTATCAGAGAGGATAAATTGAATGAATTGATAACAAAATAAAGAACGAAGTATATGAGCATTAAAAAGAATGGGATTTATTGGAAGGGCATCAAGCGCCGGATAGGGAGATTCTTTGAGAAGGTGCACGAATGTATACTTATCTTTACCAACTGGCTGGGGTAAGCGCACATAGTAGATAGACTGCGTAAATAGACTGCAAAACATTGAAATAATCGGATGGAAACAGAAAGAATTTTACTTCGCCATTGGCAGGAATCAGATGCAGAGGCGCTCTTCAAGTACGCCTCCGACCCTGACGTAGGACCTCGTGCAGGATGGCCGGCGCATCAGTCTGAAGAGGAAAGTCTGGAGATTATCCGGACATACTTTCATAATGACACGACATGGGCGATTGTGTTGAAAGAGACTGGCGAGGCTATAGGCTGCATCGGCTACTACACCCACACCACCAGCAACATCCCTATCGGAGAAAACGACTGCGAGGTGGGCTACTGGATAGGAAAGCCTTATTGGAACAAGGGAATCTGCACCGAAGCCTTGAAACTGATGCTCGACTACTGCATCCACGAGAAGCATTTCGAAAACATCTGGGCAGACCACTTCACAGGCAATCCTGCATCAGGAAAGGTCATGGAGAAATGCGGTTTCGTCGATACTGGTATGTTGAATAAATGTAGTCAGCTCGTGGGTGGCGACAAGGATATGGTCAAGGTGTTTAAGTACAAAGGATAATAAACTGCAATAAAGGTAATATCTTCCGAAAGCCAGGTATACACTCTTTTGGAGAATGTACGTATCTTTGCACCCAAGAAATTTAGAATTTTAAAAGGCTTAGGATTATGAAGGAATTATTCTTTAATACCATACAGGAGTTCAACGACTTCATCGGGGTGAAAACGCTTCATCCCTTAGTAAGCATTGCACGTGTAGAGAACACCGCTCCGATACAGGAGGCTGTGCATCACTACGGACTTTATGCCCTCTTTCTGAAGGAAAACAAGGGCTGCAAATTGTCATACGGCAGAACAGAATATGACTTTGACGAAATGACCGTCACTTCGTTTGCTCCAGGACAGTCGGTTAAAGTGAAACCTAATCCAGAAGTACCGTTTGCCAAATATACGGTATTGGCATTCCATCCCGAGTTGCTCAACCGCACTCAGCTTGGCAAGAACATCTCCCGATACGAGTTTTTCGACTATACAAGCAACGAAGCCTACACCTATCCGCTGCCGAGGTAAACATCTCACAGAAAAGCAGTTGGCACATCAACTAGGTAATCTACAATTACATGGACGATGAAGGCAACATCAAACTGCCCGAAAGCACCGCCCTAACGACTAAACCTGGTAGTGGTGTTAGAGGTGGCGGTGGCAAGTTGGATGGATAGTACCATCCCAACAAGGTTGACAATACCCCCATTTAATCTCTCTCATAACAATAACAGCGTTTTTTGCATTACCCCTTAGGAATAATGTAAGAAACGCTGTTATTTGCCTTTATCGTGACATAAGTGCATTAAAAAATTAGTTATTTTTCAACCAATAGACCATAAAGTTTTTATTCTCACATAATTTTTAGTAACTTTGTGGCACATTCGCAACAAATGCGTTTGCAAACATACATAAGGCGTCGTCAACGCTTTGCTCATTGAACTTTCTGAACGTAGGAAATTCAAATTGGTTGTCAATGGCATTGCAGAGAAGATGTCACGGGTAGGTTGTATAATCAGCCCTCGTAGTGTGCCAAGGAGGATTAACCTCATCGGCACACTTTTCGGGGCAATGTATAACTTTCAGCGTGAGATTCTATCTGTTCGTCATCAACCAATGGCTTCCTACGGCCGAGAAAGAGTGACGAGCAAGTGTAGAGTCTCACGTTTTTGCGTTTAAGTTAAATATAATAATAGAAGTTCCATAATCGATATATTTAAGACGATTGCTTTCGTATATCATCAAAACCTTACCCAATAAGACAAAGAATATGAAAAGTAGTATTTCTTTAAGTTTTTCTGTCGCTTTTGACAAGAACGACATGACTGGAGACATGGATAAAGATTCTCTTGAAGCAAGAATATCAGGATTGTCTTTCTATGTTGACTTTGATAATTATACAGAGTATTCAATAGAAGGCGGTTATCTAAAAACCGAGCCTAACAATCAGCATGACCCTAATGCAATTGCTATTTTTCATGAAAGTGGAAAGCATATTGGATATGTTTCGAAGGAGTGCATCCTTGGAGTAAAGAAATTTACCGATGGAGATAATGCGCCTTGTCTCATCTATATTGCACCTTTCATTGACAAAGAAGGAGAGAAAGGTCTTAAAGGTGTGGTTCGCATTTTTAGATATTATGATGGGCAGGCTGGTTATGTAAACAATATGATGGAACACTTTATCAATGTTTATGCCTTAAAACTAAAAGATGAACTAGAAGAATTTGAGGCGAAAATACATGAAAAGTACGAAAGTCTCTTAACGGACAGCCCTGATGATGAAGGACATATTACGTTCAAGGGGGTTCCATTAAATGGTTCAATAGAGAAAGTAAGAGCAAAAATCATGAATGCAGGCTTCGATAATGATGGAGAATCTCTTACCGGACAATTTGCCGGGCTAAAAGTTAAGATATATGTAGGTGGAAATGAAGAATTGAACCACGTCTATTCAGTAATTGTTGTTTCGGAGCAAGAGCGTTCTTGGGAGTCTTTGAAGAGTAAATATCTGAATGTGAGAGAACTCTATATGAGAAAATATGGAAATCCAACAACTGATTCACGTACATTTTGTGACCCATATTACGAAGGTGATGGTGACGAATTGGAAGCAACAGAAAATCAGAAATGCTTATATAGTTCTAAGTTTACTGTGCCTGGTGGCGAAGTGTCTATTTTTATAATAAACAGAAGTGTTATGTTTAATTTTGAAGATGCAATTAACAAGAAATTATTAGGAGAAGATGAGGAATATGAAGAAGCCGATGATTGTGATGAAGATTATGACGCTTATGATGATATATAAGTAAGTTTAAACTATTAATATACAAGTAAATAAAAAAAAACAGTATGAAAACAAACAAAATTTGGAGCATATTAGCAATGCTCGTAGTATCAGTAACAGTTGTGTTCTTTACGTCATGTAGTAGTGACGATGACGGAGACGGCAGCAAAGACATCAATGTGCAAGAAGTAGTTGGAACATGGACATGTACCGCAAGTACAGATAAAGTGGATGGAAAACCTATAACCGGTTATATGGTTGGCGAGTCCATTACTATCAGTGAGGATGGCAAATTCTCTTCTACTGCAAGCTCCATCGGCAATGGAACATGGGAGCTTAACGGCAATAAAATGTCAGCTAAGAACACATATGGTGACACTTTCAGCGCAACGATTGTTGTTAGTGGCAATAAGATGAAATGGAGTGGTTCATCAAGTCAAGGCGTAAGTTTTGACTATACCTGGAAGAAGAACTAGAAATCCTACGAATAAATTGCAATGTATACATTCTTAATAAGGAATTAGCATTCGATATAAGCTATAGCATCACCGTTGTATTTTTGCGACGGTGATGTTTTGCGCTTTTAATTAAAATAATATGATGCATCTTAACGAGCATCGCAAGATGAATATAATTTGTTATAGCAGCAAGGGCTAGAACAACCAAAATGCATATCATTATGAAACAATCATTATATTTAATAATAACCTCAATTGGATGTGGCATTGTTTTGTCATCATGCCAATCGAGAGTGAAAAACAGTTCTTTTTCCAAGGACACAGATACAGTTAATACCATAATGGAATCTGTGGATAGCACCAGTATTATTGAAGAGCAAAAAAGGATTGCAGCGGAAGAAGCACGATTACAAGAAGGAAAAGCAGAATTGGACAAACTATCTAAAAACTTTAATCAGAAAAAGGACGAGTTTAGTAATAAAATCTGGATTTTTCCTAAAGATAGTCCTAAATATCGAAACAGAAATGCAACTTATTGCTATTTTATGAAACAAAACAAAGAAGTTAGGAATTTTAGGTTTGTCTTTCAGTATGTTAATAGTGACTGGTTATTTATCGAAGACTTAATATTCAATATAGATGGTAAAGTGTTTGAATATAGAAGATTAGATTTTAATACAGACTGTCGAGGGGGACAAATCTGGGAATGGTGTGATTTGCAACTAAGCGATATAGACCTTATACGAGCACTTGAAAAAGCAAAGAATATAAAGATTAAAATGAATGGAGATAAATATTATGACACCCGTACTCTAAAACCTGCGACCATTACGTCTATCCAAGAAACAATTAAGTATTATAAAGCTCTTGGAGGCAAATTTTATTAACAACTAATAATTGCAAATTCATATAATCGTTCTAAGGTAATAATCTTTATGAAGCAAAAGAAAAAGTTTTTATACGTGACATTGCCAATCGTGATTTTAGGTATTTTCGCCTTTGGTTATAAGTATTACTACTGTGATATGGTAACAGATTATCTTCAAGTAACCTATTATCCACAAATGGTAAAACTTTACAGTATTAATTGGGGATATGGTAGAGAGTATTACGATCCTGAAGTAAAAGTGTCAATTAAGAGTTATGAAAA
>NZ_JXQI01000039.1 GCF_000834015.1 Prevotella pectinovora | reverse complement strand
TTAAAAAAGATGATATTAATCTTAAATCAATAAAATATAAGATTGAATCTGATGATGAGGATTATCTTTTAGAGGAATCCTTAGCTAATTTCTATACAAAAGAGAAGGAAGCAAGAAGAAGAAAGGATATTTCTGAAAAGGAAGTTTTATGGATTGATGTTGGTGGTAATTGGAGAATTATGTCTGTAGATAATGACATTCTTAATTCCGTGGCCATGAAGTCATGGATAGATCTTCCCAATAGCTATAATTTATTACCAATGGGGCAGCATCGTGATCCAGACATTGATGCATGCGGTTATATTCCGTTCAATATAGGTGGAACGTTAATGGAAGATGACCTAACCGGTTTCTTTATATCAGGAGGAACATGGGGGTGCTTGGACAAATCTGGTAAAGTCGTAATACAACCAATATATAGTCGTAAAGTGTTCTTCTATAATGACCAAGTTGCAAGTACATATATCAATGGTATATTTAGTGGAGTCATTAATCAATTCGGGGAAAAGTCATTTGCCGAATTCGATAGTGTGCTCCCAGTAGATGAGGTTGTTGGTTATTATGATGTGTCACAGCAAAATAAACATGGAATCGTTAATAAACACGGAGAATTCATCTTACCATTAAACTATTTAAGTTTTGGATATCACACAAGTAAGGTAATTTGGGCACAAGACACATTGTCAAAAAAATGGGGATTGTTAAGATTTGATGCTACTATTGTATTACCTTTTATCTATGATAATATCAATAAGGCAGAAGATGGTTATTTTGTGTGTAAAAACGAGAAATGGGGAACTGTGAACCTTGAAGGAAAAGTTATTGTAGATACAAAATATCAAATAATAACAAGGATATCAAAATGTTATTATAATCCATCTAATCCATCTGCATATGAGGATTTAGATTATTTGTACAACAATTACTCTATAGTTGTTCTTGGTAATAATTATGAAGGTTATAAATATGGTATCGTTAATACACACTTTGTAAAACACTTCAGTTCTCAAACAATAACAATTGCATTTAAGGAAATTATTCCATGTAAATATGATGCCATATATTCAAAAGGAGGCAAGCATTATTCAGATGATGATTTGGTTGAAGCAGCAACAAATCAACGCGGCGCTCCTGATGGATTATTCGAAATCACAGATGTATATTTCGTCTTAAAACGAGAGCACATGCAATGTGATGGATATGATAAGAAGGGCAATATCACATACTCGTTTATTTGTGATGAATTTAATTCAAAATACAAAATTCTATCTCAAAAATACTATCTTAGAAACACGAAAAATGAATTTGATGACAGTCCGTATGACATATTAGAAACTATAGATTTCTATGATGGAACTTATTTTACAAAGAACATCTATCCTGATGATTGGGATGGATATACTTCTATTCCAGCAATAGGACAAGTAAATGTAAAGCACAAAATATCTTATTTAATTGGTAAAAGGGATGGCAAATGGTGTGTGTTTGATAATAGAGAATCTAATACGTTTGACTGCAAAAAGAATGAAGCAAGTGAATACTACTGCTTATACAATAATCGTCCGACGACAATTTTATTCAGCTATAAATGTGACAAAATCATTGAATTTGGCATCTTGCTTAGTGGAGAATATTTTGCTATAGTAGAAATAGAGAATTATAGAAAGTTATGTATTATTGATGATTCTAAAATAATATATGAATCTGATTATATGATAGAAATACATTCTTCATATAATCAACTTGCACTTTCAAAAAGATTAGACTTAGAGAAATATCTATATTTAAACGGATTAGGTAATAATTATTTTATTTCAAGATTAACCATTGATAAATGGCAGATTTTAAAGTACGATTACGCCTGTGAAAGTTACGGAGTAGGAATTTTCAAATCTCCAGAATTTGATTTTATTCGGTTTATAGATGAAACAGAAGTGGAGATTCATTTATACTACAAAGGGCGTACACTATATAATACAATGTCCACATTGTGTTGGGACAACATGCGACCAGATTGTAAACGATGGAAAGTATCACCTTATGAGGAACGAAATTGCAATTGGGTAGCTGTATTTGATTTTGACAAAGAGAAAGAAGGAATCGTAATAGAAGAACACGATAAATTGTCAGAAACAGAAAATCCTTCATATGGAGGTTATGACATTGTTGGAAAAGTCCCAGAGGAAATAATAATTCCATTTAAATGGGATTATGCAAGAGTCTTTTATAGCGAACAAAATCCAATAATAGTTGTTGGAAATTATACAGGTAAAAAAGTCGGAAACTTCTTAGGTGCTGCCAATGAAATAAAGTGTGCTATCTTGGATACAAATCAACGTCCTTTAAGCAGTTTCATATTTGACAGAGTGTCTGTTGGTTGGTCTTGCCAAGATTTGCGATTCCATATAGGTAATTATGGTGCCGATATAAATCTTGCAAAAGATGAATTTATCTATGCTGTTCCTTTTTTGAATTATGACTCATGTGATGAAGAAGGACATCGCATATGGGGAACTCCCTTTAAGAATTTGAGATGTTTTATTGATACTGAGACAACAGGTTTACCAATAAACGACAATCTGCCGTATACAGAATTGGACAATTGGCCTCATCTTGTTCAAGTTGCATTAATTATTGAAGATGACAACTATGGAATATTGGCAAAACGGAATATGATTTTGAAACCGAATGGGTATTCCATACCAGAATCATCCGCAAGAATACATGGAATATCCAATGCCCAAGCTATCAAAGTAGGAGAAGATAGAAAACATGTTATAGGTTTCTTAGATCAGGTTTTAAGTAATTCTAACATCGTTATAGGACATAATGTTTCCTTCGACTTAAATGTGGTTAAAGCTGAAATAATCAGAGTCAAAGGGATAGAAAATGCATTGTTCACTACAAAGAATCACAATGTAGTTGACACGATGAAAATGGGTATGAATATATGCAAAATACCTAATTTGTCATTCCATACACGTATGAGTCAGCCATATAAATATCCCAAATTGGATGAACTTTACTACAAATTGTTCAATAAGCACTTTAATAACCAACATGATGCTATGGCGGACGTACAAGCAGCATATGATTGTTATTACGAACTTAAAAGGAAATCACAATGATTAAATTGTATAACACAAATGTAGATGTTTTGGTGGTAAGGAAGTCAGACTATCAGAATAACAATATCGGCGATGGATATTTTATTGTTCCTAAAGATGAATGGCTTTGTGAAGATGATGGACTCAAAAGTTTTCATTTATTCCTAACCAAATTTGAAGGAAACAGAGTATCCTTATTTTTGACAAGTGAAGGGAATCCTGTTATTTTCAGAGAATTACCATTATCACGAAGAAGTGATTATATTGAGATATAAATATTACTGAAATAGAAAGAAGTATTGATTATGCTCGAACAAGAACTACAACAATATCTCCGTTGCAAATATCCGCAGGAGAATGCACGATGCGAATGGAAAGAGTTTAAGAACTTGAAGAACTCGTTCTGTGGGAACGAGAAAGACGATGTCATATCCTACGTGTCGGCAATCGCCAACATGGAGGGAGGCATCTTGTGATTGGCGTAAAGGACAAGACGCTTGAAATTGTTGGTACAGACATTTCAAGACTTACCTTTAATGGGCAGCCTGCAAACACGCAGTCAGCAACCTTCAAACTTACAGAACAATGCACTTATCTCTCTTCAGAAGGTCTAAGCATCGAGGAATTTGTAACTGAAGATACAAACAAGCTAGTATGGATAATACATATTCCAAAGCACTTGCCTCGTCGCCCAGTACTTGCCCACAAGAAGGCATGGCAGCGGATAGAAGATTCTTTGGTTGAAATGACTAACGAAAGGATGAGCGTCATCCTCGAAGAGCCTATCTATACAGCAAAGGACTGGTCTGCAGAAATTGTACCTGATGCTACAATAGACGATTTGGATGAGGTGGCCATTGCCAAAGCTCGAATGATGTTCAAGAAAGTCCATAGTCGCATACCTGCGGAAGAAGTGAATGCTTGGAATGTCCAAACGTTCCTGAGCAAGTGTGGATTGACGAGAAACGGAGGCATAACTCGGGCAGCCATCATACTGTTGGGCAAATACGAATCAGCTTTCAAACTACGTCCTGCCGTTGCACAGGTTACTTGGACTCGTAGAGACAAGAATCAGGAAGTGGTTGACTACGAACACTTCACAGTACCTTTTATATTGACTGTAGACGAAATTCTCTCAAAGATAGAGAACCTGACATTGCGTGAGATGCCTGGAGGTACGCTATTCCCCGATACTATGAAGCAGTATGACGACTACACCATTCGTGAGGCTCTTCATAATTGTATTGCCCATCAAGACTACACTCTTCAGCAACGCATCAATTTTGTGGAGAATCCTGGGTATCTGTATTATTCCAATGCTGGCACATTCATTCCTGGTACTTTGGAGAATGCTTTGCGAAATGAAGAACCTCAGACGCATTTCCGCAATGAATGTTTGTGTCGGGCTATGGTTGACTTCAATATGATTGATACCGTAAGTCGTGGTATCAAAAAGATGTTTAACGAGCAATGGCGCAGACATTTCCCTATGCCAGACTATGAGATTGACCAAATCAAGAAGAAAGTAGTTGTCCGCATCTATGGCAATGAAATCAACAAACGATACACTGATTTGTTGAAGACAAACGACACTCTTTCACTATGGGATTGCATCTCGCTTGACGCAGTACAGAAAGGAAGAACTATTCATGAAGACGTTGCCCAAGACTTGCTAAAACGTGGACTTATAGAGGGTGAGGCTCCGCATTACAGCATTTCTCTTAGTATTGCCAAGAACACGCATCAACTGCCTTCTTATACAAAAACAAAAGGATTGGATAAGGAGAGGTTGCGTCAAATGGTTCTACAATATCTCGGCAATGCTGGTGAAGAAGGTGCCAAGCGAGATAGTATATACGAATATCTAAAGGATGTGCTTCCAGCCAATAAGACGGAAGAGCAACAACTTCGCTATGTCGGCAGATTGTTAGTAGAAATGAATGAAGAAAATTCAATAGATAGAATCGGACTAAGATGGATTTTGAAATAGGAACGGTCGGATGTGAACAAATCCGACCGAAATCCGACCGAAAAATCCACAATCCGACCGAAATCCGACCAATGTCAACGTTGGAAATAGGTAGAAACGAATGATTCCGTCATAATTATAGCGAAGTTTTCAACGGAATTTATAGCGAAAGCGACTGATTATAGCGAAATCCGACCGACAAACCGACCTTTTCGGTCGAACTTAAAAACAACGGATATGTTATTAGGAAACAAGATAAAGGAATTAAGAATCAAACATGAGGTGCTGCAACGTCAGTTAGCAGCATATTTGGAGATAGATACCCCAATGTTCAGCAAGATAGAACGTGGCGACCGTAGGGCAAAGCGAAGCCAAGTGATACTATTGGCAAAGTATTTCCATATAGACGAAAAGGAAATGCTCACCCTTTGGCTTGCCGACAAGGTTTTGGATGCTTTGGAGGATGAAGATGAATTGAAACTTACAGCTATTGAAACCGCCAAATCCAAGTTAATGGATGTCAATCACTAATTTACAGCAAACAATTCGTCCTCAGGAGGAAATAAAGCAAGATTGATTTCTTAGCAAAGGGAACTTTATGGTATCATTTACGCTTGATGTCGTAAAGTTCCTTTTAATTTACAGGCACTTATAAAATACATACAGGTTCAAGTGCGGATACAGGTTACAATAAGGCGCAAAGAGCGTCTGAATCTTAAGGTGGCAGAATACTGCCGCCATACAAATCCGACAATGAAATGACAACAACAAAATTCCAAATACGATAATGAAAATAACGAGGACCATCCTGACCACCACTATTCTGTGCGCTACGCTGAGTGCCGCGGCGGGAGGGAAGAAAAAAAGCGTATTCATCCCTATGGACTACTCCACTTGCGGCTACCACGCCTCTGTGGGCGGTATTCCCGACGTGAGGAATGCCGTGTTCGTGGATTGTCAATCCGACGATGCCGATGCCAGCCTCCGTCTGCAACGCGCCATCGACTACGTGTCGCGACTGAAGGCAGACAAGCAGGGACACCGTGGCACGGTGCTTATCGGCGAAGGCACGTTCTATCTCGACAAACCGTTGAGAATCAGTGCATCGGGAGTGGTATTGAGAGGTATGGGAAAACGGAAGACGAAGCTCGTGAAGCGTGGCACCGACCGCGGTGCCCTCGTATATATCGAGGGACAAAGCGCAATGACAAAAGGTGACACGATAATGGTGGCTGACCAGAAACTGGCTGCCGGAAGCCTGAACATCACGCTCTCCTCCACTGCCGGAATCAAAGTTGGCGAGAGGATAATGGTTTTCAGACCGTCTACCAAGGAATGGATAGAGAGTCTGGGATGCAATGACTTTGGCGGAGGACTCGACTACACGGGATGGAAACCATCCGACATCGACATGAAGTGGACAAGGACTGTGGAGAGCGTAAAAGGAAACGTAATAACCCTCGATGCCCCCATCACGATGGCTATAGACCAGAAATACGGAAGGGCTATGGTCATCACCTCTTATAATAAGGGGGAGATAACGGAATGTGGTGTGGAGAACATGACGCTCGCCTCTCAGCACAACGACTGGAACCCGAAGGATGAGGACCATTGCTGGGACGGGGTGTGGATGAACAATGCCGGCGACTGCTGGGTGAGACGTACGGATTTCCTGCACTTCGCCGGCAGCGCCGTGAACCTGCAGAGGCAGACAAGGCGTATCACCGTTGAAGACTGCATAGCGAGCGAACCGGTGTCGGAAATCGGAGGCTGGCGCAGAAGGGTGTTCCTGACGAGGGGCGAACAGAATCTCTTCCAGCGATGCGTGTCGAAAGAGGGATTTCATGATTTTGCAGCCGACTTCGCAGCTCCCGGACCTAACGCCTTCGTGCAATGCGACGCCGAAGGGGCTCTCAGCTTCAGCGGCAGCGTGGGTTCATGGGCACCGGGACTACTGTTCGACGTGGTGAACATCGAGGGAGGCGACCTCTCGTTCCGCAATCTTGAAAACTGGCAGATGGGAACGGGATGGAACACGGCAAACAGCATGATGTGGCAGTGTACGGCATCAACGCTCTACTGCTATTCTCCTGACAAAGACAACCGTTCGAGCGCCAACGCCTGCTGGGGCACGATGACCGGCAACGGGGAATGGAGCGGCAGCAACGACGCCGTGACCCCGCGAAGCCTCTTCTACGACCAGCTGCAAAAGCGTGTGGGCGACAAAGGCAACAACGGTTATGTATATAACAGGAACATCACAGCATCGAGCAGTCCTACAATAGAGGTGGCACAGAGGCTCGCCATGGAATCGGTTACCACACCACGAGTGACGATAGAGATGTGGACTGACTCCATACCATACACTGCAAGCATCTCAGCAAACGGACTCAAGAACATCAACGACATAAAGTCAACAAACACCCACGGCAAATCACTGAAAGGCAGCGACGAGAACACCGTCAACAAGGCTTTCGCCATTTCAAACGGAAAGATGACATACGACGGCAGACTCATCGTCGGCAACCGATATGCCATACCTTGGTGGAACGGAAGGACGAAAGACAACTTCGTGGTAAAGGGCGCAAAACCTGCCATAACGAGATTCGTGCCCGGAAGGGAGGGCACGGGATGGACAGACCGCATCGACTCTGTGGTGACATTCTTGAAAGACAACGGATATGCCATGCTCGACAACCATTACGGACTATGGTATGACCTGCGCCGCATCGACCACGAAAGAGTGAAGAGAGCCGACGGCGACGTCAGCGCTCCATTCTACGAACAGCCTTTCACCCGCTGCGGCAAGGGCAGGGCGTGGGACGGACTGAGTCTGTATGACCTGACAAAACCAAACCTATGGTACTGGCAGAGGGAACGCGACTTCGCACAGGCTGCCGCCAAGGAGGGAATGCTGCTGTTCAACCAGAACTATTTCCAGCACAACATCATCGAGGCTGGCGCCCACTGGGTGGACGCTCCATGGCGACCTGTGAACAATGTGAACGGCACGAGCTTTCCAGAACCTGTACCTTTTGCCGGCGACAAGAGAGTGTTCATGGCAGAACAGTTCTACAACGAACAGGACCCTGCCCTGCGCCCACTGCACGAAGGATATATCCGCATGTGTCTCGACCAACTGAAAGACAACGGCAACGCCGTGCAGCTCATCAGCGAGGAATACACCGGACCGCTACATTTCACACGCTTCTGGCTGGAGACTATAGCGAAATGGGAAAAGGAAACGGGCAGACACCCCATGATAGCCCTCAGCTGCACTAAAGACGCACAGGACTCCATACTCGCCGACCCGCAGCTCTCAAAGGTGGTAGACATCATCGACATACGCTACTGGCACTACAACACCACCGGTCTCTGGGCTCCTCCTGCCGGCAAGAACATGGCCCCAAGACAGTTTATGAGAAAGATGAAAGTGGGAAAGACCGGATACAAGGAAGCATACCGGGCAGTAAGGGAATACACAAGTATGTTCCCTGACAAAGCGGTAACACTATTCGCACAGCAATATCCGCAGTATGGCTGGGCTATACTGATGGCCGGCGGATCACTGCCAAACATACCGGTAGACGACCAGAAATTCCTATCCGACGTTGCCAAGATGAAAGTAGTGGACAACAACCAGACTGCATCGGGGGCTTATGATATGATAGGTGACGATGGCATTGGCTATGTGGTTTACAGCCATACCGACAAACCTCTCTGTCTGACTGTCTCCACTGGGCGCTACAACATATTCTGCATAGACAAAACCAGCGGCAGCATAAGGTCTGTGGCAAAGAAAACTGCCATCAACGGAAGCTACACACTGACTGAAAGCAAGGCGGAACAGGTGTACTGGATAGAAAAGATATGAGAAAAAACATTGAAAACTGAATGACATAACGTCAGCGAAACATAACGAATTGATTAACGGGTATTGCAAAATGAAGTGCAATACCTGTTTTTTTTATAGAAAAACCAATTATTACCATAAAAACAGACTTGATATAAAACAATTGTATCTTTACAATTAGTATCTTTGCAACAACAAATCTATAAAACTCTAAAACAAACTATCCCGCTATGAGTGGGAACATTATAAAGCAGTATTTCTTATCAAACTATGGTAAACTTTTCGCAACTCTACGACAAACACGTGGACAGTCTGTTCTCGTTCGGATCTAAATTCACATCAGACCGCGAGCTCATCAAGGACTGCATACAGGACGTATTCGTAAAACTGTTCAACAAGAAAGAAGCATTGGACAAGGTGTGCAACATCGAGTCTTATCTCTATGTCTCGCTCCGAAACCGCATCAACGACGAGTTCCGCCGCCAGGTGCGCCTGTCAGACGAGGAGATAACCGACTACAACACCCGCCGACTTGCCGAACAGAATAATTCATACGACTTCGAGAAGATGGAAGAGGAGAAGAGGCGTAACGAGGCTATGGAACAATACATCCACAACCTGTCGCCACGCCAGCAGCAGATTGTACACCTTTATTATATAGAGCGTCGCAAATACGACGACATCTGCCAGATAATGGGCATCAGCTACCAGTCTGTGCGCAACCTGATGCACCGCAGCCTTAGCCGTATGAGAGAAATGGCTGCCGAGAACAATTGAGCGGACTGCAGACTGACATACTTGTCGATTTCTCTCAAAAAATATCTCAGTATATGAGTACATAGTCATAAAAGCCTCGTCTTATATGCGTAAAAAACATTGAAATAATACTGCTCATTTAAGACTCGACTGAAGAATATGACTGACAAGTACACACAATACGGGAAACGACAGACAATGCCACAAAGCGGCATAGGAACAACAGTACCTCTGTCGAAAAAAGAAAAGGCGGACTTGAAAATGCGAATCCTGTTTGCATTGAAGTCCGACGCATGACAAGAATGAAATTTATATTACAACTCTATACCAATTATCGTTTTTCAGGATACAAACATAGCAGCCCCAACCGGATGTCAGGACTGGTCTGAAAAAGACACATTATTCACAGCCTGATACCGTATGGAGGAGAAATACTAATAAAAGAAGGTGGGAATATGCGAATATTCCTGCCTTTCTTTTTATATTTTGAAGAAATGCCGTAACTTTGGAGCCGAATCGATCATCATGGAATGACTACATAAAAACGGCATTATGACCGTTTAGATGATGACCGCAAAGTAATAAGACTACTGACAAACAACTACAAGAGGAATCATCATGAAAACCATAATATTGGCAATACTCTCATTGCTTATCCTGCCGTTGCATACTAAAGCACAGGCTACGGACATGATAGTGGATAGATACTCCACCGAAAACGGACTGCCATCCACTGCCGTCTATGGATCTCTCAGAGACCGCGACGGACTGCTATGGCTCGGCACATGGTACGGACTGATGTCGTATGACGGAACGAAATTCACGCAATATGCCACCCGACGCGACACCAAATCGGACATCCCGCCACGCAAAGTCATCACAATCGTGGAGGACAACAGAAACAACCTCTGGATAAGGACCACAGACAACCGACTCTTCCGATTCGACAAGACCACCGAACGCTTCAATGACATGTATTCGGAACTGAAAGGCGTGTCGAAGAACATGAGGGTGATAAAGGTACAGGCGATGGACAACGGCAACACGCTGCTATACACACGCGACAAGTGCCTGTATGAGGTCTTCACAGACAAGGAAAACAACCCCGCTATCAAGCCCATATACAACTCACGCCACGACATCGACAGGACGACGATGAGACTCAAGCACAACGTGGTGGGCGAGACGGCTGACTACATATTCTGGCTGGGACCTAACTTCGAGGTAGCCACAATATCAAAACCCAAATCTCTCAAAGGCAAAAGGATGATCTCCCGACCGGGCAGAGGCGTGAAAGCCACATGTTTCGGCATCGGGAACGGCTTGGTGATGATTGGCACGGCGAATGGCTATGCCATATCCATCAGCATGAAGACGGGACAGACACGCATCATACACACCACCTCTACATCGCCCATAAACACCATCACTACGATAGGAACCCAAACGTATCTCTCTACTGCCGACGGCATTTATGACGTGAACGGGAAACTGGTTTCCGCCATAAAGACAAAGGCAGAAACGGCTTTCGCCGACAAGGAAGGGAAGCTCTGGATATATGGTCTCGCCGACGGACTGACCATGTTTGACCCAAAGACAAAGGCAACCGAACATTTTGCCACACCGATGGAAACAACGCTGGATGCCGTGAAATTCTGCGATGCCGGCGACAACGGACTCTTCGTACTGCTGCGCAACGGAAAGGTGTGGCGCTATGACAGGACAACGAAACGGATGGGCAGCATAGACAATATGCTGACATCAACATTCACCCGACAGCTCACTCCTACGTTCTTGAATGAACAAGAGAGTCCGTCATTCTCTGATATCAATATCGACAGAGACGGACTGCTATGGCTCTCGTCTACAAACAGCGGACTGTTCAAGGTGCGCTTTCCACACCGACATATCTCCTATCTGCTTTCCTCGCTTCTCGCCGGCGACACCAACCCGAATGACAACAACTACGGAATACGCGCCCTGTACCAGAGCCGCGACGGACTACTGTGGATTGGCACAAGGCGGGGAAACGTTTACTGCGTGGATCTGATGACCAACAGCGTGGTGAGGAAATACAATGGCACGATGGGCATCGTATACAACATCATGGAAGACCGCAGCGGCAACATCTGGCTGGCATCCAAAGGTGGCGGACTGACGAAGGCCACTCCCGACAAAAGCTGTCAGCAGGGCATGAGACTGACCACATACAGACACAATGCCAACGACCGCTATTCGCTGAGCAACGACAAAGTGTATTACACCTTCCAGGACTCAAAGGGCAGAATTTGGGTATGCACATACGGCGGAGGTCTGAACCTCATAGCAAACAGAAACGGAAAGACAGTGTTCATAAACAAGAACAATGAACTGAAACAATATCCTCACAATGACCTGTATCTGAACGTGAGGCAGATAGCCGAAGACAACGACCACACGCTATGGGTGGCAACCACCGACGGACTGCTCTCGTTCGGTGCCGGTTTCAAGGCACCGAAAGACATCACGATAAACGACTACAGACGGGGCGACAACCCAACCGTAGTGGACAACGACATATTCTCCATATTCAAAGACAGCAACGGAAGCATCTGGCTCAGCATCTTCGGATGCAGCACAAACAGGATAATGGGCTACGACAAACGAAGCGGAAAGCTGCATCTTGAGAGCATGCGTGAAAACAACATGGTGGGCAACATAGTGTCTACTATGACCGAAGACCACCATCACCGCCTGTGGCTGACGACTGAAAACGGACTGACAAACATCAGCTTCTCTGATAGCGACCACTCGGTGAGGACATACGGATTCCTCGACGGAGTGATGCGCAACAAAGTGGAAGACAACAGCAGCATCTGTCTCTCCGACGGCAGGATTCTCATGGGCTGCAGGGAGGGAATAATAGTGTTCAGTCCTGACGAACTGGATAAGGATTCAAGACATGATTACAAGACCATCATCGTGGACTTCAAGGTGCAGAACCGCAGCCTCGACAGCTTCTCCCCCGCCATCAGCGAGATGTCGCCACGATATGCCAAGGAGATAGTGCTCAACCACGACCAGAACATGTTCTCCATAGAGTTTACCACTCCGAACTTCATAGACAACAGCCGCACGACATTCAAATACATCCTCGACGGATATGAAAACGAATGGCACCTGAACGACAACAGCCGTCTGGCGTCATACGCCAACGTGCCGCCTGGCAAATACACATTCAGAGTGAAGTCTGTCTACGACGACTCACCAGAATGCACTATCCTCATCACAGTGCTGCCACCATGGTGGGCCACGTGGTGGGCATACGCCATCTATTTCATCCTTCTGTGTCTTGCCATATTTGCCGGCATCAGACTCTCGCTATATATGATAAGGATGCGCAACGAGGTGTATATCAACGACAGACTGGCGGAACTGAAAATCAGATTCTTCACCAACGTGAGCCACGAACTGCGCACACCGCTCACTCTCATTAAATCGCCAATCGAGGAACTGAAACGCCACGAAACGCTAAGCAGCGAGGGTAAGGAATATCTGCAACTAATCGACCGCAACACTTCAAAGATGCTGCATCTCGTGAACCAGATTCTCGACCTCCGCAAACTGCAGAACAAGAAGATGCGTCTGCAGCTCTCTCATGCCGACATCAATGCCATCGCAGAGGCGTTCTGCACGGAGTACCGTCTCGCAGCCAAAGACCGCAACATCACGCTATCTTTCAATCTGCCCGAAAAGCCCGTCATGGCTTGGTGTGACGCCGAGAAGATTGCCGTAATAGTGAACAACCTGCTGAGCAACGCATTCAAATATACCGACCATGGCGGCAACATCGCCTTGACTCTGACTGCCGACTATGATGCCGACATCTGCCGCATCACAGTGAGCGACGACGGTGTAGGAATTCCGGAAAAGCAATTGGAAAAGATATTCGAGAGATTCTCTATGGCAGACAACGCCCAATCTTCTGACTCACACCAGCATGGAACGGGAATAGGACTCAGTCTGTCGCGCGAATTCACCGCTCTGCATCATGGCAGGATATGGGCGGAGAATCTTGCCGACGGCAAGGGAGTGGCGTTCACTCTCGAAATACCGATGAGCAAGGAGAAGTTCAAAGACGACGACCACGACATCCTGCTTGGCGACAATATCAATCCGCAGGATCTGACCTACGCCGGCGACACGGAAGGAATCAGCAGTGATGCCGCAGATAAGGCTGCCGCCAACGACGATACCCATTCTGAAGACCAGTACCGCCCTACCCTTGTGCTCGCCGAAGACAACAGTGATCTCAGACGGATGCTGCAGCTACAGCTGAGCCACTCCTATCATGTGGTGACGGCTACAGACGGTGCCGACGCTCTGGAAAAGATTCTTGACGTGCATCCCGACCTCATCATCACAGACCTCATGATGCCACGTATGGATGGTGTGGAACTGCTGAAGAGAGTACGGCGTGACTTCAGCGTGAGCCATGTTCCGGTGATAGTGCTGACAGCAAAGA
The DNA here is from genome assembly GCF_000834015.1 of Prevotella pectinovora. Classification (GTDB taxonomy): domain Bacteria; phylum Bacteroidota; class Bacteroidia; order Bacteroidales; family Bacteroidaceae; genus Prevotella; species Prevotella pectinovora. The sequence continues at coordinate 84,928 of NZ_JXQI01000039.1, read as the reverse complement.
ACGGCGATGACGACATGATGAAAGCAATCGCCACTGGTGCCAACGCCTTCATCACAAAACCTTTCAGCCACGAGATGCTTGCCACACGCATCCAGCAGCTGTTGCGCGAACAGAGCATATTCCAGCGCAAGATGGTGCTGCAGGCAAAGAACAGTGCAGAACCTGCCGCAAAGGGCAACGGATACGAGGACCATCTGGCAAAGAAAGACCTGCAGTTCGTTGACCGCATCCGCACTATCATAGAGGAGAACTTACGGAACAATGACTTCAACATCGACACGATAGCCGAGGGTGTGGGACTGAGCCGTTCGGCATTCTTCAAGAAGCTGAAGAGCCTGACGGGGCTCGCCCCCGTAGACCTCGTAAGGGAAATCCGTCTCGACAAGGCGGAGAAACTCGTCGTCACCACCGACAAGAGCGCTTCTGAGATAGCCTATGAAGTGGGCTTCAAGGAATCAAGCTATTTCGGCAAATGCTTCAAGAAGAAATTCGGCATGACACCATTGGAATATCGCAACAAACAAACAAGTAAAGATAACAATGTTAACATGTAGATATATTGTGTGCTTTACGGTTAAAAGATTTTAAATAAACGTGTACATATACACATATTTAAAATATAAGCAATACTTTTGAAGCGTATTTCATACAATCATAAGAAGTAGGACTGAAAAAATTAAACATCTATTAAACTTTAAAAACTAACGAAACATGAAAAAAATTTTTACTCTTGTATCAGTTGCGCTCTGCGCAATGAGTTTAAACGCACAGGAAGTGTGGAAGGCTGCAGACTATAATCTTGAGAACGTCGTACAGGGCGAAGCCACATCAAACATCTACGGTGGAGGCACTGCCGATGCCCCAGACACGAGCAAGCCGTCAACACTCAAGACTTTCATTATAACAGCTGAGACCGAAAACATGACCATGACAGCCGTTTCTACACCAAACGGCGTGAAAGAAGGCGACAAAGAACCCGTAGCATGGGAGCTTAAAGGCAAAGTGGACGGCAACGATGCACTTATTGTTGACGGATGCAACCCAAAGTTTGCACAGTATCTGATGGGCAAGGGAAACCCGGAGATAAGCCACTGGGAGTTTGACGAGGAAACAGATAACGGTACGGCACACCGCGTGTACGGCACATACTGGGAACCGGGCATGGATATGCCGCAGAAGGGTCTCTACTACAGATTCTTTGCAAAGAAATCAGGAACTCTCAAGGTTGCCATCTACGGCAACAAGAACCAAAACCCTACATACATTGTTGATGCCGACACGAAACAGCCACTTGCTCCTTCAACAATCGACGTTTCCATCTTCTACCAGAACACTGGCTTTGCCTTCAAGGGTAGCGTTGACACAGGCGACGCTGAATATCTGAACACTGGCAAGATGGCCGACGACTACGTTCTGCAGCACACCAACGGCATCACACAAAACCGTCCGGTTCTCGGATACGTTTCATTCCCTGTAGAGGCTGGCAAATCTTACCACATGTTCAACACAAAGAGCCAGATAGGTATCTACGGTTTCGAGTTTACAGTCGGAACAACAGGTATCAGCGACATCACTGTCAACAAGGCTAATGCCAATGCTCCTATCTACAACCTTGCAGGTCAGCGCGTAAACAACAATGCCAAGGGCATCCTTATCCAGAACGGAAAGAAGTTTGTTAAATAATTCAGCAATAACAATAATCTAATCCCTCTCATACCCAAACACTATGAGAGGGATTTTCATGTATAGGCAAATGGTTACACATCATTGTTGCCAACGTCATAAAATAAGCTAAAAGGATAATTAAAACAAACATAACAATTATGATTAGCAAAAAACTATTGTTGGCTGCGCTGACCCTCATGGTCGGCTCAGAGGCGATACACGCACAGTACCCCGTAATCACACAAGAGGCAAAAGCGAAAATCGACTCATTGACAGCTGTTTGGACTGCCCATTCTGATTCTGCATGGGCTGTTGCATGGCCTATCGTCAAGGCTGAAGCTATGAAAGGACGCCATTATGTGCCTTGGGCTTCTCGTCCATACGACCTGCGCCAGGCAAAGATTCCGGCATTCCCGGGAGCCGAGGGTGGCGGTATGTACACATTCGGAGGACGTGGCGGAAAGGTTCTCACAGTAACAAACCTCAACGATGACGGTCCTGGCTCGTTCCGTTGGGCTTGTGAACAGGGTGGTGCACGTATCGTTGTCTTCAATGTATCAGGAAACATCGTGCTCAAGACTCCTATCATCGTACGTGCCCCTTATATCACCATAGCCGGACAGACCGCTCCAGGAGAGGGTGTACAGATTTCCGGAGAGTCATTCCAGGTCAACACCCATGACGTAATCGTCAGACACATGCGCTTCCGCCGCGGCAACACACACGTATGGTACCGTGAAGACTCTTTCGGAGGCAATCCTGTCGGTAACATTATGATTGACCACTGCTCTTGCGAGTGGGGACTGGACGAGAACATCTCGTTCTATCGCCACATGTTTGACCTCCATGACGGCAAGCCAAAGCGCAAGGTACCAACAGTAAACGTAACAATCCAGAACACCATATCAGCCAAGGCTCTCGACACATGGAACCATGCCTTCGGATCAACAATTGGTGGAGAGAACTCATCGTTCATGCGCAACCTCTGGGCTGACAACACTGGCCGCAACCCGTCTATCGGATGGGGAGGCGTGTTCAACTTCGTGAACAACATCATCTACAACTGGGTTCACCGTACTGCTGATGGTGGTGAATACTCTACAATGAGTAATTTCATCAACAACTACTACAAACCAGGACCTCTCACTCCAGAAGGCCCTATCAGCTATCGTATCGTAAAGAGCGAGAGCCGTAGCAACAAACTCTTCGATTATCCGCAATACGGACGAATATATGCTGCAGGCAACATCGTTGAAGGCAACGAACGCGTAACAAAGGACAACTGGGACGGCGGCATACAGATTGCCGACAAGGATCTTCCTAACGGTATTCCTGATGACGTAAAAGCACTGATGCACTCTGACGAACCGTTCACCATGCCTCACATGACCATCATTCCTTCTGATCAGACTTTCGATAAGGTTCTGTCAAACGTAGGAGCTACTTTCCCTTGCCGCGACATCGTTGACCAGCGCATCGTTGAGGAGGTTCGCACAGGACAGGCTTATTACGTAAAGAAACTTCCAAAGAAGAATCCATACGGAGATATGTGGGGACTCTCCGACAAATCAAAGAACGAAGAAGGCTTCTTCAAATACCGTCGTCTTGACAATGATTCTTACAAGCACGGAATCATTACCAGCATCGAGCAGATGGGAGGATTCCCTAAATACAAGAAGTACACTGCATGGAAAGATTCCGACGGTGATGGAATGCCAGACGAATGGGAGATTGCAAATGGTCTGAACCCCAACGACCCGTCTGACGCCAACCTCGACTGCAACGGCGACGGCTACACCAACATCGAGAAATACATCAATGGCATCGACACCAAGAAAAAAGTGGACTGGACCGACCTCCGCAACAACCACGACACTCTCGAAGGCAAGACAAGTCTGATGTAAAGAAAGAGTATACGAAAAGGTAACAAAACACACAAATGAATACAAATCCGCAAATCAAGCTCATTGGTCTGCGGATTTTTTATTTCAAATAGGCCATCAGACCGTTGGGGGGTATCCTTTACGATACAGAAATCACGCCAAGACAAAATCTATTGTATACGAAAACCATTCACTAAATTTGCGAAATCAGAAAAGCAGCTGCTGTATTCTGAAAACAATACAATACCATCAAATCCCATTAAATCCTCAACCTATAGCACATATTCGCTATAGGTTGAGGATTTACAACTTTTAAACAACCTTGTTTTAAACAACCTTGTTTAAAACTATTTTTTTTCATATCTTTGCATGCGTAACATCAATCCTATCCAGTTATGGCAAAGAACTTTGAAACTCCATTTGTTTTCGGTGTTCGTGTAGAAGGCGATACTTTTACTGACAGAAAAGAAGAGACAGAACGACTGAAGGCTAACTTTAACTATGGCATCAACACCATATTGATTTCTCCACGCCGTATGGGAAAGACGTCGCTTGTCGACAAGGTATGCTCGCTCGTTAAAAGTGATGACATAAAGATTGCACATATTGACGCTTTCGGTTGTCGCTCTGAGATAGACTTCATCAATGCCTTTGCAACGGCAGTGGTACGTGCAACATCAACTAAATGGGAGGAATGGATGGAAAACACGAAAGTATTTTTAAGCAGGTTTGTCCCTAAGATAAGTTTCGGACAAGACCCTTTGACTGACTTTTCCATCTCTTTGCAATACAATGCAAGCAACAGTACAACAGAAGACGTGTTGAAGCTACCAGAATTGATAGCACAAGCCAAAGGCTATAGGATTATAGTGTGCATAGATGAATTCCAGCAGATTGGCGATTTCAACGACTCGTTGATATTTCAGAAGAAACTACGGGGAATATGGCAACTACAGAAACACGTTTCATATTGTCTCTACGGAAGCAAGAAACACATGATGGAAAAAATGTTCCAAGACCAGAGCTATCCGTTTTATCGCTTTGGAGACCTGTTTTATCTGAACAAGATAAGCGAAGAGGATTGGGTAGCATACATATGTGAGCGTTTCAAAATAACAGGAAAACATATATCTGAAGGACTTGCACACACCATTTGCACCGTGACAGACAGGTATTCTTCTTATGTACAACAACTGGCATGGCTTGTTTGGCTGAAAACCAAGACAGAAGTGACGGAATCTGATGTACAATACGGTATCAACCGTCTGCTCGATGCTTGTGAACCACTGTTCATCCAGCAGACAGAAGATCTTTCTGCCTATCAGATGAATTTTCTTCACGCCTTGGTAAATGGCGTACACACGGGATTCACACAGTCAGCGGTCTTGAACACTTACCGCTTGGGCACGGCCGCCAATGTGACAAGACTCAAAAAAACTCTCGTTGAGAAAGACCTTATCTCGCTCACTGCTCCTAAATATATGGAAATGTGTGATCCGATACTTGCCTTATGGCTGAAAAAGAGGGTTTGGAAAGAGTGACGACACGTTACATACCGACCTCACGGACGTCAATCCTATATAATCATGCATTTTTATATAATTATATACAAGACGTTATGAAACACATCATACTCGCTGCCGCACTGGCCCTTGCCACTGCAGCCCAGGCACAGCAACACGACTGGGAGAACCAGTATGTGCTGCAAAAGAACCGTATGCCGGCACGTGCCGCCTTCATGCCGTATCTCAACGGGAATGGCGACATGCAGATGTCGCTCGACGGGGAATGGAAATTCAACTGGACCAAGACACCCGACGAACAGTCGGCTGACTTCTACAGTCTCTCGTTCGACGACACCGGATGGACTACTTTCGGAGTGCCTGGCGACTGGGAGATGAACGGCTACGGCACTCCCATATACAGCAGCTCCGGATACACTTTCAAGATTGACCCGCCCCACGTTATGCGGGAACCGAAGAAGACCTACACCGCCTATACGGAACGCAACCCCACGGCTTGCTACCGCCGCACATTCTCCCTGCCTGCATCATGGAAGGGGAAAGAGGTGTTCGTAAGGTTCGGCGCCGTGTCGAGTGCCTTCTATCTGTATGTCAACGGACAGCAGGTGGGCTACTCTCAGGGCAGCATGGAACCGGCAGAATTCTGCCTCACGCCATATCTGAAAGAGGGCGACAACATGATGGCGATAAAGGTGATGAAATATTCAGACGGCAGCTATCTCGAAGACCAGGACATGTGGCGCATCGCCGGAATACACCGTAGCATAACCCTCTTTGCCACGCCGAAGATACGCATAGCCGACTTTGGAGTGCGCACGCTTATTGATGATGATTATAGGGATGCGGAACTCGTAATCGACCCGAAACTCAGCGTCTGCGGCGACGAGAAGGGAAAGGGCTACCGCATCTCGGCAATGCTCTACGATGCCGACGGGAAAGCGGTGACCGACACTGCCCTGTGGCATGCCGCCGAACCGATGCTGAATCTTGACAAGAAGGGAAAGATTCTCAACCAGCGCAACCCGCAGCGTGGCTACGCTCCATACGGATGGCTGAAGACCACTATAAAGAACCCACACAAATGGGACGCCGAGCATCCCTATCTATACACGCTGAAACTCGCCCTCACCGACTCTGCCGGAAATACGGTGGAGAGGGCCGAGACGAAGGTGGGATTCCGCAAGGTGGAGATAAAAGACGGTATGATGCTCGTGAACGGAAAGCAGGTGAGGCTGCGCGGAGTGAACCGCCATGAGATGGACCCTGAAACGGGACACGTAATGACGGAGGAACGCATGGTGGAGGACATCAGACTGATGAAGCAATGCAACATCAACGCCGTGCGCACCTGCCATTATCCCAACACCGAACGGTGGTATGAGCTTTGCGACGAATACGGCATGTATGTGATGGACGAAACCGACATAGAGGAACACGGACTTCGGGGCACTCTCGCCTCTGACCCCACATGGGCAGCGGCATTCATCGACCGCACGCAGCGGATGGTGATGAGAGACAGAAATCATCCGTCGGTGGTGTTCTGGTCGCTTGGCAACGAGTCGGGATGGGGTCCCAACTTTGCCATGACAGCGGCATGGATTCATGAATACGACCCCACACGCCCCGTACACTACGAGGGAGCACAGGGCGCAGACAACAAGGACCCGGAGTATGTCGACGTGATTAGCCGCTTCTATCCTCGCGTGCAGGAAGAATATCTCAACCCTGGAGTGAAGGACAACAATATGGAGCGTCCTGAGAACGCACGATGGGAACGTCTGCTGAGCATCGCCCGGAAGACCAACGACAACCGTCCGGTGCTCACCAGCGAATATGCCCACGCCATGGGAAATGCCCTCGGAAACTTCAAGGAGTATTGGGACGAGATATACAGTCACAAGCGGATGCTCGGCGGCTTCATCTGGGAATGGGCAGACGAAGGGATATTCAAGAAACGCGACGACGGAAAGACGATGGTGGCATACGGCGGTGACTTCGGCGATGTGCCCAATCTGAAGGCTTTCTGCGTGAAGGGCATAGTATCGTCTGACCGCAAGCTTACTCCCAAATATAATGAGGTGAAACAGGTGTATGCGCCGATGGATGTCCAGCTCACGGGCAACAGGCTGCATGTCGTGATGCTCGACAATATGGTGGAGATGGACAATTACCGTATCGCATTCAACATCACGGAGAACGGAAAAGTGATAAAGAAAGGTGAGATAAAGGATCTGACAGTACCTTCCGTCAAGTTCGACCATGCTGCCGATGTGCGGCTCAATGTCAGCATCCAACTGAAAAGCGACACCAAGTGGGCAAAGGCAGGCTTCGAAGTGAAACACGAGCAGTTTGCCATCAACGACCGCCTCGCCACAGCCTTCAGTCCCATGTCGCTGAAAACCGGCAGAGAGGCTGACATGAAAGAGGCAATGGAGTGGTTTGATATGGTGAAGCCCCACTTCTTCCGCGCTCCTCTCGACAACGACAAGGGATTCGGCAACTGGATAGCCAAAGACTGGAAGAACAACAGGCTTGACTCTCCTGAGACTGCCACTGTGAAGCCTCTCGACGCCAAACGCAATGCCGACGGAACGGTTACTGTGACCACAACACAGGAATGCCGCTATGCCAATGGCAAGATAACCACAGACTATGTATACACCATGGATGCTGACGGATCTGTGGATTTCAGCGCCACGTATACTCCTGAGGGACAGTTGCCGCCACTGCCATGCATCGGCAACACGTTCTTGATGGACAAGGATATGACCCGCTTGTCATGGTATGGACAGGGATTGCAGGACAGCTATGTGGACCGCCTCGAAGCTACGGGCATCGGCAGATGGACAAGCAGCGTGGACCAGGAATACGTACACTATCCGCGGCCACAGTCGAGCGGCAACCATGAGCAGACCGTCACGCTATCTCTCACCGATGCCAAGGGCAGAGGCTACACCGTGACGACAGCCAACGCCACTCCGTTTGCCTTCTCTGCCCTGCCCTATTCGGAGCATCAGCTGTCTACCGTAGCCCACGACTGCGACCTGCATACTGAAAACTACGTCTTTCTCAATATCGACGCGGCAATGATGGGACTGGGAAACAGCAGCTGCGGACCTGGCGTGCTTACCAAATACTCCATTCCTCAGAAGCAGCATTCACTGCATGTGATGTTCAAGAGAAAATGATTTCCGCCAGTCTCTGACAATAACTTGACAGAGTTATCAGCAGTCAAAGGAAGCTTCTTATAAAATATCACACAAAACGGCAAGCTGTTATAAAATACAACACAAAACGGTCTAATGACCGATTTGGGTAACCCGTATCAGGCATTAGGAAAAGAAACAGTTCGTACATCTTACGAACAATCTCACAAAGAAACATGCCTAAAATTTTCCCCCACGGCGTGGGGAATGAAACCCCACATTGGGGGGTTCTGTTCCCCACGCCGTGGGGGAAATTCCAGGCATATATTCTTGTCGCTACAATTATTGGGGTGATCCATCTGAAATAGCCCGCTATTACTCATTAAAAGCCAAACAAAATCCACTCTTCTAAAAAACAAAATCCATGCAAGCCCTAATGACCGATTTGGGTTTAAAGAGGGATTGCTTCTGGAAAGATAAAGTCCGAAGTCCTTCATCCATTGGGCTTCGGACAGGACCTCTATATTTTGAGGGTTATCTGACAATAATAATATTTTACCAATTTCTTGTTTTAAATCAAGAAAAAGCATTATATTTGCAACCAATATTATAAAAACCTTATTGAATATGGATGAAAAACTTTTGCTACTTGGCGATGAGGCTATAGCCTTGGGTGCCATTCATGCGGGACTTTCGGGTGTCTACGCATATCCCGGAACTCCATCCACAGAAATCACAGAGTATATTCAGGGCAACCAGTTGGCTGCCGAAAGAAAAATCCACTGCCGTTGGTCGGCAAACGAGAAGACAGCCATGGAGGCAGCTCTCGGTATGTCGTATATGGGCAAGAGGGCCATGGTCTGCATGAAGCACGTGGGAATGAACGTGTGTGCCGACGCCTTCGTTAACTCGGCAATGACAGGAACAAACGGCGGACTCGTGGTAGTGGCTGCCGACGACCCTTCTATGCACTCTTCACAGAACGAGCAGGACTCAAGATTCTATGGCAAGTTCGCCATGGTGCCTGTGTTTGAGCCATCATCACAGCAGGAGGTTTACGGCATGATGAAGGATGCCTTCGAACTGTCGGAGAAGCACATGGTGCCGGTGGTGATGAGAATGGTGACCCGTATGGCACACTCTCGCGCCGTAGTGGCTACTGGTGAAATCAAGGACCAGAACCCAATGACATACCCGTCAAATCCTAAGGACTGGGTATTGCTGCCGGCTGTGGCACGCAAGCGCAACGAGCGCCTTGTTGGCCTGCAGAAGGAATTCCTGGCTGAGGCTGAGAACTCCAAGTATAACAAGTTCATAGACGGCAAAGACACTTCGCTGGGAATCATCGCCTGCGGTATCGCTTACAACTACCTGATGGAGCACTTCAAGGACGGATGCCCTTACCCAGTGCTCAAGGTGTCGCAGTATCCTCTGCCTGTAAACAAGGTGAAGGAACTGGCAAAGAAGTGCGACTCACTGCTCATCCTCGAAGACGGACAGCCTGTTGTTGAGGAGATGCTGCGCGGTGTTCTGGATCAGGACATCACCATCAAGGGAAGACTCACTGGAGAGGTGCCACGCACAGGAGAGCTTACTCCAGACAATATCATCGCTGCCCTCGGACTGAAAGACGAGGAGGTGTACCCGGCTTGCGAGCTCGTGGTTCCACGTCCACCAGCACTCTGCCAGGGTTGTGGCCACCGCTTCATGTTCGAGGCTCTGAACAACGTGCTGAAGGAGTATGACAACAGCCGTGTGTTCGGTGACATCGGTTGCTACACACTGGGCTATCTGCCACCATACCAGGCTCTGCATTCAGTAGTCGACATGGGTGCTTCCATCACGATGGCAAAGGGTGCCGCTGACGCAGGGCAGTTCCCGTCAGTAGCCGTAATCGGCGACTCTACATTCACACACTCTGGAATGACAGGACTGCTCGACGCAGTGAACGAGAAGACAAACATCCTTGTGGTAATCTCTGACAACCTCACCACCGGTATGACCGGCGGACAGGACTCTGCCGGAACAGGCAGACTCGAGAGCATCTGCCGCGGTCTCGGCGTAGAGCCAGAACACGTGCGCGTCGTTATCCCATTGCCACAGCACATGGAAGAGATGCAGAACGTTATCCGCGAGGAGTTGAACTACAACGGAGTGAGCGTGGTAATCCCACGCAGAGAGTGCATTCAGACGGCTCGCCGCCACAACAAGAAAAAGTAAAAACAAAGGAGGAACAGCATTATGAATACAGACATAATTCTTTCGGGAGTGGGAGGTCAAGGAATCCTCTCTATCGCAACCATCATAGGCGCTGCCGCTATCAAGGAGAAGCTATATATCAAGCAGGCTGAGGTTCACGGAATGAGCCAGCGAGGCGGCGACGTGCAGTCAAACCTGCGCATCAGCTCTGATCCTATATCATCAGACCTCATTCCTCTGGGCAAGGCGGATCTCATCATCTCGCTCGAGCCGATGGAGGCTATGCGCTATCTGCCATATCTGAAGAAGGACGGATGGATCATCACCAACACCGCCCCATTCATCAACATCCCTAACTATCCTGAACTGCAGGAGCTGCTCGACAGAATCAAGGCTATAGACCATCATGTATCGCTCGACGTTGACACCATCGCCAAGGAGGTGGCATCACCACGCGCTGCAAACATCGTGTTGCTCGGTGCTGCATCTCCATTCCTCGGCATCGAGGTGGAGAAGATAGAGGAAGGTATCCGCAACGTGTTCGGCCGCAAGGGCGAAGCTATCGTAGAGATGAACCTGAAGGCTTTCAGAGCCGGACTGGAAGTGGCTGACAAGCATATCAACAAATAAGAGAAGGACAGTTTTATGGAAATTCCTTTCAGTAAAGAAACGGTAAACGAGGTATTGCAGAAGATGCACATCCCGCATGTCGGCAATGCTACCATTCGCCAGACCGTGGCTCTCTCAGAGGAACTGGAGAAAATAACAGGTCAGAAATTCGTGCATCTGGAGATGGGTTCGCCGGGTCTGCCGGCAAGCCAAATCGGCATCGAGGCCCAGAAGAAGGCCCTCGACAGCGGAGTGGCACAGAAATACCCTAACATCTCAGGTATAGCACCATTGAAGAAACAGGCTTCGAGATTCGTCAAGGCATTCCTCAACGTGGACATCAACCCTGAGGGCTGCATCCCTACAGTGGGTTCAATGATGGGTACGTTCGCCTCGTTCATCGTGACAAACCATCTCGACGAGAAGAAGGACACTATCCTCTTCATCAACCCTGGCTTCTCAGTGCAGCCACTGCAGGCCAACGTGTTGGGCTACAAGAAGGATATGTTCGACGTGTATGACTTCCGTGGCGAAAAGCTGAAGGAGGAATTGGAGCGTCATCTCGCAAAAGGCAACATCGCAGCGATACTCTATTCCAACCCCAACAACCCTACATGGGTTTGCTTCACGGAGGAGGAACTGCAGTATATCGGTGAGCTGGCAACGAAATACGACACCGTGGTAATCGAAGACCTTGCCTATCTGGGCATGGACTCCCGCAAATACATCGGCAAACCGTTTGAGGCTCCGTATCAGTCTACCGTGGCACACTATACCGACAACTACATGCTCATGCTTTCGGCATCAAAGATATTCAGCTATGCCGGCGAGCGCGTGGCAACGGTAGCCATCAGCGACAAGCTCTTCAACCGTGTGTATCCGCATCTGGAGAAGACTCTCGGCATGGACACACTGGGACGCGCTTTCATATTCACTGTGCTCTACACACTGTCGTCGGGCGTTTGCCATTCGGCACAGTGCGCACTGGCAGCGATGTATGAGGCGGCATGCGACGGAAAGCTCGACTTCGTGACCGAAAACAGGGAGTATGCCCGCAGGGCTGCTCTGCTGAAGGAGGTGTTCCTGAAGAACGGCTTCCACATCGTGTATGACAAGGACCTCGACCAAGACGTGAGCGACGGTTTCTTCTTCACCATCGGAAGAAAGGGCTTCTCCGGCGATGACCTGCTCGCCGAACTCATCCACTACGGAATATCGGCAATCTCGCTGCGCACTACAGGCAGTGAACAGCAGGGACTGCGCGTCTGCACATCGATGCTGCGCGACGAACATTTCCCAATGCTCGACGAGAGACTGAGAATATTCAACGAGAAATATCCTTTGGACAAGTAGACAAGTTAACGAGAAGACGAGTTGACGAGGAGATATTAAGGTGGAATGATGCAAGATCTGCCTTAACCAATTGAAAATGTGAAAGCTCCTTGTCAACTCGTCATACCGACGAAAGACTTTTCCTTCGTCAACCGACAAGAGTATTCTTTATAATCTCGTCAATACGTCAACTTGCCAACTCTAAAACCCAAAACATATTTATGAAACCAAACTATGTATCAGCCGCCGAGGCTGCAAAACTGATTAAGTCGTACGACCGTGTATATATCCAGGGTAGCACTTCTATTCCTGAGGTGCTCCTCGATGCCATCACAGCACGCGCCAGCGAGTTGAAGGGCGTGGAGATGTACTCTGCCTTTGCCGTTGGCAGACGCGACGCACCATACGCCACCACAGAGCTGCGCGACATATTCATACCGCGAAGCCTCTTCATTGCCAACAGCGTGCGCAAGGCTGTAGACCGCGGCGAAGCTCAGATCATACCTTGCTTCCTCGGCGAAGTGCCGGCGCTCTTCCGCGAGGGTTATCTGCCTCTCGACGTGACACTGCTCAACGTGTCGCTCCCTAACGAGGACGGATACTGCAGCTATGGTATCTCTGCCGACCTTGCAGTGAGTGCTGTGGAATGTTCCAAGATTGTCATCGCACAGGTGAACAAGCAGATGCCGTTCTCTTATGGCGATCCGCTTATCCACATCAACGACATCGCTGCCTGCGTAGAGGTTGACGATCCGCTTGTAGAGGTGCCTACAGCAGTGCCTAACGAAAAGGAGGAGAAGATAGGACGCTTCATCGCCGAGCAGATTCCTGACGGAGCGACATTGCAGATTGGAGTTGGCGGTATTCCTAACGCCGTGCTCAACGCTCTGAAAGACCACAAGAACCTGGGTCTGCACACCGAGGCTATGACCGACGGTGTGTTGCCTCTGATAAAGAGCGGCATCATCAACAACTCACAGAAGGTTGTAATGCCTGGCAAGAGCGTGGCATCGCTCGCTCTGGGCTCAAGAGCCCTGTATGACTTCATGGACTACAACGAGGACATGGTATTCAAAGATGTGGCATGGACCAACGATCCATTCCGTATCCGTCAGAACCCTAAGGTGATGTCTATCAATTCTGCCATTGAGGTGGACCTGACTGGTCAGGTGTGTGCCGACTCCATCGGTACGCGTCTCTTCTCCGGCGTGGGCGGTCAGCATGACTTCATGTATGGCGGTGCGTTGTCGGAAGGCGGCAAGACGTTCATCGCCATGACCGCATCATCCGGCAAGGGAATATCAAAAATCAAGCCTGTGCTCACAGAGGGTGCCGGAGTGGTGACTACTCGTTTCCAGACACAGTTCGTGGTGACGGAATACGGTGGAGCTTATCTCAAGGGCAAAGACCTCGCACAGCGTGCCCACGCTCTGATAGCCATTGCCGATCCTGCCGTGCGCGAGGATCTGGAGAGGGCTGCATGCGAGCGCTTCGGTTACAGATTCTTGAGAGAGAAATGATAATCCGAGCGGATATTCTATCTGCTGACGGCTGATGCCGACAGCAGATATGACAAAAACAGGAACGGTATGCTTATCTTTCACAAAAATGTGGTAGATTTGCATACCGTTTTCATTTTTACTTTTAAACAGAAATAATACAGACAAAGAATGCATATCGCAGTGATAGGCGCAGGTGCAGCAGGCTGCTTTGCGGCAATAGGCATCAAGCGCAGACTACCTGAGGCTGACGTTACGATATACGAGGGCGGCAAACGTCAGCTCGCCAAGGTATCGGTGACGGGTGGCGGACGGTGTAATCTCACAAACTCGTTCAACCAGGTGAAGAGCCTCGCCCATATTTATCCGAGAGGCGAACGACTGATGAAGCGACTGCTCAAGGGCTTCAGCCATACCGATGCATACGAGTGGTTTGAGAACGAAGGCGTGAGGCTGACCACACAGGAGGATGAATGCGTGTTTCCTGTTTCTCAGGACGCAATGGAGATTGTAAACACGCTGACGCAGATTATCAACCGTCTCGGCATCAGACTCCTCACCGGGCACCGCGTAGAACTGATTTCCCACGACAAGGAGAACGGGAAATACTCGCTGCGGTTCGGCGGAAACAGAAGTTCGGCAACAGCAGACTGCGTGGTGGTGGCAATAGGAGGCACACCGGCAGCCAGTCAGCTCAATATGTTCAGTCCGCTCGACATCATTACGGAGAATCCGGTGCCATCGCTCTTCAGCATGTGTCTGCCAGGTGACGGCATCACAAAACTGATGGGAACGGTGGTGGAAGAAGCCACTACAAGCATACCTGGCACTAAATTCAAAGCTGACGGTCCGTTACTCATCACACATTGGGGAATGAGCGGTCCGGCAATACTGAAGCTGTCGAGCCATGCTGCAAGATTCCTTCATGAACATGAATACAAAACGGATATCTGCATCAACTGGTGTGGCGGCAGGAAAGCGGAGGAAGTGACGGAAGAACTTTCAGCCATCAGCGCATCCAACACGAAAAAGCAACTGGCAAGTGCATATCCCCCACATCTGAATGCCCGTCTGTGGCAGCATCTTATCGAGCGTTCACAGGTGAACCCACAACTCAGATGGGGCGAACTGCAGCGCAAGGGCCTCAACAAACTTGTAAACACCCTCACGGCAGACATCAGAAGGGTGGACGGCAAATGCAGATTCAAGGAAGAATTTGTGACTTGTGGCGGTGTGTCATTGAAGAACGTGAATCATTCCACTCTCGAAAGCAAAGACCACGACGGACTGTATTTTGCCGGCGAGGTGCTCGATGTGGATGCCGTGACTGGCGGTTTCAACCTGCAGGCGGCATGGACAATGGGACATACCGTGGCTGTGGCCATAGAAAAGAAATACAAGAACTGATATTCTTGCATACTACGACATTGCCCTGTAAATAGAGACATTACAGACTACTACATTGTCTACGAACAAAAGGTATGTAATAGTACATTTTCATATTTCATGCGTCATATATGAAAACAAATCGGCGAGAGGTTTATGAGGAGCACCAGCATCCTCGTCAACCGGTCAACTTGTTTACTTGTCAACTCGTCAACTAAAAGAAATATGAAACAAACGATTATATCAGCATTGGCTTTGCTGTCGGCATCCATCGGCGCGACGGCACAAAACGACGTCATGACACACAGACAATATCTGAGCGGTCATGGATGTGACGATATGGTGCAGTGGGACTTCTTCTGCACAGGTGGAAACAACTCCGGAAAATGGACGAAAATCGGTGTACCGTCATGTTGGGAACTGCAGGGATTCGGCAATTTCCAGTATGGCATGAAGTTCTACGGCAAGGCATTCCCCGACGGCATCGCCGACGAGAAAGGTATGTACAAATATGAGTTCAAGCTTCCAAAGGAATGGGCAAACCATCATATAGAACTGGTGTTTGAGGCTTCGATGACCGACACCCAGGTGATGATAAACAAGCGCAAGGCAGGCTCCAAGCACATGGGAGCTTTCTACCGCATCACATACGACGTGACAGACCGCGTGTTCTTCGGAGACAAGAAGAATCTGTTGGAAGTCACCGTGAGCAAAGAGAGCGAGAACGCCGGAGTGAATCTCTCTGAACGCCGCGCCGACTACTGGAATTTCGGAGGTATCTTCCGTCCTGTATTCATCGTGTGCAAACCGGCTCTCAATATCGAGCGCACAGCCATCAACGCCACTGCCGACGGTGAGTTCAACGCCTATGTGCTGCTAAACCATACTATTGAGGGAGCCAAGGTGAAGACTACCATCAGCGACATGAACGGCAAGAAGGTGGCAGAAAACACGACAGACGTGCGCCACGGCAGCGACCATGCTGACGTGGCTTTCAAAGTAAGCAACCCCAAGCTATGGACGGCAGAGACACCGAACCGCTATCAAGTGGCATTCTCTCTCATCGATGCCAACGGCAAGACGCTGCACGTGGAGAAGGACAAGTTCGGTTTCCGCACGATAGAGACAAGAGAAAGCGACGGTCTCTATATCAACGGCAAGAAGGTGAACATACGCGGTGTGAACAGACACAGTTTCAGACCGGAAACGGGACGCACTCTGTCTTACCAGAAGAATCTCGAAGACGTGGAACTCATCAAGAGCATGAACATGAACGCCGTGCGCCTATCCCACTACCCTGCCGATCCTGAATTCTACGACATCTGCGACAGTCTCGGTCTATACGTAATGGACGAACTGAGCGGATGGCATGGCCATCACGAGACAATCAACGGACAGAAACTAATCCGTGAGATGGTGACGCGCGACGTCAACCACCCGTCAATAATATGGTGGAGCAACGGAAACGAAAAGGGATGGAACACTGAACTCGACGGCGATTTCCATAAATGGGACATACAGAAGCGTCCGGTGCTTCATCCGCAGGGCAATTTCAGCGGCTACGAGACCATGCACTACCGCTCTTACGGCGAGAGCAACGAATATATGCGCAAACCGGAGATATGGATGCCTACAGAATTCCTGCACGCCCTCTACGATGGAGGAGCAGGAGCCGGACTCTACGACTACTGGGAGGTGATGCGCCAATGGCCACGCTGCGCAGGAGGTTTCATCTGGGCTCTCGTTGACGAAGGCGTGAAGCGAGTGGACATGGGTGGAATGATTGACAACGTAGGCAACTATGGAGCCGACGGCATCGTTGGTCCTCACCATGAGAAGGAAGGCAGCTACTACACGGTGAAACAGATATGGTGCCCTGTGCAGGTGAGCATGCCTGAACACTTCGACGGCAGACTGAACGTGGAAAACCGTTACAATTTCCTCTCGCTAAAAGGCGTGAAATTTGATTATAGCTACTTGAAATACAATGGTTCCAAGGCGAGCAGTCTGAAACAAGGCGTCGTGAACGGTGCCGACATCCCTGCCGACAGCAAGGGAACAATCTCCGTGCCTACCGTTCCGAACGGAGCTGAGGCACTGAGCGTGAAAGCTACAGACCAATACGGAAAGGACCTCTTCACATGGGTATTCAAACTGAAAGACTCTGACAAGCCATTCGCCAAGACAGCCACCACTGGCAACCGACCACAGATGAACGGCGGTGTGGTGAAGGCGGGCAATGTGACTTTCACCTTCAACGAGAAGGACGGTAGTCTGGCAAGCGTCACCACAAAGAAGGGTGACTACAAATTTGGCAATGGTCCGAAATTCTTTGCATACCGTCGTGCAGACCGCTCTATGGACCAGTTTTACAACCATGACGACCCACAGGCAGAGAAAAAGAAGACCACATACGAAGAATATGCCGAACAGGGCAAGTTTGACAATCTCACTGCCACCGAAGGGGCCAACGACACTCTGATCGTAACAGCTACATATAAGCTCGGTTCACTGCAGAAAGCTGAGTGGCACATAGCGCCAGACGGCGGAGCACGACTCGTCTACTCATATATCTTCAATGGGGTGGTAGATTTGATGGGAGTGAAGTTCGACCTGCCGGAAACAGAAGTGAAGCATAAGGAGTGGCTCGGATGCGGTCCTTACAGAGTGTGGAAAAACCGCATACACGGTCCGCAACTTGGCGTGTGGGCAAACGACTACAACGACCCCGTGCCTGGAGAGAGCTTCGACTATCCTGAGTTCAAGGGCTATTTCGCCGGAGTGCAGTGGATGAAGCTGCAGACCAAGACGGGTATGATAACAATCTGTCCAGGCACCGACAAAGACTACGTCGGCGTATACCAGCCACGCGACGGACGCGACCAACTGCTCTATACACTGCCGGAGACAGGAATAAGCATGATGCAGGTAATCCCTGCCGTACGCAACAAGGTGAACACCACCGACCTCAATGGTCCTTCTGCACAGCCCGTATGGGCTAACGGCAGCTACACAGGAGAGGTGACACTGCATTTTGACTAACATAGTATTTCTGACAGAAAAAGATGATTGACAGACAAGATGATTTGCAAGTGCATTCCGACAGGAAAAGCGACATTGCATATCAACTGACAAAACGAAAATGAGAAGAATAGCCACTCTATTGATATCTGCCGCTGCCGCCCCGTTGCTTGCAGCTCCGACAACAGTTCAGACAGATTACGTACCCACATGGTATGAACAATTCGCAAAGCCTACCGACAGTGCTTTGCCTTGGACATTCTGGTATTGGATGTATGGCAACGTCAGCGACGAGGGTATACGCCTCGACCTGCAGGCGATGAAAGAGGCAAGTATCAAGGGCTTCTATCTGATGCCCATAAAATCGGCTGCCGACGGCAAAGGACTCGGCGGCGACTCAGAACAGCTTTCACCGAAATGGTGGAAGCGTATGGACACCGTGTTCCACACTGCCGACAGCCTCAACCTGGAGATGGGAATACACATCTGTGATGGTTTCGCCCTTGCCGGCGGACCATGGATAAAGCCTGAGGAGTCGATGCAGAGGGTGGTATGGAGCGACACCATCATCAATGGTGGAGGCATAAGGAACCTTGTTATGCCTCGTCCGCAGAAGATCTGCAACGGCTACTACGAGGACATTGCCCTCCTTGCCTACCCTGCCACATACTGCGACGACAACAAACCTAAAGCATCGGTGGAATTTCCTTTCAAGTCATCGAAACCTTGCGACATAGTGATGGAATACGACAAGCCTTTCACACTGCGTAGCGTGGAGATTGTGACGGGTGGAAACAACTACCAGGCTCACCGATTCAAGGTGTATGCCTCTGACAACGGCACTGACTATAAGTTCGTCAGAGAGATATCTCCAGCCCGACAGGGATGGCAGAACACTGATGCACTCGCCACCTATGCCATACCGGCTACTACGGCACGCTACTTCAAGTTCTGCTGGACTCCGGAAGGCAGCAATCCCGGCAGCGAGGATATGGATGCCGCCAAATGGAAACCGAACCTGAAGATCGGTGGTTTGAACCTCGGTTCGGAACCTGTCATCGACGGTTACGAAGGGAAGTCGGGAGCAGTATGGAGGGTTTCAAAGTATTTCCCTGTAGACGACAAGGAATGTGTAGACCCATCGAAGGTCATTGACTTGACACCAAGACTCAGGCGCCCGTCAACCACTGACGCACCGCTGGCTTTCTCGCTGCCTAAAGGCAAATGGCACCTCGTACGCATAGGCCACACGTCAACAGGTCATACCAACGCCACTGGCGGAGGGGGCAGAGGACTGGAATGCGACAAGTTTTCGGCAGCCGCCGTTGACAAGCAGTTCGACAACTGGTTTGCCGCCATCTACCGCCATGCTCCCATCGACGTGGCAAGGAAAGTGCTTACCAGACTGCATGTAGACAGTTGGGAAGCCGGTTCACAGAACTGGAGCAGCAATTTCATGGATGAATTCAAAAAGCGTCGCGGCTATGACCTCAAGCCATGGCTGCTTCTCTATGCCGGTGTGCCGCTGAAGTCATCTGAAGAGTCTGAAAAGGTGTTGAGAGACATCCGCCTCACTATCGGTGATCTGGTCAACGACGTGTTCTTCTCTGAAGTAAGACGCCTTGCCGACGAATACGGTGTGAAGCTCTCCACAGAGTGCGTGGCTCCCACGATGGTAAGCGACGGACTGCGCCATTATCAGTTTGCCGATTATCCTATGGGCGAGTTCTGGCTCAACAGTCCCACACACGACAAACCCAACGACATGCTCGATGCCGTGAGCGGAGCGCATATCTACGGAAAGAACGTCATACAGGCAGAAGGGTTCACAGAGGTGAGAGGCACATGGGACGAACATCCGGCAATGCTCAAGAGACTCCTCGACCACAACTATTGCATTGGCATAAACAGCATCGTGTTCCATGTGAACACCCACAACCCCTATACCGACAAGAAGCCTGGAATGACACTCGACGGCATAGGCACCTTCTTCCAGCGCGACAATACATGGTGGAGAGAAATGCCGGCATTCAGCAGTTATATATCCAAGACGCAGGCTCTTCTGCAATACGGCCACCCCGTGAGCGACATCGCCATATATACCGGCGACGAGATGCCACGCCGCGCCATCCTGCCGGAACGACTCACAGAATCGTTGCCGGGACTCTTCAGTGAGACTACGCTGAAGGAAGAGGCTGCACGCAAGGCGAATATCGGACAGCCCCTTGAGGTGAGTCCGGTGGGAGTGACACACACCAGGAACATGACGAAAGCCGAACATTGGGTGAACACGCTGAACGGCTACCGCTACGACTCATTCAATCACGATGCCCTCGACGGCTGCCGCATTGAAAACGGCAAACTGGTGACAAGAGGCGGCACAGCATACAGTGTCATCGTAGTGCCACAGGCACGCCCCATGAACCCTGACCGCCACATAGACTGCTGGAACACCTTAGACTCAATAGCACGACTCGGTGTTCCCGTGATCAAAGATGTGTGGCGCGAGAGCGACCTCTCGTCGATAGGCATCAGCCGCGACGCATCGCTGCCAGAAGGGATAGACTTTACCCACCGCCATGCCGACGATGCTGACATCTATTTCTTGAGCAACCAGAGCGGCAAAGCGAAGAGCTTCATTCCGAAATTCCGCGACACACGACGCTATTGCTATATCATAGATGCCGAACACAACAGAACAATGAAGGTTGACGCCAACAGTGAGATAGCTCTCGCTGCCGACGACGCCCTCTTCTATGTGTTCACCGACAATGAGATTGACGCAGATTATCTCTATCAGCCCAAACACGTCGGCGAGATGATGCCGATAGACAACAACGGATGGAAGGTGACGTTCGAAACCACAGGAAAGGTGGTGGAGATGAAGGAACTGAAAGACTGGACATCGTTTACCGACGACAACAGCATCAGATACTATTCCGGTCATGCTGCCTATGAAACGACTTTCAAGCGAAAGCATTCTCCTGCCAAGGACGAGAGCGTAGTGATAGACCTCGGCACGGTGGCAGACATCGCTACGGTATACGTCAACGGCAAGCAGTGCGGCACAGCATGGCGTCCGCCATACACCGTAGACATAACGCAGGCTGTGAAGAAGGGCAAGAACTCGCTGAAAATAGTCGTGGTGAACACATGGGCAAATGCCCTACAAGGCAACGACGAGGGAAAGGCGCCTTTCACAGGAATATGGACCAACGGCAAATACCGCCGCGCAAGCAAGGACCTGTTGCCGTCGGGACTTACATCTCCGATAATGATCAGCAAGTAGACGAGTTGACAAGAACATTAGAAACAAACAAATACATGAAGAAGATATTAATATTAGGCGCCATCATCGCTGCCGCATCAACAGCGAGCGCTAAGGTTACACTGCCAAGGATATTCTCCAACGGTATGGTTATGCAACAACAGACGGAAGCCAACCTCTGGGGAACTGCCAAGGCAAACGCCACGGTGAAGATCACGGCATCGTGGAACAAAAAGACAATAACGACAAAGACGGACAATGACGGGAAATGGAAAGTCAGCATCACTACACCGTCTGCCGGCGGTCCCTACTCCATCACATTCAACGATGGCGAAAAGACTGTTGTCAACGACATACTCATGGGCGAACTGTGGATATGTTCCGGACAAAGCAATATGGAGATGCCGATGAAGGGATTCAAGAACCAGCCCGTGGAGAATGCCGTGGAGGACATACTCCATAGCAGCGACAAAGAGATGCGTCTCTTCACAGTGAAGCGTACGAGCAAATTCGAACCGCAAGAGGATGTTGTAGGGTCATGGCAGGAGGCATCGCCAATGGCAGTACGCGATTTCAGTGCCACGGCATATCATTTCGGACGCGAGCTCCGACGGATGCTCAACGTTCCCGTAGGCCTCATCGTCACCTCATGGGGCGGTTCCTCATGCGAGGCATGGATGAGAAGAGACTGGCTGAAGGCTTTTCCACAGATAGAACTGCCGGAATCACAGGAAACGATAAAATCAAAAAACCGCACCGCTACGGTGCTCTACAACGGTATGCTCCATCCTCTTGCTGGCATCGCCATGCGTGGTGTGATATGGTATCAGGGCGAAGAGAACGTGAGCCGCTCCAGCTACTATGCCGACCTCTTCTCCCGCATGATACAAGGATGGAGAGAAGAATGGCAGAGGGGTGACTTCCCGTTCTATTTCTGTCAGATAGCGCCTTACGACTATAGCCTCATCAACTGGCAGCAGTATAACAGTGCTTTCCTGCGCGAACAGCAGGCAAAGGCGGAACAGATGAACAAGAACGTGGGAATGGCGGTGCTTATGGATGCCGGACTGGAATATGGCATTCATCCTCGCAAGAAGCAGATTGCCGGAATGCGCCTCGCCCTGCTCGCCCTCGACAAGACTTACGGAATAAAGGGTATAACTTCTGAGAGCGCCTGCTATAAGAATGTAGAGTTCAAGGGCGACACTGCCGTGGTATCGTTCGACCGTGCCGGAATGTGGATATACGGCAAGAATGGTCTGAAGAGCGACCTCGTTGAGGTGGCTGGTGCTGACAGCGTGTTCCATCCTGCCAAGGCATGGATAGAACGCAGCAAGCTCTACGTGAAGAGCGACAAGGTGAAAAATCCCGTCAGTGTCCGCTATGCTTTCAAAGACTGGGCAGACGGCGACCTGTTCTGCGACGGACTGCCAATAAGTTCATTCAGAACGGATGACTGGAAGAAATAGGATGTTTTGAGTTGACGAGTAACAAGTTGACAAGTTAACAAGTAACGAGTTGACAAGTTGACTATAGAATAAAAAAAAGCCAGCAGTAGGAAATACAATCCACTGCTGGCTTTTTTGTTATACCGGCAAACATGTTCTTGTTCACCATATTATTCGTTTGTCTGAATCATCATTACAGGTTTCTCCTATGGATGTTGTGGACAAACGAATTTGTTATTTCCGCGTTATCTCACAAACTTCTTTCCGTTCTGTATCGTGATACCCTTATAGCTCTTGCCCACTCTCTGACCAGCCAGGTTGTATGCCTTGCCATCAGCGTTTACAGTGGTCTTGTTGCCAGTAGTGATGTCTACGATACCATCAGCCTCTGTATAGAAGAAGCGGGTGACAGGCTGTTCCAATGAATTGACGCAGTCGTCGTTGAGATATGGCCAGTCTTCTGTTTCTGCATAGTCGCCGAAGGTGTATCTGTCGCTGAAATAGCTCATTGCCTTCTTCTTCATGTCAGGATTGTAGAAGAAGTTGAAGTCGAGCACATTGCAGGTATTCTCTCCCTCGAAGGTGAGCGCCATGAGAAGATTCTTGTCGCCGCTATAGTTGAGAGGCTGGTCGAAGGTGAGTTCCAGTTCTCCGTTTCCTCCGGCATAGTTGTATAGCTCTCCTTCATATTCATATCCAGCGATTGCCACTGTGGCATCCTCATATTCATAGAATTTGTATCTGCCTGCCTTGTCGTCATAGTCGAATGCATCGCTGTCGATTTCCTTCACCCATACCTTCACTGTACGAGGACAAGCGTCGTAAGCACTTTCGTTGTGGAAGACGAAGTTTACCTTCGTGATAGCCTTGCCAGCCATCTTTGCGAGCTGCTCCTTGGTGTAGATGATTTCAGATCCGGTATACTGGTGAGTGAAGTTCGTTGGAGCTGCCGCCCATGAGAATCCGTGTCCCTCATATACATCCTCCTCCGTTCCGTCTTTGAGCATCTTGTTGTATTTGCCGAGAGTCACGCTGTTTTCCGGCTCTGGAGTCTTCGTCAGCGAGATGTTCTTGGTAGTAGTCTCACCTGGAGTGAAGGTGATGTTGTCTTCTGTATAATCCTCACATTCTCCGTCGGTCACCGTGAGTGTGTATGTCTTCTCGCTCTTCACCACCTTTATGCTATAAGAACCGTCGGCGGTTGTCGTGGCGCTGTAGGTAACATACTTGTTGTCCTTTGCCGCAATTCTCACCACAGCTCCCTCCACAGGTTCGTCGTTGCATGTCACCTTGCCCTGCATGGTAGCCGGATTGTCTATCTTTATCATCGTGATGTCCTGCGTCTTCGGTTCGCCCGGTGCGAACGTCACGTCTGCGATGGTCTTGTCTTCGTAGCCTTCAGCCTTGGCGGTGAGGGTGTAGGTTTCCTCGCTCTTCACCACTGTCATGGTGTAGTTGCCGCTCTCGTCAGAGGTAGTAGAGTATTTGTTGTCGCCGCTTGTCAACGTGATGACAGCACCGGCAACAGGAGCGTTGTCGTCGTTAGACTTCACCTTGCCCGAGAGTTCTGAAGGCACGTCTTTCTTCGTCATCTCGATATTGAGAGATTTCTTCTCGCCTGAAGTGAATTTCACCGGTTCTGCTGCCGAATAGTCGTCGTAGCCTTCTGCTGTTGCCGTGAGGGTATATTCCTTGTCGATGTCCTCAGCCGGGATGTTTATGGTGTAAGCGCCCTCAGCGTCTGATGTAGCCTCAAGAGAGGTCTCGCCGCTGGTCAGAACCACCTTGGCACCGGCAATTGCACTCTCGCCACACTTCACGCTGCCGCTCAGCTCGGCAGGTTTCACCACCGGCTTGCTTGCCTCCTGATATGTGAAACGGGTGAGAGGCTGGCTCAGCTTCGTGGCATGAGAGATTGTGGAACCTCCGCCGTTGGCATAAGGCCAGTCTTCCGATTCGTTGAAATCAGCAAAGGTTGTATTGTCGCTGCATGTCGACATCGCCAGATTCGGAGCATCGGTATTGAAATAGAACTCGATGTCGGTAGAGCTATCCGTCACGTCTTCGCCATCAAAGGTTATGGTCACGAGCAAGTTCTTCTCACCGCTGTAGGCAAACGGTGTGTTGAAGTTGATGGCAAGATCACCGTTCTCATTGTAGGCGTCAACGAAATCCGTGTCGAAAGTGAAGTCCGTAGCCGCCTTGGTGGCATCAGAATATTCAAAGTAGCAATAGCTCTTCTTCGCCTCGTTATATACGAAGGCATTGTCGTCGATTTCCTTCACCCATACGTTGATTGTCCTTGGGTATGCCTGGAAAGCGGCAAGGTTGTAATACTTGAAGCTGATGCCCTTGATTTCCTTTCCCTTCATGCTTGCGAGCTGCTCTTTGGTATATATGATCTGCGCACCGGTGTGTTTCACCTGAAGCTGTGTCGGTGCAACCATCCACCAGCTGCCCTGGTATGTCTGGTTCTCATCCCAGTCGTATGCCGTAAGGTCGTCATAATTTCCCAGCGCCAACGTCTGGTCGTCAGCCTTTGCCCAGTTCACTCCCACTGCGAGGAGCAAGAGCGTGAGTATATAATTTATCTTTTTCATGTCATCGCCTTTTTAAAAATTGTCATGAGTGTTGTTTATCGAATCAGAAACGTAGTTCGCTATTGAGTAGGGAATCCTGTCTCTGACAATAAGAGAGGAGAACAGACGTCTTATCTGACTACCACTTTTCTGCCGTTGCAGATATACAGTCCGTTAGTAGGTCTGCTCACGCGCTGTCCGGCGAGGTTATACCACACGTCGTCCTTCACCTTTTCTGCAGCATCTGTCTTTACCTTGTCAATGCCGTCGGTCTCCGGATTGTAGATTTCAGATGTCCTTGCCGTGAGGTCCACCTTCACGAGGTCTGTGAACGGACTTACGACAAAGGTGTAAGGCATTGATCCGTTTGGTGTGGAGAAATCGTCTGCCGAAGCATACAGGTCGTAGTATACCACCTTTGAGTTGGTGTATTTTGCCAATGATGTGATGCGGCAAGATGTCACGGAGTCGTTGGTAACTTCGTTTACAGAGCCTACTGCCTCGTTACCGCCAACCATCACATTCACCACGTCGCCGGCCTTCAAGTTCTGCTTCACCTGAATGCGGTCGAAATAGTCAGGTTTGCCATCCATCGCGGTGTTGTTTATCACGGTAAAGAAGAGGTCCTTTATACCGTTGTCGAAATCGAATGTCACTTCGGCTATTCCTGTTGCTCCGCCTTCCACTACGGCCTTCTGTGTCTTTATCTCCCTGCCGTTCTTGCCGTGGCTCTCCACACGGATTTCATCGCCGTCGGAGCAGTATGCGTCAATGATGACTTTGTATTTACCGTCGTCAGCGCGCAGGTCGAGATAAGGTGAGTAAATCAGTCCTGCCACCATGCTCGGAATGAAGTTAGGGAATGCGTAGGCTCCCCATCCATACGAGAGTGCATATCCGTATGCCGAGAGGTCTACGAATTCCTCCTCGCCTCCCAATGGCTCATTGAGGCTTCCGCGTGTTATGCCGGAGAAATCTTCGTCGGCAATTGTCACCTCGCCATCGGCAGTCACCGGCTTACGGTCGTATACGAACACCGCATATCCGTCGGCATCCTTCACGGCGCCCCAGTTGGCAGTGAAAGCAGTAGATGTGATATCTGTCGCCAACTTGGTTTCCGGCTTCTGTAGCGTAATCTGGGCAGAAGCGGCGATTGCCGCCGCAGCCATGAATAATGTTGTGTAAAGTTTCTTCATAATCAGTCCTTTCCTTTATTTAGTGATTTATGTTTGTATGCGTTTTACTTCAGCAGTACCTTCTTCTGGAGCCGCTTTCCTCCTATTATATATATGCCTGCTTTCAGGCTGCCGTTCTTGATGTCGCCAATGCGTCCTGCCTTCTTTCCCGTGATGTCGTATACGGTATCGTCGCCGGTAGTATCTTCTGCCATGGCTATATCCTGTATAGCATCCGTTTCCTTTTCCTTTGTCATGAAGGTGAACGAGATATTACCGTCGTCGTCTTTCTCAATATTGTATACCGGTTTGCCCATCAGCTTCGAACCGTCGGCAAGTGCATTATACAGTTCCGCCGCCGGCTTGCTCGTGTCTGTCAGACTGTCCACCACCCCTCTTGGAGCATCCATCGGATAGGTATAGAAATAGGTGTCGTTCTGTATGCTTCTCACCCTGCTGAAGGGTGCCATGCGCGGGTGGTCGTTGGTGAAATATCTGTCGTAGCCCTCGGCTGGGGTGAATTCTCCTTTTGAGTTTACGATATTGTTGTCGAAGAGATCCTTGTCGTAGTCCACATGGATGATGAGGAGTCCGTTCTCCGGTGTATACTTGTCCCATCCCATGCCCTTGTGGTTCTCCAGGAGATAATATTCGTCTTTGTGGTTGTCGTTGTAGATTACGTATGCCTTGCCGTCGGCCTCCTCCAGACTCGTCATGCCTTTTATAATGTCGCCGGCTTTGAGTTCTGTCAGTTCGAGCCAACCGGCATAGGCGCGCTCATAACTGGTCCATCCTGCCGGACACCATCCGATGCCCTGCGGTCCGTTATAGCTTCCGCCAGCCAGCAGATCCCAATCGCCCATGGTCGGTGTTGACCCATAGTTGGTGTCATACATGTCGGGCAGTCCCATGCAGTGTGAGAACTCATGGCAGAACACTCCGAGTCCCATCGGCACTGTGCCCGAATCGAGGTATAGCTCATTGCTGCATGCATACTGGTTGATAAACACTCCGTCGATGGAGAATCCGCCGTTGCCGTCGCTGTTCTGCAGAGCCTCATCCAGAGTCCAGGCGTTGGGCCATATCGTTCCCGTAGGTCCCCCCGTGGCCTGTCCGTATCCGGCATAGAGCACGAACACCTGTTCCACCTCGCCATCGTCGTCCCAGTCGTATTTCTTCCAGTCGATGTCGCATTTCTCGTCGGCTTTCTTAATCGCCTCGGTGATGAACTCGCCGATGTGGTCGGTGCCTCCCATGATGGGCGACGGACCACCATAATATGTAGCCGACTTGCTGACTTTCACCGGACCTACGATGTCGAACGTCAAATCAAACTCTCCGCGGCTCATGTCCTTGAAATAATCATGCACGCTGCCTGCCGCTCCATTCTGCGAATAGCCTTCCTGATTGAGCACTTCGTCATAGAATTTCACTATGGCATCGTCGCCTTTCGAAAAAGACTTGTCTGAAAATGCCGCAAGGATAACGAGTGCCTTCTTGCTGCCTTTGAACACACTTATGTCGTCTTTGCTCGGCAAGCGGTCCGGTCTGACACACCGCTTGGCGGCGCTTCTCTTTTTTGCCGCCATCTGGCGGGCTATGGGAGCAAGGTCGTGGATGGTATTCATCACCTGAAGCTCCTTTGCCGACCGTGCCGCTGACTCATGTGCGAGCACACCAGAGTTATGGAGCTTGCCGTTTTCTATGGTCAGATAGCAGTATCTGTTGTCGGCGGCTTCATAGAGGGGCACGTTGTCTTCGGTGATATAGTAGTGCAGGTGTTCATCGCCAGCCTGGCTCACCTTGATTGTGGTGCCGTCGCTCTGCGAAACTACCTTCCAGCTTTTCTTTGCAGGAATAGCGAATGTCATTGCCGCACATAAGGATAGTACGGCTGAAATAAGGATTCTTTTCATATAGATATATGTTGTTTTCTTTTATATATATTGTAAGTCGAAGGTTCGCCAATAGACTGTTATTGGCATTGCGGAAATAACCTTTTAACGATTACATATATAACAGTTTTTCTGCATATTCAACATGCAGACTATCATTACGTCTGCATATCCCAACTTTTAATGCACATTTATCACTAATTAACTGCAAATTTATAACGTTTTATAATACATACAAAATCTATTGGCAGTTTTTTTTCATTCAAAGACAAAAATACCGAAAAATAGGGATAGAAGTTCCAAAAGTATTGCCTTTCTACCCCATTTGTTTCAGATTCTTGAATTTGGAATGCAACGGCAGACAACGGCAATGTTGTCTCTACTAAGGTTGCGATGTAGGGATTGGAAAGATAAGAAGACAAGCAGAGGAGTAAAAAATAGACAATGCCCGTTGGCAGAATTAATTTAACCCAAATCGGTCATTAGGGCTTGCCTGGATTTTGTCTTTTTAGAAGGATGGATTTTGTTTGGCTTTTAATGAGTAATAGCAAGCTATTGCGAATTAAAAACAAGCAAAAGACGCCTTATAAAAAACAAAAGGCTGCAAGCAGTTATAAAATACTACCATTGAACGGCCTAATGACCGTTTTGGGTTTAAGTTGGTCGACATAAGTAAAAGTTGCCCATATCGCTGATTCTTAGTAAAAACGAGAATTTCCAAAAAACTGTCAGACTGTCTGGTTTTTCTACATAACACTCTGACAAACAGATAGTTGACTACCTGGCAACTGTCAGTCAATTGTCTGGATGGTTTGCTGATGAAAGGATTTGTCAGATGTGAGGAATTGCATACGTTGGCAGAATCCTGTAAAACAGGAATATGGGTATTACAACATTAACTTATTGGGAACTTGTCTGACAGCAGTTCTGCCCAACTGGGGCAAGCAGCGTGCCCAAGTGGGGCAAGCACGTTGCCCAACATGGGCAAGCACGTTGCCCCAATTGGGCAGAATTTATGCAAAGCGGTTGCCCCAAAAAGTTGATGTTGCTATATCCATATTCTTGTCATCCGAATACCATTCGTCTGATTTTCTGTCGCCTGACAATTTTTATCTCGTATTCAAACCATCCAGACAATTGGCTGACAGTTGCCAGGTAGTCAACTATCTGTTTATCAGAATATTACCACGAAAAACCAGATGGTCTGACAGTTTTTTGAAAATTCTTGATTTTACTAAAAATCAGCGTTATGGGCAAGGTTTTGCCCCATTTGTTTCAGAATATAGAATCTGGAATTATGTCACTGTCAAAGTCAGGATGAGGCAAATGTCTTGGCACATCGCCTTAAGACGGGGTTCATTTACCCATGTCATAAGTCACCTTACTCTCGTCCCACTTGTCTTTCGGCTGCTGGTCGCCCTTGGGATAACCTATAACGATGGTGCAGAAAGGAACAAGATTGGAAGGAAGACGGAGGAGCTGGCTCATCGCCTTGCAGCGCTCTTCCGACGGATAGGTGCCGGTCCAGACAGCACCCAGTCCCATGGCATGTGCCTGCAGCAGGATATTCTCCGTCACGGCAGAGAGGTCTTGTGGCCAGAAGCCGCGTAGCCCGTCTTCGCCTTCTTCATATTTGCTCATGTCACCGCACGGCACGATGGCGAGCGGTGCGTCTTTCGCCATAGAGGCATTGGGACACAGCCCGGCAATCTGCTGCAGCAAACTGCGGTCTCTCACCACCACGAGATGCCACGGCTGACGGTTCATTGCCGTTGGGGCAGCCATTCCGGCATGAAGCAGCGTGTCTATCTGTGAGTCGGAGATGCTGGTGTCGAGATATTCCCTCACCGACGACCGCGTCATGATGTTCTGATATACTTCGGCGGAGATGCCGCCGGTCTTCTCTACTGCTTTCTCTTCCGACACCGTGGCAAGACGCACACTGACACAAAGGAGAGCGGCGGCAAGCACTACGTTGAGGAAGAATGATGATTTCATTTTC
Organism: Prevotella pectinovora; assembly: GCF_000834015.1. Lineage (GTDB taxonomy): Bacteria > Bacteroidota > Bacteroidia > Bacteroidales > Bacteroidaceae > Prevotella > Prevotella pectinovora. The sequence continues at coordinate 54,298 of NZ_JXQI01000039.1, read as the reverse complement.
ATATCTGTTTTTGTTGACAAGTGGATTATTCTCCTTTCTGCGCCAATTTCAGCAATGTACCCATCGGACACACGAAACGACAATACGGACGCTGCACGAACAGCGACAGCACTACAAAGACACCGGCAATGATAATTACCGGCAGGGAAGCCTGATCCATGATGAAGGCAGAGAAGGGTTCGTAGTCGGTCCAGCCTCCCCATGCGCCACTCCACAAGAGCAACATGAGGACTGCCCACAGCAGTTGTCTGAACGTGTCGAGGAAGCGCAACGTGGCAGCGCCAATCTTCAATTTATGAGGGATTAGCTGACCGGCAACCTGTTGCAGCGAACCGAACGGACAGACATGGGCGCAATAGTAGCTCTTCTTGCCGAAAAGAGGATATACGAACGCCGTGACGATCATCACCACCGGAACGAGAGTCAGCCATAGGTTCATGCCATTGGCAAGGAATCCCATCAGCGAGGCATACGACAGGAAGCTGCCACACCAGAAACCGAGGACCACAACATTGAGTACCATCTGAACAAGCTGGTAACGGCGGTTCTTGACAAAGAGCGGCAGGATAGCGGCGAGGAGCACCACGATGAGAGCAGCCACATTCTTCAGCGACAACACATCAGCAAGGGCTGGACCACGGTCTGCCTCCTGCTTCTTAGCCACAAGCTGCAGTCCGCGCTGCATATTCGCTATTATGGCTTGCGACGAATAGGTGGCTCCCGAAACGGCATCCACCTTCATCGCCAGGGCTTCACCTATGGTCTTACCCTTCCACTTATCAAATAATGTGGCGGCATTGGCAAAGAAAGAGGGTGTCTCCTGATTGTCGAGAGCTCTGATGTTCTCCACCACACCGTCGCGGACGGTGATTTCAAGGGGCACGGTGCCGGCAAAGCCCTGGATGTCTTTGCCAAGGGATGCGGTGTTTACCACCATACTTCCATCGTCGTTCGTGACGACGGGTCCTGCCGACAGACTGTCGGCAACTTCTGTCTTTTCACCGCCAAGCTGATTGCCCCAAATCTTGTTGCTGCGCAACACAGCTACCGAAAGGAGAATCATCAGACAAGTGACAAGACTCAGAATCTGTTTTATCTTATTCATATTTTATTAAGTTGACGAGTTGACGAGAAATCGAGTTGACAAAGGAAGTTGTCTTACAAGAAAGTCTGGACGAGACCCATCTATCCACATTGGTCTATCTATGACAGATAAACGTTTGCCAACTTATTATATTGTGACACGAGACATAAAAAAACGACGAAGAATCGGATTTTATATACCTTAAACCCATAATTCGCAATAGCCGCTATTGCTCTTTAAAAAGACAAACAAAATCCACTCTTCTACAAAACAAAATTCTGGCAAGTCCTAATGACCATTGTGGGGTAAATCACAATCAGCGATTTGGGTCAAAGCATTTTTTTTCATAATTTTGCAACTATTCCCCACCCCACTCCGTCTAACTGCTGAAACAAGACAAAATATCAACGAAACAAAAAACATAACGGATATGAAAAGAATTATAGCAACACTGATTATCGGCATGACATTGTCGGCTGCCCTCCCTACGATGGCAAGACACGGCAACAGGACATCGGCAACGAGCTCCGTAGTAAGACACAAGAATGCTGACGCCGGCGCAAAGAAAGATTCCGCTACAGCAATTGTGGCATTCAGCGACACTACCGACACGGACGACCAGGATGCAGCTCCCGATTCCGTGATGAATTACACAAAGATACACTCGAACATGTCGGATGTGGCGAAACAGATGTTCAAAGAAGCGATGATACCTATAACGATAGTGTTCATCGTATGCTTCCTCGCTCCGGTGGCAATAATAGGCCTCGTCATCTATCTCATAGTGAAATCGCGCAACCAGAAACTGAAACTCGCGGAGATGGCGATAAAAAGCGGACAGCCGATACCCGACTTCGCGGCAAAGAACCAAGCTTCACGCAACGACTACCTGTGGTCGAAGGGCATAAAGAACATCTTCCTCGGCATCGGACTCACCGTGATGTACTTCATCCTCAACATCAATTTGGCGTGTGGCATCGGATTGCTCATCGCCATATACGGAGTGGGGCAGGCGATAATAGCCAAGACAACCGGCGGAGGAAACATCAATGGAAACTTCTCCCAGCAAAACTTCAACGACCAGAGACAGAACGCACCTTATGCCGACAATGGCTATAACAATCCACAAAACGGATACAACCGGCAAAACAACGACAACCGGCAAGGATATGACAACGGCACTACTCAGAATGCCAACGACGAGAACATAGGATAAAGATACAACAACCCAAAGGAAAGGACTCTGACATCATGCCTGAATTGATGAATGACATAAAGCTCGTCACCCAGGTGGCGGTATTTGGCAACAAGCGGGCTTTCGACTCGCTGTTGCGCAAATACCAGTCGCAAGTGCGCCGCTTCCTGCTCAGCCTCACGCTGGGCGACCGGCAGCTCGCCGACGACCTGGCACAGGAGACGTTCATCAAGGCGTATGCCAACATAGGGAAGTTCAGAGGACTGTCATCATTCTCCACATGGCTGATGAGAATAGCCTACAACACCCATTACGACTATCGCCGCAGCCACCACCAGACGGAGGACATGGACACACCCTCTGTTGCGGCTCGCCATGCCGACAATGACGACTGCACTTTGGGGATGGACATACTGAAGGCTCTCGCCACACTGAAACCTGACGAACGCACATGCATAACGCTACAGCTCATCGACGGACAGCCGATTGACAAGATTGCCGCCATAACCGGCATACCGCAGGGCACAGTGAAATCCCACCTGCACAGAGGCAAGGAGAAACTCACCACATACTTAAAAGACAATGGATATGAAAGAAGATAAAGACGAATTGCTGAAACGCTTTTTCTCAACGGCAAACCAGACGGTGATTGCCGACGAGGGATTCTCTGACAGGGTGATGGAAGCCATCGAACCTGCGGCTGACAAGAGGCTGAGGAGAATCTCCAGGATATGGACGGCGGTATGCTGGACAGCGGGCATCGTCATCCTGATATACATCGACCTGATATCAAACATCCACGAGTCTGCCACACACGTCTTTTGGAACTGCATAAGATGGATGACAGACATCATGCAGCAGTTTGATCCTGAACATATCAACCCATTGGTTTTCACACTGCCACTTGTTGCCACAATGGTCGTAGCAATATGGTGTCTGGCAGAGAACAAGAAACTGTCTGAGATTTAAGGTCTAATCGGTCATTAGGCAGTTTTATGTGTTTTTATGACTGCCTGGGGTTAACCCAGATCTTTAATTTCAACATTAGCAGATATCAAAAAAACAACTGATATAAAAGGATTCATATCCTGAAATAAAAATAACATTCAAGACGATGAAGAAGATAATTATCACCGCAACGGTCATGTGTCTTTCTATATGTCTGTGGGCACAGGGAAACAAGGGAATAACCGCAAGCAGACTTGCCGAGGGCGACCTGCTCTTCTGTGTGGCTGAAAGCGGCAACAACATAACTGACGTAACTACGGGACTTGACGGCAGACAGATCGACCATGTGGCGATTTATCATAATGCCGGAGGAAAGGGATTTGCCCTTGAAGCCATACACAAGGGAGTGTGTCTCACTCCTATCGACAGCTTCATGGCGAGACGTCATGTGGTGGTGGGACAACTGAAAGACACAGTCGGCGTGGCTCGCTCGGTGGAGAGGGCAATACAGTTTATCGGTACACCATACGACTTCAATTTCATGCCGTCGGACAGTGCGATGTATTGCAGCGAACTGGTGCAGAAATGCTACAGGAGCAGGGATGGCGAACTGGTGTTCAAACCGATTCCGATGTCGTTTCATGACAAGACGGGCACAATAACCGCCTATTGGAGGGATTATTATGCCCGTCAGGGATTGAAGGTGCCAGAAGGCGAACCGGGAAGCAATCCCGGAGACTTGTCGAGAAGCGACAAGATCGTCATTCTGGGCGAACTTCGGAAATAGGGTCGTTATACTACAGATTGACGTTCACCGCTACGCCGGCCATCACCCATGCACCTGGCTGGGGAATAGATCCGAAGTCGTAGTATTTCTTGGCAAACACGTTGTTTGCCTCTACATAAGCCTTATACCATTTGTCATTCCATGCCAGACGCACGTCGGTGACGGCATACGGCTGGTAGTGCTTCACTACGGCATTGCCTGAAGCATCGGTGGCGGTGAACTTGCCGTCGCGCTTCTGGAAACGGTATTTCACCGTCAGGTCGAGGTTGCGCCAAAGGTTGAGGTCGAGGTTTGCGATGAACTTATGACGCAGATACTCCAGTGTGGAACGGCTCTGGATATTGGCAGGCTCGTCCTTGTCTTGTGAGAGGTAGGTGTACTGCAGCGTGAGGTTCTTCACCACATGCTGCGCCGGGATGAGACGCAGGAAGTTGAGACCGACTTGTGCCTCGGTGCCTATGGTGTTTACCTTGGTGAAGTTCACTGACTTCCACACTGCCTCGTCGCCTTCGCTGCTGTCCCAGATCCAGTCTATCATGTTCTTGCAGCGGTTGTGGAACACGCTTGCGCTTGCCGTGATGCCGGCGCTGAGATATTTCACTCCGCCCTCAAAGGCTTGCAGTTCCTCCGGTTTCAAATGTTTGTCTGCCTTGTGGCCGCCTACGGAATAATATAGCTCCGTTGCCGCCGGCATGCGCAGCGACGTGTTGTATGAAGCATAGAACTTCACGTGGTCGCCGATGCGATAGCTGGCGTCAACGCCTGGATAGAGGCGCATGTTCATGTTGCTCCATGAGTTTTTCACTGCCACCAGTCCAGCCGAGAGGGTAAACCTTTCGAGCAGGATGTTGTGCTCCAGGGCGAAACTGATGTTCGTACGGTTCAGACCGTTGGTATAGTCGCGGTCGGTCTTGTGCACATGCTTGGGCTTGTCGAGCGGTTCGCCGAGCGTGGTACTCACGAGGTCTTCGTTGCGCAGCTCTGCCGAGATGGCGGTGCGGCCGAATGCCCAGTCGAAATATGAGTTGAGATTCACACCATAGACGTCGGTGCGGTGATAATTGTAGGGAACTCCGTATGACAGTCCCTCTGGTTTTTTGCCGTCGTGACCGCGGAACCATTCAAAGCGGTCCATGTTTCTGTTCCAATATATAGAAGGTTTGAGGTGGAACTTGCCTCGCTTCGTCTCCGCCTGCACGGCGGTATACGTCTTGAAGGTATGCTCAAACTGATTGTCGGAGCCAGTGCCATAGAAGGTGTTAGAACCAAAATCGCGGGAACTCAGTCCTGCATGCCAGTCCACCTTGATGTCGCTGTCCTCATAGCCGCCCTGATAGAAAGCCTTTCCGCCATAGAAATCGCCGTTGAGCTTTCCAGCCTTGCTGCGGCTGTAGCCGTCGGAACGGGTGTAGCTTCCTGAAACGCGGTTGGTCCACTTGCCCGACGAGAGGTTGAGAGAGGCTCCGCCACTGAGGTAGCCGTAGCTTCCGCCGTCGATGTGGGCGGAAACGTTGCTCGTCTTCTCTTTCTTCGTCACGATGTTGATGGCTCCGAGCAGCGACGAGGTGCCGAACACTCTTCCGGCAGGTCCCTCGAGCACTTCAATGCGCTCTATGTCTGCCACATCCACCGGGAAATCGAAGGCGTTGTGTCCCGTCTGCGGGTCGCAGATGTTTATGCCATTGAGGAGGACTGTGATTTGCTCGTAGTTTCCGCCGCGGATACTGATGTCGGTCTGCGCTCCAATCGGACCGCGCTGCCTCACATCCACGCTGGCGATGTATTTCAGCAAATCGTTAACACTTTGCACTGGCGCACATTGAATTTCCTTGCTGTCCAGTACAGTTACCATTCTCGCCGCCTGACTTCTGGTCAGCGGCGCACGTGAGCCCGTTACGCTCACTTCGTTCAGCATCACATCGCTCTGGGTGGAAAGGGTGTCAGGACGAAGCTCCTTGGTGCTCACTCCCTCTGCCTTGGCATGAGAGACTGTAGCAACGCTCAGAGTGCCGATGAGCACCACCTTGCCCAGGCATGCAAAAAGTGCGTAGCCCTTGTGGGAGAAGCGTTTGAACTTCATTGGCTCGCACGATGCCATTGGTCTGTTGTACATAAAAATATAAAGTAAATTATTAAAAAACGGTTGCAAAGATACTAATTCGCCGCTACAACTCCTTGCTTTTTAAAAATAATAATGTAAATTTGCACACGATTTTTATCAATTCTATTAATTATGGACGATTATCACGCGGAAAATAAAGACTTGTAGGCGCAGGGACGGCAACGGCTCTCTCAGCAGAGACTCCTGCGCTTGATTGTTTACCAAGTGGAGGATTTATCGATGAGAACATACTGGAACTATACCGAAGGCCTGAAGGCCATCAAAGAATGGGAGCCAAACTGCTGGATACAAGTAACATGTCCAAGCGAGGAAGATCAGCAGATGCTGATCGACCGTTTCAACATTCCCGACTATTTCATATCAGACATCAGCGATACCGACGAGCGTGCCCGCTATGAGTACGACGACGGATGGATGCTTATCATCCTGCGTATTCCATACGTAAAGGAGATACGTTCGCGCACGCCATACACCACAGTGCCGTTGGGTATCATACACAAGCGCGATGTCACTATAACCGTGTGCTTCTACGAAACGAACATGATGATAGACTTCGTGAGCTATCAGCAGAAGAGAAGCGAGGGATTCACCGACTATGTTGACATGATTTTCCGTCTCTTTCTGTCATCGGCGGTGTGGTATCTGAAACGACTGAAGCAGATAAACAGCCTTATTGAGAAAGCCAAGAGAAACCTCGACAGAGAGGTGAACAACGAGTCGCTGATCGGACTGTCGAGACTGCAGGACTCGCTGACATACTTCCAGACATCAATCCGCGGAAACGAGAACCTGCTCGCCAAACTGAAGTTCAAACTGCAGGTGGACGAGCTGGACGCCGACCTCATCGAGGACGTGAACATCGAGATGAGCCAGGCGCGGGAAACGACGAGCATATATTCCGACATTCTGGAATCAACGATGGACACATATTCGAGCATCATCAACAACAACATGAACACCGTGATGCGTACGCTCACCTCGGTCAGCATCATCCTGATGTTCCCGACGCTCATCGCCAGTTTGCTGGGTATGAACCTCATAAACGGAATGGAAAACAACAAATACGGATTCCTCATAGCCCTCGTCGCATCTGTCATGATATCAGGAGTTTCATGGTGGATATTCCGCCATAAACGTCTTATTTAACAACGAAATATTAAAAATCATTACATAAATTAGGAAGTTACAATCTTTTTAAGTAAGTTTGCAATTCATTTTAGAGCGGTAATTGCATATCAACGGCTATAACAATTAGTATTATAATACCTTATTATATATTATAAGAGCCGAAGCATGGACTAAGGAAAAAGGCTACATGAAGCACTTTCCTGCCGCAAGTGTATTTATATGGAACCCCAATCACAAATTTAAAACGTGAAGTAATGGACTCTCAAGAAAAATCTCTCGAACAGACAATGGAAAACGAGAAGAATGTAGAAGTAACTCCAAATGAGGCAACAGCCCAGAAGGAGCAGGTGGAAACAACCGACAACGCTGCCGAGGCAGAAAATGCCAGCGGACAGAGAAAAGTCTACAAGACCAAAGCGGAGGTTGTGGAAAGAATCAAAGAGATAGCTCATGCGGAGGAAATTCCGCAGAAGGATGAGGTGGATTATCTCAAAACCGTATTCTACAAGCTTCATTTCGCTGAGAGAGAAGCTGACATGAAGGCATATTTGGACGCTGGCGGTGACCCGGCAGCTTATCAGGTGAAACCCGACGAGAACGAAAACGCGTTCAAGGCCGAAATGACTATCATCAAGGAAAGAAGAGCTAAACAGTTTGAGGAACAGGAAAAGCTCAAGCAGGACAACCTCAAGAAGAAGCTCGACATCATAGAGAAAATCAAGAATATGGCAACCTCGCCGGAGGAAGCCAACAAGTCATACCAGGAATTCAAACAGCTCCAGCAGGAATGGAAGGAAATCAAGATGGTGCCTGCTGAAAACGCCAACGAGCTTTGGAGAAACTATCAGCTCTACGTGGAACAGTTCTACGACCTGCTGAAGCTCAACAGCGAAGCCCGCGAATATGACTTCAAGAAGAACCTGGAGATAAAGACAAAACTCTGTGAGGCTGCTGAAAAGCTTGCCGACGAAGACGACGTGATAAGCGCATTCCACCAGCTGCAGGAGCTGCACCAGGAATACCGCGAGAGCGGACCTGTGGCAAAGGAGCTGAGAGAGGGCATCTGGGCTCGCTTCAAGGCTGCATCTACAGTGATAAACAAGAAGCACCAGCAGCACTTTGAGGACATACGCGCCAAAGAGGAAGACAACCTCAACAAGAAGACTGAACTCTGCGAGAAGGTGGAGGCTATTGCCAAGGAGGAGAACAAGACTTCTGCCGACTGGGAGAACCACACCAAGCAGATTATCGAGATACAGACAGAATGGAAGACCATCGGATTTGCACCTCAGAAGATGAACGTGAAGATCTTTGAGCGCTTCCGTGCTGCTTGCGATGATTTCTTCGGACGCAAGTCGGCTTACTTCACACAGATGAAGAAGGAATTCACCGAGAACGCCGAGAAGAAGAAGGCTCTCGTGGAGAAGGCACAGGCTCTGAAAGACAGCACTGAATGGAAGGCTACAAGCGACAAACTCATCGCTCTGCAGAAGGAATGGAAAACTATCGGAATGGTACCGAAGAAATACGGCGACCAGTTATGGAATGACTTCCTCGCAGCATGCAACCACTTCTTTGAAGCACGCAACGCCGCCAATGCCGGAGCACGCAACGAGGAGCACGCAAACCTGGACAAGAAGAAAGCCGTGGTGGAGAAGCTGAAGGCTCTGCTCGAGAACCCTGTCGACGACACACAGGCTGAGGTTCGCAAACTGACTGAAGAGTATAACAGCATCGGTCACGTGCCATACAAGGAGAAGGACAAGATCTTCAACGAATACCACGAGGTGCTCGACAAGATTTTCAAGGAACTGAACATCTCTACAGCCCGTCGCCGCCTGAACAACTTCAAGACAAACCTGAAGAATGTGGCTAAGCGTGGCGAGGATGCTCTCGACAATGAGCGCACAAGACTGCAGCGCCGTGCCGAACAGATGAAGCAGGAGATACAGACCTATGAGAACAACCTCGGTTTCCTCAACGCTTCAAGCAAGAAGGGCAACAGCCTCATCGACGAGATGAACCGCAAGGTGCAGAAGCTGAAGGACGATCTGGAACTCATCAAGCAGAAGATCAAGGCCATCGACTCTGAAGAGAAATAAAAGAGAAGAATACAAGCTAAATAAAACATCCCAGCCAAGCACAAACGACTTCGGCTGGGATTTTTTCATGAATTATCCATATTAACTAAATCAATACAACCATGAACAAACTTATTTTAGCGACTCTCCTTGGCGCCTACGGCCTTGCAGCACAGGCTCAGGACAACCCGCTATGGATGCGCCACCCGGCAATCTCGCCCGACGGCAAGACTATCGCCTTCTCATACCAAGGCGATATCTTCACCGTTCCGTCAAGCGGTGGCACGGCGAAACAGATTACCTCCAATGCGGCTTTCGACTCCTACCCAGTGTGGAGTCCCGACGGCAACCACATCGCCTTCGCCTCTAATCGAGAAGGAAGCATTGACGTGTGGGTAATGGATGCCAACGGCGGTATTCCCAAACGCGTCACTACCAACAGTGGCAGCGAATATCCTCTGAGATGGAAAGACAACTATACCATCATGTTCAAGGCTTCTATCATGCCAACAGCCAAGTCTATCATCTTCGCAGGCTCCTACCCTCAGGTATACACTGTAGGAATGGATGGCGGACGTCCGAAACTGTTTTCCGACATCACCATGGATGCCCTCGACATCAACGCCTCTGGAGATGTGATCTACATCGACCGCAAAGGCTATGAGGACGAATGGCGCAAGCACCACCGCTCGCCTATCACTCGCGACGTATGGCTCAAGAGCGGCGACTCGTTCAGGAAGCTGACTACATTCGACGGTGAAGACCGCGACCCGGTATGGGCTTCCGACGGCAAGTCGTTCTACTATCTGAGCGAACAAAGCGGCACCCTTAATGTTTACCACCGCACTCTCGACGGCAAGGAGACACAGATAACCAATCATGAGAAGAACCCAGTGCGATTCCTTTCGGCAGCCACCGACGGCACTTTGTGTTATGGCTACGACGGTGAGATTTATACCGTGCGCAACGGCGGACAGCCACAAAAGACTGCCATCAGGATTGCCGCCGACACCGAGGGGAAGGAACTTATACGCCAAATCAGAAACTCTGGAGCATACAACATCAAACTGTCGCCAAACGGAAAGGAAATCGGTTTCGTCATGCATGGCGACGTTTATGTGACATCTATAGAATACCGCACCACAAAGCAGATTACGAACACTCCTGAGCAGGAACGCTACATCGACTTCTCGCCCGACGGCCGCACCATCATCTATGATTCGGAGCGCAATGGTGTGTGGCAGATCTATGCCACTACAATGAAGAACAAGGATGAGAAGCAGTTCGCTTACGCTACTGAACTCGTGGAAGAACGTCTGACACAATCCGACCAGACTTCATTCCAACCTAAATTCAGTCCCGACGGCAAGCAGATTGCCTTCTGGGAAAACCGTGGAACCCTGCGCGTCATGGATGCCAAAGGCAAGAATGTGAAGACGGCGATGGACGGCAAGTTCGTTTATTCTTACAGCGACGGCGACATCGACTTCACATGGAGCCCCGACAGCAAATGGCTGCTCTCTTCATACATCGGTGTGGGCGGATGGAACAATTCAGACATCGCTTTGGTAAATGCTTCCGGCAACGGCGAGATTCACAACCTCACCGAGAGCGGATACAACGAAAGCAATGCCAAATGGGTGCTCGACGGAAAGGCGATGCTGTTCTGCAGCGACCGTGCCGGCTACCGCAGCCATGGCAGCTGGGGCGCAGAATACGATGCCTATCTCATGTTCTTCGACCTTGAAGCCTACGAACGCTACCGCATGAATAAGGAAGAGCGTGCGCTGGCAAAGGAAAACATGACCGAAAAGGAGAAGAAGAAAGAGGAGAAGAAGGAAGAAAAGGAAAAGAAGGAAATGGAGAAACCGGAGGCAAAGGAAATGGAGCCTCTGAAATTCGACCTCGAAAACTGTCGTGACCGCATCGTACGACTCACCGTCACTCCTTCGTTCCTCGGCGACATCCTGCTCGACAAGGATGGCGAGAACATCTACTACAATGTGGCGTTTGAGAAAGGCATGGACCTATGGCACCGCGACCTGATGACCGGAAACACGGAGCTGCTGATAAAGAACGTGGGCAATGGAGAAATGATGTTCGACAAGTCTTATAAGGAAATCTATCTCGCTGCCGACGGAGGCATCAAGAAGGTGACGCCACAGAGCAAAGCCGTGAAGAACATAGAGTTTGAGGCTCAGTTCAACTACCAGCCATACAAGGAGCGCGCATATATGTTCGACCACGTTTGGCGACAGGTGAAAGACAAGTTCTATGACAAGAACATTCATGGAGTTGACTGGGAGGGCTACCGCAAGACTTACGAACGCTTCCTGCCTTATATCAACAACAATCACGACTTCCAGGAGATGCTGAGCGAAATGCTCGGTGAGCTGAACGCCTCGCATACCGGTGCAAGATACTCCGGCTCATGGGCTTCATTGCAGACTGCAAGTCTCGGTCTCTTCTTCGACGAGGACTACACCGGCGACGGACTGAAGATTGCCGAAGTGATAAAGGGCAGCGAAATAGCCTGCAAGCAGACTGACGTGAAGTCCGGATGCATCATAGAGAAGATTGACGGCACGGAAATCAAGGCCGGCATGGACTACTTCCCGCTACTCGACGGCAAAATCGGCAAACCAGTACGCCTGACAATACGCCCGAAGAGCGGACGCTCATTCGATGTAACGACAAAGGGAATGTCGATGAACGCCGTTGACGACCTGCTCTACAAGCGTTGGGTTGACCGCAACCGCCAGCTGGTAGACAGCCTGTCGGGTGGTCGCCTCGCCTACGTACACGTAAGAGCGATGAACAGCGAGAGCTTCCGCACCGTATACCGCGAGCTCCTGAGCGACAAGAACCGCAACCGTGAGGCTGTCATCGTTGACGACCGTCACAATGGTGGAGGATGGCTGCACGACGACCTGTGTACTCTGCTCAACGGCAAGGAATACCAGAATTTCATGCCACGAGGCAACTATATCGGCCGCGACCCGTTCAACAAGTGGACAAAACCTTCGTGTGTGCTCATCTGCGAAGACGACTACAGCAACGGTCACGGATTCCCTATGGTATACAAGACTCTCGGCATCGGCAAGCTCATCGGTACTCCAGTGGCAGGCACAATGACTGCCGTATGGTGGGAGACGATGATCGACAACACCATGGTATTCGGAATTCCGCAGGTGGGATGTATGACTCTCGACGGAAAATATGCAGAGAACACTCAGCTGAACCCTGACATCACCGTATATAACACACCGGAGGATTTCCTCAACGGCAATGACCGACAGCTGAAAGCAGCCATAGAGGAAATGATGAAGCAGATCGGCGAAAAGAAATAAGACTATATCCCCAACGGCAATCAGGCCGTGATAAAAATAGGGGTTAATCATTAGAATAGGAGGAAAAAAGAAATGGTTTTCCTCCTATTTCCTTTTGCCGCAAATCTGTCGACGGGTACTGCTCCTGAATTTCAACTCAAATCAGTCATCAGGGACTGCAAGCAGTTATAAAATACTACCATTGAACCCAAATCGGTCATTAGGGCTTGCTTGGATTTTGATTTTTTAGAAGGATGGATTTTGTTTGGCTTTTAATGAGTAATAGCGAGCTATTACTCATTAAAAACAAGCAAAAGACGCCTTATAAAAAGCAAAAGACTGCAAGCAGTTATAAAATATTACATTGAACGGCCTAATGACCGTTTTGGGTTGAACGGTCTAATGACCGTTTTGGGTTCAAGGAAACAGACATGACAAACTTAAATACACATACAACAATGACGAAACGCATTTGCGACTTCATCGCAAAGAATATGGGACTGATAGTACTCGCCATCGGAGTGCTCTCGGTTGTTTTCCCAACCCCGCTCGGCAGCATCGACACGATATGGATAAATCCGCTGTTGGGGGTGGTGATGTTCGGCATGGGACTGACGCTGAACCCTACCGACTTCAGGATTGTGTTCAGCCGACCTAAGGATGTCATCATCGGATGTCTGGCTCAGTTCACCATCATGCCGATAACGGCATGGCTCCTCACTCGTCTGTTCCAAATGCCTGAGGACTTGGCGCTGGGGGTGATCCTCGTCGGCTGCTGTCCCGGCGGCACGGCATCTAACGTGATAACATATCTGGCGAAAGGCGACCTCGCCCTGTCTGTTGGAATGACGGCGACGTCTACCGTGCTCGCCCCTTTCCTCACTCCGATAATAACATGGCTTCTTGCCGGCACCTTCGTTCATGTGGATGCCGTGAGCATGTTTTTCTCCATTCTACAGGTTGTCATCCTGCCCATACTTGTGGGCTTCATGATACAACGTTATATGCCAGAGTTTACAAGGCGGGCGGTGGCTTACCTGCCGGCATTCTCGTCGTTGACAATAGTGTTGCTCGTTGGTATCATCGTTGCACACAACGCCGGGAAACTGCTCACCTGCGGACTTCTCGTGATGCTCGTAGTGATGCTCCACAACATCTGCGGACTGACCTTGGGCTACGGCATCGGCAGACTGCTCCGACTGGAGCACAAGAAGTGTGTAGCCATCTCCATAGAGGTGGGTATGCAGAACTCCGGTCTCGCCAGTTCTCTCGCCACCCTCCATTTCGCCGCCTACCCTCTCGCCACTATCCCAGGCGCCGTATTCAGCGTATGGCACAATATCAGCGGAGCGATAATGGCACGGGTATATGGCAGAAACGAGAGATAAGAAACCAAAAGACCGCAAGCTGTTGTAAAGCTATACATTACAAAAGCCTATGTCACGCGTCCTCATTATATAACTAAAACGAGGAAACTACTCTAATGATGATCATCATATCGAAAAAGAGATTGGCAGCGGCGATTGCGATGCTTTGCGCTCTGATTTCCACCGCACAGGGCAATGCTGCAAACAAGACAAAGACAGACTACAAGCCCCAGGACTATGTGTGGACCTCACAGAGCGAGAACTCCGCAGGGTCGATGCCTTGCGGCGGACACGATGTGGGGATGAACGTGTGGGTGGAGAACGGTGATGTGCTGTTCTATCTTTCGAAGAGCGGGATGCTCGACGAAAACAACACCCTGCTCAAAGCAGGTCGCTTCCGCTTGAAAATCGACGGACAGCCGTTCAGCGGCAACAGTTTCGAACAAAGGCTATCGCTCGACGACGGCGCCATATATATCAAAGGCAACGGTACAAAGATAAGAATCTGGGCGGATGTGTATCAGCCGAAAGTGTTCGTGGAAATCATTTCCGCACAAAAGCGAAACGCCACACTTAGCTATGAGTCGTGGAGATACAAAGACAGACTGGTCACCAAGGCGGAATGCCAGCAGGGATCATACAAATGGAACATACCGAAAGACTGCACCACCTTTGCCGACTCCATAAAAGCCGGCTATAATACTCTGGACTTCTGGCACACAAACCGCAACAACACCGTATTCGACTATACCGTGGAGAGGGAAGGACTGTCGGAAATAAAGGATGAACTATATAATCCTATCGGCGGACTGAAATTCGGCGGAAACATCACGATGCCCGGCTTCAAGTTCACCGGCACGTCTACCGGCACCTATGCCTCCACAGATTTCAAGGCATGGAACTATACCGCCACAGATATCAGACAAGCCACCGTCAGCATCGACCTTTATACCGGAGATATGACAGTCAAGCCCCTGTCGGCAACGAAATCAAAGACACAGAGCGCAAAGTGGTGGCACCAGTTCTGGCAGCGCAGCCATATCATTGCCGAAGGCGAAGCTGCACGCATGGCTCGCAACTACGAACTCTTCCGCTACATGCTGGGCTGCAATGCCTACAGCGAATATCCCACGAAATTCAACGGTTCGCTATTCACCTTCGACCCCGTCTTCGCTGATCCGAAATGCCCCTTCACTCCCGACTTCCGCAAATGGGGCGGAGGCACCATGACGGCACAGAACCAACGCCTCGTATACTGGCCCATGCTCAAGAGCGGCGACACGGACATGATGGCGGCACAGTTTGACACATATCTGCGGATGCTGCCAAACGCCACACGACGCACCCGTTTCTATTGGGGACACGACGGAGCTTCGTTCGCCGAACAGATAGAGAACTGCGGACTGCCCAACCCCACAGAATACGGCAAACACAAACCCGGCGACGACCCGGGAATGGAGCGCAACGCATGGCTAGAATACCAGTGGGACACGGCATTGGAGTTCTGCTCGATGATAATGCTGGCGCATGAATACAGCGGCATGGACATCACGAAATATGAACCAATAATACGACAGACACTCACTTTCTTCGACGAGCACTACCAGTATATTGCCAAGAAGCTCGGGGTGAAACCTCTCACTGGCGACGGCAAACTGATGTTATACCCATCTTCGGGCTGCGAGACCTACAAGATGGCATACAACCCGTCGAGCGTCGTGGCCGCCCTGCAGACAGTCGCCCGACAATGGACTGAATACAATGGCGACAGCCTCAACGGCATAATGAAACGCATTCCCGAAATACCGCTACACACCATCAGCGGCGACACCTGCATCGCCCCGGCTATAGTATGGGCAAGGATACAGAACATTGAGACACCTCAGCTATATCCCGTATTTCCATGGAGGATATACTGCATGGGCAGAGACAATCTGAATATCGGCCGTAACACATATATGAAAGATCCTCACGCTGTGGAAATGAGAGCCACCAAGGGATGGAAACAGGACAATATCTGGGCTGCCTGTCTGGGACTGACTGACGAGGCGATGCGCCTGAACAGTGAGAAGCTCGCCGACGGACCTTACCGTTTTCCTGCCTTCTGGGATCCCGGCTACGACTGGGCTCCCGACTGCAACAAGGGCGGAGCATCGATGATTGGTCTGCAGGAAATGCTGCTACAGGAGAAGCCGGACGGCGAACTGCTGTTCTTCCCGGCATGGCCACGAGACATAAACGCCAGATTCAGACTGAAAGCCACTGGTGGACGCACCGTAGAGGCTGAAATCAGAAACGGGAAGATTGAGAACAAAAAAGTATGGAAAGATTGAATAATCCAAGGTAAATGAGAAAGACCACTATATCAACACTTCTGGCATTGGCAGCCCTTTCGGCAGAAGCCAAGATAACGATAACCGGAACATCATGCAACTATCAGAGGGAACTGGCTGTCAGCCAGGGCGATGTAAGATTCGGTTGGAAGATGACGTCAGATGCCGTCAACGACCGTCAGAAAGCCTATCAGATAATCATCACCGAGAGCGTTACGGGCAAGACTGTATATGACTCCGGCAAAAGGAAATCTGCCGAAAGCCAGAACATCACCACACCTGACCTGCCGGCAAACAGACACGGATACGAATGGCAGGTGAGGGTATGGGACAAAGACGGGAAGCCTTCGGAATGGAGCGCAAGACAGAAGATACGCATCGTACCAGCTTCTGCCGACCTGTCTGCCGGCGGTATCTCTCCAAGATGGATTGGCGCCATAACCAAAGCCGACGCCCGTCTGCCGGAGGGCAGATTCTCTAACGCGGAATTCAAGAAAGACTATTTCAAGGAGAAATGGAACGCCGTAGACTCTCTTTCGGCAAGGAGCATAATCATGAGGAAGGGATTCTCCAACGACGGCAGGACGGTGACGGATGCCGTGGCATACGTCAGCGGCATGGGCCACTACGAGATGCGCATCAACGGCAAGAAGGTGGGCGACAGCGAATTTGCACCGCTATGGAGCGAATACTCCAAGACCGTATACTACAATACCTACGACGTGACTTCACTGCTCACTGGAGGTCACAATGCCATAAGCCTTCTGCTCGGCAACGGATTCTTCAACGTGCAGCGTGGCAACAGATACAGCAAGCTGATGACCAGCTTCGGTGCGCCGCAGATGATACTGCGACTGGAGATAAACTACAGCGACGGCACGAGTCAGACGATTGTCAGCGACGGGTCGTGGAAATATGCCCTCAGCCCCATTACCTTCAACAGTATCTACGGCGGAGAATCGTTCGACGCCAGACTGACACAGAGTGGGTTCGACCTCGCCCACTTCGACGACACGGAATGGAAAGATGCCGTGCTGACGGAGGGAACGGACGGAAAACTCATTCCCCAGACGGCACCGCCTGTGAAGATTATGGAGCGCTTCGCCATCAAGGAGTGGCATTATCTGCCTCTAGACTCCGTAGCACCGGCATCGGCAAAGACCAAGCGCAGCGTCTCTCCTCACACCTTCATTGCTGACATGGGACAGAACCTGGCGGGATTTCCTGAAATCAGAGTGAAGGGAAGACCTGGACAGAAAGTGACGATGCTCGTGTCGGAGAATCTGAACAGGCAGGGTGTATGCGACCAGCGACAGACGGGCCGCCAGCATTACTACGAATATACCATCGGCAGCGACACCACAGAGACATGGCATCCGCACTTCTCTTATTATGGTTTCAGATACATACAGGTGGAGGATGCTGTGCTCGAGGGCGAACCAAATCCTGACAACCTGCCGGTGATTGCCGACCTCAAGAGTTGCTTCATATACAACTCTGCCGAAGAGGGTTCAGAATTCGAATGTTCCAACCCGCTGTTCACACAGACCCACCGTCTGATAGAGCGTGCCGAAAGGAGCAATATGCAGGGTGTGCTGACGGACTGTCCGCACCGCGAAAAACTGGGATGGCTGGAGCAGGACCACCTCGTGGGACCGAGTCTCTTCTACAACTACGACATGACGACGCTGACCCCGAAGATAATACGCGACATCACGGATACGCAGAAGACTGACGGAATGGTGCCTACCACGGCACCGCAATATGTGTCGTTCGGAAACCTCTTCGACGACTCACCTGAATGGGGAAGCACTCTGCTGATAATGCCGTTCATGTATTATGAGCAGTATGGCGACAACTCCATCATCACCCGCAACTACGAGGCCATGCGCCGCTATGTGGACTATCTCACGGGGCGCGCAAAAGACGGTATCGTGAGCCACGGACTGGGCGACTGGTACGACGTGGTGGAGGGCAAAGCCGGATTCTGCCATAACACACCGATACCACTCGTTGCCTCGGCTCACTATATCCTCGACCTGCAGCTGCTGACAAAGGCTGCCAAGATGACCGGAAACAAGGCTGACGTGGAGAAATACTCCAGGATACGCGACTATGCCGTGGAAGCATTCAACCGGGAATTCTATAAGGCTGACTCCTGCTATTATGGTTCCGGCAGCCAGACATCAAACGCCCTGCCGCTCTTCCTCGGCATAACGGGAAAGAACAAGGCGGCGGTGCTACAGTCGCTGATTTCTGACATTGAGAAGCACGGCAACAGGTTGACGACCGGCGATGTGGGCAACAGATACCTGTTTATGACACTGGCTGCCAACGGCAAGGACGAACTGCTATACAAGATGCTCAACCACTACGACACTCCGGGCTATGGTTTCCAGATAAAACAGGGAGCCACGACGCTCACAGAACAATGGGACCCTCGCCAGGGATCATCGTGGAACCACTTCATGATGGGGCAGATTGACGAATGGCTGTTCAAGGAGATTGCCGGCATACGCAACATGCCTGGCACCAATGGCATGCGCCACCTTCTCATCTCCCCCACCCTGCCCGGCGACCTGACATACGTGAAGGCTCACACCACGACGCTCTACGGCAAGGTTTCCGTATACTGCTCTGCCGACACCATCACCGTAGAAATCCCCGTAGGCTGCGACGCCACCATACAGCTCGCCAACGGATTCAAGAAGAAGGTGGGCAGCGGCAAGCATTCGTTCGGATTATAATATAGATAGACCATTGAAAATAGGACAGTAGTGACAGACGGATTGGAGATTTTCCAGTCAGTAATTAGAAAATGTCTAACTCATCAACTGCATCAAAAAACTGACGGAACCGGATGTCTCCAGGGAAAGGAGAAGCATCTGGTTCCGTCATTATTTTTGCCTGTCTGACGAAAGGGGCCCAACAGGGAGCGTAAACTCCACCGTCAGTAAAACGTAACAATAAAAAATAATTAAAAAATTAAATATCGTCAGAAGCATATAATTTGGATAGCAGACCCGGTTTCCTATCGAAGAACTTGTCGATGCGGAAGAACCGTATTCCACTTTGTCGCTGCGTCCTCAAGAGAATCATGCGCAAGCACGATACACTCCAGCCAACTCATGCGACAAATGTTCCGAACAGACAACGGAGCTGCTTTGCATCCATTTGACTCTGAAAGAATGTCCACAGCCAACGCTGCTTCTACACTCTTCAGACATACTGCCACGACAGGCGGGGTCCCTGGCGCGCCTGAAGAAACTCTTGCCTGCGAGATGGGAATAATGGCCGTCAGAAATCTTTTCGTCGGGCAGCATCATCTTCAAACCGCAGATCCACAGCACCTTCTTATAGAAGACACTGAGAATTTCTCCTGCTAAACCTCGCGACAAAGCACTCGGTCTTAGCAAAATTAAGGTTTTTTCTAATGCCATAGATTTAAAGTTTACTAGAATTAAAGTTATATCTATTTTTTATATACTAAATTAAGATACTAAGTCATTCGGGGTGTAAAGGTAAGAAAAATTATCCAAACAATATCGTTTAAAGAACAAAAATGCCTCTGTTAGCGAAAAAAAACATATATTTGCAGTATTCCATGCCGTAAGACAAGGCATAAATATGGTATTACACACAGTAAGCTGCCGACTCCGAAGAGCGAAAGGAAACGCCAGACAGGAGCTTTCACTACGGCAGCAAGACAACCACCAAACGGTCATTAGGCCGTTAAGGTATATTTTTAATAACTGCTTGCAGTCCCTAATGACCGATTTAGGATAAAAGAACTTCACGACAATATGAAAGACAATCACAGTTTTCCCAACAGAAGACCATCCACCATCACTACGGCAGCAACGTTTGTTGCCATTTGCCTCGCCACTGGATTTGCCTATGCAAAGCAGACAACAAACCTGACGGACGACGCACGACAGGCTACATCCGTAGAAACGACAAACCTGACTGACGACAGCCAACAGACGGCATCCATAACGGGAAAAGACCAAAGACCCGGAGGAGAGAGAACAGTTCTGAAGAACTGGGAGGCTGGCAAGACGATAAGCAGTCTGACGCTGCGAGGCTACGACCTGAATAAATGTTTCATGAGCGAGCCCATTCCAGACCGCGTTTTCGAAAGGATGCAGGGCAAATCATATAAGAAAGGCTGCACGGTGAGCCGTGAGTCGCTGCGCTACGTGAAGGTGCTGCATTGGAACGACAAGGGCAAGATTTGTCTGGGAGAGCTGGTGTGCCACAAGAGCATCGCCAACGACTTGGTGGAAATCTTCGAGACACTCTTCGCCAAGAAATATCCCATAGAGAGGATGGTGCTCATAGACAACTATGACGCTGACGACCTGAAGTCGATGGAGGCAAACAACACGTCGTGTTTCAATTTCAGATATGTGGCCGGCACGAAGGTGCCTTCAAACCACAGCTACGGCAAGGCTATCGACCTGAACCCTCTGTATAATCCATACGTGAGGAAGGGGGCGAACGGGAAGATAACGGTAAGTCCTCTGAGCGCACGGCGATATGCCGACCGCTCAAAGGACTTCAAATATAAGATTGACCGCAACGACCTTGCCTACAAGGAATTCAGAAAGCGTGGCTTCACATGGGGAGGCGGATGGAAACGGTCGCAGGATTACCAGCATTTCGAAAAGAAATAGTCTGAAAGACTAAGGGCAAGCAGCCAGAAAGTATGTGGTGTACTTTATCTCGCTCACGAGAATCTCCTTCGGGTCTTTCTTCTGATGTGTGAGTTTGAAGAGTTTGTTGACAAATGCCTGTTATTCAGATATTATTTGTACCTTTGCATCGCAGCCGGATGATGCAGGAACATCGCCACGAAGCTATATATACTTATATAATGAAACCATATATATAATTTATAATAAGGTGTGGCATCCAACCGTACTGCAACGAAACAATACGACTTATAACAGCGCATATATATATGACAACAAGAAAAACAATGATGCTTGCCGCTGCGGCATTGGCTCTGTCGGCATGTCAGGAGAGTCTGGAAGACCGTGCGGCAAGGGAGGCGAAGGAATACACGGAGAAGAACTGCCCCGTGCAGATCAACGAGGCGATAGTGACCGACAGCATGACGTTTGACAAACAGACGCTCACGCTACACTACTATCTCTCGGTGAAGGGACCTGCCGACACCACGGCAATAGCAAACTCTGAAATCAAGGAGGATATGGTTAAGGCACTGCGTGGCACCACTTCGGTGAGGCCATACAAAGAGGCGGGCTACAACTTCATGTATACATTCCACTCAACAAAGCATCCGGGAAAGAAACTCTTCGAGATAAACATCACGAAAAACGACTACAAACAATAGGAACGCGGAGACAGCATCCGTAAGGAAATAACACACATATAAACAATAAATACATCAAGAAAATGGCAAAACTGATCATCAACAACTACGACGAGTTCGCTGCCTATCTGGGCAAGAACCTCGGAACTTCTGACTATGTGGAGCTCTCTCAGGAGCGCATCAACATGTTTGCCGACGCTACGCTCGACCACCAGTGGATTCATGTGGACACGGCGAAGGCCAAGGAGGAGAGTCCATACAAGACTACCATCGCCCACGGCTATCTCACTCTATCCATGCTTCCATATCTCTGGAACCAGATCATCGAGGTTAACAACCTGAAGATGATGGTGAACTACGGTATGGACAAGATGAAATTCGGACAGGCAGTGAAGTCTGGCGAGAGCATCCGCCTCGTAACCGACCTGCAGTCTATCGCCAACCTGCGCGGTGTGACAAAGGCTGAAATCAAATTCCGTATCGAAATCAAGGAGACTGGCAAGAAGGCTCTCGAAGGCGTTGCCACATTCTTGTATTACTTTGAGTAATACGAAAGAGAAACAGAACAAGCCCTGACTACCGGGATGATTGAGAAAGTGTCTCAATATGCGGTGGTCAGGGCTTGGTGTTTAACCCAAATCGGTCATTAGGGCTTGCATGGATTTTGTTTTTTAGAAGAGTGGATTTTGTTTGGCTTTTAATGAGTAATAGCGGGCTATTGCGAATTAAAAACGAGCAAAAGACGCCTTATAAAAAGCAAAAGACTGCAAGCAGTTATTAAAATTATACATTAAACGGCCTAATGACCGATTTGGGTTTAATACCCAATCGGTTATCAGGGCTTGTCTGAAAATAAATTTGACGATCTGATATTTTGGGGTTAATACCACTCCACAGCGTTGCTGTAACCGCTGCGCTTGTCATATTTCAGAGCGTCGGTCAGCGTTGCGGCATTGCAACGGAAGGAGAAGTTGTATGACGTGTATGGCGCCAGCACCACGGAGCAGCTCATGCTGAAGCAGTGGAGGTCGCGCTGCAGCGAAGCGGTGGTCATTGACATATCGTGCTCCTCGAAGTCGTAGCCGGAAGAGAAGCTGATGTTCCATCCGTCGCTGATGCGTATGTTTCCGCTGAAGTTCAGGTTCTGGGTGAACTTGTACGGATAGCGCATCGTCTTGGTGTTGAACTTGCCGGCGGTGTTCTCCCTCATCGTGATGCCATAGCCGAAGGTTATCGACCACGGCATGGAGAACTTCATATATCCGTTCTCGTCGGTCTCGGCTCGGCTGGTCTGCTTCTTGGCACCGTTCTGCGCCTTCATCATGTCGTCGTCCACATTGGTCTCCACTCCCGTGTCGTCGTCATCGTCGCCCGTTGTCTTCTTGTTTTTGTCCTCATCCTTGCCTCCGCCGAAGAGTTTCCTTATCTTTTCGGGATTCAGGGTGTATGAGATGTTCTGCGACATTCCCTGGAAGCGTCCGAAGCGTCCCTTGCCCCACTCCGTGTGGTTGCCCACGTACGGCCGGCCGTTGGCATCAAGCTCATAGGCATAGGTGGCAAACACGGCGGTCATGTTGAACGTATAGTTCTTCCACCACTTCAGTCGGATGTTCATCGTCAGGTCGCTCCACTTCTTCTCTTTCGCCGCCATATTATACGACATGTTGGCTCCCAGCTCGTCTATGATGCTCAGTTTCTTGAATCCCGTGGAGTCTTTGTCTGACTTCACCTTCATCTCGATGTTGTTTGAGAGCGACATGGCGATGCTTCCCGTCCTGCCCTTTCCCGGCACTCCGAAGAGCGAACCTGAGAATGGCGAATACTGTTCGAGCGTCACGTTGCCCTGAGCGTCGGTCTTCTGATAGGTTTCGTAATATCCATATCGGCTTGAACTGAAGTCTGGAGCGTAGTTGTATGACACCTGTGGCGTGATGACGTGGCGTATGGCCTGTATCTTGTCGCCGAAGATTTTCTTGTTCGGCACCCAGAATCCATAGAGCTTCGTTGATGCGCTCACGCTCATCGACCAGTTGTAGACGTTGTAGAATCCGTAGGTGGTATCCCTCACGGCGGTCTGGCTCTGCTCGTCCCAGCTCTGCATCACCTTGTTGGTATACATGCGGTCGGTGAAGTTTATCGACGGGTTGATGTTGATATAGTTGAAGAGCGTGAAGTTGGCATTGATAGGAATACTGTGCTGCATACCGTTGCGCCAGTCTTTCACGAGATTCGACTTCATTATCATGTCCTCCTTCGTGTCGATGGAGTTTCTGAGACTACCGGTATAGCTCATCGAGATCTTCTCATACCAGCGCTCCTTGCCCACCATGCGCTTGCGCTTGAACGGATAGAAGCGGCTCACCGAGATGTTGAGGTCTGGCAGCGTGATTGCCACGGTGGAGTCTCTCATGTTCTGGCTGAGGTTAGTGGTTCCGCTTATCGTCATGCCCAGACTTGAGAATGTGGTGCTCCAGCTCACGGATGATGTTCTCGTGCTCTGGGTCATCGACTGCGGGTTATACATGCTGTTCAGGTTGTTGCGCTCATAGCTCGACGTGGCGAAGTTGACACTCGCCGAGAGTGTGCTGAAGGGGTTTGCCTTGGGGTCCTGACGGTGGTTCCACTGTATCTTGAAACTCTCCTGCTCTGTGAAGTCGGGCATGCCCTTGTCGCCGTTCTTGGTGTCCTGATAGCTGAAATAGAAGCTGCCGCTGTATTTGTATCTCTTGCGGTAGTTGCTTGCCGCCGACACTCCCCATGAGCCCTTGGTATATATCTCGCCGAGGAGCTTCAGATCCCATTTGTCGCTCATGGCGAAATAGTATCCTCCGTCTTTCAGATAGAATCCGCGGGCGCTCTCATCACCATACGACGGCATTATGAATCCGCTGGAATAGCTCTTGGTGAAGGGAAAGAAGCCATAGGGGATGGCGAGAGGCAGCGGCACATCTGCCACCACGAGGTATGCCGGACCGAACACCACGTCCTTGCCGGGGCGCACCTTGGCTCTCGACAGGGCTATATAGAAGTCGGGATGCTCGGCGTCGCAGGTGGTATAGCGGCCGTGCTCCAGGAAAAGCTCGCCTTTCTCGTTGCGCTTGGAGCGCTGACTGGTGAGGAATCCGTCTTCCTGGGCGGTGTATACATTATTGATAAAGCCTTTCTTCGTCTTGAAGTTGAAGGCTATAGTGTCGCTGTCATACTGTGTGTCGCCCATCTTGAACACTGGTCGTCCCTGCAGATCTCCGATAGTGTCTTTCACTCCTGTGGCTCGCACGAGACTGCTGTCCATGTTCATCGTGATGTCGGCACTCGAGAGGTCCATGTTCTGATACACCACGTTTGAACTGCCATAGAGGAAGGCGAGTTTGTCGGATGCTCTGTAGACCATGGAGTCTTGGGCAGAGAATTTCACTGGCGCGTCTACGCCTGTAGACTTTGCCCTGTTCATGCTGTCGAGACGGATGGAGTCGTCCACCATCTTGTTGTGTTTGTAGATTGCGAGCTGCATGGAGTCCATGAGCGTAGTGTCCGGCTCGCCGGATGCGGAGTCAGACAATAGTGTGTCGGGTCCCAGCGTGTCGGCAAGGACTGTAGAGTCTTTTGTTTCAGCATGCTTTTTGTCTTTTCTCATCAGCGGCGTCTCGGCGCCTGCCAATATAAAGAGAAAGGCGAAAAGCAATAAGAATATAGTGGATTTCTTTCTCACCTTATCGTATTATGCGATGTCGTCTTAGTTAATAAACCGGTTGTCGTAATTCCCACAGGAACGAATACAGAATGCAAAATTACTCTTTTTACGCATAATATCGCTTATCCGCCTGACCTTTTATGCTTTATTTAACGTTTGGAGACGGTAAAATAATAACTTGGACGATTTTTTGAGCCGTATACACAAAGAATTGCGGATGCGCCTACATAGTATCATTCTCCGCCGCCGCCAAGCTCCTAAAATGCTATAGACTAAAGACTTAACCCGATGATACTTTTCTGGATATTTTACAGAAAAGTATCATAAAAGTATCATAGAAGTATCATGCCTTTCGGCATCCCATATTTCCCCCACGCCAGGGGGAAGACATCCCCACATTAGGGGGTTCCGTTCCCCACGGCGTGGGGGAAATCAGAGGTCAATATTTCATGAATTACAAGTCTAGTATTTACAACCGATTATTACTCAATATTTTATAGATAATAAGTCAGAAATATGGTTGTTATTTTTAATTGCACATTCTAAAAGGTGAAGATTTAACGCTTTTATTGATTATTAACTCAAAAAGGACATCAACTTGGGTCGTTTCTTCTCTTTTCCTTGCTATTCGTTTCCGATATTCCACTTTTGTTTTGGTCTATCTCATATGTACTGCAAAGGTATTGATTTTTGTTTGATATTGCTCCTTGCTTGCTCCTTGTCGTAGATTAATTTTCACACAGGAATTTTTGTTCTCTTTCTATAGGGGCTTGAAACAATCCATTTATTGGAAACAATTAAAGACGGAGCTGGTTTGCCCCAGTGCTTTTTAAGAAACAGGGCAATTATTTTATCTCCACAAAGGCTCTTGTTCCCAATTATGAGGAAAGCCTAATAAACGGGTTCTTACTGATGGGTATTTCGATAAAAGCTGCTTGAAATCTGCAACAAAAGTGTTGCCCATAGAAATGGAGTTAAGCCAATACACCACATAGCAGAGTTGCGGATAAAGTGTTTGTTCACGGAACGAGAAATCCGTAATCCATGTGTTTGGCATACGCATAGGCATCATTGGCTTGACAGGAAAGACCCGATTTGACAGTCTTGAATGATGGGCGCAGCAATTACGAAGTACGGGTCTGGGTACGGATTAAAAGGCTAAGTGATTATTTTCAGTCATTTAGCCTTTTTAATTATCTAATTTTTCCCCACAGCTGTCTATTTATATATTTTAGAAACATATTTTTCCGTAAAGTTATGTACCTTTGTCGGCAAATAAAGATATTCTCGTCAAACAAATATAAATAATATAAACATGGGAAAAAACAGAAAAAAACAAATCGTAGTTTTGTGTATAGCTTTAGTTTGCATTTTCATCTTGGTATTTTCATTGTTCCATAAATCAGCGACAAAAGATAGCGCAAATCCTCCTTTAACAAATGTTTTGACTGATAGCATTTCTCAAATTGTCTCAGCTTGTCCTGGCGAAATTGGTGTGGCGGTTATTTTTTATAACAGAGATACGGTTAAGGTCAATAATAAGAGTGTTTATCCTATGATGAGTGTGTTTAAGGTTCATCAGGCATTAGCTCTTTGTAATGACTTTGACAATAAAGGAATTTCACTTGATACCTTAGTAAATATAAATAGGGATAAACTTGACCCAAAGACTTGGAGTCCTATGCTGAAAGATTATTCAGGGCCAGTCATATCATTGACAGTGAGAGATTTGCTGCGTTATACTCTTACTCAGAGTGACAACAATGCAAGCAACCTTATGTTTAAGGATATGGTTAATGTCGCTCAAACAGATAGTTTTATAGCCACACTCATTCCTCGTTCAAGTTTTCAGATAGCTTATACGGAAGAGGAAATGTCGGCTGACCATAACAAGGCTTACTCTAACTATACATCTCCTCTTGGTGCTGCAATGTTGATGAATCGTTTGTTTACTGAAGGTCTTATCGATGATGAGAAACAAAGTTTCATTAAGAATACGTTAAAAGAATGCAAAACAGGTGTAGATAGGATAGCAGCTCCACTTCTTGATAAAGAAGGGGTTGTTATAGCGCATAAGACAGGTTCAGGTGATGTTAATGAAAATGGTGTTCTTGCAGCTCACAATGATGTTGCCTATATATGTCTGCCTAATAATATCAGTTATACCTTAGCGGTATTTGTTAAGGATTTCAAGGGAAATGAATCACAAGCGTCACAATATGTTGCGCATATATCAGCTGTAGTATATTCTTTATTAATGCAAACTTCAGTAAAATCTTAAACTGCACTTGCTTTGATAATTAATGATTAGTAATTACTAGTGATGCGATATTAATCGCTTAACTATAGTTATATATTTGATATTTAATCATTTACAAGCGTTCTTTGTTTTTTTGATTTGAAATTGATTGAGTAATTTTGCAGCCAAAACTGCAAGATTATGAACATCGGCAAGTATATCTTTGCTCAAGTCATCGACTTCATACCTCGCTACCAATTTGACAAGTTGGTGAAGAAGTATAAAGGTGACTGGCATGCAAAAGATTTATCCTGCTATAACCAGTTGCTCCATCTGCTATTTGGTCAGATTACTGGTTGTGTATCCATCCGTGATATTTGTCTGTGCCTAGAGGCTCATGGAAGTAGCATATACCACTTGGGAATTCGCAAGTCCGTTAATCAATCCAATTTATGTCGTGCTAATGAGAAAAGAGCCTATCGCATCTACGAAGGACTTGGCATGTATCTAATCGGTATCGTCCGACCAATGTATTCAAACACAAAGGTTGCTGAGATAACGATAGACAATGTCCTCTATGCGCTTGACTCCACAACTATCTCAACAAGCATTGTCCTGGCTGCATGGGCATTGGGCAAGTATAGCAAAGGCGCAGTCAAAATGCACACACTGCTGGATCTTCGTGGAAGCATTCCGGCAAATATCCATATTACAGATGGAAAATGGCATGACAGCAATGAACTGGATGATATTGTGCCTGAGCCATTTGCGTTCTATATGATGGACAAAGCATACGTTGATTTCCTCGCTTTGTTTCGCTTTCACAAAGCCGGTGCATATTGGATAAGTCGTCCCAAAGACAATATGAGATACGAGGTCGTTAACCATAGTCTAGACTTTGATCCAAGTACAGGAATCTGTGGCGATTTTATCATAAAACTGACTACCCATAAGTCGAAGAAACTCTATCCAGAACCTATCAGGATGGTTACTTATCATGACTCGGTAACAGGTAATGATGTGGAATTTATTACCAACAACTTTGAGATCAGTGCCCTTGGGGTCGCCAATCTATACCGTCATAGATGGGATGTTGAGGTTTTCTTCAAGTGGATAAAGCAGAATATCGTAGTGAAGAACTTGTGGGGATATTCAGAGAATGCAGTACGTACTCATTTATGGGTTGCAATAATTGCATATCTGATAATCGCCAAAATCAAGGCTGACTACAAAAGTCCGTATTCAATCACCGAGGTGGCTACGTTAATAAGAATCTCCGCACTCGAAAGGGTGGATTTGAGAGACCTCATAACTAAGCCAAAGAACTCAATCATTCAAAAACAAGATGTCAAAGAACTCACTTTATTTGATGAATTTTAATAACCATGCGATTTTATCGCATCAGTACTATTGCTCCATTATTGAAAAAATTCCTCCAAAAGGAGAGAGTTTCTCAGATTTAATTGCTACCTTTGCCATGTCTGTCGGGTTTGATACATATTTTGATTTGCAACACTAAGATAGGTGAAAAATCTGACATGGCAAAATCCTGAGCAACTTTTTGTTGCTCAGGAACTTATAAATAAAGTTAAATCAAAGTGTTGCGGAATTAAGGATATACTCAAAATACTAAGAGTTTATTGATGTATAGCCAAATGAAAAAAGTAACTTTGCAAAAAATAGATGCAGAAAATGTGAGAAAGAAAATTTTTATTGGAGATGATAGTATGGCATTAGTAAAGCACGATTATCCTATTTTGGAATACGATACCGCATCAAAAGCAATCTTTCAGCCGGGAAATGGGAAAAAGCACTTCCCTAAAAAAGCCGTATTTGCATTTTTGGGGGATGAAGTGGAAAAGTATGCACATGCCCACAGTGGAATACAGATAGATGAATTTGAGAGTGCAACAAAATTATATCCCATCTATGAATGCTTTCATAATCAGGAAAGGATATGTTTATGTCCGGCTCCGGTTGGGAGTGCTGCTGCTGTCCAGATTTTAGAGTATTTAATAGCAGGAGGTGTGACAGAAATTATTTCTGTCGGTTCCTGCGGTGTATTGGAAGATATTCCGGAGAACAGATTCTTAATACCCGTTTCTGCATTGAGAGATGAGGGAACTTCTTACCATTATCTTCCGCCATCCAGAGACATAAAGATTTCAACAGCAGGAATAAGTGCAATCAAATTTGCTTTAAATCAAAAGAAAATCCCATATTTGGAAGTCAAGACATGGACAACAGACGGTTTTTATCGAGAAACACTGGAAATGGTGCAATACCGCAAAGAGGAAGGCTGTCAAGTAGTGGAAATGGAATGTTCTGCACTGGCTGCATGTGCAGAATTTAGAGAAGTAATATGGGCTATGTTGCTTTTTACAGCCGACACGCTCTCGAATCCTCATAAATACCAAGAACGGAAGTGGGGAAAAGCAAGTGTATCCACCGCCTTGGAACTGGCATTTGACGCTGTTGTATTAATCAAAGAATAAAGGAAACAAATCTATATGGAAAATACAATGAACAATCGGAATGAAATCCCACAACAAGTGAAGCAAGTCGTTTCCATAGCAGAAACCCTATTGCAGGGGCAGATATTGGGAATGTATTTATATGGCTCTGCGACAATGAATAAATTGCGTCCGGACAGTGACATAGATATATTGATAATAACCAGACAAGAATTGAATCTGTCAACGAAAAAGGAGTTGACCAAGCAATTATTGGAAATTTCCGGCTTCGTAGGTTGCGCCGAAAAAAGACCATTGGAGATAACTGTCATCCATCAAAAAGACATTATTCCGTGGCAGTTTCCGCCCAAATGCGAGTATATGTATGGGGAGTGGCTTCGGAAAGAGATGGAAGCCGGAATGATTCCGCAGGCGTGTTTCGACCCTGATATAGCGATTCTATTATGGCAGGCGAGAAAAAGTAGTATGACGCTGAAGGGCGCAGATTGCAAACAACTTATTCTCCCGATTCCGTTCCGCGAAATACAAAAGGCTATTCAATTTTCTCTACCCGGTTTGATTTCCAATGTTAAGGGAGATGAAAGAAATGTGCTATTGACGCTATCCCGCATGTGGTTTACATTAGAAACCGAAGACGTGACAACGAAAGATGTTGCTGCGGAGTGGGTGATTCCCCAATTGCCGGAAACCTTTTCTTCCCTGTTGAAAACGGCAAAGGAAGCCTATTTGGGAAACCTGTCTGACGAATGGGAAACAATGGAAAATGAAACGCTCGCGCTTACCGGGTTTATGAAAGGTCGGATTGAAGAATTGCTTAAAGCCAAAGGGTAAAGCAAGCAAAAGCAAGAATATCCCTACAATAAATAAACCGTTTGAAATGGTGCTGCCTCTTTTACAATAATACACCTATGAGAAAAGTAATCCTTTATATTGCCGTCAGTCTGGATGGCTATATCGCTGACAGCGAAGGTTCCGTTGAATGGATAAGCGGACAAGATAAAAACGTGGAGATGGAAGACACCTTTACTCCATTCTTCAGTGGTGTGGACACGGTCATTATGGGAAAGAGAACCTACGACCAAATTGTGACCGAACTTTCTCCCGACCAATGGCCCTACGGGGAAGCGATGACCTATGTATTGACTCATCACAGTGAAGAAGAGGGCACAGAAAATATCCGTTTCAGGAATATGGATGTATGCCAACTGGTAGAGGAGTTGAAACAGGAATCGGGTAAAGATGTGTGGATTTGCGGAGGTGCAGAAGTGGCGCAACAACTCATCGCAAACAATCAAATAGACATTTATCATCTGGCGATTATACCGGTTCTTCTCGGTAACGGCACAAGGCTGTTTGGTGCTACCGATAAGAAAATTGACTTGGAAATGATTCGTACCAAGAAATACAACGGCATAATAGAGGTGGTATATAGTCGCAGGAAGATTTGATGTTTACTGTTTTAAAATCTTCTCCCTTTAGAATACACGATTAAAGATTACGGCCATATTTCCGATTTACTGCTCGTAAATTATTGATTAATAATCAGTTGTAAATACTAACATTATAAATTAGAGACTATATAAACAAGAAAAACATTCATACACATTTTCTATTTTTGAGAAAATTCGTATCTTTGCACATAAGAGAGTTATTTGACAGCATAGCAACGCAAAACGCTGAAATTCGCACAGTTGCTAAATCGTTACCTCTATTTCTCAAATAATTCGCTAAAAGTTTATTCTTCAATCGGTTAAGTCAAACCGATAAAAATCTAAAATAATTTTCGAGTAATGGCGGTTGCTTGCGGTTATTTGTTCCTTTCAGCCATGACACGCTCCACGTCGGAGCGTAGAAGCAGGTTCTTCACGCCGACCTTTATCTTTTCGATGTGCCTAACCTTGACGATATGGCAGATGTTGGCTGAGGAAAGTCCGTAAATCTGCCGGACCTGTTCCACGGTGTAATAACGCTCGTCGTTCACAAGGTCGGTTCTGCGGAGTTCGTCCAGATGGGACTTGGAGTAATAGGTGCGGCCGTATTCTCTTTTGGTCGGTATCCTGTGCCGGTAGGCGTATGCCCGGAGTGCGGCAGGCTTCATGCCGAACTGCTCTTCCGCTTCTTCGGTCAGGAGCCAGTCGGTGATACTGTCCATATCAACAGCCGTACCGAAGAACTCGTCAACATGCTTCTTGCTGTAATAGTTCTTTCCAGCGATACGGCAGATGGAAATGCGATTGCGTTTGGCGGTGGTATAGAGCCATGACTGTTTGACCTTATAAAGGGACATCACCTCTTCACCGGAATAGAAGTCCGGCACTTCATCGGTTACCTTTTCCCTTTTTTCTTTTTTCGCCGGGAAGGAAGATGAAGCGGATTTTTTCGGTGTGGAAGTGCTGCCGGGCAGGATGCGGTGGTAGGGATTGCTCTCCAGCATCCGCTCGATGTCGGCTCTGCGGATGAATGCCATGCGGTTGCTGATGCGTGAGGCTTTCAGCTTGCCCATGGCTACAAGTTTATAGATGTACTGTCGGGAACAGCCCATGAGTATGGCTGCTTTGGAAAAGGTGAGATACTCCTGATGCTGTATCTCCATGATTGGCCGGACGGCTTTGAAGAGGTTGTTCTTCTGTGTCATTCTGGCTCGCCGGGCTTCCGCCTGACAAGCCTCGCTGCAATACCTTTGCATTCCGCTGCAGGTTACAAAGGACTTGCCGCAAAAACTGCATTTTCGGGTTGCTTTCATACTGCTTTATCGTTTACTGGTTCATTTCTTCAATCCTATATTCCTGAAGTGGTGAACGGATGTAAACGGCAGTCAACGGTTGTCGCCTTTCTACACGATGTGACCGTCACTGAATGTCGGGGCGGATATTGTCGCTTGTCGTAAACGGTTGTAAACCCTTGTCAACTGTCTGCACGGTGTGACAAAAAACAAGCCCCGCAAATTCTCCACGTCAGAAATACGTCTCAAAAATATGTGGAAATTTGGGAAGCATCAAAAAGCAGCCGAAAAGTGTTAATTTTTAGAATGTACTGATAATTAAATGTTTATGTTTGGATATTTCTGATTGTTTTTGGTTGTTCTACGCTTCTAAATACATATGTATGCTTCATCCATTACAAGTCTATGCTTCATCCATGATTACATCGTTATATATATAAAACAAACTAAATCCACATTCTGTTGTAAAAGCAAATCCAAACAAGCCTACAGACCGATTTAGGTTAAACTGGAATATGGTTATTGCGACATGCACTTATTTGGGCAGCCGCCTGGCATCAATTCTGCCCATCAGGGGCAAGCAGCTTACTCACCAAGGGCAAGCACCTTGCCCATGTTGGGCACGCTGCTTGCCCAAAACAATTGAATTTACTTCCACACGCTTCCATTTGTATACTTGTCAGCAATACCAACAAGGCAATTGGCATAAGCAAAAGGTTACATAACCGAAGTTTCTTTATCTTTTCCATTTTACCACAATGCAATCTTTCCTGCAACACCCAAATCAAGGGTTGCCGTTGCAATGCCCAATGCTTGGAATACACGACTCATGGTTGGCAAAGTAATAACACTTGTACCTTTCTCCAACTTTGAAATTTGAGCACGCTGCACACCGATACGTTCACCAAGCTGTTCTTGCGTGAGGTTTTGTGCCAACCGAGCCTTGCGTATGGCTTCGCCTACAATATAGGCGTTCACATCTTCTTTGAGCTTGGCTTCCATGGCTTCACGCTCTGGTGTACCTCTTTTACCCCAAAGTTTATCTTTCATATTGTCTGCTGGTATCAATTTCATCTGTGCCATAATGCTTTTTCTTTTTATTATTAAAGTACTCTTTTCTTATCTCTTCTGCTTTGGCAATTTCCTTTAGTGGTGTCTACTGAGTTTTCTTGACTATGCCATGTGTGGCAATAACCAAAGTCTCTTCCTCAGTATCCCAAAAGGAGAAAAGCCTGTAGCAGATACCATTGTAGAGAGTGCGAAACTCCCATATCTCGGTATTCTCCAGTTTCTTGAAGATGTCAACTTTCATCACTCCTTCCTCAACCTTGAAGATGTTGTAGTATATCTTCTGCTGAGCTTTGAATGGTTGCGCATCCAAAAAGGCTTGTGCTTCTTCTGTCAACACCACTTTTAGTTTGTTGATGCCCATTTTGTTTTGAATTATAGTACAAAGATAACGCTTTGTTTCCAAACTACGATACAGAAATTCGGTTTTTCATCAAATCAGACCTCATCTTTAACACTCTCACGATTTGATAGTATCAGATACGCAACTTATTCACTCTTTTATTTCCCTAAATTTGGAAATTCAAAAATAGGGGAGAAAATATGGATGTGAAAATTTCTCCTTACGTGCTTCCACTCGTCTCCATACGTCTGTCATTTCTGGCTCCTGCCAAATGACATTCCAACGAACCTTCTCTTTTCATCAGCAAACCATCCAGACAATAGGCTGACAATTGCCTGGCGGTCAACTATCTGATTGACAGAATATTACGACAAAAAACCAGACAATCTGACAGTTTTTCAGAAATTCTCGTTTTTACTAAGAATCAGCGATATGGGCAACTTTTGCTCATGTCGACCAACTTAAATTAATTCCGCCAACGGGTAAGACAAACTAAATCCACTCTTCTAAAATACCAAAATCCAAGCAAGCCCTAATGGCCGATTTAGGTTAAAACTGAAATATGGTTATTGCGACATGAACTTATTAGGCAGCCGCCTGGCATCAATTCTGCCCTTAATGCCGACAGGGATAATGCCACTACTTCCAAGTCAGAGAACATTAGTGTCCAATTTAAAATTGGACACTAATGCCTTGTTCCCTATTTTTAAGTCTTTAATTTGGGCTTTTATCATCAAAATCTGTCGTAATCTCAATGAAAAAGTGAGATTACGACAGATTTCTTACTTAAAAGTTGTCGTAATCTCGTGTTTTCTGTAACTTTGCGACATATTCCATTAATATGAAATAGATATGAAGGAGAATATTATAGGCAGAGAACTTGAGATAGAAAAGCTTGAAAACTATATTTCAAGTCGTAAATCTGAATTTATTGCTATCTATGGTAGACGACGTGTAGGCAAGACTTTTCTTGTGAAAGAACTGTTTGAAAATCAGTTTGCATTCCGTGTAACTGGCAAAGACAATGTAACTACCAAGGAACAGCTTGCAAGTTTCAGCTTCGCACTTAACGACCAGTTAGGCATAGATACAGATGCTACCAATTGGTCGGAAGCCTTTCGACTTCTTCAGAAAGCATTGGAAAAGATGCCTAACGGAACTAAAATCATCTTCTTCGATGAACTCCCTTGGTTCGACACTTATGCATCCAACTTTATCAGCGCCTTAGAACATTTTTGGAACGATTGGGCTTCCTACCGTAGCGATATCAAACTGATAGCTTGCGGAAGTGCTACCACCTGGATGCTTAATCATGTTATCAATTCACGAGGAGGACTACACAATCGCATTACTCACAATATTCTGCTCTCGCCATTCAAACTGCATGAGGTTGAAGAGTATTTTAAATCGCAAGGTTTCTATTATGAGCGACCTGAAATCATAGAGTGTTATATGGCGATGGGCGGTGTGGCTTATTACCTGTCTCTTTTCGAGAACAACAAAAGCGTAGCGCAAAATATTCAGCAACTTTGTTTCACACGTGGCGGAGAACTCTCCGAAGAGTTTGACCGTCTGTTCAATTCGCTTTTTAAGAAAGCCAACAATCATCTTGCCATAGTTACTGCCCTAAAAAATAAGGGAAAGGGTATGACTCGACTTGACTTGTTAGATGCTACAGGATTGGCTAACAATGGAAGGTTTAGTCTGATACTTAAGGAGTTAGAGCAATGTGATTTCATCCGAAGCTATACCCCATTCGGCAAGTCGAAGAAAGATATGATGTATCAGCTGACAGACCCATTCTGCCTGTTTTATTTCAAATTCATGCACAACAAGGGTTCATTCCTCGATAACTATTGGGTCAAGATGCAGACCACTGCTGAGTATGAGTCATGGTGTGGTCATGCCTTTGAAATCGTATGTCTTCACCACATCAACGAAATAGTCAAGGCTTTGGGCATAGACGGTAGCATCAACACTCCTTGTTCATGGTCTTATCGTCCTACTGCAAAAGTCATGGCAGATGAGGAGACTGACGAAGATTTGAAACATGGAACGCAAATAGACTTACTGATAGACCGTTCTGACAGATCGATTTCTGTCTGCGAAATGAAGTATTGTAATGGGGAATATGAAATCAGCAAGGCATACGATACCCACCTGGCACACCGTTTAAATGTGTTTAAGAAGGTGACGAAGACGACCAAAACTCTCATTCCAACCTTCATTACGCCATATGGGCTATATAATAATATGTATGCAAGAAAGATAAATAGGCAAGTAATAGGAAACGACTTATTCTTAGTGTCCCATTCTTGAGGTTTCTACCTCTTTTACTTCCTTTTTCTTTGTAGCCACCAAACTTATAGATGATGGCGAAAGTTACAATACTCTTCTGCAATATTTGTAATAAGAGAACTAATACGTAAACTTCATTAACGACAAGCCCATTGGCAGAATTAAGTATGCACTAAATTAATTCCGCCAACAGGTAAAATATACATACCAGATGCGGTTATTTCAGATAAAAGTCCTATATTTGCCATCGGAAGATGGGATTTTACTCAGTCCGTTGAGTAAAATTACTCAGTCGACTGAGTAAAATTATTCATTTTGCTGAGTAAAACAACTTGAAAGCCCCCATTAAATATAGCAAGACTATACATATCACATCATCATCTATAAACAACAGACCATGTACAAAAGAAAGATATATGATACCATCATCAAGAGATTAGGTGAACAAAGAATGTTCATCCAAGTAATCATGGGACCACGACAGATTGGAAAATCTACCGTTATCAAGCAAGTATTGGATGATTTAAGTAAACCGTTTCTTTTCTATTCTGCCGACACCATTCCTTCAACATCTTCCACTTGGATTAGCGATTGCTGGAATAATGCGCGTCTTCAAATGCGCACACAAGGACTTGAAGAAATGATCTTGGTTATTGACGAGATACAAAAACTTAAAAACTGGAGTGAATATGTAAAGAAAGAATGGGACGCTGATAGTATAAATCACATCAACATCAAAGTGGCATTATTAGGCTCGTCAAGGGTGTTATTAGAAAAAGGATTGGCAGAATCTCTCATGGGACGATATGAGGAAATCAGAATGAGCCATTGGAGCTATCCAGAAATGAAAGAAGCCTTTGGAATGACTATTGAACAATACATCTATTTTGGAGGCTACCCGGGAGCTGCCATGCTTATTGGTGACGAAGAACGTTGGAAGAACTATGTTAGCGGAGCCATCATTGATGCTACTATAAACAAGGACATCTTGATGGATTCTCCAATAGGAAAGCCTGCTCTGCTTCGTCAAACTTTCGAATTGAGCGTAGCTTATTCGGGTAAGATACTTTCACTAACAAAAATGCTGGGAATATTGCAAGATGCTGGCAACACAGTTACATTGGCAGGCTATCTAAATCTTTTGAGCGATAGCGGACTTGTCACAGGACTACAGAAATTCTCTATAGATGTAGCCCGCAAACGTGCCAGCATTCCTAAATACCAAGTGTACAACAATGCCTTATTGAGTTCTCAATTAGGTTTAACATTTCAAGAAGCCGTTTCTGATAGTAAACAATGGGGACAATTCTTTGAATCCGCCATAGGAGCCTACATATTAAGCGAAGCTTTTATCCATCGTTTTGAAGTGTTCTACTGGCGAGAAGGCAACGACGAGGTTGACTTCATCCTCAAGAAGAATCAGAAATTCATAGCTATAGAAGCAAAAAGTAATGGAGAGGCTTATACCACGGGCTTAGAGCGTTTCCGCAATCTATTACATCCGTCGGCAATATTTATCGTAGGCGAGAAAGGTATCTCCCCAGAAGTTTTCTTGAACATGGATCTAAGAAAACTATTCGAATAACTTAAGGACAAATAATTATGGCAACAAATAAAATACGTGAAGAGGAAGTAAAGAATAAAATTCGCCAAGAATTCTTTCAAGACTATGATGCGACACCTATCTTGGGCGACATAGACTTTGCTGTAACAACAAAAAAATCAAGTGAGGACGAGCTATCCGACCAAGAATATTTTTTATGGGCAGAAGCTAAAGCAGGAAACACAGAAGATATCTATGCATCTTTCGTGCAACTCATCATTACCATAGGTAAAGCCCATACACATGAATCATACTTACCACCTCGCTATCTTGGAGCCTTCGATGAAGAAAAGATTGCCTTTATCGAATATCACCACATTGTAAGTGTATTCTATCAGAATGACTTCAACTGGAATGTCACTCCCTCCAACCATAGCACCAAAGAGTTTCACATGCTCTCCGACTTGCTGAAAGAGAAACTCAAAAAGGAGATTAGGCTCTTCTACCTACATAAAGATGAAAAGGAGCTAAGAAAGTTCATTCGCTCTAATTTCAAGTTGGGGAAGCAGCGTACTAACGGTATCAATATAACAAAGAATAATTTCACTTATATCTACAGAAAATGGGTGGAAAAGGTCAAACCTTCTATCACACTTGATTGGGAAAAAGCTAAACAAAGTGGCATTATTGATGCAGATTTCTTTCTTGCAGACATCTTCTCTAAGGAAAACACAACCCTTAGAGATAGGCTATATGTATTGCTGAAGAAGAATCATTATGAACTTGAGCGTAAGATAGACTCCGCAGGGCTTTTCGATTCTAAGAAAGCACAGTTCAACGACAACCAGATTGCACACAACCAATTTTGGAATCTCTACGTCCGCCCTCCACGTAAAGAATACTGGGAATATATTGCTAATCGTAGAGACTTACTTGTTCCGCAAGACATCAGAGAGCGCAAAGGTTCATTCTTCACACCTCAATGCTGGGTAGAACTCTCACAAGAATACATCGCTAAAGATTTGGGAGAAGACTGGCAAGATGAATATTACATTTGGGATTGTTGTGCTGGCACAGGGAATCTTCTTGCTGGCCTTACTAACAAATATCAAATTTGGGCAAGCACATTAGACCAAGCAGACGTTGATGTTATACACGACAGAATTGCTAATATGGAAAAGGTCGGTACTGCCAACCTTTTGGATAGTCATGTATTTCAATTTGACTTTCTCAATGACTCTTTCGACAAATTACCTCCTGGTCTAAAAGACATCATAACAAATGAAGAAAGACGCAAGAAACTTATTATTTATATCAATCCACCTTGTGCAGAAGCCAGCAATGCAAGAACAGTTACAGGAACAGGTAGCAACCGAAAGGGATTAGCCTACACCTCTATAAAAGACAAGTACAAGAAAGAACTTGGAAGAGCAGGCAATGAGATATTCGCACAATTCTTTGCAAGAATAGCAAATGATATTCCTGATTGCACACTTGCCTTGTTCTCTACACTGAAAGCACTACAAGGTCCAAACTTTTCTGGATTTCGAGCTAAATACCTAGCAAAGCTCAGTAGGATGTTTATCGTTCCTGCAAATACATTCGATAATGTAACAGGGCATTTCCCATATGGTTTCCAAATATTTCACCTGGCAGAGAAGGAAGAGTTCGTATCTTGCATTGCTGATGTTTACGACAGCAAAGGCAATCCGATTGGCAGCAAGAACATCTATTCTTGTAAGGGAGGCGAACTAATCATAGACTGGTTCAGAAAGTTTTACGACAAACAAGGAGACCATCTTGGATACCTGCGATTCTTAGGAACTGACTTTCAAAATAACAGAGGTGTGTTCTTGACTTTAGCACCATCTACCAATGACCTAAAACAGGTAAAAGGTACTTGGATAACAAGAAAGAATGTCATACCATCATGTGTTTATTTCAGTGTCAGACTTTGTACCGAAGCAACATGGGTAAATGACCGAGACCAATTTCTATATCCAAATAAGGAATGGAATGGCAACGATCATTTTTTATCCGACTGCTTAGTCTTCACGTTATTCAATGAGAAAAACAACATCCAAAGCCTGCATGGCACTAACCATTGGATTCCATTCAGCGAGGAAGAGGTAGGTGCACAAGACAACTTCGAGAGTCATTTTATGCACGACTTCATCATGGGCAAAGTGAAAGAGGAAAAGCCTCATCAAGAAGGAACAATACAAGACCTATTTACAGAGCAAAAAGCTCAGACGTCAGATGGCAATTCATTCACTCCAACAGAACCTCTGGAGTTTTCAGAAGAAGCACAAGCTGTATTGGATGCCGGAAGAGAGCTATGGCGTTACTATCACAAACAAGCAGGAGCCAACCCTAATGCTTCTTACTATGACATAAAAATGCACTTCCAAGGTACAAAGACCACGAAGAATGGAAAGGTGCAGATGAACTCCACCAGCGAGGATGCAACCTATAATGCCTTGCTTGCCGACCTCAAACAGTCCATGAAACTACTTGCTGCTCACATAGAGCCTAAAGTGTACGACTATGGCTTCTTGAAGAAATAATCTTGATAAAACGAGAAAGGATGCCTTTAATGTTGGCCTCCTTTCTTGTTTTATCGAGGATTTAACTTTCCGTGCTTCTCAAAAGATATCTCAATTCGGGATAAGAAACCTTTAAACCTTTCTTCTCTATCCGTCCGTTTGTGAACGGAATCAAAGAGCATGGTTTCCATCTTGTCAGTCGCTTCAGGGATACAGCGAGCCATTACCAGATTCATTGACGAGATTTCCAGAGAATTGCTTGTATATCTCAAGTATTTTGACGAATTTTGTATAAAGGTTGTACATACGATGGTTTGAACTTAATTTTTTGATCACCACTAAGTTACTTAAAAATCAGCGATATGTACAACTTTTTACTCATATTTATCGACTTAAATTAATTCCGCCAACGGGTAAACAATGAAAAAATTAGTAATTTTTATAATGGCTTCTATAGTTATAAGCTGTAATACAGATACCAAAACTGTTGCAAATATAGTCGTAACAGAATCTCTTGACACAATATCAGATGAAGGATTATCAGATTGGGAATTGTTTATAAAGCATTTTCCAAGAAAAAAATCCACCGTGGTAAAAGATTATGCAGGTAATGTAATAAAAGAGCAATCACTTGGAGTTTTAAATACAAAAGTAACATCAGTACAGCAATGTGCAGATGCTGCAATACGCTTAAGAGCTGAGTTTTTCTATTATAGAAAAGAATATGATAAAATAAAGTTTAAACTTACATGTGGCTTGGAAGTTCCATTTTCTAAATGGGCTTTAGGTTATAGAGTAAAAATTAATGGTAATAAAGCAATTCTTGCTAAAACACAAACCACAAATGATTACAGCAGAAGTAACTTTGAAGAATATCTGAAGGTGATTATGACTTATGCAGGTTCTGCTTCATTATCAAGAGATTTGCCTCACAGTAATTACCCTAAGATAGGTGATTTGCTTGTGCTTGGTGGTTATCCTGGGCATGTAGTGATAATAATCGATAAAAAGAAAAAAAACGGTGTAGATTATTATCTTTTTGCTAATAGTTGGATTCCTGCACAAGATATAGAAATAGTTACGGGAACAAGTACAGGAGGGGAAACTATAGATAATTATATTCCTATAATAGGGAAAACAATTATACAGATTAATGGATATAAATTTCAAACACCAATGGATATAAGAACATGGCAAAACCAAAATTAACAAAACGAGGAAATACTTGGTATCGTAATGGTAAGGCAGTAAAACCTGGATTTAAATAATCTGTCGTAATCTCAATAAAAAAGTGAGATTACGACAGATTTCTTGCTCAAAGTTGTCGTAATCCCGTATTTCCTGTAACTTTGCGACATGTTCCATTAATATGAAATCAGCAATTTCCAATCGTTTATCTCCATCTATTCCTTTCAAAAACATGATACCATTTGATGTTTCAATTTTACATTTCATAATCAGAATAGAATTATTTAATTTGCCA
Organism: Prevotella pectinovora; assembly: GCF_000834015.1. Classification (GTDB taxonomy): domain Bacteria; phylum Bacteroidota; class Bacteroidia; order Bacteroidales; family Bacteroidaceae; genus Prevotella; species Prevotella pectinovora. The sequence goes on along the minus strand of NZ_JXQI01000039.1, from coordinate 12,179 downwards.
ACAACACCTTTGTCGGAACCTATGCGTTGAATAATACCTTTATCAACCATCATCTTCAGACGACGCTTTACACTACTTTCATGAAGTCCCATTTTGTGTGAAATTTCGCTTCTACTTATATGTGGTTTTTCCTTGATTAGTTCTAAAATCATTTTTATCTGGTCGCTTATCTGGTCGTTTTCTGGTCGCTTCTGGTCGGATACAGTCTTTTCTTGCCCTTCCTCCAATAATCTTGCCAGCGATACGGCACATCGGTATCTGGTTGTGCTTGGCGGAGGTGTAGAGCCAAAACTTCTTGACCTTATAAATGCAAAAGATGGTGGTGAATGATGCAAACGTCTTGGCAGACCTATTACTTGTCCATCCCTCAAAAGGCATATTAAAGACACAAAAAAATATGACCCAGCCCAACGCGTTGACTCCTTCATCTATCATAATGAGAAAGAGTTTCAGACATCCAAGAGTTCAAAGTGGCAACGTGGAAGAAGAATCGTTTCGTATCTGACAGACATATTTGACACAATACAATAGGTAAACCCTGACCAAGAATGGCAAAAACTCATGGATTGTGATAAAAAAGTGTGAAAATATAGTAAAAAATCAGAGTTTATTAATTCTGTTTTATAGAAAATACCTTACTTTGTAAACCAAACTTTATAAAATCATACAACTCTTATTAAATATAATTTATATGAGTATCAGTAAAGATGTCATCAAACAGTGCCTAATTAGTAAGCAGCGCGAAGTGGATGAGGCAGTGATTGTGAACCGTCCCACTGACTTTGAAGAGAATGGCAATTATGTGATAGTTGGCGTGAGACATGCGGGTAAGTCGTACCTGCTGTATCAGCGTGTGCGTCAGTTGCAGGCAGCAGGAAAGGGATGGGACGAGATTCTGTTTGTGGACTTTGAGGATGAGCGTCTGGCGGAATTCCAGACGGAGGACTTCAACAGTCTGCTGGAAGCCCACCTGGAACTGTATGGTAAGAAGCCGGTGGTGTTTCTGGACGAGGTGCAGAACATTCCTCACTGGGATAAGTTCGTGCGGAGATTGGCTGATGCGAAATACAGGGTGTATGTGACGGGCAGCAATGCGAAGATGCTGAGCAAAGAGGTGGCAACTACGCTGGGCGGACGGTTCTTTATCTATGATGTATACCCATATTCATTCAAAGAGTATCTGGCAGCACAGCAGGTAGAACTGAAGGAGCATTGGGAGTATGACACTATCCAAAGAAGTGAGGTGAAGCGGCATTTGAATGAATACTTCTATTACGGCGGTCTGCCAGAAATCCTGTCGTTTAAGAACAAAAGGGCAATGCTTTCAAGTCTTTACCAGAAAATCTACTTGGGTGACATCTGTGCGCGAAACAACATTAAGAACGACAGGGTGCTGAACATCTTGATTAAGAAGATGGCAGAGAGCGTGAAGCAACCGCTGTCGTATAACAGGCTGAAGAATGTGATTGTGGCAACGGGGTCGCCCATTAGTGTGCCTACTGCGATTGACTATGCGGGGTATGCCGCTGACAGTTGGCTTATATTGCCCATGGAGAATGAGGTTGGAAAGCTGACGGAGAAAGAGACTCAGAAGAAGTATTACTTTATCGATAACGGCTTGCTGAACCTGTTTCTGATGAACTCAGAGACATCATTACTGGAGAACATGGTAGCGGTGGAGTTGTGCAGACGATTTGGCAAGGAGAATGTGTTTTTCCTAAACGCTGAGAAGGAAATAGACTTCATAGTGTCTGAAGAGAAGTTGGCCATACAGGTGTCCTATAGCATCAAGGATGAGACCACATACAACAGGGAGGTGCCACCATTGGCGAAATATGCCAAGGCGCACGAGGATTGGAAGTGCCTGCTGATTACGTATGATGAGGAGGGCACGGAAGATGGAATACCCGTGGTGCCGGTTTGGAAGTGGTTGATGTAGGCTATTGGGAGCACGAATCTTACTAATTGACACGATTAAGATATGGTTTGTTTACGCATTGTTTACGCAGAAACCAATCGGGTAGGAGGTAAATGTTATTCATAAAAGGCATTTACCTCCTACTTTCACATTTACCGACCTCCCACACCACCGTACGTGCGGTTCCGCATACGGCGGTTTCGTGCTTTTACGCCTTGCGGTGTGTGGCAAGTTGTTTTCAGCCATCCCTTCGAGATACGTCACTTCTATTCTATTGTCGGATTCCGTCCTATCGTGTGAATAGAGTTTACTCCGTCATGGTACATCGAATACCTCATCTTCACCATGCGTCCGTGAAATCTCCTCGGATAAGGGCATTGTCTTTCCATCTTATACCCACTTCATTTTTTCGCAAGCTCAAGGAAACTCCACCGACCGTTCCGAATAGCTATCGGGCTTTGATTTGTTTGGCAACCTTACCCATGGTAATATGCATTGTATGAAGTTTCTGTTCGTTAAGTCAGATGTTTGCCTCCGGCTTCTTTCAGACTCCAACTCACGATGGACACCCTTGCCTTTGGCTATGTAATTCCCGCTATTAGGGCTTACTCGGGACTTCCACCCGTTAGACAATGCTCATGCCGAGCATACATAAAAAAAGATTCCCGGTGTCTGTCAACCGAAAATCTCTTCCCAATGTTTGAAACGTTCCAAACCTTCGTCACCGAATTTTGCTATGCTGCGTTCTGCCTTCTCCACCGTCTTCTCCCTGTCGAGATGCGTCTTTGAAAAGAACTTGTCGGCATAGCATATCACCTGCTCTTCGAGGGTCTCAGGCAGGAAATCCCTATGGGGCAGAGGCAGGTCTTGCGTCTCTATCTCCCTCTTGCTGAGTCCTGCTCCGGTATGGCGTTCACACACACGGGCATGACGAGGCAGTCCCTCGCTGCGCAGCATCTCTGCTCCGAGAATGCCGTGGCGGATGTATGGTTCCGTGCCATGACAGTGAATGCCGGGAGCATCGGTCTTTATGATGCCGATGTCGTGGAGCATCGCCGCCTCTTCGATGAAGTCGCGGTCGAGATTCAGTTCGGGGTGCAAAGAAACAATCTGCAGCGCTTTCTGCGCCACAGATCGTGAGTGAACGATGAGGATGTGGCGCAGCTCGCCATCATCCTCACCGCAGTATTTGTCTATTATCGCTTCCCAATCAATCATGGTCGCGCTCTATATATCCTATCACGTCGCCGCGGTTCACCTTGCCGCCCTGGCGTGTGGCAATCTCCACGAGTTTGCCACCGAGACAAGCAGGAACTTCAACGAACTGTCCCCATGGTGCCTGCACATAGCAGAAGGTCTGTCCCTCATCATAGTGCTGGCCGATGAACGGCTCGATGCATGGTGTGCACTCGCTTGAGCCCTGGAACTCGAAGAACACCTGTCCCTTAACCGGAGAGACAACGGCGTCTGCCTTGGCATGCTTGAACTCTGCAATCTTCTCTGGTGTGAGGTTGCTTCCGAGCTTGGCGTCTCTTGCCTTCTGAAGGTCGGCGAGGAAACGCTTCTTTGCCATACCGTTCTTGAAGTCGCGATACTGCTCTGGGTGCATAGCCAACTCGAAGAGCTCTTCGTCGTCCTGACCATATTCCCATCCGTTCTCGTCCATCTCTTTTCTGAAGCCATCGAGAGCATTAGGAATGAGAGTGTGAGGATCTGCATCGGTGAATTCCTTGCCGTTCTTCTTTGCCAGAGCCACAATCTCGTCGTCGAGTTTGCCAGGGAGCGTACCGCTCTTGCCGAGGATCATACCCCACATGGCGTCGTCCATCATCACGAAGCGGCCCTTGCCCTGTGCCATGGTGAGCAGGTTCATCAGGGCGATGTTCTTGACATACTGTGAGAATGGGGTTACGAGTGGCGGGAAGCCGACACGTGGCCATACGTATGCCACCTCGTCGAAGAGCTTCACGAGCATCTCGTCGGTAGAATATTCCTCCTTGCCCTTAGAGCGGAGGATAGAGTTGATGGAGCGATGGATACCTGCGAGGTCGGCCATCATACTTCCCATCATACCGCCTGGCAGACCGCAGCCGAGGAGCAGTGAGCTCATGATCTTGTTGCCTGGGTTGATGAAGCATCCCAACCAGTCGTCGATAAACTCCTGTGTGAGACGGCGTGCCTCCATATATGCGTTCATGTCGATTTCCGGAACGTCGAAGCCCTCGTTCTTCAACATGCTCTGCACTGAGATGATGTCTGGATGAACCTTACCCCAAGACAATGGCTCGATGGCTGTATCGATAACGTCGCAACCGTTGTTGCAGACTTCGAGGATTGATGCCATAGAGAGACCAGGACCAGAGTGGCCGTGATACTGTATGATGATTTCAGGATGTTTGTCCTTGATAGACTTGGTGAGCTTTCCGAGCAATGCCGGCTGACCGATACCAGCCATATCCTTGAGACAGATTTCGGTGGCGCCTGCCGCGATGAGCTTGTCGGCGATTGCCGAATAATATTCCACGGTGTGTACAGGCGAAGTGGTGATACAGAGTGTGGCCTGTGGTGTCATTCCTGCCTCAAGAGCCCACTTGATGCTCGGGATGATGTTTCTCACGTCGTTGAGTCCGCAGAAGATACGGGTGATGTCAACGCCCTGGGCGTGCTTTACCTTATATTGAAGTGCTCTCACATCGTCAGGCACCGGATACATACGCAGAGCGTTAAGACCGCGGTCGAGCATGTGAGTCTTTATACCCACCTCATTGAATGGCTTACAGAATGCTCTTACTGCCGCATTAGGATTTTCGCCGGCGAGAAGGTTGACTTGTTCAAAAGCTCCTCCGTTGGTCTCCACACGAGAGAAGCATCCCATCTTGATTATCACAGGAGCGATGCGCTCCAACTGATCTTTGCGCGGCTGGAACTTGCCAGAAGATTGCCACATGTCTCGGTATACGAGACTGAACTGGATTTTCTTTTTCATTTCGTCTTCGATTTAAAGCGTAACAGGCTATTCTTAGCGGACATTCAAAATCACAACTACTATTCATGTCCCACCGAACTGAGTCTGTTGCGTGTGTTTTTATTTTGCAAATGTAATCGTTTTTTGGGAATAAACTAAATTCTGAACGAAAAAACTGCTTTCCAACTGCATTTTAATACAATTTATCGACCTTGGAGGGGAACGTTATTCAACAATGTAAAATCAAGTTTACAAATAGTCGAGATACTACTCGTCAAGGTGTATATTAACAACATTCATCCTGCCTGCTGCCGTTTTCTCTACTTTTGCAGCGAGGGAACACACTGGCTGGGAGCAGTTGTTGTCATCACCTCATCGCATGTGTCAAGCAGCCCTGATAACCAATTTGGGTTAAAACTATCGGCCAATCATTTCTTCATATCAAAAAAATACATTATCTTTGCAGCCTGAAATTGAGTGTCAGTGCATATATATATATATTGTGACTATTATTTTATGGCTCCGTAGCTTAGCTGAATAGAGCGTCAGATTCCGGTTCTGAAGGTCGTGGGTTTGAATCCCACCGGAGTCACTTGTTTATATATATGCGACAAACAATTTCAACATTATTCATCAATAGACATTATCCCATCAATAATCATTATTCCATCAATAGCCATTATCACCATCAATAGCTGATATCTGGAAAGAAAAAGTTCTGAAGGTCGTGGGTTTGAATCCCACCGGAGTCACTTGTTTATATATATGCGACAAGCAATTTCAACATTATTCATCAATAGACATTATCCCATCAATAATCATTATTCCATCAATAGCCATTATCACCATCAATAGCTGATATCTGGAAAGAAAAAGTCCTGAAGGTCGTGGGGTTGAATCCCACAACCATCTATTCTAAAACTTGTACTTCACCGTGACCATTGCTTCTCTGCCCCGCAAAGGAAGTGAGAAATAACGGTAGTTGAAACCGGTGAAGGAAGCGTCTACATATTGCTTGCGGTTCAGGGCATTGTCGATACGCAGACCCAGTTCCCATCTCTTGGATGGAGTATAGAGCAGCTTGGCATCGGCAAACAGGATGGAGTTATACTCACCCTTGGATGTCTCCAACAAAGAGTAATCGCATGACACAGTAAGAGAGAGACGGCTGAGGGGCGAAAGCACAAGACTGAAATCGTTGAAAAGGCTTTTCAGCGTCTGACTGTTGCTGTTAGCATAACGGTCTTGCCAGGAGAGGTTGAAGGTTGACTCGTTGGTGACCTGCAGCCACGACAAGTCATACCATCTTACCAACAGACACGACGTGGCGACATTCGACACCACACGCTGCTGCAGTCCGTTCTGTACCACCGGCAACTCATTGCGACTGTAGCTCACGGTGCCTTGTATGGCGACATGTACCTGTGTGAAAGTCTTCTCCACCCGTGTCTGCGCCATGAGATAGCGTGTGGTGGCAGACTGCCACAGAGGAGTCAACTTGGTGAGGTCGTTGCTGATATCATAGGCAAAACGCCAGTCGGAATGGCGCCACGACATTGTGGCAAGGAGGTTCCATGTGAACATATTCACGAAATCGCCATAGTTTATCTTCAGCGACGCATTCGACGACCGTGCCCACCCCATGCGGTCTGGGGTAGCGGTGAGAGTTCGGTAGTCGGAGCGGTAGGCCTGCGGCGTTATGACATCGTCGTCAGCGCCTTGGAGCATTGCCCCGGCGATGGTGAGTCGCCATTGGGGTGAGAAATTGTGGTTCCAGCGCACGGATGGCGAGAGGTATGTCCGGTTGACATGTCTTCCACCTGACCGCCATGGTATCTTTGCGGCATAATGGTTTATGGGACAATCCAGCACCAGTATGTCCTTGGAATAGCGCATGGTGTATGAAGGGGCAATGGTGTTGAGCAGACTGCTGTTGTCGTTGTCGTCGGCAGCGTCTATCCTCACCCTGTCTGAGAGATATGAAAATTCGTATCTCAGGTCGAGGATATTGCCGAACAGGGGGAATGACGTGGAAATACTGTTGGCTGTCTTGAAGCGGTTGAAACCGATGCGCTCACGGATGTCATAGACTCCCCCGGCATCAGTCGCCGCCAACGTCTCGCTTCGGCGGAAGTAGAAGAGCGTGGAACCGATGTTGTAGGTATGCAGACCGGAACTTATCGTCATCGCCAACTTGTTTTGGACGTATGACGGATGGCGTGTCACCTGCTGCCCCACCTGTCTGCCGTTGCTATAGATGTCGTTCTGACCCGTATGATAAGAGAGGGATGCCGACAGCTGGTCGAGGAGATACACTTTGGGGGCGTTCAGTTCGTATCTGAACTTTGGGGCGATGGTCTTCTCGCCCACCTTTATGCGGTTGCTCTGCGAGAGAGTGGCGGTATGTGCTCCGCCATAGAGATAATAGGTACTGTCGGCAAGGTTGTCGGCAGTGGAATAGAGGTCGATGTTAGTGCGCAGTCCGCCATACCGCCCCACCCTATGCATGTGGTTGAATCCGACGGAATACGCTCTGTTTTTGAGATAGCGCTGCTGCGGTATCGGCGAGAAGATGGTTTCCATAGCGTTCACGCTGTTGCGCGGCAATGCCACGTAGCCTTCCAGGTCGCTCACATTGATATTGTTTGATACGGCATTGCCACTGAGGTCTTCGCCTGTGTTGTTCATCTTTGCCGTGAGGAGCAGCTGGTTCTTGGCGGCGATGTTTATCACCGACAGGTGGTTGTTCCATGTGGCATCCTCGCCATATCCCACTCCACCTTCCAGTTCTCCAAAGGGGCGCATCTTGTAGCCGCTTTTCAGTTTGATGTTGAGCGTTGCCCTGTCTGACGGAACCGTAGACTTCAGTGCACGGATGGGCTGGTCGTTCTCCATCACCTGCACCTGTGATATCGCCTCTACGGGGAGGTTGCGCGTTGCCTGACTGTATCTGTTGCCGAGGAGGTTCTGTCCTTCTATATTAAACTGGTTTATTGTTTCGCCCTTATAGAGTATCGTACCGTTTGGCGACACCTGTATCCCGGGCATCTTTTTCAGCACATCCTCCAGATAATGGTCGTCCTTGCCCTGAAAGGCAGACACGTTGTATTTAATTGTGTCGCCAACCTGCTCCACAGGTTTCAGCCTGACGGTGACTTCCGGCAGTTTCGTCGTACGGCGTATTCCGTCTCCTTCATTCTGGGCTTCAGCGATGATTACACAGAGTGAAGCACACAGCAGAGTGGGTATTCTTTTCATCTATTCGAGTTCTATAGGGTTATAGGGGCGTCTGCCGGTGTCACCTGCCTGCGGAGTGAACACCGCACCCGGGTTCTGCAACTGGAAAGCTTTGTATATGTCTGCCTGTTCGTTTTCCACTGCCTTGCGCACTTTGTCACGCGTAGTATGCAGGATCTTGTTGCTCGACTTGAGATATACGGGCACTCCCTTGCCGAGGTTTTCCAGTCCATTCAGCGTGAAGCGGTAGTTGTCTTTTGTGTCGCAGATACTGAATATCAACCCTGGCAATCCTCCGAAGAGGTATGGTCCTGTACGCAAATCAAACGTAGGGGCATACCATGCCGTCCAGTCTCTACCGCCGAAACTGCACACGGCTTTCCTGCATGCCACATCGCATATTGTGGTGTCGCCTTCTACGGTCTGCCAACTGATTTCCGGAACTGGTTGGGTGTACTGGTATGTGTTCACGTTGTCCACTTGTATGATTGCCACATTGCGACTGCGGTCTATCACCAATGGATATGTGTATGCCATTCTTTTCATCATTCCCATATTCATCGTGAAGGCTTCCATCGGTGGGCGTTTGGCAGCGGCGAGCGAGTCGTTGATGAAATCTGTCCTGTCGTCAAAATAGTCGACGAAGCTCTGTGCCTTGTCGCCCACGAGCAGTATCGTCTGACCGTCCTTCCTCCCCTTGCTGAGTGAGTCTGGTCTGTATGAGAATTCATAATACACCTTCACGTATGCCGTGTCATACACCGTTTTCTCCACCGGTTTCAGCGGTGGCAATGTGCCGCCATGCACAGACTGCGAGAATGCCGTACTCGCCACTGCTGCCAGCATCATGAATAAAGCCGTTATCTTCTTGATTTGCATATCTGTCAGTTCTAATTTTTCTCTGATTGGGAATATAAGATTATTGCAAAAATAGGGAAAATTTATGAAATGGAACAAAAGAAAGTATCAATTTGACATATAAAGACAATAATTAGAAATAGTGGCGACTCAAAAATACAATTAGAGTCACCACCATTATTATATACATATATCAAGGGTTCTTAGGAGCTGTAGTTGGAGGATTTGACGAATCAGTAGAGGAGGAAATTTTTCGCTCCATTGCTTTTATAGCAGCCATTAGATCCTCCATCGTCTCATAATCATCTGACTCCAAAATAACAACTTGTCCATTAGATAAAGTCACCTTGATTGGATGTGCTGAGACAGAGCAACAAACCAATAGTGCGAAAATCGCACTTAATCATATTTCCTTCATTTCTATAAGAATTAAAAAACTATCCTACTCTTGAAGCTTTTCGGATTCTGCTCCTTTTTATTAGTATGGTCTAAACAAATACATTTGACGAAGGCAAAGATACGCATATTATAAATCACTTATGACAAGAAGCGAGTAAACAAAGTAAACACCACATCAATAAGAACAATCCTAAGCCACATTATATCTAGCAATTAGACAAAATTATAAACATAGTACACAACTCATCACAATCGGTATATATTCGCTGTGAAAGATTTCGTACCTTTTGTTTTGAACAATTTCTTGTTCAATCCAGACCTCATATTTGAAATTCTCTGCTTTGTCAAGTTAAGCAATGTAGCAATCTCTGATGGTATAAAATGAAGGCGTGTAAAGATGCAAACCAGCATCTCATTATCAGACACTGCGTATTTGGGGTTGCTCAAGAACTCATAAAAGCCAGGAAGCGATTGCTTTACCACTTCTATAAGACTGTTCAACTCGCTTGCCGATGGCATCTTGCCCCTCGAAGCATGCTTATGAATTCTCATCACGACCTCATGAGACAACAAAGACTGCTCGGAGTCCCATTTCGCCCAGTCGGTTTCGTCTGAGAACGAAGAAAGTTTGTTCTTCAAATACATTATTTCCTCCTCCATACTATTCTTCTGTTTCTCTATGCCACTTTTCAGTTTATCTCTTTCGGCTATAGCATCATAATATTTCAATAACGTATCTGAATATCTCTCATTTATTTCCTGCAATGCCCTCATTTTTCTTTTTCTGAGCTTTGTAAGGAAGAAATATATGCCCAAAGAAAAAAACAGAAGAAACAACAGCAAGACAATTACCAGATATTGGTATCTATCAGCCCTGTTTGACTCCCTTATTGCCAAAGCCTTGTTTTCTGAATAATCATATAAGGCTTGCATCTTGCTGACTTCTGCTGCCGATCGGTGAAAACTGGAAGAATCGTTTGAATCGACAAACATATTTGAATATTTCATCACAGAATCCGCTTCACCCTTACGAGAATAAATACGCATCAATCCACGGCTTCCATTTTCTGAACTGTTATAATTTGTGGCATTGCATAATAACCGGCGATAAAAATATTCTGCTGAGTCTAACCTGTCCAAGCGTTCATAATAATCAGCCAAATAATAATAGAAAGACTCATGCCCTGGCTGCAAATTCCCTTCTTTGTCAAAGTATCCAGAATGCATGATATAATCATCCATATATTTCTTCGCTGCGTCAAGACTATCTGTGTCAAGACAATAAAGGATAAGCGAGCCCAAAGACGAAGCCGCCCTTTCATTATCGCCGATTCTTTTATAAGAAGCATATACTCTCTTAGCTATGGAAATAGCACTATCCAATTTATTCAGTCCACGATAAGAATACCCACAATACTCAATGCTCTGTATAGCCCTGATGGTATCCCCCGCCAATAGGGCATACTTTTGACATTTATGCCATGCCTCAATAGCCTTGGTGAGAATACGTTGATTATAAAATACATACCCTATCTGACCATAGATGGCAGCAAGTTCGTTAACGTCACAATCTGAGTTATTGACATCCGACAATCTGGTGGCATTCAGAAAATAGCGCAAAGCCATTGGAGAGTCTCCCTTATCCCGAAAGACACATCCCATCATATAATTTGCCTTAACCAAATCTCCTGTACTGCCATGATCCTCATAATACCGAATTACTTGGGGCATAAAGCCAACCGTATCCATAGACACGTATGACTTATTCATAGCCATAGCATAAAGAAGCAGATAATCCATCCTGTATCTTGTGGGAAAACCATCCGCTGCAGATTTATTCTCTTCAAGAATCTTCAAGGCGGCATCGGGCAAACTATCTACCAATGCCTCAGCCTTCTTCAGAACAAAAGGTTTATCGGAAAAAGAACAAGACAACAAAAGTAACGCAAAAATAAAATAAGATAATTTCTTCATAAACCCAAATCGGTCATTAGGGCTTGCTTGTATTTTGCTTTTTTAGAAGAGTGGATTTTGTTTGGCTTTTAATGAGTAATAGCGAGCTATTGCGAATTAAAAACAGACAAAAGACGCCTTATAAAAAACAAAAGGCTGCAAGCAGTCATTAAATAATTTTATAAACGGTCTGATGACCGTTTTGGGATAAAGCATTACTAAACGTCCCAATACCCTTCATAACAATATCCCTGCGTATAATATGACAATTTGTAGCAACCGCAATACAAAATTGGTAGTTGAAGACAGACGTCACCTGATTCAACACTCTGAGACAAGACAACTTCACCTGTCGACATATTCATTAAAGTCATTATTCCCGAACAAGGACAATAAGGCATCGACAACACTCCATTCTCATAACATACAACAATAACATTATTTGATGGAGAACGTTTTACTGGTTTTGCAGAGTGCGACTGGTCAACATAGCTACAATGCAAAAGAATTGAATCTGAAACTACTTGAGAAATATTCTGCGATCTGACACCATTTGAAAATGTCAGGAACAAGACTATCAATAATAAAAGATTTCTATTCATAAAATCTGATGTTGTGTTAATGATTAATATGCAAAAATAATGCAAACCGAATGCAGAGCGTCAAGCTTGATTGAACGCTATGCTGAGGTGAAGCTTTGCTTATGCAAAGATACAATATATTCAGCAAGCATCCAAAGGATGGCATTACAGATATTATTATGAAGCGGCATTATTCCATTCATTCAATATACTATATATCAGCGACATACACCGCATTTTACATTTAGTAAACAGGAATAAAGACACC
>NZ_JXQI01000038.1 GCF_000834015.1 Prevotella pectinovora | reverse complement strand
AGCAATATCCAACTGACGGAAAAGCGATATGCAGCAATGATGGAACTTATGCAAGCAAAGAAATCCAAGACAATAGAGCCCCCATACCGCAAATCATAAAAGCCTTGCCACGATTTATATTCATGACGACACCAACCCATAGTTCCTTTTCCGTCAGTGGCAATTCCCTTGAATACCTTATTGGCATATCTCCTGAGATTATGGCATACGGGTATCATCGTGGAATCAACGAATGTTATGCCGGTACATCTTCCGAAAGCTCCCAGATTAAGGAAGAACATGAGCTGGAAGAACACGCGGCTTTCCAACTCCAAAAGCGGTTGTACGACACGGCTTTCGGAAAATAAGACTTCATCGTACCCTTAATAAAGAACAGGTAGTAGTGCTTGAAATTGCGGAATGTACCGAAATGGAAATACAACAGAATCGTCATGATTTCACTGTCGGACAACGATGCTGCACGCCGTCTACGCTTCACTCCGATATTGTCTTCCAGCAAATTTCCTGCATTTTCTGCATCAAAATGTTTGCAAAACTCGTCTATAATACAAAATAATTCTGTAACTTTGTAATCGGTAGTCATATTAAAT
>NZ_JXQI01000037.1 GCF_000834015.1 Prevotella pectinovora | reverse complement strand
CTTGCCACCTCATCCACATTTTTTATCTTACGGATATTTTCAATGGCTTGCTTTAGTTCGTTGGAAGAATGTACCTCAAAATCCACCGTGGTTTCCACAATGCGGTCTTGGGTTACTGTATGGAGTTCCGAAATGGAGAGGTTCTGTTGCTCTGTAATGCAAGCCACCACATCGCTGAGCAGATGATGACGGTCGATACCACGGATGCAGATACGAACGGGGAACAGAAATTGTTCGTTCTCCTTGAAATCCACAGCTACAATGGTATCGCCCTGCTTGGATGCCTGACGGATAGCGGTGAGGCAGTTGCGCTTGTGGAGCGTAATCTGTCCCTCGGTATTCTTAAAACCGACGACTTCGTCTCCCGGCAACGGATGGCAGCAGGTACAACGTTTATACTCCATCTTTGGACGGTCGGTGAAGAAACTGCCCAAACTACGCTTTGCCTTATAGGTAAGCACATGGTTCTGCCAATCTGCTTCTGGTACTGCATCCTCTGCAGTGCCTATCTCTACACAATCGCCACGATGGAGCACCGTCTTGACAGAGGACAGTTTACCGTTGATACGTGCATACACGGCATGAAGTCCAACTTCGGTATGAATTTCGAAGGCAAAATCGAGTGCAGTGGCATACTTGGGCAGTACGATACATTTGCCTTTGGGTGTGAAAGCCATAATGTTATCAT
>NZ_JXQI01000036.1 GCF_000834015.1 Prevotella pectinovora | reverse complement strand
AAGCAGAATAAGCACATAGAAAACATGAGCCTATAAAATGCAAATAGCGTGTAACTCATTGAGCTACACGCTATTTGATAGTGTTTTGTTATGTCTTTACTTATTGGTCTCATTTGACCTCCTCGAAGTCTGCGTCCTGAACGTCGTCGGCACCGTTGCTCTGTGAGCCGGCGTTGTTCTGGGTGCCACCGGCGTTGGCTCCGTTGAAGCCGGCACCTGCGTCAGCACCTGGCTGAGCACCCTGATACATCTGCTGTGAGGCAGCCTGCATAACGGTGTTGAGGTTGTTGATGGCAGTGTCGATGGCAGCCACGTCACCACTCTTGTGAGCATCCTTGAGCTGCTGGAGAGCCTGTTCGATGCCTGGCTTCTTGTCGGCAGGAATCTTGTCGCCATTGTCCTTCAGGAAGTTCTCTGTGGTGAATATCATAGAGTCAGCCTGGTTCATCTTGTCGATCTTCTCGCGCTCAGCCTTGTCGGCAGCGGCGTTAGCCTCAGCCTCAGCCTTCATGCGGTTGATCTCATCCTCGCTCAGTCCTGACGAAGCCTCGATACGTATTGCCTGCTCCTTACCGGTGGCCTTGTCCTTTGCAGAAACGTTGAGGATACCGTTAGCATCGATATCGAATGTCACCTCAATCTGTGGCACACCACGACGAGCCGGTGCGATTCCCTCGAGGTTGAACTGACCGATACTCTTGTTCTGGGCAGCCATCGGACGCTCACCCTGCAGCACGTGGATAGTCACGGCAGTCTGGTTGTCGGCAGCTGTAGAGAATGTCTCACTCTTCTTGCAAGGGATTGTGGTGTTTGCGTCGATAAGCTTTGTCATCACGCCACCCATTGTCTCGATACCGAGAGTCAGAGGAGTAACGTCGAGCAATACGATGTCGCCAACTCCCTCTTCCTTGTTGAGGATGGCACCCTGGATAGCAGCACCCACTGCAACCACCTCGTCTGGGTTAACGCCCTTTGAAGGCTCCTTGCCGAAGTAGTTCTTCACGAGAGTCTGCACTGCTGGTATACGGCTTGAACCACCTACGAGGATTACCTCGTCGATATCTGAAGTCTGGAGCTTTGCGTCGCGGATAGCGTTCTGGCATGGCACAAGACAAGCCTGAATCAGGTTGTGGGCCAGCTGCTCAAACTGTGAACGTGTGAGAGTCTTTACCAAATGCTTTGGCACACCGCCTTCTGCCGTGATGTATGGCAGGTTGATTTCTGTAGACGAAGAGCTTGACAACTCGATCTTTGCCTTCTCGGCAGCCTCTTTCAGACGCTGCATAGCCATAGGATCCTTAGAGAGGTCGATGCCCTCGTCAGCCTTGAATCCGTTCACGAGCCAGTCGATGATCACCTGGTCGAAGTCATCACCACCGAGATGTGTGTCACCATTTGTAGAGAGCACCTCGAACACTCCGCCACCAAACTCGAGGATAGAGATATCGAATGTACCGCCACCGAGGTCGAACACAGCGATCTTCATGTCCTTGTTAGCCTTGTCCACTCCGTATGCCAGAGCGGCAGCCGTTGGCTCGTTCACGATACGGCGAACGTTCAATCCTGCGATCTGTCCAGCCTCCTTGGTTGCCTGACGCTGAGAGTCAGAGAAGTATGCAGGCACTGTGATGACAGCGTCTGTCACCTCCTGTCCGAGATAGTCCTCGGCAGTCTTCTTCATCTTCTGCAGCACCATGGCTGAAATTTCCTGTGGAGTATATTTACGTCCTTCGATGTCTACACGTGGGTAACCACCCTCGTTAACAACGGTGAATGGCACACGTCCTGTTTCCTTTTCACACTGTGCGTAGGTCTCACCCATGAAACGCTTGATAGAATAAACCGTATTCTTAGGGTTTGTGATGGCCTGACGCTTTGCCGGGTCACCAACCTTACGCTCACCGTCTTTTACGAAACCTACCACTGATGGAGTGGTGCGTTTACCTTCGCTGTTAGCGATTACTACCGGTTCGTTACCTTCGAACACTGCAACACATGAGTTTGTTGTACCCAAGTCGATTCCAATAATCTTTCCCATAATTGTATCTATTTTTTATTATTTCTTTGTTAACTGATTTCTCAGACTGCTTTCGCAATCCGTCAATCATTTTGCAAAGCCTGTGCCAATGTCACATTATGCCAAAGATATGACATCTTGTCAGACAGGAAGCGGCAATTTCCACTTCTGCCGCCCTTTCTGCGACATTATTTCATGCCCCATAGATACAACACTCCCCACCCTCTCATGCGCATCATCCGAAAATTTCATTATCAATCGTATTCTCCGCTCGGTTTAGATAGTTTGCCGCCCTGCAGCTGTTCCAATACTCACACATGAGCTATCAGCCAGTGAGCAGCGTTTGCGTTTTCGAGGGCAACGATGCCAAGACCGTGGTGGGAAGTCTGTAAACGCTGTAGACGCCATCTGGTATCGTGCCGCAGAAAAGACATAGCGGACAAACAATAAACCCAAATCGGTCATTAGGCCGTTCAATGTAATATCGACAAGGGGGATGACCAGTCAGTGCGACCGGTCATCCCCCATTTTTTTTCAGTTTCAGACGGTCATTATGCCGTCAGTGATAACAAATCAGCCTCATCCCACCCAGAAGATATAGGCAAGACTGACACAGCTGATGCTCACCCAAAGCAGCACGCCCAGAATGAGCGGCTTGATGCCAACGCTGCGCAGCGTCTCCCTGGTGAGCGACGCTCCGATGAAGAACAGCGAGAGAGTGATGAGATGCTTGGCGAGTTTCGCTACGGCACCGCTGAACTCGCCACCCACCGACGCTGCAGCATCACCGATCAGCGAGGCGTTGCTCAGGATGTAGGTATTGAAGATTATCGCCACCACAAACCAGATGATGAAGCGAGGCACACAGCTATACCATGGTTTCGAAGCCCCCTCTGCCTGAGCCAGCGAACGGCGGAAGAAGAACGGAGTGACCAGAGCGAGAACCACTATCCACAGCGCCCGTGTCAGTTTGATGGTGGTAGCCACCTCCAATGCGCTCACGCCCTGGCTCGCCACCAGGTCGGGATGCATCTGGTCGTATGCCGCACCGGCTCCCACTACAGAAGAGGTGTCGTGGATGGCAATCGCCGCCCACATTCCGAACTGCTTCATCGTCATCCCCAAGGCATCGCCGATGGATGGGAAGATGAATAGCGCTATGCCATTGAGCACGAACACAACGCCAAGTGCCACCGACATGCTCTCTGCCTTAGCCTTGATGATAGGGCCGACGGCAGCTATCGCCGAACCGCCACATATCGCCGTGCCGGAACTGAGCAGATAGCTCGTCTGCGAGTCCACACCGAGCAGTTTTCTGCCGAACAGCCATCCCAGGGCGAGCGTGCCGAACACGCTGACCACGGTGAATATCATTCCCTCGCTGCCAGAGGCGAGCGCCTTGTCCACATTCATTCCAAAACCGAGTCCGATGACGGAATACTGAAGGAGCTTTTTCGACATCGTTTTGTTGAACACCGGGAACGCCTTGCCCAGCAGCAACGCGAAGGCGAAACCGATGGCAAGAGCCACCGGCGACGACACCCAATGTGCTATCCACGACAGCGAACCCATGTCGAGTCCGAACACTTCTTCGGCGAATCCCAACAACAGCGACACGCCGATAACAGCCACAACAACGATGTAGCAGATTTCATTTCTTTTCATTACGATTGATGTTTTATCGATTGTTTCAAAAAACTTGCAAATTCATGCAAAGGTAATCATAATTAGTATATTTACAATGTTGCCTGCATTTTTTGTTTCTTTTTTATCTATAACCTTGATTCTGGAACCGATATTTTTCATAAATTTGCAGGATTGTATCGCAACGACAAGCAAAAAGAAGAACAAGGAAGGAGCATACTGTAAATGAAAAACAAATATATGATAATCGCCATACTCGCTGCCGTATGCTGCGCAGCGGCAATAGTCTATGCCCTGCGCTGGCGGATGGAAGAGGAGCTTCCACAGAAGCCCACCGCCGTGCGCCGCATAGCGACAAGGAAAAGGCAGGCACCGGAAAGGAAACCGGAAGAGAAGAAACCAGAGGAAAAGAAGGAGCCCACCACCCCACCGTTCATCAACGGCACCGTGACCGATACGGAAGGCAACCCGATGGCCGGCGTAGTGGTGAGCAACGGCATCGACTGCACCGCCACAGACTCGCTGGGACGCTACAAACTGCCCAACGACTCCACTGCACGCTTCGTATTCTTCACCGTGCCGGCAGACTGCGAGGTGCCCGTACACTCTGCAAAAGACCACACCGCACATTTCTACAAGCCCATCATCAAAGGTGTGTCGCGATACAGTTTCACACTGAAGAAGCTGGCGGGAGGAGTGGAGAAATACTACAAGATGATAGTGCTTGGCGATCCACAGGTGACCAACGACTTCAACCCATACTACAACGGCCCCGACGACAAGCCGCTGGAAATCGGCGATGTGGAGAGGTTTGCCACGGAAACGATGGCTGACATAAGGCGCACGATACGTTCGCTGCCACAAGAAACGCCGATCTACGGACTCAGCATGGGCGACGACGTGCAATACTACGGCGGTTTCAACCCGATGCTCGAACAGCAGATACGAGAAGTTCTCGGTTCGTCGAATATGAGGATATTCTCCGTCATCGGCAACCACGACCAGGACAACAACCCGGAATATCTGAACAAATGGGAAGAGGCATGGGGACCGACAGACTATTCATTCGACCGCGGCAACGAACACTATGTGTGTTTCAACAACGTGAGGTTCCACGGCAAATACGCCTCATACTATTCGCCCGGCGAACTCTCCGACAGTCAGATGAAATGGCTGCGACAAGACCTGGCGCTGACGCCCAAGAGCAAGAAGGTGGTGCTCTGCTACCACATCCCCTTCACCTTCGGCACCAGTCCCTTCGGCAAAGCCCGTCCTCTCAGCGCCGCTCATGAGAAGGGCCACTACTCATCATCGCGCCTGCCGGCATTGCTCTCGCTGCTCAGCGAATTCAGCGGAGGCTACGAGCTGTTCTGCGGACACACGCATTTCGCCATCAACCACGAGACGGAGATTGACGGCCACCACGTGATAGAACACTGCCATGCCGCCGCCTGCGGAAACATCTGGCAGTCGAACATCAACATCTGCGGCACTCCGAACGGATATTACGTTTACACCTTCAGAGGCGGCCGCATGGTGAGCTGCTACTACAAAGGCACCTTCTGGGACGCCCACAAGCAAATGACACTGTTTCATGCCGACACCGACTTCAACGGCGAGTCGTATGCCGCCGACTGGGACCTTCCTCGCGACCGCAGGATAATAGTAGCCAACGTATTCAATGCCGACTCCCGCTGGCGCATCACTGCCGAAGAGAACGGAGTGGAATATCCCATGCACCGCATCAACTCAAAGGGACAGGACGCCTTCGCCACCGGCTACCACCACAAATATGCCGTGGCAACGAGCTTCCGCTTCATCAGCAAGCAGAACAGCTATCTCATCATGAACCACCTATATTATTATGAGCCGAAGAGCGCCGAATCCAAGATAAGGATAATTGCCCGCGACCCCTACGGCCACACATTCACGGAAGATGCCGAAAACATCGTCACGGAACCTTTCTTCAACTATGCACATTATTATAAGTAGACGAGTTGACAAGTTGACGAGTAGACAAGAGGCAAGTTAACGAGAGGGCAAGAGACAAAAAGACGAGTAGACAAAGAACATTAGTATTGAAAACTTGCTATCACAAGCAATACTAATCTCCTTGTCTACTCGTCTACTTGTTTACTTGTCTACTCGCCAAGAATCACTTCCACATCACCTTGCGGCAAGTGCCATCAGAATATCTCACGATATACATTCCGCCATGACGAGGAGCGTCAGTCAGCTGTCCGCTGACAGTATATACCGATACCACCTTGGCATTCTGCTGCACATCAGAGCCGGCGGTCACTATGCCGTCCACCTTGCCCTTGTATTCCACACATGGAGCGATAGCCATCGACGTAGGGTCGTCGGTATTCTCAAACCACTTGAAGGAGCCGAGTCCGTTGCCATTTTCGTCCTGATCCTCCACGAGCTGCCATGCCGTGTTCTTGTTGCCTTCACCACGGCGCAGACAGAAGATGGAGATGTCGTCGCTGGTATACGGCGATTCTTCGAGAGAAGAGTTAGGGAATGGTCCCACCACTACAAAGAACTCCTCGCCGGCCTTCAGTTCCACCGTAGTGTCGAGATTGAACTTGGTGGCAAGATAGTCGTCGTCGCTATATTGCAAGTCTGCCGTCTTTACCGTAGATGTGGCGAGCACCTCTCCCGGTTCACCGTTGTCTGCCACGGCATTCACCGTGAGCACGATAGGACAATCGGCATCGAGAGCCGTTACCGAAGCGAAGTATACCGCAACCTCTGAAATGATGGCATTCGCCAGAGGCGCCTTGTATTTCTCTGCAAACTTGTTGATGCCGAGCCAGTTGCTACCGGCATAGTTGCCATACCAGCCCAGAGTGATCTTCTCAAGACTCTTGTTCTCCTCGCTGCTGATATTCCACACATACTGTGCGCCACCTGCCTGCACCGCATATTGCAATACGTCGTTGCTCTGTCCGGCGGCATTCTTCGCAGTCAGGCCCACGCTGACGGTGCCCTTCTTGATGAACGTCA
This sequence comes from Prevotella pectinovora, assembly GCF_000834015.1. Classification (GTDB taxonomy): domain Bacteria; phylum Bacteroidota; class Bacteroidia; order Bacteroidales; family Bacteroidaceae; genus Prevotella; species Prevotella pectinovora. Next base: position 37,530 of record NZ_JXQI01000036.1, on the reverse strand, counting down.
CCGTAGGATTCTGCTCCGTGCTCGTCTCCTTGTCGGCAAACTGGAACACCCAGTTCCATTCCGTAGGATTTCCAGTTGACAGGTCGCGGAACGTCACCGGAACGTCTGTAGGCACGAACACGCCAACCCACGGACTCTCATATCCCTCTTCCGGCAATCCGATGAGAGCCGTTGGAGCTTTCTGTGAAACCACCACCAGACCCTTGCGCTCCATCTTGTCGCTTTCGTCACCACGCTTCACGGTGAGAGTGACATCATAGGTTCCTGCCACGTTGTATCTCACCACAGGATTCTCCTCTGCAGAGGTCTCCGTGTCAGCACCAGGGAATTCCCATTGCAGCGTCTCCGGACTGCCCTTGGCAAGACTCTTGAACGTTATGCTCTCACCTTCGAAGATATGAATCTCATCTGCTGCGGCAGGGTCTGACTTGACAAGGCGGAAACCATCAAGGGCAAGATCCTCGCCTCCAAACGGATAGTCGAACACGAACTTCACTTTCTTGCCTGTGTATGCAGCAAGGTCGAACGAGAATTTATTCCAGCCAGGTCCTGTATAAGAATTATCCTGCGCCCAGTCGAAAGCATTCAGCAGAGTGGCGCTCTCATTGGTTTCTGTATCAATGATGTTGAATGTCCACTTGCCGAAAACGAGGTATGGCGCCTGGAAGTATGCGTAGAATTCAACGTTGCTCCCCTCCTCTATTGTCAGCTCCGGACTCGTGAGCTCTGCATTGCCCGTTTCCTGAGCATTATAGGATATTGCGATGGAATATGCGTCGTCTGCCTTTATAGAACTGAACTTCTTGTTTACAAGATTCCATCCGTTGTCTGCTGTCCAATCATTCATCTCCTCTGCAGAGTCAAACCCCTGGTCGTAGTATGCCGTCGCCGCCCTGTCGGTGGTGAAATCGGCCTTCAGCGGTTCGTTGATGACGAACTGTGCCGTAACGACCTCACTATTCTGGTTGTATCCACGTGTCATGACATACAGAGTGCAGCTCTTGTCTATAGTAAACGAGGTGGTCTTGCCTTCCACTACAGTGCTCTTCGTATAGTCATCCTGGAATTCCTCGGCATCCTTTACCTCGGTGGAATACCATATCGTCACGGCATTCTCGTCATCGGTAGTCACCGTAACCTCCTGCGGAGCGTCGAACGTGCCGCCCGGCGGAGTCACCACCGGAGTCTTCAGCGGCTGCTTGGCCTCAACGGTGACAAACATCTTTGCCGCTCCCGGCTTGAACTCGTCATTGCCGGCAAAGGTGGCAGTGATGATAACGGTCTGAGTGAACTCCACATACGAAGTGGCAAGAAATCCCTTGTCGTCAACCGAACATACGTCCCATTGCGACGAACTGTATTCTATCGGTGACAGCTTGTTCGGATTGAGCAGGTCGGCATATCCGTCATCGCCTGATGTGAGCGTGATTCTCTGCTGATAGAAGCTCAGCTGCGGATCTTTGCGTATCACATACTTTGCCTCAACCACATCACTGTATTCCTCTCCTTCCTGCGCCACGGCCTTTACGACGGTGGTCTCCGCGATATCCAGAGGAGCGGTGTAGGTCATACGGGAGCCGTCGGCCAGTTTAGGATTGCTGCCGTCGGTGGTATAATATATGATACGGTCAGCCGCCGTTGTCGCCTCTGTGGTTATCGCCACGCTCTGCGCCTCGTCGTAGGTTCCGGCGGCTGGTGTGAATACCGGCGGCATGACGGCAGACTGCTCCTTCTCGTAGTCCACTTCTATCTTGCGCAGATAGACAGGTCCCTTGTTCTCGCTCGTCTGGTTTATCGTGATTTCTATCTCTCCTTCCCGGGCATCGGCTATGGTGAATGCAAACTCCGTCTCTGCGGCAGAGAGACTTGCCGAAGCCGACTTGCCGCACTGATAACTGCTGCCGTTCACCTTCACTGAGACATCTCCGGCATATTCAGCTTTCTGCAGATAGGCTTTGACGCGCACTGCCGTCACCTTGCCGACTATGCCGCCGGTCCAGAGCCTGACGCTTGATGGCGGTTCGGAAGCAGAACCGACATACTGTCCTTTGTTTGCCGTATAAGCATAAGTTGTGGTACCCACTGCAGAGATGTTCCACTGCAGTCCGTTCAGCTCTGCGGTATAGAAATCCTTTTCCACACGGTTTGTGCCGAAGTTATAGAATCCCTGTCCGCCATTAGTTTTTGAAGTATTCCACTCAAACGACCATGTGTCGGCATTCACCACCTGGGGCAGCAATGCGAGCAGAAATGCAAATAAGAATAGATAGTTCCTCTTCATAAGCATAAATGTTGAGAGTAAGACAAAAATGTTTCTTTCTGTAAGCGAAACAACGCTACAAATATACAATAATTAATCATACAAGCAAAAAAAATTACGATTAATCAGTATATTTCTTGATAAATCCATAAAACCGAAATCGGCCAAGCAAAGATTACAACTCTTTGCTTGACCGATATCCTATTGTTCTTCCTTTAAACCCAAATCGACCATTAGGCCGTTTCAATGTGATATTTTACAACTGCTTGCAGTCTTTTGTCATTTATAAGGCGTCTTTTGCCTGTTTTTAATTCGCAATAGCCCGCTATTACTCATTAAAAGCCAAACAAAATCCACTCTTTTAAAAATCAAAATCCAAGCAAGCCCTAATGACCGTTTTGGGTTTATAGTGCCGCATCTGGAATCAATATGTGCTGCGAAGTATCATAGTATCATTCTTGGCCGCCGCCAAGCCTCTAAAGCTCTATAGACTAAAGACTTAACCAGATGATACTTTTCTGGATATTTTACAGAAAAGCATCACAGATGTATCATAGAAGTATCATGCCTTTCGGCATCCCATATTTTCCCCCACGCCAGGGGGAAGACATCCCCACATTAGGGGGTTCTGTTCCCCACGGCGTGGGGGAAATCCGAGGTCAATATTTTACGAATTACAAGTCTATGTTTTACGAATAGCAAGTCTATGTTTTATTCATGAAATGCCGGTTGTCCTTGTCATTGTTTATGGTTTTGTTTTGGCAAACATACCCAATAACAAAAATACAGGCAAAATACGTTCGTAAAGGAGATGCCAAAAGCGGACAAATGTAAATAAAACATTAAACTGTCCAGACAATTACCAGATGGTTTTTTCGCCATAAATAACACACAAGTATCTGATTCATAAGCACTTCCACTTACACGACCAAATGGTTGACGGTTTTCTTGAAAATTTCGTTGATATATGGAAATTCGCAATAGACTGTCATCACTCCACATCTCCCGGTCTCACTCCGTATTCCTCCTTGAATCTCTTGGCGAAATACGACGAAGTGGTGAAACCTACTTCGTAGGCTACTTCGGAGATGTTCTTGTCGGTGGTTTCGAGCAGGCGCTTTGCCTTTGCCAGACGGGCTTTGCGAAGGAGGTCTACCACAGAATAGCCGGTGAGCGCCTTCACCTTGCGATAGAGCTGCACACGGCTGAGGCCCATCTCGCTGCCAAGGTCTTCTACGGAATAGTCGGCATCGGGGATGTGGCGCTTTATGGCATCGCGCAACTGGGAGACGAAGGTCTGGTCTTTCTCGCCGAGAGCGTCCTGCTCCTGCTGTTCCTGCTGCGAACCGGAGAAGATGAGCTTCAGCTGCGAACGGCTCTTCAGCAGGTTGGCGACACGTGCCATAAGGGTGTCGACAGAGAATGGCTTGGTGATGTAGGAGTCGGCTCCCGTGTTGTAGCCCTCTATCCGCTGATCTTCCAAGGTTCTTGCCGTGAGAAGTATCACGGGGATGTGGCTCGTGGCGATGTCGGTCTTCATGCAGCGACAGAATTCCAGTCCGTCCATCACCGGCATCATGACATCGCATACCACCAGCTGCGGCACGTTCTTCTTTGCCACCGAGAGGCCCTCTTCGCCATTCTGCGCTTCCATCACATTGTATGAAGACGAGAGAACGGAACGTATATACGACCTCATGCCGGCATTGTCGTCGATGACGAGTACGAGAGGGCGGTCGCTGTCGTAGTCTTCGCTGCCTGTCACCAGCGAGAGGTTTCGTTCCGCCACGACATCCTTCACCGAATAATCGTCGATGAGCTGCGTGTCGGACTGTATCTCGGTCTGCTTGTCAAGCGTGGCGTCATATCCCGGCTGGGAGTCGGGGATGACGAAGGAGAAGGTGGATCCCCTGCCCTGCCGGCTCTCCACCTGCACCGTTCCATGGTGTAAGTCTACATAAGCCTTCACGATGGCGAGTCCGATACCCGTGCCACCCACGGAGTCGGCAGTCTGATAGAAGCGTTCGAAGATATGGCGTTGGTCTTCCTCCGACATTCCCTTTCCGGTGTCTGCAACGCTGACCGTGCATCTGCCGCCGGCATGAGCCAGCGTCACGGTGATGGTGCCCTTTGCCGGAGTGTATTTCAGGGCGTTGGTCATGAGGTTGAAGAACACATGAGCTATCTTCTCACGGTCGGCAATCACGATGCTGCGGTCCTCGCTTGTCTCCACACCTACGCTGATGCCCTTTCTCTCTGCCACGGCACTGAAATCCTCTGTCCATGCCTTCAGGTCGGCGGCGATGTCGAAGCGGTTGAGAGAGAGTTTCGCCTTCTCGTTCTGTATCTTGCGGAACTCCAGTATCTCACTCACCATCTGGGAGAGGATTCCAACGTTGCGACGTATCATCTCAACGAGTTTCCGCATTTCGCCACTGATGGTGGGACTATCCGCCAAGCGTTCGGCAGGTCCGGAGATGAGGGTGAGCGGAGTGCGCAGCTCATGTGAGATGTTGGTGAAGAAGCGCAACTGCGTCTGAGTCATCCTCTCCATGTCGTCGGTCATCTTCTTCTGCTTCTGAATGCTCTCCTGCAGCTGGGCATTGTATCGCTTCTTTGCCAGATATGCCTTCAGGGCAAGCACACAGACGATGATGAGCATCGCCACGAGGAAGAGCAGCATGAAGAGATAGCTGCGCTGGGTGTCGAAGGCATTGGTGGTGTTTTCCACCCTGCGGCTCAGCGATATCAGATTGTCGCTCTGGCGCTTCATTTCTTCGTCTTGCATGAGCAGCACGTTAGCGTTGTCGGTGGTGACGAGCGCCGAGGAGAGGAGGTTTTCTCTCTTGAACTTCCTCTTCTCTAATATGTCCAACGCCAGCTGCAACACTTTGTCGCCCCGTGTGGGATAGATATACGAAGCCAGCAGTTCGCCGTCTCTCACCATCTGCAGTCCGCCGCCTTCGAGCGCCACGGCGTCGATGCCGAGAAACTTTATCTTGCCGAGATCCAGATGATGCTTCCTGGCTGCCTCTATCGCCCCTTTTGCCATGCGGTCGTTATGGGCGAAGACGTAGTCGAACTCGGCATGAGGGCCCGACAGAAGGGAGTCCATCAGATGGTAGGCTCTCTCTTGGGTCCAGTCTGCCATCAGATGGCCCACGATATTCATGTTGGGATGAAGGGCTGTCTCATGGTCGAAACCGTCCAGACGGGATTTTGCCGGCGACGACGACTGCAGGCCGCAGATCTCGAGAATGCGTCCGCTCCCGTCGATACGAGAGGAGAGGAACTTTGCGATGTTGCGTCCCATCTCCTCGTTTTCGGCACCGATATATGCGGTGTATTTGGAGGATGACGTGCGGCGGTCGAACATTATCACCGGTATTCCCTTGTCGTAGGCTCTGTCCATTGCCTTCGCCACATCTCCCTGTATCGGCGCTACTATCAAGAGGTCTACGCCCTGTTCCACCAACTTGTCTATCTGCTTTATCTGTTTATCCACATCATCGTCGGCAGAGACGATACGGAGTTCTATGTTGTCATGGGGTAAGGTGGCGATGCGGAGTTCATCGTTCATCTTTTTGCGCCAAATGTCCTCGCTGCACTGCGACACGCCGATGACGTATTTGGGAGTGCGCTTTCCGCATGATATGAATGCGATGACGAGCAGTGCCACCAGCATCCAGCGTATTGGATTCAGAATTTTCATAGGCAGTAGTATTATACGGTTTTGCATCAGCTGATGCTTTTTTATTGGATATTATCTTATGGGTGTCTGCAACGGCTATTTCTTCCGGGTATCCGGAAGCAGTCCGGCCACGATGCCGAGCAGCGGGAGGAAGGCGCTGACACGGAAGATATAGTCAACGCTGGTCTTGTCGGCGAGCCATCCGAAGAAGGCGGCCCCCAGACCGCCAAGGCCGAACATCAGTCCGAAGAAGATACCGGCGATGAGTCCGAGCTTGTCGGGCATGAGGTCGGTGGCATACACCACGATGGAGGAGAACGCCGAAGCTATGACAAGTCCTGACATGAACGCCATGACCACCGTGAGCCACAGGCTATCTACAAACGGCAACGCCAAGGCGAAGGGAGCTGCACCGAGGATGGAGAACCATATCACGTACTTCCTGCCGAAACGGTCGCCGAATATGCCGCCAGCCACCGTGCCGATGGCGAATGCAGCGAGGAAGGCGAAGAGGCAGAGCTGTGAGGTCTGCACACTGACATGGAATTTGTCGATGAGGAAGAATGTGAAATAGTTGGTGATGCATGCCGTATAGAAGTATTTTGAGAATACCAGCACCACGAGGATAATGAGCGCCATGTGTTTGCGACGCTCCGAGATGCTCGTGTTGGGAGCTGGGGCGGCGATGGAATGATCCTCTCGGTAGGCTATCAACGCCTTATACCATCTGCCCACCTTCAGCATTATCAGCGAAGCGAATATTGCAGCGATGGCAAACCAGGAGATTGCCCACTGTCCGAAAGGGAGCACTATGACTGCCGCCAACAGCGGTCCGACGGCCGACCCGCCGTTGCCGCCCACCTGGAAGATAGACTGCGCAAGACTTTTCTTGCCTCCCGATGCCATCTGCGCCACTCGGGAGGCTTCGGGATGGAATACAGTGGAACCGAAGCCGATGACGCTCACCGCGAGGATGATCATCCAGAAATTGCCGGCAAAGGCAAGCAGGAGGAGTCCGGCCAGTGTGAAGCACATGCCCAGCGAGAGGGCATAAGGCCGCGGATGGCGGTCGGCATAGAGCCCGGTGAAGGGCTGCAGGATGGATGACGCCAACTGAAACACGAAGGTGATGAGTCCGATCTGGGCGAACGAAAGCGAGAAATCTTCTTTTATCATCGGATATATCGATGGTACCACCGACTGTATCATGTCGTTGAGGAAATGGGATATGCTTATGATTATAAGTATGGCATAGGCTGTGCCCTGCATAGCCTTCGTATTGTCAGCATTGCCGCCTGACGTTGATGTTGATGTAATAGTTCCTTTATCGTCCATCTTATCCTTTTCCATTTCAATTTAATTTGATTGTTATGCTGAGATGCAGCTTATCTTATGCAAAGATAATCCAAACCGAATGCAGAACAACAAGCTTGCTTGATTGTTATGCTGAGATGCAGCTTATCTTATGCAAAGATAATGCAAATCGAATGCAGAACAACAAGCTTGCTTGATTGTTATGCTGAGATGCAGCTTATCTTATGCAAAGATAATGCAAGGCGAGAGCAGAACGAAATAAATGTATTTATTTCTTATGCCTAGCCGAAGCTTATCTTATGCAAAGATACAAAATTCCGCGAATTACAAAGATAATTACACTAATGATTACAATGATAATTATGGTCCAACGGATTTGGGATAAAAAAAACTCGCTATCGGATGGATAACGAGTCTTGCTTTTGGTGGGCGTTGACGGATTCGAACCGCCGACCCTCTGCTTGTAAGGCAGATGCTCTAAACCAGCTGAGCTAAACGCCCGATTGTTATGTATCTTGGAATCGGACCAAGGCTTGATGAAGAGTTTGGTGGGCGTTGACGGATTCGAACCGCCGACCCTCTGCTTGTAAGGCAGATGCTCTAAACCAGCTGAGCTAAACGCCCTTGCTCTCATTAAGCGGTTGCAAAGGTAAGGAGTTTATTTTAAACTTCCAAACTTTTCTTGATATTTTTTTCACTTTCATTAAAAAAAGATTGTTTCCCGCTGAAAAGAGATGTCTACAAGACCGCAACACCATATTATATTTTAATCCAAACGACCGTTAGGCCATTTATCCCAAATCGGTCGTTAGGGCTTGGACTTTAGGTTTCAGAAGAGAGAACCGGCTCGGGGTTTAGCCACCAAAAGCGCTAAAGGAAAGCAATCGAGGTCAAGTAATCGACACTATTACACATATTATTAATAGGTTTGTTTGTACAACAAAATTATTTTTCATAATTTTGCAGCAGTAATTTTTCAAAAGCAAGTAAGACTCTATTCTGCCCATATCGTTTGCCGAGATGCGAATGTCGGTTACACGACAAGTGACTTGGGAAAAGACATTTTAAAAAGGTACAATAAGCAACGACATCAGACACAATAATCATTATTTAATTAATCAAGCTTAGCACTTTCCGTTTACGTCACACTGACAGAGCGGGTAGAAGTGTATTAATGCTTAACAAGTAATTAACATGACACTCAAACATTCAGGAAAATCAAAAAAATGGCACATATTGGCTGCCGCAATAGCACTGACGTGCTCTCCACTGCTGGCTGAAGCACAAAGGGTGGCACTCAAGACGAATGCGCTCTACTGGGCGGCGGCGACACCTAACATCGGTGCGGAATTCCGTATCAACCGCCACATCACATTCAATTTTGAAGCGGCTTACAACAGAATAAAAGTATTCAACATCGACACCCGTGGCGCTGCGATAACACCGGAGGTGAGATATTGGTTCAGCGCCCGTCCGCAGGCGGGACATTTTCTCGGCATTGCCGGAATAGGTTGCGACTACAACTTCGTTCACAACGGCAAAAGGCACATTGGCGACCTCTATGGAGGAGGACTCACCTATGGCTACAGCTTCGTATTGTCGAAACGCTGGAGCCTGGAGGCTACTATCGGAGCCGGAATGGCACACTGTCATGAAATGAGCTGGAACAAGGAGGAACCACAACCCAACTCAGCAAACGTGAAAGAATGGAAACCGATACCTGTGAAGGCAGGCATCTCATTTGTATATCTATTAAGGTAAAGTTACTTTTATGAACAATCAGGACTTTTTATCAAAGACGCTTCGAACCACTTCTATCATAATATTGCTATTCTCGCTTCTCTCTATCAATGCCTCCGCACAGGACGTGATAAGAGTGACGGGACTGGTGGTGGCAAAAAGCGACAACAAACCTTGCATCGGAGTGAATGTAACAGATGCCAAAGCACGCCGTGCACTCGCCACAACGGATCTGGACGGAAGGTTTGCCGTAAACGTGAGATCCAACGCAAGACTCCGCTTCTCAATGGTGGGAATGAAAACAAAAGAAGTGGACGTGAAGGGAAAGACAAGACTACACATCGTTCTCGACGAGGAGAACATCTCGCTCAGCGAGGTGACGATATCACAGAAAAGGATAACGGACAAGATCATGCCGGAGCCTACCGACATAGAGGTACACGGCAACTACTTCTACGTGAAGACAAGGGTGAGAGTGCCGAAGGAGATGTTCTCCCACAACACAAGACTCGTGGTGCAGCCGATTCTGAACAACGCCACACGCAACGAGAAGACTCTGATGAAGCCTATGGTATATGATGCCGGAGTATACAACAAGACCCAGGACAGACTATACAACTTCGACATGAACAATGAAGATAAAGGCGACCCGCTGGCGAAATACATCACAGTGAAGAGCAAGGGCACACGGGAGAAGGGACGAAGCAACGACATCATCGGATACAGCGACTCTATATACGTGGAGCATATCAAGGATGACTTCTCATGCGATGTGTATATGGCGATAGAGAACTACAACAGGATTCTATACCGCGACACCACGGTGATAGCACGCGGAACAGTGAACCCGCTGCGCTTCCTCGACTATAGCTTCGCATCAAAACAGCTCTCCGACTCGGCATTTCTACCAAAACCGGAGGCGCAGCTCCGCGACAGCAAGGGAGAGGTGAACCTGAAATTCCCTGTCGGCAAAGCGGTGTTCGACAGTTCAGACCCTCAGAACGCTGAGGAGATAGAGAAATTGAGTGCGCAAATCGAGACTATATCCCAATCTAAAGGAGCGACACTGAACTCTCTGGAACTGAGGGGACAGTCATCGCCAGAAGGAAAATACCGCCAGAACCTAACATTGGCAAAGGAGCGTATGGACTATGCTCTCGGCTTTCTGAAAAAGGCCCTGCCAAGAGGAATGACAAACGGCATGGAATTCAAGAGCCACGCTAATGTGGCACCATGGAAAGAGGTGGCTGACATGATGCGCCGCGACAGTCTGACCGACCAGGCCGCCAGCATTGAAAGAATCATTGACCGGCAGAAGAACATCGACATGCAGGGACAAGCGGTGAGAAAACTGCCATACTACAAGAAGCTGATTGCCAAGAACTACCTGCCGCATCTGCGCCGGGTGGAATACACGCTGCACTACAACATATACCGCACACTGACGGCGGACGAGATAAACGAACTGTATCAGCAGGACTACAAGCAGCTCTCTAAATTCGAGTTCTTCAAACTTTACCGCTCTGAGACCGACTCGCTGAAGCGGCAGACAATCATGCGACAGGCACTGGAGGTGTATCCATCATTCATGGCGGCAGCCAACGACCTCTCAGCCTCACTCATCAGCAGCAGAAAGGCTGACCCGTCGCTGCTGAGACCATTCGCCGGAGAAAAGGCGCCACAGGAGGTGAACATAAACCAGGTGATAGCACTGCTCAACGAAGGTCTGTTCACGGAGTCCGACTCCGTGGCACGCTTCATCACCGACAATGACGCAACACACACGATGCTCGCCGTGAACGCCGTGCTGAACGGCAGATTCGACGACAACTACGCAACGATAGCCAAGACAAGCACACGCAACGAAGTGGTGATGCTGCTCGCCATGAAACGCAACGACGAGGCTCTGAAACTCAGCAAGCAGCTTCCCGACGAGGATGCCACAACACACTATCTGCGTGCCATCTGCCTGAACAGGACCAACGACCCGGCTGAGGCATACAAAGAACTGAAAAAGTCGTTCGACATGGATCCATCGCTGAAAGAAACGGCAAAGGTGGACGGCGACGTGAACGACCTCTTGTCTATGGATAAATAAAAGGACATAAACATGAAAAGAAAAAACATCATCATAATATGCGCACTGATGGCAGTTGGCGCACCACTCAGCTCCTACGCACAGCTGGACAGCAGTGCGCTGAACTATATGCTGCAGAGACCACAGGTGGCGAAATCATACAAGAACAAGAAGTTCATGGACCACATGTTCATGGAATTCGGATTTGGCGGCAACCTCATGGGACGCCACGACGTAGCACTGGGACCTACGGCAGAACTGGGCATCGGTGACTGGATATCACCAGAACACGGACTGCGCCTCAACTTCAATGGGGGTGCATACAGAATTGCCGACAAGAAAGTGAAATTCGCCACTGCTGCCCTTGACTACATGCTCAACATCACGGCGATAGCACAGCCGGGAAGCACTTACCGCCAGAAGCCTTTCGAACTGTATGGCATCGCCGGAATCGACGCCACATATTCACGAGCATACAACAACAACGACCACGGATTCGGTGCGCACCTCGGAATGAGGGGACAGTTCGCATTCTCTGACATCACATATTTCTATCTCGAACCGCGTGTGGGAGTGGCACAAGACAATGTGGCGCAGACTGCCACATGGCGCAACCTGCACCCCATGGCAAGCGTGACAATGGGATTCGGAGTGCGTATGCCCGACGAGAGGCGCAGCAACACCCGCGGCAACTACGTTTCCCCACATTCTTTCGCCGACGGCTTATTCGCCAGCGTCATGGCAGGACCAATGTATATGGGAAGTGCAGCCATCGACGAATGGAAAGAGAATATGGGAATGACCGTAGGGGTGTCGCTCGGAAAATGGATGGACAACTGCAACGCTCTGCAGATAAACCTCAACACCACAACGTTTGACCAACACAACGGCACAAGGGTGAGAGCCATAGGAGCAAGACTCGACTATCTGCTGAACCTGCACAATGCCTTCGGCGGACTGAATCCGGACCGCAGATTCTGGATGAACACCATAGCGGGTGTGGGATACAACTATTCGAGAGACGCTCGTTCAAGCAACAGATATACATGGAATGCCGGTGCCGGACTGCAGGCAAACTTCCGCCTGTCGCGCGACATCAACTTCGTGTTGGAACCGCGCGTCGACGCATACAACCACAGATGGGCGCCTAAAGCATATACCTTCGGCAACATCGACGCCACGGCATCTCTGCTTGCCGGATTCGTATATACATACCACGAGGGACTGTCAAGGAAGATACACGACAACGAGGGAGCAGCGGCAATGAGGAGGAGCAGCTTCGCCCTGACTGGAGGAGCGGCAGTAAGACTGTTCCAATACAACGAATGGAAACGCTACATGCCTGTCGTCAGAATGAGCTACACTCATTGGACAGCACCGATGACGGGATGGAGATACAGTCTGCAGGGTATGTTCGGCAGACCGATAAACAAGAACTACTATGGTGTGGCTACGGCTGGCTTCGACTGGATGACTGACCTCACTGCACTGACTTATGGATGCGACAACACAAGAACGCTCTCCGTGAGATCTCTATTGGGTGTGAACCTCGGTGCTGACCACTCCGACTACACTCGTCTGAACACCGATGTGCATGGTGGCGGACAGCTCGCATTCAGGGTGTCGCCGAATGTGAACATACTGGCAGAGACACAGTTGGGATATGAACTGACATCACGCTACAAAGGAGCACGCTCCCACCGTCTGCAACCACAGGTGCAGGTGGGTGTGGAATATTTCTTGCAGCGCAGCGACCGCAACAAGGACCTCGACGAGGCTCCGACGAAGAAGAACTTCGTATTCCTCGGTGCAGGAACGGGTATATACTCCGGAAACCTGGCTTTGGGCGGCAGCTTAGGAAGAAACCTGACGATTCTTACCGATGTGGGATATGGCCGATGGTTCAATCAGGTGAGTGGTATACAGGCTTCGGTGGGCAACACGGTGGTGCCGTCGCACAGATTGGGAAGCAAGACCGTAACTGCTCTACGTGCCGACTATATGATGAACCTGAAGAGTGCCATAACCGGAGAATCTACTGAAGACCAGTCTATACAGCTGACTGGACTGATAGGAGCTCAGGTGGCAGCAAGCACCAAGAAACACCGCTCAACGAACTTCGCTCCTGGAATCCACGCCGCCATCCAGACCGGTGTCATGGTGACGCCCCATACGGAACTGTATTTCGAACCTTCAGCCACAATGTATACAAAGAATCTCGAAACATCCGTCTGCTGCAGTCCGATAAAGGTGGAACTGCGATTCAGCATCGGTACGAAATATCACTTCTAATATACGAACGATTTGTCCGGTATCACAGCGTGGCAAGTTCAGCTTGCCACGCTGATTCTGAAGACACAAACAGTATGACGACACAGATACTGGAGCACAAACGGTCTGACGACGCTGATAATGAAAGCGCAAACAACCTAACGATGCTGATAATGGAAATACAAACGCTCTGACGCCGAAAATACAGAAAACGCAAACAGCCTAAGACAGAGAACATATCAACTGTCTTAGGCTGTTATTATTTTGCCACAATCAGCCAGATATCAGGCTTGCCTGGGCTTTGTCCCGAAATGGTCAGCCGGCCGCTTATTGTAGTAGCAGTATAACTGCTTGCAAGTAAGCCCTAATGACTGGTTTGGATTTGTTTCAGAAGAGTGGAACGTCCCTACTCCATTGTCCACAGAGAGGAAGCATGGTCTTTGGCGTTCTGATCGGGCACTACTGCTCCCGGATGATAATATCCGAGAAGCTTGATGTCCCATATCAGCACACTGTATGCCGGAATTCCATTGTAATCCGTTGTGCCATATCCCATTGTCCATGGCATATACACACGCCAGCGGTCTCCGATGTGCATGCGCTGCAATGCTGTGACATATCCGTCAACCAATATGTTTACCGCCCATTTCTTTGCCCGTGCCGTCAGCGGATTGTAGCTGTCGAAGTCTCCCTCGTAGCTCTTCTCGAAGAAATATCCCTGCGGATGGCTTGTAGAAGGCAGCAGTTTACCTTGGTTATGCACGAGCACGGAGTCGGAGTATAGCGGACAACCGCTTCCGGTGCCCACCTCCTCTTTGTGCACCACGATATAGTTCGTGCGAGAGAGCGTAGTGTTGTTCTCGCTCATCGACCAGCAGCGTATGGTATCCCACATACCGTCTCTGTTCTCTATCGCCACATTGTAGATACTGTCGAAATAGGCAACGTTGCGTTTCTCCCAGTTGGGATATTCAATCAGTTCGTTGTCTGTCTCGCTACATGCCGTGACGAGTCCGAGTGCCATTCCGCACAGGATGGCTAAGGCGAAAAAATATTTGTTCTTCATCTATAATCGTTATATTACTGCAATTTCTTGAGCAGACTTGCAATGCTCACCTTGTCTTCGATGATGCTGTTGAGATCGTCGATGCTTACGCGCTCCTGTTCCATTGTGTCACGGAAACGCAGCGTCACGCAGTTGTCCTTGAGTGTGTCGTAGTCAACGGTAACGCAGTATGGTGTTCCGATGGCATCCTGACGACGGTAGCGCTTGCCGATGGTGTCCTTCTCGTCGTACTGGCAGTTGAAATGGAACTTCAGGTTGTTGATGATTTCGCGAGCCTTCTCTGGCAGTCCGTCTTTCTTCACCAACGGCAATACAGCGAGTTTCACCGGAGCGAGTGCTGCCGGCAACTTGAGCACAACACGTGTCTCGCCGTTCTCCAGCTTCTCCTCCTCGTATGAGTGACACATGATAGAGAGGAACATACGGTCGACACCGATACTTGTCTCGATGTCATACGGAGTATAGCTCTCGTTTGTCTGTGGGTCGAAGTATTTGATTGAACGGCCGGAGAATTTCTCGTGCTGCTTCAGGTCATAGTCGGTACGGCTGTGGATACCCTCAACCTCCTTGAATCCAAACGGCATCTTGAACTCGATGTCGGTAGCTGCATTGGCATAGAAGGCGAGTTTCTCGTGGTCGTGGAAACGATAATTGTCAGCTCCGAAGCCCAGTGCCTGATGCCATTTCATACGGAACTCCTTCCATTTCGAGAACCACTCCTTCTCTGTGCCCGGCTTCACGAAGAACTGCATCTCCATCTGTTCGAACTCTCTCATACGGAAAATGAACTGGCGTGCCACAATCTCGTTGCGGAATGCCTTTCCGATCTGTGCGATACCGAATGGAATCTTCATACGTCCGGTCTTCTGCACATTGAGATAGTTAACGAAGATACCCTGTGCTGTTTCAGGACGCAGATAAATCTTGCTTGCTGCATCAGAAGTGGAACCCATCTCTGTAGAGAACATGAGGTTGAACTGACGCACGTCGGTCCAGTTCTTTGTTCCGCTGATAGGGTCAACGATTTCCTCGTCAATGATAATCTGCTTCAGAGCCTCCAGGTTTGGTCCCTGCATTGCCTCTGTGTAGCGTGCATGAAGGTCGTCACGCTTCTTCTGATGCTCCAGCACGCGAGGGTTGGTCTCGCGGAACTTAGCCTCATCAAAGCTGTCGCCGAAGCGTTTGCGTGCCTTGGCGATTTCCTTTTCTATCTTCTCCTCATACTTGCCGATCTGGTCTTCGATGAGCACATCAGCACGATAGCGCTTCTTTGAGTCGCGGTTGTCGATTAGCGGGTCGTTGAAGGCGTCAACGTGTCCGCTGGCCTTCCATATCGTAGGGTGCATGAAGATTGCAGAGTCAATGCCCACGATGTTGTCGTGGAGCAACACCATGCTCTTCCACCAATATTCCTTGATGTTGTTCTTCAGTTCCACACCATTCTGTCCATAGTCATACACTGCTGCCAGTCCGTCGTAGATATCGCTGCTTGGGAACACGAATCCGTATTCCTTGCAGTGAGAGACGATTTTCTTGAAAACATCTTCTTGTGCCATAATCTTATATAGGTTTTATTTATTTTCTTTTCTCAATTGTCAGCATCCTGACCGTCAAATGTCAGTATCCTGATTCTTAATTGCCTGTATTCTTATTGTCAATCGTCATTATTCTGACGAAATCATTTTGCAAAGTTACACTTTTTCCAACATTTACGTGCCGCATTCTCGTTAAATGTTATCAAAATGGGGTTTCAATGCCTGTTTCATTGCCTTGCCAGCATACGGGCAAATTCTATTATCGTGTCGATGCCGAGAGCCATGTCGGCATCGGAAATCTGCACATTGTAATCTGGTTCTATGCCGAATTCCGTGCTTTGCCTGTCGCGGTTGTACATGGGGCATGCACTGAACCTCACTCCCCACCCGTTTGGCAGTTCGCTGCTGAAAGGCATCCCTGCTCCGCCCCCCGTCTTGTCGCCGACAACGATGCATTGTGGAGCACATTTCATGTATTTCACGAATTCGTTTGCGGCACTGTATACAGAACGGTTTGTCAGCACAAACACTTTCTTCTGCCAACGCAGACGGCCTGACGGTTTCAGTCTCTGTTCTCTCATGGATGAGAAGTCGGAGTGTCCCGTTCCTGTCTTATGCTGCATATATCCCACAAGTGTCTCATTGTTGATGAACCGTGCAGCCAGACGCTCCGCCATAGTGAGTTGCCCTCCCCCATTGTTGCGGATGTCAATGACAAGGGCATTGCATGGAGCGAGATACATCAGCACGTCGTCAAGGTTGCCGTCGCCAATGGCTGCATCAAAAGATGAGCAGCGGATGTATCCCACGTTGTCGTCGAGACGGCGATAGCGCAGCGCCCCGGCTATACGATAATCGGTGGCGAGATAGCGGCGCTCCAGCGAGTCGCTGAAATTCTTGGGATAGTCTTCATGCCATCGCCAATAGCGTGCTGAATTGAAACTGGCATACATGTTGACATGTCCGTCACGCAGTTCGCCGAGCATGTTTCCCAACACTTCGAAGAGCTGCTCGTCGTTCATCCTGTCGTCAATCTGACAGGAATAGCGGTCGTGTACCTCATCCCAATCGAGACCGTATGCCTGCCGTTTATAGTCGAAAAAGCAGTATCTCTCATTAACTATCTTCCATAGCGCCTCAAAGTTTCCGCGTGGCGTGTCACTCATCTCCTCCTCATCCACACACGACGGGAATGACACCGCCACGGAGAGCAGCATGGCGAGCAGCAACAATGCATGGGTTATCTTTCTCATGGCTGCAGTCTTGTTAGTCTGAACGTCCGCGTCATTCCGATGACGAACAGATGTGAGTAACTGTGATATTTCAGATTGTTCACCTTTGCCTGTCTGTAGTCGCCCATATATCCGAGGCGCAGAGTAGTCTTGGCAATGTTGAAGTCGAGAGAGAGGGTATTGCGCAGCGAGGGTGTGGCGATGAATGTCGTGGGCACTGCGTTGTGGTCGTAGTTGCCTTTTGAGAATATCTCATAATACGACTGTCCGTAGTTGGGACTGAACATCAGTCCGCAGAGCGGCACACTCACCTCATAGTTCAGCGTGAATGGTTTTCCCGCTACAGTGAACTTGTATGCAGCCATCGCCACTGGGGAGATGTCGAAGCTCAGACGAGCCTGTGCCGGATTGTTGCCGTTGCGGGTATTATAGAGGAATCCGATATTGGCATCCGCCATACCGCCGGCTCTGACGGTCAGTCTGTCGCCGAAGAGCGTCCATCGGCGCAGGAAACCATAGCAGAAATCGTAGGAACCAGCCATTTCGTTGGCATTGTCGGCACGGTTGCGGGAAAACGATGCCATGCCTTGATGCACGATGAGTCGGCGCCACTTCCGATGTTCGCTTCCGCGGACAGTCTGTGATATGTAACGAAGCTCCGTACCCGAATATTTCTCCGGCGAGAGATAGGTATCAAGGACGTTCACGCCTCCCACTCCCAGAAGTCTCGTGTTCGTTATCACCTTGCCTCTTGACCAGGCGACGCTGTCGTTGCTCTGGGCATGACACGACAGACCGCTTCCGCACAATGGCGGAAGCATAAGCGAGAGGACTGCCAGAAGCAATATCCTCTGCGGTTTCCTGACATACTGCCGTAGATGTTTCATTGTTGTGTATCGCTATTGGGAATCGGGTATAAGCCGTGTGTCATCGTCATTCATCGAAAAGACTCAGCTGCCCTGTTATCTCGTCTATTATCTGCTGTTTCGACTTGCCTGCATCCGGGTCGAGATTCTCCGAAGCCTTATTATCGGCTGTCCCGTCAGCATCTGCCGGCGGCACATCGCCGCCATCAGCAGGTTCAGAATCCTCCGGTTCGGCAGCTACAGGTTCCAGTTCTTCGATCTTTGCAAGTTCAAAGGTGGTGAGTCGTTTGCCTCTTGCCTTGTATCCCTTGACGAGGGCGAATTCGTTGACATCCAGTTCCAGCGTTCCTCTGAAAGCATCGTTGCCGCCAAATGTGAGAAGCAGATGTGGAGCCGGAGTGTCGGTCAGCAGCAGCAGTTCATTCTTCGGGTTCTCGCCGATATAGCTCTGCCTGCGTTTTGTCATCTCGAAAAGGAAACGCTTGATATATGGCGTTCCGCCCTGGTCGGCATCCCTCACCACGGCACACCACACCTTATGAGGAACGAATTTCTCTATCCTCATGATGTTGTCCTCGTAGTGGTTGTTGGCATCGAAATTGGTCATATAGTATTCTCCGCTCTTGAGCACCACGAGGATATGCTCGCCCTCGTTGAACTCGCCGAGCAGAGTGCCGTGGTCGTCGTAGTTGAGACGGTTCACGTCGGCGTCGAACCACACCTTCCTGCCGCCCAGCGTACTGTGTCCGTGGCTCTTCAGCGAGATGCGGTGCACAGGGTATTTCGTCAGTATGTTTCCCATTGCCGTTCTGCTCTTCACGAGGATTTTCGAGAAATCCTTCTCTATGAATATGTTCTTGAGTTTCGGCGTCGGGTCGAGCGTCACTTTGATTATCTCTGCCTCACCGTTAGGATTGGCTGTGAAATAGTTCACTCTTGACCCTGGTTTGCCCTGCGTCAGGTCGTAGTCGCGATCGCGTGTCACGGTAGGCACATTAAAGCGCTTGATATAGTAGTTGCCCTGCTTTCCATCACGATACACCACATTATATATCGTGCGCTTGTCGTTCTTCTTGAACACGGCTACATGAATGATATTCTTGCCCACGAACACCTTGTCGGCAACTTTTATCACCTTGTATTTTCCGTCTTTATAGAAGATTATGATGTCATCGATGTCTGAACAGTTGCACACGAACTCGTCTTTCTTCAGACCAGTGCCCACAAAGCCTTCCTGGCGGTTGATATAGAGTTTCTCGTTCGCCTCCACCACTTTAGTCGCCTCGATGGTGTCGAAGTTGCGGATTTCGGTGAGACGGGGATGGTTCTTGCCGTATTTTTCCTTGAGGTATGTAAACCAGGCTGCCGTCACCTCCACCATGTTCGAGAGGTCGCGGTCGATGCTGTCTATCTCCGCCTTTATCTTCGCCATCAGCTCGTCGGCTTTGTCTTTGTTGAATTTCAGGATGCGCTGCATCTTGATTTCCATTAGGCGCAGGATGTCGTCCTTTGTCACCTCTCTGATCATCTGAGGATAGTATGGCGTGAGCCTTTCGTCTATATGTGCGCATGCAGCGTCCATGTCGGGAGCGTTCTCGAATTTCTTGTCCTTATATATGCGCTCCTCGATGAATATCTTTTCGAGCGACGCGAAGTGCAGCTGTTCGAGCAGCTCCGCCTTGCGTATCTCAAGTTCCTTGCGTATGAGTGCCTTTGTGCGCTCCACCGAACTGCGCAACACGTCGCTGACGGTGAGGAACTGTGGTTTGTCGTCCTCTATCACGCAGCAGTTTGGCGATATGTTCATCTCGCAGTCGGAGAAGGCGTATAGGGCGTCGAGTGTCTTGTCCGACGACACTCCCGGGGCGAGATGCACCTGTATCTCCACTTCGGCGGCTGTGTTGTCGTCCACTTTGCGCGCCTTTATCTTTCCCTTCTCGATTGCTTTCAGTATTGAGTCTATAAGCGTTGTAGTGGTCTTGCCGAACGGTATCTCGCGGACGACGAGGGTCTTGTTGTCGAGTTTCTCTATCTTTGCTCTCACCTTGAGCACTCCGCCTCGCTGTCCGTCATTGTATTTGCTCACGTCGATGCTGCCGCCAGTGGGGAAATCAGGATACAGCTGGAACGGCTCGCCATGGAGATAGCTCACAGCGGCATCGCAGATGTCGTTGAAGTTGTGGGGCAGTATCTTTGACGACAGTCCCACGGCGATTCCTTCTGCTCCCTGTGCCAGGAGAAGCGGGAACTTGGCAGGCAGAGTGATAGGTTCCTTGTTTCTGCCGTCGTAGGAGAGCTGCCAGTCGGTGGTCTTCTGGTTGAACACCACGTCGAGGGCAAACTTAGAGAGTCTCGCCTCTATATATCGCGGTGCGGCGGCACGGTCGCCGGTGAGGATATTTCCCCAGTTTCCCTGACAGTCAACGAGCAGGTCTTTCTGTCCGAGCTGCACCAGGGCGTCGCCGATAGAGGCGTCGCCGTGGGGATGGAACTGCATGGTGTGTCCCACGATGTTTGCCACCTTGTTGTAGCGTCCGTCGTCCATGCGCTTCATGGAGTGCAGGATACGTCGCTGCACGGGTTTGAGTCCGTCTTCGATATGCGGCACGGCTCTCTCCAGGATTACGTAAGAGGCGTAATCCAGAAACCAGTTCTTGTACATACCGCTCAGGTGATGTACGGCGGAGGCATCGAAGCGGTTCGTCGGCTTGTAGTCGGAATGCTCCGCAGGCTGGTCGTCGGCATCGTTGTCTGTCTGCCCATCGCTGCCCTCGCCAGCCGGCTGGTCCTCGCTGCCGGCTGCCATGGCTTCGCCGTCTCCGGGCATATCGCCGTCGTTGTTTCGGGTCAACTCATTGTCGTCTCTTGTCTCGTCATCTCTTGTCTCGTCGCTCATATATGTATTTTCTGATACCTGTGGTTTGTCATGACACCGCAAGCGTTAACCCCACTACCACATGGCGGGCAGCCCACACTTGCGAAACTCATGTCGTTTGTATTATCTCATTGTTCCATCTCCCGCCATCGGCAGGCTTCCACACTACGGCAGACTGCCTCAAATTGGCAAAAAGGAAAATTTCTTCAAAAGTACTGATTTTTCCCGACAATGGCAAATTTATTTTTCAAAAGCCCCATCACAGTGCCTTCAATCTTCCACATTCCCGACAAATCAATGATAATGAACTATTTTTCAATGCTTTTCATTGCTCTGTCGAATAATTGTCTTATATTTGCAATGCCTTACCGCCAGTGCCGCAGAGCGGCGAGCAAAACGATGAAAAACAAAGCTGTCATGACGGAGACAAACGAGAGAAAACTGCCTGTAGGAATACAGTCGTTCAAGAAAATCAGAGAAGAGGGCTACCTCTATGTTGACAAGACCGAAATGGTATGGAATCTTGCCAACAATGGGGCGAGGTATGACTATCTGAGTCGTCCCAGACGATTCGGCAAGTCGGTGCTTGTCGATACTCTGCAATGCTATTTCGAAGGCAGGAAAGAACTGTTCGAGGGTCTGAAAATCATGGAGATGGAAAAGGACTGGACCTGCCACCCCGTGATACGCCTCGACATGAGCAACGGCAGCGACAACGCCAAAGACCTTGAGGCTTATCTCGACTTCGTGTTCTCAAAATACGAGAAGCTCTACGAAACGAAACTCCCCGACACGGCAAGTCTCACGGTGCGTTTCAGCAATATTATAGAAACGGCAAACAAGATGACGGGCAAACAGGTGGTGATTCTCATCGACGAATACGACTCTCCCCTTCAGCATTCGTGGAAGACTCCTGAACATGAGAATTGCACACGGGTATACCGCAGCGTGTTCTCTGTATTGAAGACTCTCGACGAGATTGAGCGCTTTGTCTTCATAACGGGCATAACGAAATTCACACAGATTTCACTGTTCTCGGTACTCAACAACTTGTCGAACATCAGTTTCGATGCTGAATATGCCGGCATTTGCGGCATCACGCAGCAGGAGCTTGCCGACAATTTCATGCCTGAAATCAACCAGATGGCTGAAGCCAACGGATGGACTACGGAGGAAACCTTGCGCCAGCTGAAGGCGTATTATGACGGATATCATTTCTGCCGCAAGAATATGATTGATGTCTATAACCCATATAGTCTCGTACACGCCTTAGCGACAAAAGATCTCCGGAGTTTCTGGGCATCTTCCGGTGCCACAACAGCCCTCGCCAAGTTTGTCAACGACATGGAGATCAGACTGAAAGACCTCGACCAATGCGCCATCATCAGCACCACAATAGAATCTTCCGACGTTACCGGTGGAGGAGCGGAGCTGTTCATGTATCAGTCGGGATACCTCACGATAAAAGGATACACCGGAGGCACATACATGCTCGGCATACCGAACCACGAGGTGAGACAGGCTCTCTACGAGATGGTTCTTCCTGCATTGGCGATGCGAAAAGGCAGCGACATACAGTCGGCACAGGCTTTCCTGAATCTTAACCTCTACAACGGCAACATGCCCGAGGCGATGAAACAGCTGAAGGCGCTCGTCGCCGATGTGCCATACAGCAACAAGAAGCTTGCGAGCATGGATATGGAAGAGCGCTACCGCCTCATCATAAGCACTATATTGAATGCCATCGGCTTGAGGGTGGAAGTGGAGAAAATGATTTCTACAGGAAGGATTGACATCGTGGCTGAAAACAGTACATTTATATATGTAATGGAATTGAAACTCACGAAGAACGGAGGTGTCAACGCTGCCGAAAAGCAAATAACCGACAACCGTTACACCGAGCCGTTCAAAGCTGACAAACGCAAGACCATAGCCCTCGCCATCGAACTCGACGACCTGGGCAAGGGATTGCTGGAATGGAAACAACTTTGACAAATAAGGCAAAAAGGGAAAACACACGGCAAAGAAACCTGCCGCCCGACTGTCCACAAGTGCAATTCTACGAGAGTTCCGCCACAATAGGAGAAGCTGAGAACGACAGAAGAAGCATACGGGCGAAACGTTTCACCTGTTAACCGACAGCATATTGCTGACATGCAAAACACTCTAATGAAAGAAAGAGAAAAACAATATAAACAGATAAAAGAAAAATGAACAAGAAAATTTTCCTCGCGGGCCTGATGCTCGCAGCAATGTCGATGAACGTATCGGCACAGAAGAAAGACGGCGGCATCTCGCAGCAGATGCTCCAGCAGATCAAGGGATCACAGTCGAAGGGTGCGGCAGACAAGGCTATCTTCAACGCCATCGCAGCCAACAACATCAACGACCTGGCAAAGAACTTCGCCAATGCAGGAGAGTTCGACACTCACTTCAGCGTGGAGACCAAGGCGCAGAGCATCATGAACCAGAAGCAGAGCGGAAGATGCTGGATGTTCAGCGGATTCAACGTGATCCGCGGTAACTTCGCACACGAGAGCGACTCGCTCAAGGTGGAGCTTTCACAAGACTACCTCTTCTTCTACGACCAGTTGGAGAAGGCTAACCTCTTCTTGCAGGGAGTGATCGACTGCGCCGGCAAGCCTATGGACGACACAAGAGTGCAGTTCTTCTTCAAGAACCCAATCAACGACGGCGGTACCTTCTGCGGTGTTGCCGACCTCACCGAGAAGTATGGCGTGGTGCCGACAAGCGTGATGCCGGAGACTTACTCTGCTGAGAACACCAGCAAGATGGCTGCTCTCGTATCTTCAAAACTGCGCGAATACGGACTGAAGCTGCGCAAGATGGTGGCTGAGAAGAAATCCAAGCAGGCTATCCAGACAGAGAAGACCAACATGCTCGGCACTATCTACCACATGCTGAAACTCACTCTCGGCGAGCCTGTGACAGAGTTCACATTCGCTTTCAAAGACAAGAACGGCAAGGCGCTGGAGGCCAAGAAATACACTCCTAAGTCGTTCTTCAAGGAACTGACCGGCAAGGAGACTCTCAACGGCACATTCATCATGGTAATGAACGACCCTCGCCGCGAATACTACAAGACTTACGAGGTGGACTTCGACCGCCACACATACGACGGACACAACTGGAAATATCTCAACCTGCCTATGGACGAGATTGCCAACCTCGCCATCGCATCTCTGAAGGACGGCAAGAAGATGTACAGCTCTTACGACGTGGGCAAGTTCCTCGACGGCAAGCGCGGATACAGCGACATCAACAACTTCGACTACGGTTCGCTCTTCTCTACAACATTCCCAATGAACAAGGCTGACCGCATCGCCACATTCGACAGCGGTTCTACACACGCCATGACTCTCGTGGCTGTCGACCTCGACGCTCAGGGCAAACCTACAAAGTGGAAGGTGGAGAACAGCTGGGGACCTGAGTGGGGACACAAGGGCTGTCTGATTATGACCAACGAGTGGTTCAACGAGTATATGTTCCGTCTCGTAGTGGACAGAAAATATGCTTCTGAGAAAATCCTGAAGCTCGCCGACCAGAAGCCTATAATGGTAATGCCAGAGGATCCTCTCTTCGGTGCAGACAACTAATACCCGCCACGTCCTTCTCTTGAAGACAAGGACCGGACGGCAAAAGAATGAGCAACCTGTCGCAATAGCGACGGCATACTCATGACCCAACCAACAGAATCGGAATATGTCAAACGTATCTGGCATATTCCGATTCTTGCTTTTTTGACAAGAATATCCATACCACATGCCCGGCACAAAGCCACAATTTATTTATTGACAGTAAACAAAATCACCTGTTTTTATTTATTAGCGGTAAATAAAATCATGCAAATACGACGAAAAGGACCACATCGTCGAAGACAAACTGTATATTGATGTAGTGCCTGTATGGAAGTGGCTGCTGACTGATTTCGTCTAAAAATAGGAAAAAACAAAATTTCGTCCAAAACTGTCAGATTGTCTGGTTTTACCTCATAATACACTGGCATACAGATAAATACAGACCTGACAATTGCTTTCAATTGTCTGGATGGTTTGCCAGCACGAAATTTTTCCATTTCTCATCAAATCATAACTAGTTATTATTTTTTTCGCCACTAAATAGCATCGTAGTGGATAAAAACCGGCTTTTTTATCCACTACAGCACAATTATTGGATAAAAAGCAGTATATTGCCATTATCAAAGAGCAAAGATACAAATCACCAAGCCACAATCATTGGAAAAGATAACAAAACTTCAGGAAATGGGCAGCACGCTTGCCCGAGTGGGGCAAGCAGCGTTCTCAACATGGGCAAGCACCTTGCCCCAAGTGGGCACGGGTGGTGCCCAAGACTGTGCCCAAAGTTTCCATGGAATGAAACTTGTATTTTAGTAATCAAAAGTCTGTATTTCAGCCTTTGAAAACAACTGGTATATACCAACAAACATAATGAAACACACCCCATCCTCAACTGGAATGCCAGAGAGAATGGGGTGTGTCGTATTTATCCAAAATCGGTCATTAGACCGTTTGGGGATTATGAGGTTATGCTGATTGCAGCGGATTATCCGTAGATGATCTTGCCGTTCTCGTCGCGGTTGTCGTCGATGAACGACTTGTTGTACTGCGTCATACCGCGTAGCGACATACCCATGCTTGAGAATCCTCCGTCGTGGAAGAGGGTCTGCATGGTGACTTTCCTGGTGAGGTCGGAGAACATCACTACGCAGTAGTCAGCACACTCGTCAGCGCTGGCGTTACCGAGTGGCGACATGCGGTCGGAGAAGTCGTAGAGTCCGTCGAAACCCTTGATGCCGCTGCCGGCAGTGGTGAAGGTAGGCGACTGTGAGATGGTGTTGATGCGCACGTGCTTCTCGCGGCCATAGATATATCCAAAGCTGCGGGCGATGGATTCGAGCAGCGACTTGGCGTCTGCCATGTCGTTGTAGCCGAAGAATGTGCGGTGTGAAGCCACGTATGTGAGGGCGAGCACGGAAGCACCTTCGCTCAGGGCGTCGAGCTTCTTGGCAGCCTGCAGCATCTTGTGGAATGATATAGCCGAGATGTCGAGAGTCTTGTTCAGGAAAGAGTAGTCGAGATCGTCGTATGTACGCTTCTTGCGCATGTTAACGCTCATGGCACAAGAGTGCAGCACGAAGTCAATCTTGCCTCCCATTGCCTCCTGGGCTTTCTCAAAGAGGTTTGTGAGATCCTCCACCGATGTCGCATCAGCAGGGATGACGGTAGCGTTGGTCTTCTTGGCAAGCTCGTCGATGGTACCCATGCGGCAAGCCACTGCCGTGTTTGTCAACACGATCTGAGCGCCTTCTTCTACGGCACGCTCTGCTACTTTCCACGCGATAGACGCGTCGTTCAATGCGCCGAAGATAATACCGCGCTTTCCTTTCAATAAATTAAAAGACATAATTTTCTATTGTTATGATTTGTTTGAAATTAATCCGATTCCGGCTTGCCGAGCCACCGCTTTTCCGGACGGAACGACTCGTCTCCTATGCGCCTTATCGGTGTTTAAGCATACGGCAAATGCCGCTTAGTTTGCTGAAAAAACGGTGCAAAGGTATAATTTTCTGCACATAAACAAGGGATTATGTGCAGAAAAATGACTTTTTATTGTGTTTTTGAATGTTTAGAGTGCTTGTTTTTGCACATTCTCTTCATTGTGTGCACCTCCCAAGATGCGTTCCACGTCGGCAAGAATGCGTCTGAAGGGTTCGGAGTCCATATATCCCATGTTCTTCTTCAGCATCTGCGTGATGTCTTGAATGCTGTTGGTGTAGCACGAGAGTTCGTTGCGCCGCTGGGTGTCGTGTACCGCCTGCCGGCGTATCTCCCCTTCGCGCTCCTGCACGAGGATGTTGCACACGCGCCCCAGGATCGGCAGCACTATCTTGTTGAAGAGGTGATGACCCTGTATATACATATATGTGGTCTGCGGCGTGACGCCCATCCTGATGAGTTCGCTCTTCAGGGCGAGATACGACTCCTTGGCTTCAGGATGGCGCTGCTGCAGCTGTCTCACCTTGTTGTGCACCTTACGGCGCATGTTGTCGATGGAATACTGCGGGTTGTGGATGGAGAAGCCGCCGAGTTCCACGATGCGGTTGAGGTCGGTGATGGTGAACTGTCCGTATATGCTTCTGCGATAATGCCATATCGACCATACGAAGAGTGGGAATATCGCCTCGCTGAGCTGCCGCATGTAGTCTTCGAAGTCGAAGATGGAATGGTCGTTCAGGGTTACCATCACGCAGACGTTGTGTAGCGACGGCGCAAAACACTGGTAGCTCTCTATGGCATAGGCATAGGTATGGAGCACGTAGGGATTGGATATCACCGCACGCGAGGTTGGCGTGGCTCCGTTCATGAGATAGTCGTAGTCGGCATCCACACAGGCTATCATACACTCGCCGAGGCGGTCGCCGAGCTCATTCATGAGCACCGACTTCTTGCCTCGCTCCAGGGTGGTGTGCGAG
The DNA here is from genome assembly GCF_000834015.1 of Prevotella pectinovora. Classification (GTDB taxonomy): domain Bacteria; phylum Bacteroidota; class Bacteroidia; order Bacteroidales; family Bacteroidaceae; genus Prevotella; species Prevotella pectinovora. The sequence continues at coordinate 10,089 of NZ_JXQI01000036.1, read as the reverse complement.
GGGAGCATCACTTCGAAGTAGCGTGTAGAGTTTTCGTAGCGGCTGAGCACGGTGCGCCAGAAGAACACGTCGTCATAGCTCTCCACGTATGCCACGATGCGCTTGCGGGAACGCTTGGAGTTGAGCCGGTTTGCCGCCTCAATATAGGCGGAAGTGAGGTTATGGGTAAGTCGCTTGTTCATAGAGTTTTCCTCCTGATGGTCAGTCCATGGTGATGTCGCTGACTTCTGTCACGTTGTCCATCCAACCGTTCATTATCACCGCCGGGGCGTGGGTTGAGAGGATAATCTGGACGTTGGGGTTCAGTTCCAGAATGATGTCAATGAGGCGCTGCTGCCAGTCCACATGCAGGCTCACCTCGGGTTCGTCCATGAAGAGCACGTATGGCTTCTGGTCTTCTATCAGCACCGTGAGCAGGATGACGAGCATCTGCTTCTCGCCGCTCGACAGCTGGTATGGCTGCAGGGTCTCGCCTATCTGCGTGAGGCATATCTCGTTTGCCGTGCGCACGATGGTCTTGCCGGTGTCGGCGAATAGGTCGTCTACGAGGTCCTGGAATTTCTTCTTTGGCTCCGACAGTTTCTGGGCGCGCTCGGCGGCATCCGGTTCTCCGCTCTGCAGGGCGGCGATGATGCGGTTGCCGATGTTCACCTGATAGTCGAGATATTTGCGCTGCAGCACGTACAACTGCCAGTCGAGCTCGGTGACGAGGCTGATGCCCACCTTGCTGAGCAGTTCCTGGTTGACCATAGGATTGTCGAAGGAACGGATGATGTCGAAGCGTATCCATTTGGCATCCTCGGGACTCACCTTGAGATGCACGCCTTTGAGGAGATGGCTCGGAAACTCTCCGCCTGCAGAGAGTCCTTTCACCACCTTGTTTATAATGGTGCTCTTGCCCACGCCGTTGACTCCACTCAATATGTTCACCCTTCTGTCGAGATTCCATATCACGTGTTTTCTGCCGCTCCACAGGGAGTCTATCTCTATCTGACGTATGTAATCCGCGTATTTCTGCATAGCAAACTATTTTAATGATTTATCAATTACAAATATAAGGTTTTCTATCATAATTAAGTACCTTTGCAGCCGCAATTTAACGATATTAAGGAAAAAATGAACAATTTACGCAACAATAGCCGTGTCTTGATTGCCCACCTGAGCATCTTCCTTGCTTGTGCTTTCTGGGGACTGATGGCACCGCTCGGCAAGGATGCCATGACGCATGGCGTGACGGGACTCGACATGGTGTCGTTCCGTGTGGCAGGAGGAGCAGTCCTGTTCTGGATAACATCACTGTTCACTACACGTGAGCACGTGCCGACAAAAGACAAGCTGATGTTCATAGCAGCCGGAATCTTCGGTCTCGTGACCAACCAATGCTGCTATACCGTGGGACTGAGCATCACGTCGCCCATCAACTCCAGCGTGGTGACCACCTCGATGCCTATCTTCGCCATGATTCTCTCGGCGATAATACTGAAGGAGCCTATCACCGGAAAGAAGGCTCTGGGAGTGTTGTTCGGATGCACGGGAGCCGTGGCACTGGTGATGTCGAGCGCCGCGGCTATGAGCGACAAGGTGGGCGACCTGCGTGGCGACCTGCTCTGCATGGCGGCACAGCTGTCGTTTGCCCTCTATCTGGCGCTCTTCAGCAAGCTGGTGAGGAAATACTCGGTGATAACGGTGAACAAATGGATGTTCACATGGGCTGCACTCATCATCCTGCCGTTCACCATGCCACACGTGGCAAGCATAGACTTCGGCAGCGTGCCGGCGAAGACATTGTGGGAATCGGCATTCGTGGTGGTTTTCGGAACGTATCTCGGATACATCCTCATGATGATAGGACAGAGCACGCTGCGCCCTACGGTGGTGGGAGTGTACAACTATGTGCAGCCTGCCGTGTCGGTGACGGTCAGCATACTGACCGGCATGGGTGTGATGACGCTGCAGAAGGGCATCGCCATATTGCTCGTATGTCTGGGTGTGTGGCTCGTGATAAAGAGCAAGTCGAAACGCGACATGGAAAGAGAAAAGAACGAGGAAGGAAACGAACGGGAAGACAAATAGAACTTGTCAACTAAGATATCAATATGTCACAAAAGAACGCTAAAGAGAACAAGTTGCTGGCGATGATCCGCAACGGACAGGAGATGACCGACGGCGACAAGCTGCGCCTCATCGTGCAGCTCAGCATACCGTCGATACTGTCTCAGATGTCGTCGATACTCATGTTCTTCATCGACGCTTCAATGGTGGGTTCGCTCGGAGCGAAGGCTTCGGCGGCAATAGGACTGATAGAGACCACTACATGGCTTTTCGGCGGACTGGCATCGGCGGCGATAATGGGATTCTCGGTGCAGGCGGCACATTTCATAGGTGCCAACGATGAGAAGAAGACGCGGCAGGTGTTCCGTCTGGGACTGATGGCGATGACCGTCATGTCGCTGCTGTTCATGGCATTAGGAGCGGCAATAGCAAAGCCTCTGCCCTACTGGCTCGGAGGCGGAAGCGACATCGCTCCGCTGTCGACAAGCTATTTCCTGGTCTACAGCATCGCCCTACCTATATATATGGTGGGCATGATGGCGTCGGCAATGCTGAAAAGCTCGGGCAACATGAAGATACCGAGCATGATGAGCGTATTGATGTGTCTGCTCGACGTGATGTTCAATTTCATAGCCATATTCCCGACGAGAGACATCACGATACTGGGAACGACGATACACATGCCCGGACTGGGACTCGGACTGACGGGTGCCGCCGTGGGAACGGCATTGGCGTTTCTCGTCACCGGACTGATTCTGATATGGATTGCCGTGAGGAAGGCTCCGATGATATCGCTCAAAGGGGAGAGATGGATATGGAGACCATGCCGCGGATATATCAAGAATGCCATAAGAATAAGTTTTCCGATGGCGATACAGTATATGCTGATGAGCGGCGCACAGATAGTGAGCACCATGATCGTGGCGCCGCTTGGCAACTTTGCCATCGCCGCCAACACCTTCGCAATCACGGCAGAGAGCCTGTGCTACATGCCGGGATATGGCATCGGCGAGGCTGCCACTACGCTGATAGGACAGAGCATGGGAGCGCAGCGACACGACCTGACGAAGCGGTTCGCATATATGACGCTGGCTCTGGGAATGATGATAATGGCGGTGATGGGAGCTATAATGTATTGCTTTGCACCAGAAATGATAGGCATCATGACACCGGTGACGGAAATCAGAGTGCTCGGCATCGGAGCACTGCGCATAGAGGCTTTTGCCGAACCGATGTTCGCGGCAGCTATCGTGGGCAACTGCATCTGCATAGGAGCCGGCGACACGAAGATTCCGTCGGTGATGAACTTCGGCAGCATGTGGCTCATACGCCTCTCGCTCGCTGCTTATCTGGCACCGAAATACGGACTGGCTGGCGTGTGGTCGGCAATGGCGATAGAACTGACGTTCCGAGGAATCATCTTCCTCATTCGCATCTACAGGGGGAAATGGATGAACCACAAGGTGAGCGTAGACAAGTAAGCCTCTGTCTGGCATGTAATCGTTTACGTATGATTTAAGGCGGAAAGCGATACAACATCCACCTTTATTTCATATTTTTGCATCGACATAGACAGGTAAAAAGGACAAAGGATAACAAAAACATAAAATAGGGAGCCGGCATGACTACATGTTGTCTTCCTATTTTTGGTTTAAACCACATCGGGCATTAGGGCTTGCTTGGATATTGTTTTTTTTAGAAGAGTGGATTTTGTTTGTCTTTTAACCCAAAACGGTCATTAGGCCGTTCAATGTAATATTTTATAACTGCTTGCAGTCTTTTGCTTTTTATAAGGCGTCTTTTGCTTGTTTTTAATTCGCAATAGCTCGCTATTACTCATTAAAAGCCAAACAAAATCCATCCTTCTAAAAAATCAAAATCCAAGCAAGCCCTAATGACCGATTTGGGTTTAACCCAATGAACACAACAGGAAAAAAGAAGAAATCGTTTGCATTTGTGTGGATAACAAAAATACTTTGATTTACATCAAGATATTATGGAAAAGTATGTTATTTAGCATGTTTTTGTTTGTTGTGTGCGCAAACAATACTATCTTTGCAACGTCAAAACAAACAAGGAGGCACACAAGAAGACCTCCACAACGCCAATAGAAGAAATAACAAACAGATAGGTTATTAGAGGTAAAAAGATTGAAGATAGGTTATTAGAAAGGTAAAGAAGATTGGAAATAGGCCATTAGAAGGTAAAAGACAAAGATTGAAGGAAGGATAACAAAGACGCAGAGATGACCAGAAAGGTATTAGAAACAAGGAAACGATAGTTTTTCAGGTAATGAAGATTGAGGATAACAAAGTTGGTCATTGATGATAATAAAGATAAGGATAACAGAAAGACCATAGAAATATTAGGTAATGAAAGATTGTGAAATAGGTAATTAGTGGTAAAGGATTGTTTAAAGCCGCTCGACGGCAAGGATAACGAAGAAGATAGGTATGATTCCCCCGCTATGAAAAGCGGTGGGAAAAAGGATTAAGGTAAAGATAAAAGATTGTTTTTCAAGGATTGAATGATGCCCAAGGGGATTGAAAACGATTATTAGTTAGGTTATTATAGATTTAGGTAAGATTAGTTGTTTGATTTTAGTTAGTCACACCTGTTTGCTGTAAATACAGCAACAGGCACGTGGGTAACGGTCAAAAAAGAAAGAAAAGAAAGTGAATGTCAGTAATGTTATACAAAATACAGAAGCCACCCAAACGGGTGGCTTTTTCGTTTTTATCCCCCTGGGGGGAAATTAGAATCTGACACGCTAATGTTCACGCAAAGGCAAAGATACCAAGACCTATCATTCCGCGTCTTTTGCCTCGGCAAGTCCCTTCTGATAGAGGTCGTTTACTACGAGGCTGGCGAGGGTGAAACCGAAAATCGCCGTGATATGTGCCGCAGTACCGTTTATCTGCGCTTTGGAATTGTTCCAGTTATGGTCGGCAAGCGCAGGGTCGCCGGACACCTCCTCTTTGTTGGAGCATACACACTGGTCTGTACCGCAGGTGAAGCTGGTGCCGAGATTATGCAGGAGCTCATCGCTGTATACACATTTGAACTTATGTGCCGGACGCACCTTCATCTTGCGGAACTTGTTTCTCAACGCACGTGCCAACGGACAGCCTTTCACCTTCCAGAATTCGGCAACGGCAATCTTGCTCGCATCCATCTTCAGTGCTGCTCCCATAGAGGAGAGAAGCACCGAATCGGTCTTGCAAGCCTCCAGAATCAGCAATGCCTTGTCTTTCAGACTGTCGATGGCGTCGATGATATAGTCGTAGCTGCCGATATTGAAAGAGCCGGCAGTGGTCTCGTCGTAGATTTTCTGCAGGGCAACGATTTCTGCCGTAGGGTTTATCTCCAGCAGTCGTTCCTTGAGCACCTCAACCTTCACCCGTCCGATGGTCTTGGTGGTTGCCATGAGCTGGCGGTTCACGTTGGTTATGCACACCCTGTCGGAGTCGACGATGGTGAGATGTCTGACTCCAGACCTCACAAGACTCTCGGCACACCAACTGCCCACTCCGCCTACGCCGAAGATTATCACCCGTGCCTCAGCGGTTTTCTGCATCACACGCTCGCCGACGAGCAGTTCCATTCTCTTGAATATACCTTTTTCTATACCCATTTCTTGTTATTCCTCCATTATTTCATTGAGTGGCGTCATCACGAAGTCTCTCTCGTGCATCAGCGGATGCGGTATCTTCAGGTCGGGTTCATCGATATGCAGGTCGCCATAGAGCAGTATGTCGATGTCGATTATGCGGTCGTGGTATTCACCGCCGTCGGATTTCAGCGTGCGCCCCATCTCCCTCTCTATGCGCTGTGTCACTTCGAGCAGCCGGCGGGGTGAGAGCTGTGTGTCCACACATACGGCAGCGTTGACGAAGCGGTTGTCTGACCTGAAGCCCCAAGGCTCCGTTTCATAAAGAGCTGACTGGCGCACTACGTCGCCAACCAGCTCTCCGATATTTTTTATTGCCTCGGCGATGTTCTTGCGTTTGTCGCCGAGGTTTGTTCCCAAAGAAAGATATGCTATCATCTGCGTCAGTCGTTCAAAATCAGCATGGCGTCACCGTAGCATCCGAACTTGTAGCCGTTTTCCACCGCCTTCTTGTATGCCTCCATTATCAGTTCGTATCCTCCGAAAGCGCATGTTGCCATGAGCAGCGGCGACATCGGCTGATAGAAGTTGGCAATCATAGTGTCGGCGAGTCCGCATTCGTATGGAGGGAAGATGAACTTGTTTGTCCATCCCTCATATTCCTTCAGCATCTTGTCTGTGCCGATGGCGGTCTCTGTAGCCTTGAGCACACTTGTACCCACGGCGCATACATGTCTGCCATTGCGCTTTGCCTCGTTCACCACGCTGCATGCCTCGGCTCCGATGTGCATCTGCTCGGAGTCCATCTTGTGTTTGGTGAGGTCTTCCACCTCTATGCTATGGAAGTTGCCGAGTGCGCAGTGCAGGGTGATGAATGCGAAGTTCACGCCCTTGATTTCCATCCTCTTCATCAGCTCACGGCTGAAATGCAGTCCGCTTGCCGGTGCTGTGACAGCTCCCTCGTTCTTTGCGAATATACACTGGAATCTGTCCAGGTCTTCGTCGGTGGCTTTTCTCCTGTCCACGATATAGTGTGGCAGCGGAGCCTCACCGAGCGCGAAGAGGTCGCGTTTGAACTCATCGTGTGGTGCATCGTAGAGGAATCGCAGTGTGCGTCCACGGCTTGTGGTATTGTCGATCACCTCTGCCACCATCGAACTGCTCTCGTCGAAGAAGAGCTTGTTGCCTATTCTTATCTTTCTTGCCGGCTCCACGAGCACGTCCCACAGGCGCATCTCCTCGTTTAGCTCACGCAGCAAGAACACTTCAATCTTTGCCTCTGTCTTCTCCTTCGTGCCGTAGAGACGTGCCGGGAAGACTTTCGTGTCGTTGAATATGAATGCGTCGTGCTCATCAAAATAGTCGAGCACGTTGCGGAAGTCCATGTACACGGGGTTGCCGTCTGCATCCTTCAGCTCATGTCCCTTATCGTCTTTCTGAAACATGTCGATGGTGCCCGACTTGCGGTGTACCACCATCAGCCTGCACTCGTCGCGATGGTATGACGGTTCAAGTGCGATAAGCTCCTCTGGAAGTTTAAATTTGAATTGCGATAGTTTCATATTCTTGCTTTACCTTTATATATTTTCAATTTTCTTCTGTGTTCTCCTCTATGTCCTGCTCAGCGAGCCACTGCGGAAAGTCATCCAGCGTGATGCAGTCTTCCACTCTCACATCGCCCACCCTTGTGCGCCGCAGGGCTGTGAGATAGGCTCCGCTGCCGAGAGCTTCGCCGATGTCGCGTGCCAGGGCGCGGATATATGTCCCCTTGCCGCATACCACTCTGACAGACAGCTGCATTGCCTCTTCGTCGAAGTGGGTCATCTCTATCTCGTCCACTCGCAGGGTCTTGGCCTTGAGCGGCACGTCTTGGCCTTCGCGCATGAGCTTGTAGGCGCGGTCTCCGTTTATCTTGCATGCCGAATATGCAGGCGGCACCTGCTGTATCTCTCCCACGAACTTTGGCAGCGTCTCCTCTATCAGTTCACGTGTGATGTGCGCCGTGGGATAGGTATGGTCAACGGTGTGCTCCATGTCGAAACTTGGCGTCGTGGCACCGAGCTGCAGCGTGGCGGTATATTCCTTGGTGTGCGCCTGCAGTTCATCGATGCGCTTGGTAGCCTTGCCGGTGCATAGGATGAGTACTCCGGTGGCAAGCGGATCGAGTGTGCCGGCATGTCCGGTCTTCACCCTCTTCACTCCCATCCTCTTTGAAATCAAAAAACGGATGTGGGCAAGTGCCCCGAAGCTCGACATGCGGTATGGCTTGTCGATGCAGATTATCTCTCCTTTGTTGAAGTTCATCTGTATGTCTGTTCTTTTCTGTTATGCAAATGAGCAGATTATGGTCACCGCACCGGCGATGCCGCAATATATTCCGAAATATACGAGCTTGCCTTTCTTCACGATGTTTATCATCCACTTGCAGGCGAAGCATCCGGATATGAATGCGGCGCAGAAGCCCACCACGAGTGGCAGTGTGTCTACTCCGCCGAAGGCCTGCTCGCCTTTGAGTCCCTTGAGCAGGTCGAGCAATGCCTCACCGAGGATTGGAGGAATGACCATGAGGAAGGAGAACTGTGCCAGCTTCTCTTTCTTGTTGCCGAGCAGCAGTCCTGTAGCTATGGTGCTGCCGGAGCGTGAGAGTCCCGGCATCACTGCCACTGCCTGTGCGAGACCGATGATGAAGGCATCTTTAAGGCTGATTTTCTCTTTCTGGCGTGGTTTGGCGTAGTATGAGAATATCAGCAGCAATGCTGTTACGAGCAACATGCAGCCCACGATGAGGAGTCCGGAACCGAATATCTCCTCCACAGTGTCTTTGAAAAACACGCCCACGATGCCGACCGGTATCATTGAGATGAGGATATTGAGGAAATATTTCGTCTCTTCGTTCATCTTGAACTTGAACACGCCCTTCACGATCCAGTCAATCTCCTTCCACAGTATCACGAGGGTGCTGAGCACCGTTGCCACATGCACCATTACAGTGAATGCGAGATTGTCTTCACCGTTCACTCCGAAGAGTGTGGCGCTGATAGCCAGATGGCCGCTGCTGCTCACAGGCAGGTATTCCGTCAGTCCCTGCACGAGACCGAGGATCAATGCTTCAAACCAATTCATTTCTATTCCTTATGTTATGCCTTAATCGTCTTTAGGTTTTCTCATCACTCCGTATATCATCGACACGAAACCGATGAAGCATACTATAGGCGCTACGGTAGTGTGCATAGTGTTGAATATCTCGGGGTCGAACTTTTCTTCGGTCGAACCGCCGCCGCTCATCAATATGAAGCCGACTATCACTATCAGCATGCTGATGCCGATAAGCATGAAGTTCACGCGGTCAAATGCAAAATTTCTCTTGTCCATTATTATGTAACGTTTTTAATGTATGTCTTATTTAATCCCGACAAGGGCCGGGAAGTGGCGCTTAAGGCTGGAGCCAGCCAAGGGGCCTTAAATCTTGTAGAGGTCTCCGGCTTTCATCCTCAGGAACTTGTTCACCGAGAGCCATGAGCAGAAGAGCGTGATGAGCAGTCCGAAGAGCAGCACCGACACTCCCGTAATCGCCATCACCTGCCATGTGAGCACCACGAGCACATCGGGCTCATACATATACAGGGCATACACTCCACCGGCAAGCACCGCATCGGCGAGCACCGCGGCGAGCAGTCCCTGCCACATGGCGCTTCTGACGAACGGCCAGCGTATGAATCCCCATGACGCTCCCACGAGTTTCATCGTGTTGATCAGGAAACGGCGGGCATACATGGCGAGGCGCACGGTGTTGTTTATCAGCGAGAACGACACAAAGGAGAGCAGTACGGCAAGCACCAGCAGCACCAGGTTGATGCGCTGCAGATTGTCGTTCACACTGTCCATGAGGTCTTGCGGATAAGTGATGTCGGTCACTTTGCTGTCAGCCTTAAGATTCTTGGTAATCCATTTCAGCGAGTCCTTGTTGGCATAATCCGCCTTGAGCTGCAGCTCCATGGAACCGACAAAGGGGTTCTCACCGATAAACTCGCTCGGGTCTGTGCCCATGGCGGCAGTCTGCTCCTTGAGCACCTGTTCCTTGCTGACGTAGGTCACACGGTGTACATAGGGCAGCTTCTGCAGGGCAACGGTCATCTGCCTTGCCTGCGGATCGGTAACTTCCTCGCTCAGCACCATCGTCACAGTGAGGTTCTCCTTCACATAAGAGGAGAGATTCTGCGCCGTAAGCACGGAGGTTACCACCATTCCCAATAAAATCAGTACCATTGCGGTACTTATACATAGCGTTATCGCCTGCAGACCAATGCGTCTGCCGGACTTTCTTCTTTTCTTGCTCATTTCACAATTTGGCTATATAACCTGAATTCGCTGCAAAGATAACCATTTTAGAGAGAAACAAGAAATTTTTCTTGTATAATATCACATTG
>NZ_JXQI01000035.1 GCF_000834015.1 Prevotella pectinovora | reverse complement strand
TTCCTGTTGGGACAATGGGACAATTGGACAAGTGGGACAATTTTGTAAAGTTTTTCTAACAGCTATACATTCTCCTATAAGTTGGATACGTCAGAGCCCCTGTCTCTATTCTTGAAAATAATATATTGATATATAATAACTTAGACAAAAATACCATTTCCTGTTGGGACAATGGGACAATGGGACAAGTGGGACAATTTTGTAAAGTTTTTCTAACAGCTATACATTCTCCTATAAGTTGGATACGTCAGAGCCCCTGTCTCTATTCTTGAAAATAATATAGCTATAAGGTCAAGAGAGATTGTTAATGTGAACCTCAAGGAGATGGCAAGAAAAGAGGGAAAAGGGAGGAAAAGAGTACCAAGAGTACCAAGAGTACCACAGTACCACAGTACCAAATAATCAATAAAAAATGTAATAAAAAAGATAATATATTGATATATAACAACTTAGACAAAATACACAATTCCACATGGGACTGTGGTACTCTGGTACTCTTGGTACTCTTTTGTAAAGTTTTTCTAACAGCTATACATTCTCCTATAAGTTGGATGTGGCAGACATCAATCCCCTGCCCAAGAAAATCATGCAGCTACACGACGACGTGGTGAACCGCGACAAGGTGCTGACCGGAACGCTGAACATCGTTTCGGGACTTATCGGCAGCACAGGAAACTGACGGACAGGAGTAAAGCGGCGACTGAAGAGACAGAAACCAATGGTTTACAAGATGCAAACACTCATATTGACATGAAAAACCGACCGGATCAGAAGCAAAGAACTACACAAAAAGAACACCATGAAACGCAATAAAAAAATGAAGTCCCCACATATTGGCGGATATCCGGAAAACAGAAACCCAAACCAAAGACCTGTTCTCGCACAAGATAGAGAGTGTAAGTATTTGCACATTTCAATAATTATAATTATCTTTGCATAAGATAAGCTGCACCATATACCACACGCAAACACTATGACTACAATAAAATAACAACAAAAGACGCGTCACCTCAATATGGCCGAACACTACAAGCCAGACACAGCTGAGAACGACGTTGGTCTAAAACAATAAATAAAACAGATAACTTAACCCCCAAGAAACAAAACGATGGAAGAAATACTGAAATATTTCACCTACCTCACAGACAAGCAGAAGCAGCAGTTCGCAGCTCTCTTCGACCTGTATAAAGACTGGAACGAGAAAATAAACGTAATCTCGCGGAAAGACATAGACAACCTGTATCTGCACCACGTGCTGCACTCGCTGGCAATAGCAAAGGCGGTATCGTTCAGACCGGGCACCAGGATTCTCGACTTCGGCACAGGAGGCGGATTCCCAGGCATACCGCTGGCGATACTGTTCCCGGAAACGCAATTCAAGATGATTGACGGAACGGGAAAGAAGATACGCGTGGTGAACGAAGTGGCAACGGCTATAGGACTGGAAAACGTGGAAGCCGTGCATCTCAGAGGTGAAGAGGAGAAAGGAAAATACGACTTCGTGGTGAGCCGTGCCGTGATGCCGCTGCCCGACCTCATGAAAATCGTGAAGAAGAACGTCGGCAAAGAGCAACGCAACTCCCTGCCCAACGGAGTGATATGTCTGAAAGGCGGCAACGTGGAAGGCGAAATGCGCCCTTTCAAGAAGATTGCAGAAGCTACAGAGATAACAAACTGGTTTGACGAGGATTGGTTCAAGGAAAAATTCGTTATCTACGTGCCGGTGGGATAGACATTGGGATTGAAGGTCAGGAAACTGAAACAGGCAGAAAGGAGACTTATGGAAGAGACTGACTTCAATGCAACCGCCATCAGAAGAAGAACCATTTAAACAGGAATCAAGATGCTGAACATACAGAGATTTGAATGCAACATGTTCCAGGAGAACTGCTACGTGGTGAGCGACGACACCAAGGAGTGTGTCATCATAGACTGCGGAGCGCTACACCCCGAGGAACGCAAGGCGATGGAAAGATACATCAGCGACAACGGGCTGACACCTAAAAGGCTGGTCAGCACACACGGACACATAGACCACAACTTCGGCAACAGATTCGCGGAAGACACCTATGGGCTGAAACCGGAAGTGAGCATACACGACAGCCAGCTGATCGAGAACCTTCCGGCACAGGCAAGCGCATTGATAGGAATGACGTATCGCGAAGAGCCTGCGGAAGTGAAAAACTACTTCGACGAAGGAGAAGTGATAAAGTTTGGCAACCACGCCCTCGACGTGATCTCCACACCAGGCCACTCGCCGGGGTCGGTAGTGCTGTATTCAAAGGACGAGAATGTGGCTTTCACCGGCGACACGCTGTTCAGACTCAGCATCGGCAGGACTGACTTCCAGCTGGGCAGCTACCAGGACATGATGAAGAGCCTGAAAAAACTCAGTTCGCTGCTGCCTGCCGACTGCATCATACTGCCCGGACACGGAGAACAGACGACCATGGGATTCGAAACCGCACACAACCCATACTTCAAATAACCCGGAAGGAAGACTATGGCTTCAGAAAAGATAATACTCGGCATTGACCCCGGAACCAACGTGATGGGCTACGGACTTCTGAAGGTGGCGGGCAACAAGGCTTCGATGATGGCAATGGGAGTGATCGACATGCGGAAGGAAAGCGACCCATACCTGAGACTCGGAAGGATATTCGAACGGGTGACGGGGATAATAGACGAGTTCCTGCCCGACGAGATGGCCATCGAAGCACCTTTCTTCGGAAAGAACGTGCAGTCGATGCTGAAGCTCGGCAGAGCACAAGGAGTGGCGATAGCGGCAGCAATACACCACAGTGTGCCGATACACGAATACGCACCGCTGAAAATAAAGATGGCAATAACCGGACAAGGACAGGCATCAAAGGAGCAAGTGGCGGGAATGCTCTTCAGGCTGCTGGGAATAAAGGAGAAAGACAAAGTGCCGTTTATGGATGCCACGGATGCTCTGGCTGCCGCATACTGCCACTTCCTGCAGGCTGGAAGACCGGAAACGGGAGTGAACTACCGGGGATGGAAGGACTTCATAAACAAAAACCGCAGCAGAGTGAGCCAGCTGACGGGCAATGCCGGCAAAGCGACAGGCAAACTGACGGAAACGGCGAATAAGCAATAACGGAAACGAAACATCAAAACAAATAAAAGCATGAAAAGAATAATCATCATACTGCTGATGGCTCTCACAATGACACAGGGAGCTTACAGCCAGGGCGTATACAAGGAAATAATGAAGCTCTCGCAGGACGTGGCTAACGACGAATCGAAGGATCTGCAGACACGCAAGGTGGCAACATTCAAAGTGGACGCTCTCGTGTATATGGCAATGAAGATGAACGAGGTGATGCCTGACAGCACCGTCAAGACCCTGGACCATGAGGCTTACGCCATGTACGACTTCGTGAACCTCTATATAAAGAAACTGGGAGAGGCGAAAAACAAAAAGGCAAAGGCTGAAGTGGGAGAACTCTTCAAGACGGCATCTCTGCAGAATCCACGCTTCAACGACATGGACCTCGACCTCGTGGAGGCATACATCAGGACCGAAGGCTACATCACGAAATTCTCGCTCGACACCTACTGGACAAAAGCCCTGGAACAGGCAAGAACGGAACTGAGAGCAAAAGGACTGTGAAAACAAAGCTGATTATTTTGCAGATATAGCGAAATTCAGTAACTTTGTATTTAGATTAAAATAGGTAACAAAAGACAATAAGAATCATGGCAAATTCAGAAGAAATAAAGAGCGAGGAGAAAAAGAGCCTCAGCTTCGTGGAACAGTTGGTCGAGAAAGACCTCGAAGAAGGAAAGAACGCCAAAAGAATACAAACACGTTTCCCACCAGAGCCTAACGGATATCTGCACATAGGACACGCCAAAGCCATCTGCATGGACTTCGGTGTGGCAGAGAAATACAACGGAGTGTGCAACCTGCGCTTCGACGACACTAACCCAAGCAAAGAGGACACGGAATACGTGGACTCTATCCTGAACGACATACAGTGGCTCGGATTCAAATGGGGAAACATATATTACGCCTCTGACTATTTCCAGAAACTATGGGACTTCGCCGTATGGATGATTGAAAACGGAAAGGCATACATAGACGAACAGACAAGCGAGCAGATTGCCGAGCAGAAAGGCACGCCGACACAGGCTGGAGTGGAGTCGCCATACAGAAACAGACCTGTGGAGGAAAGCCTGGAACTGTTCAACAAGATGAACACCCCGGAGGCTGTGGAGGGTTCGATGGTTTTGCGCGCAAAGCTCGACATGGCAAACCCGAACATGCACTTCCGCGACCCTATCATGTATAGAATCATACAGACGCCTCACCACCGCACAGGAACGAAATGGCATGCTTATCCGATGTATGACTTCGCACACGGACAGAGCGACTATTTCGAAGGCGTGACACACTCTATCTGTACACTGGAGTTCGTGCCTCATCGTCCACTCTACGACAAGTTCATCGACGAACTTAAGGTCTACGAGGGAGAGGGAGACAACATCCATGATTTCCGCCCCAGACAGATAGAGTTCAACCGACTCAACCTGACATACACGGTGATGAGCAAGAGAAAACTGCATGCGCTGGTTGACGAGCATCTCGTTGACGGATGGGACGACCCACGTATGCCTACCCTCTGCGGAATGCGCCGACGCGGATACTCGCCGGAGAGCGTGCGCAAGTTTATCGACAGCATCGGATACACCAAGTTTGACGCACTGAACGACATGGCGCTGCTCGAAGCTGCCGTGCGCGAAGACCTCAACGCAAAGGCTACACGAGTGTCGGCTGTGCTGAATCCCGTGAAACTCGTCATCACCAACTATCCTGAAGACATGACTGAAGAGATGGAGGCAATCAACAACCCTGAGAACGAGGCAGACGGAAAGCACTACATCACATTCAGCCGCAACCTGTGGATAGAACGCGAAGACTTCATGGAAGATGCACCGAAGAAATTCTTCCGTATGACTCCCGGCAAGGAAGTGAGACTGAAAAACGCCTATATCGTGAAGTGTACTGGATGCACGAAGGACGAAGAAGGAAACATCATAGAAATACAGGCAGAATACGATCCTACGAGCAAGAGCGGAATGGAGGGAGCAAACAGAAAGGTGAAGGGCACACTCCACTGGGTAAGCGTGGACCACTGCAAGAAGGCAGAGGTGAGAGAATACGACCGTCTGTTCAAAATAGAGAACCCTTCTGCCGAAGAATGCGACTTCAGGGATCTCATCAACGAGGACTCTCTGAAGATAAGGACAAACTGTTATGTTGAGGACTTTGCGGCTGAGAAGAAAGCCGGAGAGTATCTGCAGTTCCAGAGAATCGGTTATTTCATGGCCGACAAGAACTCTACAGCCGACCACCTTGTGTTCAACAAGACTGTGGGTCTGAAAGACACCTGGGCCAAAATGGCAGACAAGAAATAATGGCAGGAAGCATAGACAATTATTATAATTCTGAAGAATTCAAAACCAACCTTAACCTCTACGAAACAAGCAAGAGGGAAGGTAAAAGTTGCATACTCGGCTCCGAGGAGTTGGCCGACATCGCGGAATATTATTTCGAGAAAGGCAAGCTGGCTGACGCAAAGGAGACTGCCGAGTATGCAGCTTCTTTATACCCCGACGCCACGGCTCCAAAGATCGTGCTCGCCAGATATTATATAATGGTGAAGAAAGACAAGGAGAAAGCAAAGGAATGTATAGAGAAAATCACAGAATGCAACGACCTTAACTATGCTCTGCTCATCGCCGAATATTATATCTTCACGGAGAAGAAAGAGAAGGCGATAATGGCGCTTGACAAGGCTCTGACGTATCTTGAAGACGAAGACCTGCTTGACCTGCCTGCTGAAGCCTGCAACCTGCTGCTTGACTACGGTATGACGAAGCAGGCGAAGCACTATCTGGAACTGGACAGAGACAAAAGCAGCAATGACTATCTCAGAATGAAAGCTCGCATGGCTTTCGCTGAAAGGAAATACGAAGAGGGAGCGGAGATAATGGAGAGGCTGATAGACAAAGACCCCTTCAACACAGGACTTTGGAAAATCCTCGCCATAGAACAGAACAATTTCGACAAGTACTCAAATGCTGCTACAAGCATAGAATATGCTCTCGCCATCGATGACAAGGATGCCGAGGCATATATGATACTGGGCAACGCTTTCTTCAAGATGTGCAATTATCTGAAAGCTCTTGAAGCGTATCGGAAGAGTGCGGAAATCGTAGACTCAGAACAGAGCGACATGATGATGGCGAGATGTTATTTCTGCATGCAGGATATGGACAAGACTCTTGCCTACCTGAAAAGCGCAGAAACGAAATGCACAGAAGAAACTGCCAACAAGATTGACATCTGCAGAGATTTCGCCATCACTTACGGATGGATGGGGAACAACGAATTGGCATTCAAATATCTGGAGAAGCTGAAGGAATACGGAAAACTTGACGCTGAAACGTATCTCGTGGAAGGTAGCATCCTGCTGGGCATGAACAGGTTTGAAGATGCAAACATTGCATTCTACAATGGCTATAAGTTGACAAACAACCCAACTGAATATACATTCCAGATTGCCGTGTCTCTGTATGAGCACAGCATGGACCAATATGCGTATATGTTTCTCAAGAGAGTGTTTGAAAAGGATCCTGAAAGGACACGCGGACTGGCTTACCTTGCGGCATGCAGCAACTATCTGGGTATGGGAGATGAATTTATAGGATACTTGAAAGACGCGGTAGACAAGAATCCTGAAGAGGCAAAAGCTGTATTGGCAGACTTCTTTCCAAAAGGTATGGAGCCTTACGACTATGTGGAATATGCAAAGAAGCACAGCAGAGGCATAAACGAGGAAACTGACAAAAACGACAATGACAGTCAGAAATAAGAACCACCGGCTGTCATTGTCATCATGACTGAGTGACGGTGAAATCATACCAAGTTATTCTTTTACCGTCACTAAACTGTAACCTAATAGCCGATTGGGATTGTTTCATTTTCTAATCCCAATGACCGATTGAGGACTTTTAATATTGATTGGGATTATTTCAGTTCTTCAAAATCCCCACTATTTCTTCAAACTTCTTTCCCATGTTAAGATTGAGATAGATGTTGTATAGGGCTGCTGCCCATTTGTCTTTCTGGTCGGGAGCAAGTTCGCGGTATCGCTCCATATACGGCAAGGAGCACTTATAATATTTCTTCATCTGAGATTTGCCTTCAGCCTTGAAAGCCATGTTCATATAGGCTACACCGGCATTATAATAGGCATCGGCAAGGGTGTCGTTGCGGGCAATCAGACTGTCGCAGATGGACACGCATTTCCCGTATTCACCCATATTCAGCAGCAGATTGCTCTTGGCATAAAGAAAGAGTGTATTCAGGCTATCTGCCATCAAGGCTTTGTCAACTACAACGTTTGCCGAATCTATCTGATTCTTTCCGTTATAGAAGTCTACAAGACGGGTGAAGAAAAACTCGTTTTGAGGATATTCATCAAAGCCTGTTTTAAGGGATTCCCTGTATAATACGGTATCTTTCTTCTCGCTATAGATATTTGCCAAGAACTGCAAGGTCTTTTCCCTGCCAGGTTTATAGTCGAGAGCGGAAGACGAATACTTAAGGGCAAGTTCCGAATTGCCGAGTTTCACTCCACAATATGTTGCAAGATAGGCCGCAGAGAGCTCTGAAGGCGATGTCATGCTCAATTTATTGTTTGAGAACAATGGCTGGTTGACGCAGTCGAGAAATGCGTCGAAGAGATTGAAAGCTGACTTGTAATTCTGCTTGGACAAGAAGAACACGCCTCCGTTATAAAGATTCTTGCGATACACGCTCAGATATTCAGCATTACGCTTCCTGTATTTTATCGTCACCCTTCCTTTGTGGTCGGGTCGGGCATCAACGCTGTCCATAGACTCATAAGCCTGGAACATGCGAAGCTCTATGTTGAATAGAGAAGCCGTGTCGAATTTCTGTTTGAGATAGAGTTGCTCGTTGGCCTGTTCATATTGCAGACGGATAGCTTCTGTAAGAGTGTGCCATATCTTGATATTGGCATGATTTGCAGAGTCGGCAAGCAGTTTCCTCATACTCGCTTCTGCCTTGTCCAGATTCTTACCTGTCTTGACGTAAGTCTGTGCCTGAGAGATTTCCTTCTTCTGAGCGAAGGCAAATGAATGGAAAAGGCTGATTATAGATAAAATTACAAGCAAACGTTTCATTATCCCACTAACATAAAAAAAATTAATCTACCCTAAAAGTAAATACCTGAAATATATATAAAATTGAATATGCCGGTAAAAAAGAAGTATATAAAAAGAGAAGGGCGTACCAAAGCCGGAACTAAAAGTGAGTATAGAGTGTTTGTCTGGAACCACACACAAAAAGCCACAACTTATATTGTCACAATTCTGGTACGCCCTTTCAATATACTATTGATCAGAGATTACTTGGTCAGAGCCTCTGCCTCCTTGGTCTTAGGATCTTCATCGCCCAAAGTGCGATACAGACAAGTATAGAGAGAATAAGCCCAGCTGGTCTTGTATTCCATGTTCTTGTCCATGTCCTTTGCCTTTGTCAGATAGTCAATGGCCTGGTTGTAAACGCCGACGATCACATCCTCTGCAGACTTAGGAATTCTACCGTTGGTCTTGGCAGAAATCTGCTCTGCCTTCTCCTGAGCGAGGAACATGTAGCAGTTACCTACAGAAGCTGTTACAGGGATATTGTCAGGCATGATCTCGAGAGCCTTCTTCAGGTCGTTGATAGCCTCCTGCCATTTACGCTCGTTCATATAAGACTGACCTCTCATTGCCACAGCAGCAAAGTTCTTTGGATTTGCTGCAAGAGCGTTGTCGATGAGCTTGTTGAAATCGTCTTTCTTGCCCTGAGAAAGGAGAAGACCTGTGAGAGTGCTGAATACTGCCTGGTTGTTAGGGAACTTGGCATAAAGGTCCTCCAACTTCTTCTGGGCAGCAATAGAGTCAGCCTTGGTCTTCATGGTGCTCTGAAGAGCGTTGAGCTTCAGGTTCATTGCGTCATTGGCATAAGTAGAGTCATTCAGAGCTGCGTCAGAATATCTCTCAGCACGATCAAACTCTTGTGCATAGAAAGAAGAGAGTGCTGCAAAATAAGCGATCTGAGGTCCGAACTGGTCTGGCTGACCTGTTGCGAAGAGCTTCTCTGAGTTTGTATCAACATACATACCGAATGCTCTTGAAGCACCCTTGTAGTCTTTCTCGTTGTAACGAGCCTCTCCCTCTGATACGAGAGAAGCGCGAACTGGAGCAAGGCGAGTACCGTTCTTGGCGAACTTAGGTTTTACCTTACCCTTCTCGTTAGGCATGTTGTCATACTTGTCACACTCCAAAGCAGCCTGGATGGCAGCCTCGGCAGCATCATACATGGCTGCAGGGTCAGCCTTTGTCACCTGCTCCTTCAGGAACTTGTCCAAAGCGAGGTCAACGACCTTATTATATGCCTTGGCCTTGTTCTCATTAGAGAGAGAAGCCTCACCAGCCTTAATCATGTTAAGGGCCTCTTTGTAGTCGTTAGCACCGAGGATAGTCTTGATATCCTGTGCAGACATTGACACACTGCAAAGTGTAGCCAACGCAAAAACCATAAGTTTTTTCATTTTCATTATTGTTTAAGATTATAGTTATTCGTTATTCACATCATTGTTATCGGCAACAGAATCACTTTCCTCTATATGGTCACCGTCTTCAAACTGTGTGGCTGGAGCGGAAGTGGAATCCTGGTTTATCCTTTCGTTTGTAGCAACCATCTGTTTGCGACTCTCATCTTCGACAACAGCCTCAAGCTCTGAGCTCATCACTTTGCATACGCTGGCAATGACGTCATTTTTCTTCGTGAGGTTTATCAGTCTTACACCCTGTGTGGCACGTCCCATCACACGGCATTCCTTCACAGACAGACGGATCACGATTCCACTCTTGTTGATGATCATGAGATCATTCTCGTCTGTCACTACCTTAATGGCTACAAGGCGTCCTGTCTTCTCTGTAATTCCAAGAGTCTTCACTCCCTTGCCACCACGGTTGGTTACGCGATAGTCCTCAACAAGACTACGCTTGCCGTAGCCATTCTCGCTCACAACCATTATGGTTTCCTCGTCAGGCTTGTTGACTACAACCATTCCTACAACTTCGTCGTCTCCACCGTCGAGACGCATTCCGCGTACACCGGTAGATACACGACCCATTGCACGAACGGCATTCTCATCGAAACGCACAGCCCTACCGTTACGGTTTGCAAGCACCAGTTCATTGTGTCCGTTGGTAAGTCTTACTCCTACCACCTCGTCACCTTCCTGAATGTTGATGGCTATGACACCGTTTGCTCTCGGACGGCTATAGGCCTCAAGCAAGGTCTTCTTGATAAGTCCGTTCTTTGTGGCGAACACTACATAATGGCTGTTGATGAACTCCTCGTTGTCGAGACCGCGCAGACGCAAGAATGCATTGACGCTGTCGTCGCTTTCGATATTGAGGAGGTTCTGTATCGCTCTGCCCTTGCTGCTCTTGTTTCCTTCCGGAATCTCGTAGCACTTCAGCCAGTAGCAACGTCCCTTCTTGGTGAAGAACATCATGGTGTTGTGCATTGTGGCTGGATAGATGAACTCTGTGAAGTCCTGCTCTCTGCTATGGGCTCCCTTGCTACCCACTCCACCTCTTGACTGCTCTCTGAACTCGCTCAGAGGAGTTCTCTTGATATAACCAAGATGACTGATAGTGATAACTACAGGATCGTTAGGATAGAAGTCCTCAGGATTGAATTCCTCACTTGAATATTTTATCTCTGTGCGTCGTTCGTCTCCATACTTCTCCTTCACTTCCTGAAGCTCGTCTTTCATTACCTTCTTGCAAAGTTCCGGATCGTTGAGGATAGACTGCAGATAATTGATCTGACGCTCCAACTCCTCATATTCGGCATGCAACTGCTCAAGACGCAGACCTGTGAGCTGGCTGAGACGCATATCAACGATTGCCTTAGACTGCAACTCATCGAGCTCAAAGCGCTTTTCCAAATTGCGCTGTGCGTCTGACGGAGTCTTGGATGCACGGATGATGTGTACCACCTCGTCGATGTTGTCACAGGCGATGATAAGGCCTTCAAGGATATGTGCCCTTTCCTGGGCTTTCTTCAAGTCAAACTTAGTACGACGAATTGTAACGTCATGTCTATGTTCAACAAAATGATGAACGCATTCCTTGAGAGTAAGCAGACGTGGACGACCTTTAACCAAAGCGATGCAATTCACTGAGAATGAGCTCTGCAGAGCCGTCATCTTGAAGAGTTTATTCAAGATAACATTTGCGTTGGCATCCTTCTTCACGTCAATGACGATACGCATACCCTGACGACCAGACTCATCATTGGCATTGCTTATACCATCGAGTTTTCCTTCTTTGACGAGATCGGCGATATATGTAATAAGCTGAGCCTTATTCACGCCATAAGGTATTTCCGTAATGACAATTTTGTCATGCGAATCACCACTCTCAATCTCAGCCTTCGCACGCATGACAATGCGTCCCCTACCAGTTTCGTAGGCATCTTTCACTCCCTGTATACCATATATATAAGCACCTGTAGGGAAATCCGGAGCCTTGATATAACGCATCAGTCCGTCAACATCGATTTCTGGATTATCGATATATGCGCAACATCCGTCAATGACTTCACCGAGATTATGGGTCGGAATATTTGTCGCCATACCTACAGCAATACCGTTTCCGCCATTTACGAGCAGGTTTGGAATCTTTGTTGGCATGACTGTCGGCTCAACGAGCGAATCATCGAAGTTGTTCGTCATGTCAACCGTATCCTTGTTAAGGTCATCCATGATGTGCTCTCCCATCTTTGAGAGTCGGCACTCCGTATAACGCATGGCAGCAGCAGAATCGCCATCCACGCTACCAAAGTTTCCCTGACCATCAACGAGTGTGTAACGCATGTTCCAGTCTTGCGCCATCCTGACAAGGGCTCCATATACAGAACTGTCACCATGTGGGTGATACTTACCAAGCACCTCACCGACAACGCGAGCACATTTCTTATAAGGCTTGTCACTTGTATTGCCAATACCCATCATTCCATAGAGTATTCTTCTGTGCACAGGCTTGAAACCGTCGCGCACATCAGGCAACGCACGGGCAACAATCACCGACATAGAATAGTCGATGTATGAGGACTTCATCTCCTCCTCAATGTTAATCTTGAGAATTCTGTCTTGATCAATAGTGTTGTTACTATCCATTAGTTAATCTGTTAATTTTCTTAAATTCCCGTTTTAAGGGCATTTCCTTGCGTTTTAAGCGCATTTTACAATTTGGGTGCTAAGTTACAACAAATTATCCAACTGCCCTAATATTTAACACAAAAAAGATTCTGCAAAATATTTTCAACTTACATTTACCGCTCCTGCCAAAGAACTAGGAATAGGAACAAAGGAGAAAACTGAGGCATACAAACTCAAAATAATTACACACCAAGGGCAAGATGTGCAGATTTTTAAACCATTTTAAACAATAAACACACAAAAGCAATTAGAATTTTGTAATTTTTAGCTTTAAATTTTGTGCAAATAATATTTTTTAGTAAATTTGCAATATCAAAA
>NZ_JXQI01000034.1 GCF_000834015.1 Prevotella pectinovora | reverse complement strand
GATATCGAAATTGTCTAGTATTTCTTTGGGAAGAACTAGACGGGCTAATTGTTCAAGCATGTTCATAATGCAAAGATACAAAATACTATGAAATAAAAAACACCCCCAGTACTTTTCCGCTGACCCCTAATAGCGGGAATTGCATAGTCAAAGGCAAGGGTGTCCATCGTGAGTTGGAATCTGAAGGAAGCCGGCGACAAATATCTGACCTAACGGACAGAAACTTCATATAAGGCATGTGACCGTGGATAAGATTGCCTAACAAATCAAAGTCCAATAGCTATTCGGAACGGTCGGTGTAAATGAAGTAGGCATAAGATGGAAAGACAATGCCCTTATCCGAGGAGGTCTCACGGACGCTTCAAATAGTTTTTTTACGAAAGAGGCGGAGTAAAGCTTGCCGTGAGAAGTCAGCATACGCCATAGTAGTGCAATAGTCGATAACGTTGCACGAAGGGCCGAACCTAATAATTAAGCGATAGTAATTGAAACATACCTCATGAAGGAAAGAATGCAGAAAACATTATCCCAAGTTAATGGCTGCCCCCAAAGAGATAGGTCGGAAACCGAATGGTATGGGGGAGTGCAGACCTTTATGTGGATGTGTGAAGACAACATCGTGGAAGTACCATTCGACAAGGAACACCTATTGGAAGTAATCCTTTGCCCCGACAACCTCAACCAAGCCTACAAGGCAGTAGTGAGGAACAAGGGCTGTGGCGGTATCGACAAGATGTCATGCGAGCAGTTGCTCCCATGGCTCAAGGCTAATAAGGATGAACTGATACGCTCCTTGCTTGACGGTACCTACCGTCCGAATCCCGTCCGAAGGGTAGAGATACCCAAGGACAACGGCAAGATGCGCCTGTTGGGCATACCCACCGTGGTTGACCGCATGGTGCAACAATCCATCAACCAAGTACTGACAATAATCTATGAGCCCCAATTCTCCAAACGAAGCTTCGGCTTCCGCCCGAGGAGAGGCTGCCTTGACGCATTGCGAGAAGTGCAGAAGATAGTCGATGAAGGCTACAAGTACGTAGTTGACCTCGACCTTGAACGCTTCTTCGACACAGTGAGTCACAGCAAACTCATAGAGATACTCAGCCGCACCATCAAGGACGGCAGAGTAGTCAGCCTTATACACAAATATCTCCGGAGCGGAGTCATAGACAAAGGCCTGTGGCATGCAAGCGAGGAAGGCCCTCCCCAAGGAGGACCGCTGAGCCCACTTCTCAGCAACATCATGCTGAACGAGTTGGACAAGGAACTCGCACGCAGAGGGCACCCCTTTGTGCGCTATGCCGACGATTCGATGATATTCTGCAAGACCAAGCGTGCCGCAGAACGTGTACGAGAGTCAATAACCAAATTCATAGAAGGGAAGCTATTCCTAAAGGTGAACAAGGAAAAGACCGTAGTCTCATACATACGAGGTGTGAAATATCTTGGCTACTCCTTTTATGTAAACAAGGGTAGATGCCAACTCACCGTACACCCGAAATCAAAGGCAAAGATGAAGTCAAGGCTAAAAGAACTGACAAGTCGGAGCAACGGATGGGGATACGACAAGAGAAAGCAGAAGCTAAAAGAGTACATACAAGGGTGGGTAGGATACTATCACCTTGCCAATATGAAACGTCTTTGCCAAGAGACCGATGAATGGTTAAGACGTAGAATACGCATGTGTATATGGAAGGCTTGGAAGAAAACAAAGACAAAGGTGGCAAACCTCATCAAGTGTGGAATCAGCCATGATAAGGCATGGTCTATAGGCAATGCCCGCCAAAGCCACTGGCGCATGGCAAAGAACTACTATGTTAACACGGCAATATCCACACTGAATCTAAAGAAGGCGGGCTACTTGTGTCTTACGGATTCGTATCTCGAATGGAACCCAAAATAGGAACCGCCGTATGCCGAACGGCACGTACGGTGGTGTGAGAGGTCGGAAAACGAAAGTAGGAAGAAAACTACTTCGTTTTCCTCCTACTCGATTGAGCGAAGACATGCCCGACAACTGCTCCATTGGCAACGGACTCTATATGTGTGAGAACCCGAAGGATGCCGGCGACGCATCGGAGTGGAGCTTCAACATATTCGTACGCCTTGACGATCCGGCTAACAAGGCGGCTGTGGAGCGTGCGTTCAAGAAGGAAGTGATGAGGCAGACGGGGTATACCGACGAGAAGAAATTCGAGAAGGAATATGGTCAGAGCTTCCGGCTCACCCCGGTAGATGATATATATTTCTCCGGCGTAGGCTTAGGCGACAAGGGCAACCGCAACCTGGTGAATGTGCTCACCGTGGCATCGGTATTCATCCTGTTCATAGCTCTGCTGAATCTGTTGAACTTCACGCTCTCCGAAGTGCCGATGCGCATACGCAGCATAAACACACGCCGCGTGATGGGAGCCTCGCAGAGCAGTCTGCGTCTGCAGATGATAATGGAGAATGTGGGCTTCGCCTTTATCGGTCTCCTCATAGCCTTCCTCATCGTAATGGGTTTCCAGCGCAGCGAGACCTGCATGAATCTCGTGTCGGGAGACATCAGTTTCGGGGCAAATGCAATGCTGGCTACTGTAATGGCAGTGGCAGCGCTGGCTGTGGGTGCCCTGTCGGCTGTCGTGCCGGCATGGTACAGCACGTCGTTCACACCGGCAATGGTGCTGAAAGGCTCCTTCGGACTATCACCGCGCGGCAGGAAACTGCGCATGGCGATAATGGGAGTGCAGTTCTGCGTGGCTTTCGTCCTGGCGATATATATCGGTGTGATGGCGAGCCAGTCGAACTACATCTTCAACAGCGACTACGGCTTCGCCAAGAACGAGGTACTCTTCACCGGACTCACAGCGGAGGCTTGTCAGAAGAAAACTGCCATACGGGCTGAACTGCAGAAACTGCCATACGTGGAGAGGGTGGGGTATGCACAGGATGCAATAGGCGTCGGCGACCAATATATGGGGTGGTTTCGCGGCAACGGCGACAAGTCGATGAACATGCAGGTGATGCTGTGCGACCCCGGATATCTGCACACGATGGGACTGAAGATTGAGGAGGGACGCGACTTCAAGGAGTCGGACAGCCAGACAGGGGCGTATATACTGAACCGCACGATGATGGACAAATACAAATGGCTGCACGTGGGCGACTCGATAGGCAGCCGGAGCGAATGGGGCGACCATAACTACCTCATCGTTGGAGTGTGCAACAACTTCAGGATGAAGTCGGTACGCAACGATAACAGCATCCTCTCCGTCGCTTTCCTCGTGTTGGACCCTTTGGCAATGAATAGCATGGGCGACCGCTGCTATAATCTCTTCGTGCGTGTGGCAGAGGGACATGACAAGATAGAGGCAAAGCGAGGCATAGAAAAGGTGCTCAACCGTCTGGATGCCTCATTCGGCGACTATAAGATGAAGTTCTTCGACGATGCGCTGCAGCGGACCTACGTGGATGAGTTCCGCTTCATCTCCCAGGTTAAGCTCTTCGCCATCATCTGCATCATAATAACCATCATAGGAGTGTTCTCGCTCACGATGTTCGAAACCGAATATCGTCGCAAGGAGATAGGCATCCGCAAGGTGATGGGTTCCTCGGTGGGGGCGGTGGTGCGGTTGTTTGCCGTGCGCTATAGCGTGCCTCTCGTCGTATCGTTCGTCATTGCCGCACCGCTCGGCTATTGGCTGAGCCGCCAATGGCTGCAGAGCTTCGCCGAGCACACACCGATTTATTGGTGGCTCTTTCCGCTGAGCTTCGTGGGCGTATCGGCTGTAGTTGTTCTTACGGTAGTAGCACAGTCGTGGCGCGTAGCCACGGAGAATCCGGTGGAGAGCATAAAAACGGAGTGAAAGCTATTGCTATAAGTTGGATGCCGACTCGAGCAAGGTGAATAGTGTTCCTTTCTATCTTTTTTGATATTGAGCTTTTAGCTCTTGTCTCATTCTTTTGAATACCGCCAATATTCACACAACGAGAACAAGTTTTTAGTGTGGCATATATGTTGTATGAGGTGCTCAATATAATATCGGTAAAGCAAAGGTTAACCTGAGATTGGTAATCCTTTGCTTGACCGATAAATGCTTGGGTAGAATAAAAAAACGAGAAATTAACGTTGGAAAGTTGAGAGTTATGATTATCTTTGTTGGGAGTTTTCAAGAAATCATATATGGCACTATCCAATATAGAGAAGCATTACAACAAGCATCCTGAAGACCTGCGCCTGCAGCGTAGGCACGGTATCGTAGAGTTTGAAACCACTATGCACCATCTGCGCCGGTTTCTGAAGTCCGACTACTTTCTTCTTGACATCGGCGCCGGGACGGGCCGCTACACTTCGGCACTCATGGCAGAGGGCTATAGGGTGAAGGCGGTGGAGCTGGTACGCCGCAACATAGAGGTGTTTCTGAAGCGTGAGCCGACAGCCGATGTGGTGCAGGGCGATGCGAGAGACATGCCGTTTATCCCTACGGCAACGGCAGACGTGACGCTGCTGCTCGGTCCGCTGTATCATCTGATAGGAGATGAAGAGAAGCTGAAGGCGCTGAACGAGGCGAAGCGTGTGACGAAGCCTGGCGGACTGATTTTCGTGGCGTATCTGATGAACGAATACAGTATCCTGTCGTATTGTTTCGACGAGGACCGCATCGTGGGGCTGCTGGAGAGGGGTGCTGTGGACAAGGATTTCCACATCCAGGCGCAGGCTGACGAACTCTACGACTATGTGCGCATCGACGACATCAACCGTCTGGACGAGAGTGCCGGACTGGATCGGGTTACCATCTTCTCGCCCGACGGAGCCTCCGACTATATGCGCACACGGCTCAACCGCATGAGCGACGAGACCTTTGCCCGGTTTATAGAATACCAGAAGGTGATATCAGAGCGGTCCGACCTGATAGGGGCCGGCAGCCATGTGGTGGATGTGGTAAGGGTGCCCGAGTAGGGCGAAAATGGATAATGAAGTCGTTATAGCTTGTTGTCCGGTTCCGCGGC
This sequence comes from Prevotella pectinovora, assembly GCF_000834015.1. Lineage (GTDB taxonomy): Bacteria > Bacteroidota > Bacteroidia > Bacteroidales > Bacteroidaceae > Prevotella > Prevotella pectinovora. The sequence continues at coordinate 9,068 of NZ_JXQI01000034.1, read as the reverse complement.
CATCATCGTTTCCTCTTCCGGCAGGGTGTATCGTTTGATGCTGCGGTCGTTCAGGAATATGCTGTTCAGAGTGTGCGCCAGCGACTCTAAGGTCTGTTCCCTTACGGCCGGCTTCAGCTGGCATTCCCATACGGTGATGCAGTGCCATCCCATAGCGGCAAGTTGGTGTTGCTCCTCAATGTCGCGGGCTTTGTTGCGTTCAATCTTCGCTTTCCAGAACTCAGTGTTCGTCTTTGGCAGCACGTAGTATCTGCACCCCTCGTGTCCATGCCAGAAGCATCCGTTGACGAAGATGCACGTGCGGTATTTGCGCATTACGATATCCGGATGACCGGGCAGACGCGGATGGTTCAGCCGATAGCGGAAGCCACGGCTGAACAGGAATTTTCTGACCGTGATTTCCGGTTTGGTGTCTTTTCCCCGTATCGCTGCCATGCAGCGGTGGCGTTGTTCCTTAGTCAGCTTGTCCATAACAGAGGTTTAGAGTTCCAGAAGTGGCGTGCCGATATAGCGATGCCATTCCTTATGTGGATGAATGTGGAAAGGTGTCAATCCTTTGTTTTCCTCATCATTGTCATTTTTTTGTGGTGCAAAGATAATGCTTTTGATTAAACCCAAAACGGTCATTAGGACGTTTTATTGGGTATTTCATAACTGCTTGCAGTCTTTTGAATTTTATAAGGCGTATTTTGCTTGTTTTTAATTCGCAATAGCTCGCTATTACTCATTAAAAGCCAAACAAAATCCACTCTTCTAAAAATCAAAATCCAGGCAAGCCCTAATGACCGGTAAGACAGACAGATATTTAGCAGGTGCTTATCAAGAAAAATCATAAATTGCTATCCTAATATTATAAGGAGACACTCCAGAAAACCTCTGACTTTTTTATAAAATACGCCCCCAAAACCTCTGACTTTTTTATGATTTGGTATTCAAAAACCTCTGACTTTTTTTTAATAGTAGTTAATCATCATGTGTTTATTCAGATAAATAGTGGTAAGGTAAAACGCCATATAGACCATTAATATTCCTTAAATAATCCTGTTTTTAGAATTATTTCAAAGTATAGTTGATGATATTTCTGTATTTTTGTAAAGTATACTTTAAAATATTTCCATATGGACAAGCAAATCATCAAGAATATCATCATTGAGAAGCAAGTAGCCATCCCAAACTACAAACTGGTTCACCGGGATTTCCTTTTCGGCGATAAGTCGAATTATATCCTCGTAGGTCTCAGGCGAGCAGGTAAGTCCTACTTGCTGTATCAGGATATTCAGACCAGACTCAACAAAGGCGAACAGTCGGCCCAAGATATTCTCTACATCAACTTTGAGGATGAGCGCTTGTCATCCCTCAAGGCAGAAGAACTGGGCATCATTCTGGATTCCTACATGGAACTATATCCCGGCAAACAGCCCCTCGTCTATCTTGACGAGATCCAGAATGTGGAAGGCTGGGAGAAATTTGCCCGTCGCCTGGCAGATTCCCAATATCGCGTGATGATTACAGGCAGCAACGCCAAGATGCTGGGCAAGGAAATGTACTCTACACTTGGAGGAAGATACATTCCGAAGGAAATTTTTCCTTTTTCGTTTGCAGAATACCTGACCTATCACCAAATGGAACCATGTGAAAACTGGGAATATAACCAGCAGGTAAAATCAATTGTATCCAACTATTTTGATTCCTACTTTTACGAAGGAGGAATAGCAGAATCGTTTGAGCAACCAGACAAACGGGAATACCTCAATGCCCTGTATCAGAAGATACTGATTGGCGACATCGTGGAGAGAAACAGCATCCGCAATTCAAGGGTATTCCGCTTTTTGGCTAAAAAACTTGCCGATAGCGTGATGCAGCCTTCTTCCCTAACCAGATTGCAACACATGGTGAAATCTACAGGAGACACCATCAGTTTGTCGGTTCTGAAGGATTATCTGGAATATATGCAAGATGCGTATCTCTTCTTCCCGATTCCGAATCTGGTTTCACCTATGACAGAACAGGCAACGCTTCAAAAAAGATACGTTGCCGATAATGGAATACTCAACCTGTTCCTGTTTCAGGGGGAAACAAAGCTATTGGAGAATATGGTGGCGATAGAACTGAACAGAAGATTCAGAAACACTACGGAAGAAACTCTCCTCTATTATTTCAACAAAAATATAGAGATTGATTTCTGCGTTCCATCTGCCCGGTTGGCAATCCAGGTGTCATATAACCTGAATGACGAGGCAACCTATGAGCGAGAAGTGGGAGCTCTCGTCAAATTTCTGAAAGCCTTTCCCGGCTACCAAGGCTACATCATTACCCGCGACTACCAGACACAAATAGAGGCAGATGGCCATACGATAGAGGTGGTGCCTGTCTGGAAATGGCTTCTGCAAAAGTAGATAGATCCATAAGATTTGGATAAACGAAACGGAATGTTTGTATCGAAAACCATAAATTTTGGCTCCTATAGAAAACGACAAAGGGAAAATGTGAACAGCTTGTGATATTATATGAATATACCTATACGGCGATAAATCAGTAATTTTGCAGCCGAAATATAAATATAGGTATGAAAAAAATATTGTTCACAATTTCCCTGACATTTCTTGCCGGTTATGCAATGGCGCAAGAAACGATGTCGCTGGGCAGATGCCTGCAGATGGGCATCGAGAGAAACCTGAATCTGAAAACGTATGAGGGCAATGTGCTGAAAGGAAAGCACAATGTGAGTGAAAACCGCTCCCGGCTGCTGCCGCAGATAAATATCGGCGCCGGACTGAACGACAATTTCACTCCTCCCGTATCGGTGACCGACGGTAGGGCATACGGCAAACCGTATAACGTGACGAAGACGCTGCAATATAATTCGTCGGCGAGTATACAGCTGCAGATGCCGCTATACAGTCAGACAGCGCTCACCGCACTGGAAATATCGAAGACCCTCGACCAACTCAACACCCTGTCGTATTCCAAGGCAAAAGAAGACCTGATAGTGCAGATAAGCAAGATGTACTATCTGGCACAGAACACCGAAGAACAGATAGGGATAATCAAAGACAACATCAAACGACTGGAGGAACTGCGCGACATCACGCAAGCGTTCCATGACAATGACATGGCGCTGAGCGTGGACGTGAAGCGCGTGAACGTGAATCTGGAGAACCTCAGCGTGCAGTACGACAATGCCAAGGCGATGCTCATACAGCAATATAACATGCTGAAATATGTAATCGACTATCCCGCCGAACAGGACATCGTGGTGGAGAAAGCCAATGTGGAGCAGATAGACATGGCGGCACTCACCGGACTCAACGAGAACCTCTACGAGCTGCAACTCCTGCGCAAGCAGCAGACGCTGGCAGAACAGCAGAAGAAACTCGCCAAGGATGGCTATCTGCCAACCCTCGCCCTGACCGGCAACTGGACATACACGGCGTTTACAGACAAGATGAAAAACTGGTTCCACTCCGGCGAGTCGAACCATTGGTATAAGTCGAACGGCATCGGCGTGTCGCTGCGCATACCCGTGTTCGACGGATTTGAAAAGCGCTCGAAGATAAGAAAAGCACAAGTGGACATCGACAATGCGAAAATTGCCTACGAGAACGCCCTGAAGGGTATGCAGACGCAATATGCCAACGCCGTGAACGATCTGGCTAACAACCAGCGCAACTTCGCCAAGCAGCGCGACAACTATCTGCTTGCCGAAGATATATATAAGGTGACGAGCGACAGATACCGCGAGGGCATAGCCTCGATGACGGAGGTGCTGCAAGACGAGATGAGCATGAGCGACGCACAGAACAATTATCTCACTGCCCACTTCAACTACCAGGTGTCAAATCTGACGATACTAAAACTCACCGGTCAGTTGGACAGACTGATGAAATGACAACAGGAATGGCGGTTGTGACTATGATGCCCCATTCGCCCTACATTAATTAATTACTAATAACCCCACCGAAAAATGGAAACAAACAATACCAATACCCCCACAAACAACACAACAAACACCCCAAGTGACAACAACCAGCAGCAGTCAACCCATGAAGTTACCGCCAAGCAGCTCAAACGCCAGCGCATACGCCAACTGATCGTCAGTATGATAGGCGTGGCAATCCTCGTATGGGGAATAGTGAAGATAGGCTGCATGTTCATGGACTACAAGAGCAACGAGAAGAGCGATGACGCACAGGTGGAGCAGTATATCTCGCCGGTAAACATGCGGGCTTCGGGATATATCAAGAAGATATACTTCAAGGAGCATCAGAATGTGAAGAAGGGCGACACGCTGCTCGTTCTCGACGACCGCGAATACCGCATCCGCGTGATGGAGGCAGAGGCGGCACTCAAAGACGCCATGGCTGGAGCCAACGTGATTGACGCCTCGGTGCAGACCACCCAGACTTCGGCAACGGTATATGAGGCATCTATAGCAGAGATTGAGGTGCGCCTCGCAAAACTCGAGAAAGACCGTCAGCGCTATCAGAACCTCGTGGCACGCAACGCCGCCACACCGATACAGCTCGAACAGATAGAGACCGAATACAACGCCACGAAGAAGAAGCTCGATGCCGTGCGCCGTCAGCAGAAGGCGGCATATTCGGGAGTCAACGAAGTGCAGACACGCAAGAAGAACACCGCTGCCGCCATCGAACGGGCACAGGCAGCTCTGGAGATGGCAAAGCTGAACCTCTCATATTGTGTGGTGACCGCTCCATGCGACGGCAAGCTCGGCAGAAGAGCGCTGGAAGAGGGACAGGCGGTGAATGCCGGACAGACTATCACATATATCATGCCCGACACCCAAAAGTGGGTGATTGCCAACTACAAGGAGACACAGGTGGAGAATCTGTATGTGGGCCAGAAGGTGGTGATGACGGTAGATGCCTTTGAAGGAAAGGAATTCCAGGGCAGAATCACGGCAATATCCGGAGCTACGGGATCGAAATACTCCCTCGTGCCTACCGACAATTCAGCCGGAAACTTCGTGAAGATACAGCAGCGCGTGCCGGTGAGGATAGAGTTTGAAGGAATATCAAAGGCAGACAACAGCAAGTTGGCAGCCGGAATGATGGTCGTTGTTAAGGCACAGCTCAAGAAATGACACAGGCAGAGATATATACGGCAGTGCCGGAACATCTGCCGAAGAATTTTCCGTTCTATAACTGGGTGCCGAAGCCCCTCGGCATCGCCTTCCTCGTCATACTTTTCATACCTATCATGACGGTAAGCGGTGCCTACACCGTGAATAGCAGCGAGATGGTGGGAGGGCTCGGCATCCAGTCGGAACACATCGCCTTCATCAGTTTCGTCACGTCGATTGGCATGGCGGCATTCTCGCCGTTCTTCTATCTGCTGGTCAGCGTGCGCCGACAGAAGATGATGAGCCTTGTGGGGTTCTCCTTGCTGGCGGTGCAGAGCTATATTTGCGCCAATACCGACAGTCTGTTTATCCTCGCCCTCAACAGCCTTGTGATGGGCTTCGTGAGGCAGACGCTGCTCATGTGCAACCTCTTTACGCTTATCAAATATGGTTTCGGCATAGAGGCGACACGCAACGTGACGCCAGGCAACGAGCCCACGGATGAGGCTGGATGGGACGCCCTCGACACGGAGAAGAAGGCGAGTCAGCCAATCATATATTTCTTCTTCATGCTCCTGGGACAGATAGGCACATGGATAACGGCGTGGTTTGCATACAACTACCAGTGGCAGATGGTATACTATGCCATGTTGGGAGCGATACTCGTGGCACTGCTCATCACCCTGCTGTGCATGCCATACAATCCATACCCCACGAAGCGTTCGCCGCTGTCGTTCTCCAAGTTCGGCAACGTAGTGGTGTTCTGTCTGATGTGCTGTTCGTTTGTATACGTGACGGTGTATGGCAAGGTGTACGACTGGTATGACAGTCCCAGAATCCGTTGGGCAACAGTTATCTGCGTGTTGTCGTCGCTGTTGTTCTTCTATCTTGAGAAGACGCGCCGCTCGCCATATTTCATGCTCAAGGCATTCAAGTCGCGCAGCATCCAGGGCGGCATCCTGCTTTTTATCGGTCTGATGATATGCAACTCCAGTTCGATGCTCGTCAATATCTTTGTCGGCGTGGGCATGAAGGCAGACCAGATACAGATTGCCGCTCTCGGCAACTGGGTGCTGCTGGGATATTTCATCGGAATGGTGATCATCCTGATTCTCAACAACAAGGGCGTGCATTTCAAATGGTTTTTCGCCATGGGCTTCATGCTTATTGCCACCGCGTCACTTTTTATGTATTTCGAGGTGCAGACCGCCGGAATGCTGGAGCGCATGAAATGGCCCGTCATCATACGTGCCACGGGAATGATGCTGCTCTATTCGCTCATCGCCGTGTATGCCAACCAGCGCATGCCGTATAAGCTGTTGTCCACATGGGTATGCATAATGCTCACGGTGCGTATGGTGATAGCGCCGGGCATCGGTTCGGCGTTGTATCAGACAGTATTCCAGTATCGCCAGCAATACTATGTGACGCGCTATGCCCACGACTACGATCGCACGAACTTGGAGACGGCATCTACCTATGACATGACCGCCCGCGGAATGCAATATCAGGGCAAGAGCGAGACGGAGGCGCAACACATGGCAGCCATGTCTGCCAAGGGCAAGGTGCAGGTGCAGGCCACCCTGTCGGCGATAAAGGAGATGTCCGGCTGGACGATATATGCTTGTATGATCCTTGCCGGTCTGATGCTTGTCGTGCCGTGGCCCAAGAGAGATATATCCAAGGACACGAGAGAGTGGTATGTTGGGTACTAGTTGACTAGTTGACGAGCAGACAAGTAGACGATTCTTTTGCAGTTCCTGTTTTTTTTGTTACCTTCGCCGCAAACATACGGCCAGGGCTTATGAAAAACAGTAAAAACAATATAACGCTTCTTGAGCAGCAGATGGCAAATAATGAGGACATCTGCTGCTCTTGTGGTAATATAACGTCTTTTCCCGAAGCGTTCTTCCACAACTTCCATGTTGCCGACGTGGGCATCATAGTGTGTGCTTCCGGCAAATTCTCGTTTTGTTGTGAAGACGTGGACTATGTGGTGAATAAGGGCGAGACGGCGTTCCTGTCACATGGTGTGTGCTTCTCAGTCACCAGCCACAGCACAGACTGCTCCGTTGTCATCATCCTCTATCGGGTGGACTCCATCCGCAATATCCTCGGCAGCACCGTGGTAGGGATGAGATACATGAGTATCCTCAATCCGAGAGCGTGCTGGGTGATGCATACGGGGCATGAGGACGAACTGACAAAATATTCAGAGTTGCTGGCAGTGGGCAACAGCGACGACAATGTTTTTGCTGCCAACGAGCGCCGGCTGCTCCTGCTCTCGCTGACATACAGGCTTTGCGGCATATTCAGAGAAATCTCCAAGGATGGCGACAATGCTCCGAGCCGGCGGCTCGATATGTATATCCAGCTCATGCATCTGATAGACCAGCATTATGTCAGTGAGCGTGGCGTCAGATTCTATGCCGACCGTCTGTGTCTGTCGCCAAAATATCTCACTACGCTTGTCAAGTCGGTGTCGGGATGCACCGTGCAGCAGCTCGTTTTCAAGGCGATAACAAAGAAGGCGATATCGCTGATAACCACCACCGACAAGAGCATCAAGGAAATCGCAGACGAACTGAACTTCCCTAACGCCTCTTCGTTTGGCACATTCTTCAAGAAGCAGGTGGGGATGTCGCCGGTGAACTATCGTCAGAAAGAGGGTGAGTGAATAGCATTTGCCTTTTGGGGATTATTGTCTCGCTTTCTTGGTCCTTGACTTATATGCGATTCCCACTCCAAGAAGGATAAACACCACCAGGATGCTGATCATCTGAGGCACATAGTGTAGCGGTTCAACCCATATCTCAGTGAACATGCCGTTACGGGCAAACACCTCCACAGCAGTCCAGAACACGATCACCGTGGCTATAGACATTCTGATGTTTGGGCCCCAGGCACGCAGTTTCAGCTGGTGGCGGAACATGAATACCGCTCCGATGACGCATCCCACGGCGCTGGCGATGGTGACAGGATGGCTGTCGCCAAAGAATTCAGGGTCGTAAACGAACATAAGATACAGGTAGCACGCCCAGTTGATGAGGTTGAACTCCAGGAAGGTGGTGATGGAAGCGTGGTGGCTCATATTGCTTGGCACCACCTCGTTGCGCTTCTCGCGGAAGAACACTTTCTGCAGCCAGTTCATGAAATGGCATCCCGTCTTCGAACTGAACACATAGAGCACCATGAACATCACGAAGAAGCCGAACGATGCCGGCAGAATCAGATATTCGGGACGCGAACCGCGCATAGCCTTCAGTTCGGCAGGCGGAATGCTGTTCACGTCAACACCATTGATTAGCATCTGATGGTTCACTCCGATGCCGTTCACGTATTCCGTTGTGGTCTGCACAACTCCAGACCCTACAAGGTCGTAATGCACTCCGAAGCGTGCGGCGAAATATCCGAACATGAATTCCACCCAGCCTGTCCAGAACAGCAGTGCGCCGAAGAGTCCCCAGATGGTGCGCTTGGTGTCGCCCTTCACGAACACTCCGATCACCGCCATCGCCAGACCTACAAATCCCATGATGACAGCACTGGTGTTCACGGCGCTGTGAGACATCGTGTCTTCCATGATTCTCATCATGGCATGGCCGAGAGGCATCGTGAACAATACAAAGACAAACGAGGTGATAGTCTTCCCCCAATACTTCTTTTTGTTATTCTCCATAATTATGGTTGCTTAATATAAATAAAAATGTTGAAATTATGAATTCAATCCAAAATTACGGATTTAGTTCAGAACAACAAACAAAATGTTCACCGCCTTAAGAAATATTATGAAGTCAGGAGCCTTTTTCTGTCAAAATACCTACAATTAGGTATGGCGTTTCTTACCCCAAAACGACATAATGACCTCTAAGTTTGCAGAAGATTGCGACGAAGTCGCATAAACTCCAAAATAATCAAGGTAAAACTATGATTGCTAAAGACAGTTTCGTACCTTTGTTGTAAAAAGGTAGAATCGGTCTGTCGA
>NZ_JXQI01000033.1 GCF_000834015.1 Prevotella pectinovora | reverse complement strand
TATATAATATATTATAGAAAATGAAGAATCATATTGGGACTTTGGGACTTTGGGACTTTTGGTACTATTTTGTAAATTATTTTCAACCACTTACATATTCCATTCCATTAATAAGTACTCATATTTCCTAATTGTTTCAAATAAATTTGCAATTCTATCGTTGTCCGGTTATTCACATATATGGGAAAAAACGAACAATTGCGGACACAAAAAAATGCCGCAAGAAGCATTACACCTCTTGCGGCAATATCAATTCCCTGTCACTACAACGGGAAAAGCCGTTTGCTCAATCGACGGTTTTCTGCTTTAGAAAGGCAGATCATCAGTAGACTCGCCTGTAGCGGCAGCTTCCGGCTGTGCAGGCGGGAATGGTTCCGGAATTGCCTGTTGCGGGATCTCTGCCATAGGCTCCTGCATTGGCAGCTCCACTTTCCATGCACGGATAGAGTTGAACCAACGGTCATTCCACTGGCGTGCGTCGATATCAAACGACACCTTGACAGTGTTGCCAACAACGAGCATGGAGGCAAACTGGCTGATTCTGTCGTTGCCGAAGATCTCAAAACACATCTTCTTGGGGTACTGCTCCTCTGTCTCTATCACATACTCCTGCACCTTCCATGGGTTGCCCGTCTTTGAGGTTCCCTCACGAGGGGCAAGCACAGCTATAACTTTTCCTTGTATTTCCATTTGTTTTTCCTTCTTTATGGTTTGTTCTGCGAAATTACCAAAATAGTTTTAAAAATAAAAACATTTCATTTTATTTTTTGCTCACCACAAGGTTTTTTTGTATTTTTGTAGTCGTTATCTGCCAGACGCCAACAGGTCGTAAAATAAGAAGAAAATAGCGTCCGGCAAAGCAAGGACAACGATAAACAACAATAAAAAACAACAATAAAATACACAATAATGAGAATCACATTGTCATGCGCGGTGCTAAGCAGCCGCCTTCTTACACTGTCGAAAGTGCTTAACAGCAAGAACTCACTACAGATTCTGGACTGCATCCTTTTTGATGTAAAGGACGGAGTGCTCACGCTCACCGCTTCTGACAAGGAGAACGAGCTCACCACCAGTGTGGAACTCGACGAGGCTGATTCCGACGGAAGGTTCGCCATCAGCAGCCGCACCATCATCGACGCCGTTAAAGACCTGCCGGAGCAGCCAGTCACGCTCACAGTAGACCTGAACACCTACTCCGTGAGCATTACATTCCAGAACGGAGGCTATACCTTCACGGCACAGAATGCCGATGAATTCCCTATGGCACAGCCAGTAGGCGACGGGGCAACGACAATCACCATACCATCCGGCATCCTCGCCGACAACATCTCGCGCACATTGTTTGCCACAGCTAACGAGGAAATCAGACCTGTGATGAACGGTCTCTATTTTGACCTCAACCAAGAGGCATTGGCAATCGTGGCAAGCGACGGACACAAGCTCGTGAGAAACAAGATACTGAGCATCACCAACGAAGAGCCTGTGTCGTTCATCTTGCCGAAGAAACCCGCCACACTGCTCAAGAACGCGCTGACCCACGACGACACACCTGTAGAGATACGCTTCGACAACCTCAATGCAGAGGTGACATTCGCAGCAGGCAACTTGAAGTGCAGACTCATAGAAGGCAGATATCCAAACTACAACTCCGTGATTCCAACCGACAATCCATGCCAGATGACCATCGACCGCAGGGCTCTTCTCGGTTCGGTGAAGCGCATCCTGCCATTCGCAAGCGAGAGCAGCCAGTCCATCCGTCTGCGCCTCGGCATCGGACAGGTGGAGGCGTCGTCAGAGGACATCGACTTCGCGACAAGCGCAAAGGAAACCATAGTATGCGACTACAACGGAACTCCTATGAGTATAGGCTTTAAAGGCCCTTCGCTCGTCGAGATCCTCTCAAGCCTGACAAGCGACGAAGTGTTGATGGAGCTTGCCGACCCAAGCCGTCCGTGCCTCATTTTCCCATCAGAGCAGCCTGAGGGGCAGAATATCCTTATGCTCATCATGCCGATGCTGCTGAACGACTAAAACCAGAAAAGGCAAACATATATAGGCAACAAACAAAACGGCAGGGAATACCGGGGAGCACCGACAAGCCAAGAAGGCCGAGCACCTCTCCCCTATGCCAGACGACAAGGAATAAGAAAAGGGATCAACACAGCCTGACACCATTCTGAATGGCAAAAGACTATGACGTCCTTCTCTTGTTCCTTGGTTCAGATAAGGCATAAACACCATCAGAAAACGTGTACAGACCCTTTGACAACAGAAAAAAGGCTGGTTGCTTGTCAAAAAACAACATGGTTGCGTATAAAATAATGGTGAGTTGCCCATCTAAAACAGGTAGATTCCATTGACAAAACAATATTAAATTAACCATAACACACATAATATAGAGATGAAACTGAATCTGACAAGGCCACTCGTAGTGTTCGATCTCGAGACTACAGGACTCGATATAGTGAGAGACAGAATTTTCCAACTATCATATATAAAGGTATATCCCGACGGAAAAGAAGAGAGGGAGAATATCTTTGTGAACCCAGGAAAGGAGATTCCACAGGAGGTGGTTGAACTGACCGGCACATCAAACGCCGATGTGGCAGACAAGCCCACATTCAAGGCCCTAGCCCCGGAACTGGCAGAGAAATTCGCAAACTGCGACTTCGCCGGTTTTAACTCCAACCACTTTGATCTGCCGATGCTCGCTGAGGAATTCTACCGTGCAGGCATCAACTACGACTTCAGCCAGTGCAGACTGATCGACGCCCAGACGATATTCCACAAGATGGAGCGCCGTAATCTGGCTGCAGCGTACAAGTTCTATTGCGGAAGGAAAATGGAGGACGACTTCGACGCCCACCGCGCCGACCAGGACACTGAGGCTACATATCGTGTGCTCATGGGAGAACTCGACATGTATGCGCCTGGGAAGCAAGAGGAAGAAGAACGCCAGCTGGAGAACGACATGGACGTTCTGGCACAGTTCTCAAAACAGAACGACAACGTGGACTTCGCCGGACGCGTAGTATGGAAGGAAATGAAAGACGCCAACGGACAGCCTATGCTGGACGCCGACGGCAAGCCCATGAAGCAGGAGGTGTTCAACTTCGGCAAATACAAGGGAGTGCCCGTTGAAGAAGCATTGCGCCGCGATCCGGGTTACTACAACTGGATGCTCACAAGCGACTTCACGAGCGACACCAAGCAGGTACTGACACGCATCAAGATGAGAGATCTGAGGAGGGGGCAAGGATGCTGAAAGGAAAGAAAATCGTTCTCGGCATAACAGGTAGCATCGCGGCATACAAAGCATGCTACATCATCCGTGGACTGATAAAGGCCGGGGCAGAGGTTCAGGTCGTGATAACGCCAGCAGGCAAGGAGTTCATCACTCCCATCACGCTGTCGGCACTGACCCACAAACCGGTCATCAGCGAATTCTTCTCTCAGAGAGACGGCACCTGGAACTCACACGTAGACCTCGGTATCTGGGCCGACGCCATGCTCATAGCACCATGCACGGCATCAACGATTGGAAAGATGGCAAACGGCATTGCCGACAACATGCTCATCACCACATATCTCTCGATGAAAGCACCAGTGTTCGTAGCTCCCGCCATGGACCTCGACATGTATCGCCATCCGTCAACACAGCAGAACATGAATACGCTTCTGGGCTATGGCAACCATATCATCGAACCCAAGAGCGGATTTCTTGCCAGCGGACTTGAGGGCAAGGGCAGAATGGAAGAGCCGGAAGAGATAGTGAGACAGCTCGACGCATTCTTCGAAGACAATGACAACGCGTTTGAAGACACGTGCCACACTCCTGCCTGCAAGGAAGGACTGCCACTCAAGGGCAAGAAGATAATGATTACCGCCGGACCTACATACGAGAAAATCGACCCTGTGCGCTTTATAGGCAACTACTCAAGCGGCAAGATGGGCTTCGCCCTGGCTGAAGAATGTGCGAGAAGAGGCGCTGAAGTAACGCTTATCGCCGGACCAGTGACGATGAAATGTTCTGACATGATAAAAAGAATCGACGTTGAGAGCTGCGATGAAATGCATAAGGCAGCCACAGAATGCTTCGCCAGCCAGGATGCAGCGATATTGTGTGCGGCAGTTGCCGACTTCAAACCTAGCCACGTGAGCGATAGGAAGATAAAGCGTGAGCACGACAACCTCGTGATAACGCTAAGTCCGACCCACGACATTGCCGCCGCTCTCGGCAAGGCAAAGCAGGCTGGACAGAAGCTGATCGGATTTGCACTGGAAACAAACGACGAGGAGATGAACGCAAAGAAGAAACTTGCGAAGAAGAACCTTGACTTCATAGTGCTCAACTCCACACGCAATGAAGGCACCACTTTCAGAAGCGACGACAACATGATTTCCATTATTTCGCCAGACGGCAAGAAGGATTATCAGAAAAAGCCGAAGACAGAGGTGGCAAGCGACATCGTAGACGAGATGGAGAAACTTTGGAAATGATGATTTCTCTAACAAAAAGACATAAACCACTACACATCATGAGAATACGACTGATTTGTCTGTATGCACTGCTCATCGTGGCAACGGTATCCGCCGGAGCACAGGAGCTGATAGCCAAGATAACCATCAACCACAACCAGATACAAGGCACCGATGCCAGCGTCTTCGACAATCTGAAGGAGACGCTGGAGCAGTTTGTCAACGACAGGCAGTGGACGGATTATCAATTCCAGAAAAACGAAAGAATCGTGTGCAACTTCAACATAACGGTGACTAAATACGACCAGTCATCGAACAAGTTCACATGCAATGCACTAATACAGGCAAACAGACCGGTATACAACTCGGCATATAACACTACCTTATATAATAATAAGGACAACGACTTCAACTTCGAGTTCGCACAGTTCGACCAGCTCAACTTCAATGAAGAACAGATAGACAACCAACTGACGGCTCTATTCGCCTATTACGCCTATCTCATCATCGGACTCAACCTCGACAGCTTCTCACCAATGGGAGGTGAAGACATACTGCAGCGCTGTATGAACCTCACCAACAATGCCCAGAACCTGAACTTCACGGGATGGAAATCATTTGAGACCGACAGAAACAGATTCGCCATCATAAACGACTACCTCGACGGAGCGATGAAACCGTTCAGACAACTGCAGTATGACTACTACAGAACTGGACTCGACGAGATGGCAAACAATGTGGAACGCGGAAGGACGAACATCACCACCGCTCTCGAAACCAATCTCAAGAAGGCTCATGACGACAAGCCGCTGAGCAGTCTGCCTGCTATATGGACTGACTTCAAGAAAGACGAGCTGGCAAACATCTATAAGGGCAAGGGCACGCAGAAGGAGAAAGAGGCCATATACGAACTGCTGTTCTCCATCAACCCATCGCAGAACAACTCGTGGGAAAAGATAAAAGAATGACAAGGAGGAAGATTTTCAAATGATTTTCTTACCGAATATACTCTCTATACAACCACTTTAGCAGAAAACAGAAATGCTGAAACAACTATATATCAAGAATTTCGCACTCATAGACACGCTCGATATGGAATTCTTTCCTGGGTTCTCTGTGATAACAGGAGAAACAGGAGCCGGAAAAAGCATCATACTCGGAGCCATAAACCTGCTGCTCGGACAGAGAGCTGACTCCAGACAGATAAAGAAAGGAGCTGACAAATGCGTAATCGAAGCTCATTTCGACCTCTCGAGATACGACATGAAAGCGTTTTTCGACGAGAATGACATTGAATATGATGCCAACGACACCATACTGCGAAGGGAACTTCTGGCTTCAGGAAAGAGCAGGGCATTCATCAACGACACACCGACATCACTCGCCATTACGAGAAAACTCGGCGAACAGCTCATCGACATACACAGCCAGCACCAAAACCTCATGCTAGGCAACGAGGACTTCCAGCTGAAAGTGCTCGACATTATGGCACAAAATGCAATATTACTTGAAGAATACCACTCGGCATACGACAAATTGCAGAAAGCGCGCAACAATGTGGCTGAAGCAAAAAGGGAAATGCAGAAAGCCATAGAGAACGAGGAATTCTACAGATTCCAGCTAAATGAACTGCAGGCTGCAAATCTGCAACACGGAATGCAGGAACAACTGGAAGCAGAACAAGAAAAGCTGAACCATGTGGAAGACATAAAAGGCACACTGTACCAAGTGGACGTCATGCTGAACGGGAACGGCGAGAGAAGTCTCGTAGACGACATACGCGAAGCTGCAAGGACGTTGGCTGGCATCAGCAACGTGTATCCCGAAGCTGCCGGCATGGTAGAGAGAATGGAGGACTGCCATATAGAACTGAAAGACATAGCACAGGAAGTGGGGGCAAGCATGGACGGAATAGAGATAGATCCGGAGAGACAGAAACAGGTAAACGAAACCCTCGACATGATTTACTCACTGGAACAGAAACACCACACGGACTCCGTGGACAGGCTCATAGAAAAAAGAGACGAACTGGAACAGAAGATCCTCAACATTGACAATGGTGACGAAAGACTGAAGGAACTGGAACAGAAACTCTCCGAGGCTAATGCAAACTGCAAGGAAGTGGCTGGCAGACTGACGGCAACAAGACGAAAGGCAGCGACAACGGTGGAGAGAGGAATGAAAGACCGGTTAGTGCCTTTGGGAATACCAAAGGTGAGATTCAGCATAAGCATCGAACCGAGAGAGTTCCAAAGAGACGGCTGTGATGCCGTGGCATTTCTATTCAGTGCCAACAGCAGCAGCGACATGATGCCTATTTCACAGGTGGCATCAGGAGGAGAAATCGCAAGAGTGATGCTCTCGCTGAAAGCCATGATCAGCAACGCCGTGAAACTCCCGACAATCATCTTCGACGAGATTGACACCGGAGTGAGCGGAAAGATTGCCGAAAAAATGGCACTGATAATGCAGGAAATGGCCCAAAGCGAAAGACAGGTGATAAGCATCACCCATCTGCCACAGATTGCAGCAAGGGGTACTACCCACTACAAGGTGTATAAGGAAGAAACGGAGAACGGAACTGAAAGCACAATGACAAGACTCAATGATGAGCAACGCGTAAATGAGATAGCGCAGATGCTGAGCGGATCAGACATTACCGATGCAGCAAAGCATAATGCCAAAGACCTGTTGGGAGCATGAAATGCCCGTAAACCCGTTTGCTTGGCAAGAAGAATCCCTTATCAATCCGTCAACAAATATAAAATGAAACATATAACAATTTTCAAACTGATATTCTCATTGGCAGCATTAATTCTGCCAGCAACAGTAAAAGCACAGTCGGCAGCCGTAAAGAAAGCATCGGAAAGCGTGTTCACGCTGACCACATTCAATGCGGACGGAAGCATACATGCCACAAGTCATGGAGTGTTCGTAGGCAAAAGCGGTGAAGCAATAAGCGACCTGAAACCATTCTTAGGCGCCAGCAAAGCTGTAGTAATCGATGCAAAAGGAAACAAGAAGGACGTAACACGCATCTTGGGACTGAACGATATTTATGATGTGGTGAAATTCAAAGTGGATGGCAACACGAAACCTGCAGCCATCGCCAACACTGCAACTACGCCAGGCGGCAAACTGTGGCTTCTGCCCTACTCCAACAAAAGTACGAAACCAGAAGCAGCGACAGTGAAGAGTGTGGAGAAATTCATGGATAAGTTCTCATACTACATCTTCGACTATTACGCAAAGGAGACAACTGAAGCATGCCCATTCGTCAACGACAATGGTGAAGTGGCAGGACTGTTGCAGACATCAACGACATCGACGGAAGCTCACGCCACTGATGCAGCCTTCATAATGCAGCTGACAACAAGCGGACTGTCGGTCACCGATGACACATACAGGAAGATAGGCATACCTGTAGCATTGCCCACGGAAAAGAATCAAGCCTTGCTGGCTCTGATGCTCGCCACACAGAGCAACGACTCCGTGAAGAGCGAGGCGACAACAAGCGACTTCATAACCGCCTTCCCCACCCTTGCAGACGGCTATGTGGCAAAGGCTGAAGCTGAGGTAAACAGAAACGACTTTGAAGCAGCACGCAAGACAATGGAGACAGCTGTGGACCGCACAGAACCCAAAGACGAAATCCATTACAACTACGCAAAGCTGATGTATATGAAGGAGTTGTACAGAAGCGATATCGCCTACGCCCCATGGAGTCTTGACAAGGCCATCGACGAAGTGACAAAGGCTTACAGCATAAACGCGCTGCCAATATACAAAGATCTGGAAGGACAGATCCTCTTCGCCAAGAAAGACTACCAGAAGGCTTATGATACATTTATGGCGCTTACAGACAGCAAACTGAAAAACGGCGATCTGTATTACAATGCAGCTCAATGTAAGGACATGATGAAGGCTCCAGACACAGAAGTGCTCGCATTGCTCGACAGCGCAGTGAACAACATCGACACGCTCAACGTGAAAGAAGGCGCAAAATATTTCATCATGAGAGGCGACGTATATAACAGGATGGAGAACTACCGTCAGGCAGTGTTCGACTATACACGCTACGAAGTGATTGAAGGAAAAAGACAAACTCCCCAATTCTACTACGTCAGAGAACAAGCTGAAGTTAAGGCAAAACTCTTCAAACAGGCACTGTCAGATATCGACATTGCCATATATCTAGCCCCTGATGAAACATCCTTCAAGGCTGAAAAAGCATCACTGCAACTCAGACTCAACCTTATCAGCGAAGCCATGCAGACTGCTGAACAATGTGTGAAAGAAGCTCCTGACTATTCAGACGGATACCTCATCCTCGGACTGGCACAGATAAACTCCGGCAAAAAGGAGGAGGGACTGGCAAACCTCGACAAGGCAAAAAATCTGGGCAACAGCCAGGCTACTTCACTGATAGAGAAATACAAGAAATGAAAACAGAATTGATTGACAAGAAACAATAACGAGAAATGCGGTTCTGTAGATTCCACATCCAACGACAAGAGGATAGAATTATCACTTGAACATGGACATGAAATCTACAGGACCGATTCCAGGACCTTATACTAATACGAAAAGGATGGACAAAGGAACAAGAATCATCGTCTCAATAGGCAGCAACTTCAACGCCAAGGAGAATATCACACTGGCAAAGCGGAAACTGGCTTTCATGCTGGGCAACGATACCGTGTTTACCAAAGAAATGTGGACAGACCCCATTGGAATAGAATCGGAGAAGTTTATCAACTGCATCTGTTTCTCCACGACGAAGCATACGTTGTCACAAATCACGAAAGCATTCAAACAACTAGAAAAACGATGTGAGAGAAGCAAGAAGAATGACTTGATGAACAGAATAACTCTCGACATCGATATTCTGATGTATGGAGAAACGAAACTGCACATAGACGATTGGAACAGAGACTATATCAAGACTCTGATGAACGACTATGACAACAACAAGGAATTATTCATTATCGACAAGACACTATGATCAAAAAGCTATTATTACTCTCAGTCGTGGCTCTTGGATGCCAGACGACATCATTGAAGGCACAAGACTTCAACAAGTATTTCACAGAAAACACCCTGAGAATAAACTGTATCTTCGGAGGTAACGCCAACGAGCAGCATATCTTCGTGGACAACATGAATTCCATTCCAGGATGGTATGGAAGAAAGACAAGACTCGGAGAGTTTCCGGTGGAGGGAAACGCTCAATTTGAAATGAGAGACCACAAGACAGGAAAGGTGATTTACAGAAACTCCCTCTCTACCCTCTTCCAGGAATGGCAGACATACGACGAGGCCAGGACATCAAACAAATCGTTTGAAAATGTCATCCTCATGCCTATGCCTAAAGATTCCGCCGAAGTGACCATCAAACTGAAGAACAACAGGAGAGAAACCGTGGCTTCAATCACTGAGACCATTGCCCCCAAAGACGTGCTGATAAGCAAAAAAGGCAGTCACCCTACGCCATACGACGTCATTCACAAGGCTGCAGACATCTCAAACTGCATCAACATTGCCTTCCTTGCAGAAGGATATACAGAAACCGAAATGGAGAAATACATCAATGACGTCAAGATTGCGACTGACGCAATCTTCGCTCACGAACCATTCTTGGAATACAAAGACAGATTCAATGTCATTGCTGTGAAGTCGGTATCAGAAGAGAGCGGGACGAGTGTACCGTCCAAGGGCATATGGAAGAACACTGCATTGGGATCCAACTTCGACACTTTCCACAGTGAGAGATACCTTACGACACTGAACCTGAAAAAGGTACACGACTGGCTAGCTGGTACTCCATACGAACATATTATCATATTGGTAAACACCGATGTTTATGGCGGAGGAGGTATACTGAACTACTATAACCTGAGTTCCACAGGACACAAATCATTCAAGCCAGTCATCGTACACGAGTTCGGACACAGCTTCGCAGGACTCGCAGATGAATACGCCTACGATTGGGAAGAGATTCCGATGTATCCTCTCGACGTGGAACCATGGGAGGCCAATATCACCACCCTTGCCGACTTCAAAGGCAAATGGGAAAGCCTCATAGAGAAAGGAACTCCGATACCTACACCTGAGACAAAAGACGAAAAGAAGGCAAAAAACAAAGTGGGATACTTTGAAGGAGCTGGATACAGGACCAAAGGTGTATACAGAGGGGTGCAGGACTGCCGTATGAGAACGAACGCCTGCAAGGAATTCTGCATCGTATGCAAAAACGCTCTCACAAAACTAATTAAATTCTATACTGGAGAATGAGAGGCATCAGAACTCTGATCATCTTCATGTTCATCACTGCTGTCTGCAACACAAGACTGCCAGGACAAACAGTCAATGGCATGCCTGACAAAGAACAGCTGACAATAGCACTGGAATACTTCAGCAGCGGCAAATACATCGAGGCGCGAAATATACTGACGCGCCTCGATAAAAGATACAAGCTGAACCCCAGGTTCAAGGCGTATATTGGATTATGCTTCTATTATACCTGGGAATATGATAAAGCCTGCAGATACCTTGACCCGTATATAGCAGACCTGGAAGTTTATGCCCCACACGAAAGAAGCGTGTACTTCTTTGCAGATGCAGAAAGCCATTTCCTGCTCGAAGAATACGACAGGGCCATACCGCTATATGAGAAAACGCTTACCGTATGCTATGGCAAAGAAAAAGGCGATGTGTTCTTCAGGCTAGCCTACTGCTATATGAACAGCAAAGAATGGCAGAACACTCTCGATTGTCTAGACTCCGCATTATCATTTTATGAACAATTCGGATATCCGGAAGACAAAAGCGCAAGAGTGATTCAGATACAGAAGATGATTGCAGGATGCAAGAAAAAACTCAAACAAGGAAACAAGACAAACAAAGATAATGTAAAGCAAGAAAACACGACTAAAAAAACAAAGATGAAATGCGATTGAAACATAAGTGTATCATGAGAGAAGACAAAACAATTTTCATGTCTTGTTGTAAATGAAAAGCAAAATTTAATGCAAATAATTTGCAATAAGAGAAAATAGCATTATCTTTGCAACACGAAAGAAATACAAAAGAAATAGACCGTATCGGTTCGATCGGGATACTCATCAATAATAAAACGAAAACCGAGATGATTTCTTTTGCTAATGGCGGGCCACATTCCCCAGCAATGAGGATAGCTGTAAAGCCGGTGGATTACAAAGGCGGAGAACTCTCAAATCTTTCTAGCTCGGAGTTTCATCACATCATCGGTGCGGTCTTTTTTTAAAATACAAAAGCGGTGGCACTTCGTCAAGACACGAAACACCGCTTTTCTTCTTGAAATTTTAAATCATAAAAACTTTTATAAATATGTTCTCAGGAATAGTAGAAGAATTCGCTACTGTGACCAACATACACAGATATGGTGGCAATATCGATTTTACACTCACATGCTCATTTGTAAACGAACTCAAAATAGACCAAAGCGTATCTCACAACGGTGTATGTCTGACCGTAGTGGAGATAAAGGACAATACATACACCGTGACGGCTATGAAAGAGACACTTGACAGAACGAATCTCTCACTACTCGAAGTGGGAGACAAAGTGAACGTGGAGAGGTCGATGATAATGAATGGAAGACTCGACGGACATATAGTGCAAGGACATGTTGACGAGACAGCAAAGTGCATCGACATGAGAGATGCCGACGGCAGCACATATTTCACCTTTGAATACAAGAACAACAAAGAGATGGCACAGCGTGGATATTTTACAGTGGACAAAGGTAGCGTAACGGTGAACGGAGTGTCGCTCACGGTTTGCGAACCAACCGACAATACCTTCACTGTCGCCATCATACCATACACAAGGGAAAACACGAATTTCTGCGATATACAGGTGGGAACAGTGGTAAACATCGAGTTTGACATTCTCGGCAAATATATAGCAAGGCTGAAACATTTTGACTGATAATGTTTCATGCAAAAAAAGTGAAGCAAAACGGCACATAAAGCCTAATCATGAAAACCATACGAAGGAGTCTATGATAAATTGCCATACCCTACACATTTTTTCATGACAGGACAATAACAGAGAAAAACATAAACATGGAAATAAACAAATCGGAATTCGTCATAAGCAGTGCTGAGACAACCAAATGTCCAAACGACAACAAGCCGGAATACGCATTCATAGGCAGAAGCAACGTTGGCAAATCTAGTCTCATAAACATGCTCTGCAGACACAAAGGATTGGCCAAGACATCTGCCACACCAGGAAAGACCCTGCTCATAAACCATTTCATAATCAACAATGAATGGTATATAGTTGACCTGCCCGGATACGGATATGCCAAGAGGTCCAAGACCGTGCAACGTAAGCTCGAACAGATGATACAATCATATATCCTGCAGAGGGAACAGCTTGTAAATCTATTCGTGCTTATAGACATCAGACACGACCCACAGAAAATTGACACCGACTTCATAACATGGTTGGGACAAAGCGGCATACCATTCTCTATAATCTTTACCAAGGCTGATAAAATAGGAAACATGCAGAAGGCGCAAAAAGCAGCCAACAAATATATGGACACCCTAAAAGAAACATGGGAGGAACTGCCTCCCTATTTCGTGACAAGCAGCGACAAGGCTTTGGGAAGAGACGAAGTGCTCGACTACATTGAAGGAATAAACCGGGAATTGACAACAGAAGATTAATATTTGATGAGCATACAAACAAACGAGTTGACAAGACATTACTCAGAAAAACGACAAAAAACATAAAATGGTGTGTCAACTTGTCTACTCGTCAATTTGACTATTCGTTTACTAAATACACACACTATGGCAAGTCAGAAACCTTTTCTTGACGTACAGAACCTGACAAAGACATTCGGAGCACAGGTGATTTTCGACAATATATCATTCAGCATTGCAGAGGGACAGAAAGTCGGACTAATAGCAAAAAACGGAACAGGAAAATCCACACTGCTATCCATACTGACAGGCAAAGAAGACTACGATGCGGGAAACATTGTATATAGCAACGGAATAAAAGTAGGATATCTGGAACAATCGCCGACCTTCGACCCAAACGAAAGCGTGCTCGACGCATGCTTCAACCACGACGGCAAAGAAGAAAAGATACTCAAAGCGAAACAGATCCTCACACAACTGAGGATTGCCGACCTCAACCAGCCTATGGGACAACTAAGCGGAGGACAGCAAAAAAGAGTGGCGTTAGCTAATATACTCATCAACGAACCCGACATGCTCATTCTGGATGAACCTACCAACCATCTCGATATAGAAATGACAGAATGGCTAGAAGGATTCATCGGCAGAGGAAACAAAACGCTGCTTATGGTTACACACGACAGGTTCTTCCTTGACAGAGTATGTTCCATAATACTGGAACTCGACGACTTCACCATATATAAATATAAAGGCAACTACAGCTACTATCTGGAAAAGCGACAAGAGCGGATAGACAATATGAGAACTGAAGTGCAGAGAGCTAACAACCTTTATAAAAGGGAACTGGAATGGATGAGAAGAATGCCGCAGGCGAGAGGACACAAAGCGAAATACAGAGAAGACGCATTTGTAGAGCTTGAGAAAGTGGCAAAACGGAAAATCGAAGAAAGACAACTCCGACTCAAATCAAGCAATGTTTATATAGGAAGCAAGATATTTGAATGTCAATACGTGTCAAAGGCTTTTGATGACAAAGTGATACTCAAAGATTTCTACTACAACTTCGCCAGATACGAAAAAATGGGTATAGTCGGAGACAATGGAGCAGGGAAATCAACATTCATAAAACTTCTGTTAGGAAAAATACAGCCAGACTCAGGAAAATTTGACATTGGAGAAACTGTGAAATTCGGGTACTTCTCACAGGAAGGACTCAAATTCAATGAAGAACAGAAGGTGATAGACGTCATAACAAACATAGCTGACTATATAGACGTGGGAGGCAAGAAACATTTGTCAGCATCACAATTCTTGCAATATTTCCTTTTCACACCAGAACAGCAACACAACTACGTGTATAAGCTAAGTGGAGGAGAAAAGCGAAAACTATATCTTTGCACGATACTGATGGCAAATCCCAACTTTCTCGTACTCGACGAGCCAACAAACGATCTTGACATCCAGACACTACAAGTGCTTGAAGAATACCTTGTGGACTTCCCCGGTTGCGTTATCGTAGTAAGCCATGACCGTTATTTCCTCGACAAAACCGTAGACCATCTACTTGTATTCAAAGGAAATGGAGAGATAAAGGATTTTCCAGGAAACTACACCCAATACCGTGATTGGAACAGCATAATAACATCTGAAGAAAGAGAAAAGAAGGAAAAAGAGAAAAAAGTCACCGTACCCTCAAAACATAAAGAAAGCCAACAAGGAGGGAAAAGGAAAATGACTTACAAGGAGAAATGCAAATATGAACAACTGGAAAAAGAAATTACAGAGTTGGAAAAAGAACAGAGACACATAGAAGAAGCTCTCAACTCAGGCACACTAACTGTGGATGAACTGACCAATAAGAGCATCAGATTCTCTGAAATTAAACAGATAATTGACCAAAAGTCATTAGAATGGCTCGAATTGGCTGAGATAGAAGGATAAAACAAAAATATAGATTTCAACACGACAAACATAGAGGATTCTATAAATTGATTTCAAGTCGCGTCTGAATATAATGATATTTACGACATGACAAGGAACCGCAAGTTAAATTTGGTTAACCAATAGGTAAATTACCAATTAACAAAGCAAATGTTTGAAGAATGTTTTGTATATTTGCAAAATCATTAGAAACACCCTTTGTTTCTGTTTTTTTGAAACGAAAATCATATAATTTTTTCACACATAATTTATTATGTATAGCAAAGACGAATTACTATCGAAGGATATCTCCGAATTGGAGGATATTGCTAACAATATTGGAGCACAGACCAATCCGTCTGACTCAAAAGAGGTTATTGTATACACTATCCTGGACAAACAGGCTGAAGTGGAAGGCAACAAGAATCCTCTTGGCACAAAACGCAAAAGAACAAGGATAACGAAAAAGGAAACTGACAAAGTTTATTCAGTCAAAGGTGCTACTGGGGAAAACTTCGACTTAAAGAAAAGCAAGACGACACCAGCAACCAGCCAATTGCCGCTTTTTGAGGAGCCTGTTGCCGACAGCAAAGACTCTAAGTCTGCAGAAACAGAATCGGCAGAAGAGGCCACTCCTAAAAAAAGGACAAGAAGGACAAAAGCCCAGAAACAAGCTGATGAACTAGCAAAAGAAGCTGCTGAGACCATTCAGGAAATTGCAGAAATGAAGCCAACTCCAGAATCAACCGAGACTGAAGAAAATCAAAATATAGGTGAGACAACAGAAACCATCGCCCCTTTGTCAGCAAACGAAGAACCAAGCATGGAAGAGCCCTCAATATCTAAGAAAACAGATAACACAGACGACATCATGACCGCCACACCTGAGGCACAGTTCGCATTAAGCGACAACGACAGCGAAGACGGTGATATACAGGCTGACCTTATTGCACAGCTTCAGGCGAAAGTGAATGCCCACAACGAGAAAATTGATGAGTCACATGAAGCAGGGATTGCAGAAAATAAAATTGACGAAGTGTGGGAAGGAGATCCTGGTGATGGTACCGACTTCATAACTATAGTAGACTTGCCAATAGAAGACCAAACAGCAATGCCCAACTACGACATGTTTGACAATCTAACCGCATCGGTTACAAATGACAACATGTTTGCAGTTGACGAGAAACAGGAGACTCAATACAATTTTGACGACATAATAACGGCAAACGGCGTATTAGAAATTATGCCTGATGGATATGGTTTCCTAAGATCCAGCGATTACAACTATTTGTCATCGCCAGACGACATATACGTCTCGAACGCACAGGTTAAGAACAACGGACTGAAGACTGGTGACGTGATAGAATGCCATGTGCGACCACCACACGATGGAGAAAAGTATTTCCCTCTGACATCAATAGATAAAATCAACGGAAGGACTCCATCAGAAGTGAGAGACAGAATGCCTTTTGAACACCTCATTCCACTATTCCCTGAAGAGAAGTTCACATTATGCGGCAACCCTGCAACAACAAATCTAAGCACGAGAATTGTAGATCTCTTCGCTCCAATAGGTAAAGGTCAGAGAGCCTTGATCGTGGCACAACCAAAAACCGGTAAGACCGTACTCATGAAAGATATAGCCAACGCTATAGCAGCTAACCATCCAGAAGCTTACCTCATGATGCTGCTTATTGATGAACGTCCGGAGGAAGTTACCGACATGGCCAGAACTGTAAATGCAGAAGTAATCGCCTCTACTTTCGACGAGCCAGCAGAAAGACACGTAAAGATAGCAGGCATCGTATTGGAGAAGGCCAAGCGTATGGTGGAATGTGGCCACGACGTAGTGATATTCCTCGATTCAATAACACGACTAGCACGTGCATACAACACTGTTGCTCCTGCAAGTGGAAAAGTTCTCACCGGTGGTGTTGACGCAAATGCCCTGCAGAAACCGAAACGTTTCTTCGGTGCAGCACGAAACATCGAAAATGGTGGCTCGCTGACCATTATTGCAACAGCTCTTATTGACACTGGCAGCAAGATGGACGAAGTAATCTTTGAAGAGTTCAAAGGTACAGGAAACATGGAGCTCCAACTCGATCGCAGCTTGAGCAACAAACGTATATTCCCTGCAGTAAACCTTGTTGCGTCAAGTACACGTCGTGACGACCTGCTACACGACTCTACTACACTGGAACGCCTGTGGGTAGTAAGAAATTCCATTGCCGACATGACTTCCGTAGAAGCAATGAACACTATCGGAGAATATATGAAGAAAACAAGATCCAACGAAGAATTCCTAATGGCTATCAATTCGTAAAAGGACTTATCAAAACTGATTATACTTCACAATAGACGAGAAAACAAGCAGAAGAGTTGATGTGAGAGTTTTCAGAATATCTGGAACTATTCAAGAAGACAATTTTCCTTGTTTTCTCGTCTTTCCTTTTATACACTCGTCAACATTAGTGTCCCTATTTTAACGGGACACTAATGACGGAAAGTCAATAAAAAAAGGAAGCCATGTGGCTTCCTTAAGTCGTTTTGCAGAAAAGAATAATTTATTCTGCCTCGTTTGAAGTCTCCTCAGCAGGGGCTTCAGATGCTTCGCTTGCCTTAGCAGCTTCAATTGCAGCTTTCTTTTCTGCAACTTTCTTGGCGATAGCTTCATTGACTTTCTTCTCCTCGGCCAAATTCTTCTCGTAAGTTGCCTTCTTTTCATTGGCGACACCATTACGAACTGAATCGAGCTTGGCTGCCTTCTCTGACTTCCAAGCGTCAAACTTAGCCTGTACAGCAGACTCGTCAAATGCACCCTTCTTAACACCACCGCGCAAGTGCTTCATCAAATAAACGCCCTCGCCTTTCAAGATGTTACGAACAGTGTCAGTTGGCTGTGCACCAACTTCTACCCAATAAAGAGCACGATCAAAATTCAAATCTACTGTGGCTGGATTAGTGTTTGGATTATAAGTACCAATCTTTTCAGTAAACTTTCCATCACGTGGAGCTCTAACGTCAGCGATTACGATGCTGTAAAAAGCATAGCCCTTACGACCACCGCGCTGTAATCTGATTTTTGTTGCCATTTAAATTTTTATTTTTAGGTTTGAATTTAATGCCATTAACTCGTAGTGGCGTGCAAAGTTAATAAAATAATATGATTTGTCGAATGTTGTTTCGTAATTTTGAGTATATTTTAACAAATATCACTAAAAAACATCAAGCGTTGATTAAAATTAACTATTTCGACTTCTCTAATCTTACTCCGCATTCCATTCCCTCAACACCTGACAGGTATGAACTGATTGTGCCAAGCATAGAATTATTGTACATTGCTCCTGCAGCACTTGCAAATTTAAGGAGCTTTGTCGCATCCATGACAATCAGCAATGAATTACCGTCAATCTGTGTGGTTCCCATTATCTGCTGAATTCCACCTGAATATGTCAGTTTCACATTCTTGCCTTCAATGGTATAGGTCCCGGTGACAGTTTTCTTGGCAATTGCCTGTGTGAAATTGCCTTTCTTGTCAAAGGTTATCTTGAACTTCCCTGCCTTAATGCCATATTTGTTAAATACAGTGTTAAGTTTATTCTCAATAGCTGTTGAAACTAGCTTTCCTCCTGCTTGTTTCAGAAGGCTTGAGCTTTCAAACACCACAGCTGGTTCTTTATAAACCCACGTTCCGACAATCTTGTCAGCAGTAGCGACTTTGCTGTTTTGGAAAATAGATGTAAGCCCCTCATAAATATCTGAAACCTTACTTCCTTCTGTCTTACTGCCGTTTTGCTTGTTTGACATTCTGTCAGCTACGTTACCCAAGATTCCACCTAGAATATTCTGAGATGATGCAACTGATGCCCCTCCAAACCACAAAGAAGCGACTACCATGGTCTTGATAAATAAATTCCTCATGTTCGTTTTGTTGTTAAATTAACTAAATAATATATGTTATAGTCCTTGTCCTGCAGAATTCATTGCTTGCTCTCGCCAGTGTATCATAACAAGTTGAAAATGCCGGTTGGCTGTCTGCGTCGAAGAATATCTACTTCTATATCGCCTCCCATACGCAAGCCATTTTCTTGAAATTCCTTTTCTATTGTCTTTCTCAATAGCTCAGGATGATTGTTCTCTTCACTTAAATGGCAGAGCCAAATGTGCTTCAAGCCTTTCATATAGCATTCACATATAGTCTGAGCGCATTTTACATTGCTCAAATGTCCATTCCCGCCTGCTATTCTATCTTTAAGATATTGTGGATATGGACCATTCTGTAACATCGATTCGTCATGGTTGGCTTCCATAACCAGATAATTGCATTTTCTTATATTGTCTCGGATAGTATCTGTAATATGTCCAATATCTGTCATGAGGCCAAAAACGACGTCATGATATTCTATTGTATAGCCCACATTACCACAACTGTCATGCGGAACGTCAAAAGGAGTGATCTTGAAGTCACCAATCTCTATGGTGTCATCTCCAGGTAAGAAAACCCGTTTGTTTGCCGCATTAATTTTCTTTCGTACACAATAGTTTTTTTGTATTCCTTTGTGGACTGCTTCTGTAGCGTAAACAGGAATCTTGAAATCATTACTTATTGCCCCTACTGACTTGACGTGGTCTGCATGGTCATGTGTCACAAGTATAGCGTTGATTTTAGTAAAGGACAATCCATATTCCTGGAAATATCTTTTCATGGATCTTATACCAACGCCAGAATCCAACATTAATATAGTATTATCCGACATTAACAGATAACTGTTTCCGCTGCTACCGCTGCCAAAAGATATAAATTTTAGCATTTCGTTCGTTATTTTATTCTTTAAATGTGCAGTCTAAAACCTATATGTATTTACCTATCGAACTGCATTAATCGTGCAAAGGTACAAAGTTTTAGGTTAAATAATAAAGAAAACAAAACATTAATTCGCTTTTCGCGGAAGTTTTACGCTGGAAAATATGCGACAAATGTACGACATTGGTAATTATTCTATTAAAAGTAGCTTACATTTAAATGAAAAGTAACCTATATTGTGGATATAAGTAACTGTTTTAAATGTGCAGAACAGCTGTTTTTATACGCCAAAGAATGCATATTGCGACGACATTGTTTTAAAGACCAACATATCCAATGACTTTGATAGAAGTGTGCCTAAATATCATTCAAAGGACAAGCTGTTCAACTTATTTTTCAGTTCCTCTGCCTTCGATCTCCTTATTGAGAGTGTAATCGTACAGGTGTTGTCAAACTCTTGCGATATAATCTGTGGTTCCATTGTTTTTACTACTTTCATGACCCCGTTCATCATGACATATGGGAAAGTGAATGTTATTTTTTCCTTAATGTACTTCTCTTCAATAACGCAATGTGACAATGCATCTGCAGCTGCGGTTCTATACGCTACAATCAATCCTCCGGTGCCAAGATTTACACCTCCATAATATCTTATGACGACTATAAGAATGTCAGTGAGGTCATTTGATACTATTTGTCCATAAATCGGTTTTCCTGCGGTGCTGCTTGGTTCTCCGTCATCATTCATTTTATAGTCTGCCTTATCAGCCCCTAATACATATGCATAACAGACATGTCTTGCGTCATAATATTTTTTTCTATAGACGGATAATATTTCTCTTATTTGTGCTTGTGATTCTACATGATGGGCAAAAGCAAGAAACTTGCTGCGTTTCTCACTGTAGAAGCCCTCCCCTATTGTTTTTGTAATTGTCGTGTATTTATCTTCCACTTTTAATACTGTAATTTCTTGATGACGATTATCCTTACTCTGTTTTAATCAAAAGTAGGCGCACCAATAATAAAATTATTGAGTGCGCCTTATTTAGTGTGTTCCTTGTTTCTTATGCTAATTCATGGATGATAAGTCCTGATCTGAGTTTAGGTTCAAACCATGTTGCCTTAGGTGGCATGATCTTGCCACTGTCTGCGATATCCATTATTTGCTTCATTGTTACAGGATAAAGTGCCAAAGCCATCTTCATCTCACCTGAGTCGACTCTGCGCTTAAGCTCTTCCAATCCTCTCAAACCGCCGACAAAGTCAATTCTCTTGTCTGAGCGGAAATCCTTAATTCCAAGAAGTTCGTCGAAGATAAGTCTGCTTGACACATCAACGTCGAGAACACCAATTGGGTCATTTGGATTATAAGTACCCTCCTTAGCAGTCAGGCTATACCAATTTCCGTCAAGGTACATAGAGAAATTGTGCAATGCTGTCGGCTTGTACTGGTCAGTTCCCTTGTTTTCAACGATAAAGTTCTTCTCTAAGGCCTTGAGGAAATCCTCTGATGAGTAACCGTTCAAATCTGTCACAACCCTGTTGTAATCAAGAATTGTCAACTGAGAAGCCTGGAAACAAACAGCCATGAAGTAGTTGTACTCCTCATTGCCTGTGTGGT
This sequence comes from Prevotella pectinovora, assembly GCF_000834015.1. GTDB lineage: Bacteria > Bacteroidota > Bacteroidia > Bacteroidales > Bacteroidaceae > Prevotella > Prevotella pectinovora. The sequence goes on along the minus strand of NZ_JXQI01000033.1, from coordinate 15,676 downwards.
TAGGATTCTGTTTTGCTTTTTCTGCACCAACCAGAGCTGCAGCTGCAGAGCGGTGGTGACCATCTGCAATATACAAAGACGGCATTGCAGCAAATTCATTGGTAATGAGATCTATGTCTTCCTTGTCTGAAATCACCCAGAATTTATGGCCGAAGCCGTCAATAGGAGCTATGAAATCGTATTCCGGCTCTGTCTTCGCATATTTTTCAAGCAGGGCATTAAGCTTTTCGTTATCAGGATATGCAAAGAAAACCGGCTCAATGTTAGCGTTGTTTACGCGAACATGCTTCATACGGTCTTCCTCTTTATCTCTACGTGTAAGCTCATGCTTCTTGATTGTGCCGTTCATATAATCCTCTACACGAGCACCAACCACAATACCATATTGTGTCTTGTTGCCCATTGTCTGAGCATAAATGTAGTAGTGCTCTTCGTTGTCCTGAACCAGCCAGCCGTTATCCTTGAATTTCTTGAAATTCTCAGCTGCCTTATCATAAACACGTGGGTCATACTCACTTGTACCTGGCTCAAAGTCTATCTCTGGCTTTATGATATGATATAGACTCATTTCATTATCGCCAGCTTCTGCTCTTGCCTCTTCTGAATTAAGAACATCATATGGTCTTGATTCTACCTTCTCAACGAGGTTTTTCGGAGGTCTGATGCCTTTGAATGGTTTTATTGTTGCCATATCTTTATGTCAAATTTGAATTATTACAAATATGTTAGGAAATATTATTTGTTAACCTGGAACTTTGTACAACCCTCAGTAAAATAAGCATTGATCTGTTTAGCGGCTGCTATACCTGCATTAATGTTAGCCTCTGCTGTCTGAGCGCCCATCTTCTTAGGGGTGCTGAAATAACGACCTTCTGCCTTCTCTGCAAATTCTGCATCAAGATCAGGCTTGATATCTGTAACGAACTTGAGGTCTGTGCGCTCCTGCAAAAGTGCTACAAGTTCCTCTTCGTTGATAACTTCTTTTCTAGCTGTGTTAACAAGGATACCACCCTTCTTCATCTTGGAAACCAACTCCTTGTTTATGCTCTTCTTGGTCTCGTTTGTAGCAGGGATGTGTAGTGAAACGACATCACATGTAGAGAACAACTCTTCCTGGTTGTCAACAGCATGAACGCCACTCTGCTCAATTACTTCCTTAGGACAGAATGCGTCATAAGCATAGATATCCATACCAAAGCCCTTAGCAATGCGAGCAACATTTCTTCCTACGTTGCCATAAGCTAAGATACCAAGTTTTTTACCCTTCAGCTCTGTACCAGCCTTGCCGTTGTAGAAGTTTCTGACAGCGTAAACCAATAGACCAAATACCAACTCAGCAACTGCGTTTGAGTTTTGTCCTGGAGTATTTTCAACAACAATACCCTTTTCTTTTGCGTAAGCAGTATCAATATTGTCATAGCCAGCGCCTGCACGTACTACAATCTTAAGCTCCTTAGCTGCATCAAGCACTTCTGGAGTAATCTTGTCTGAACGCACGATAAGTGCGTCTGCATTGGCTACTGCGTCAAGAAGCTGCTGCTTTTCTGTATATTTCTCCAGCAATACAAGTTCATGGCCTGCATTGTCAAGCTCTGCCTTGATTCCATTAACTGCTACTGGTGCGAATGGTTTTTCTGTTGCTACTAGAATTTTCATAATTATAAAGTTTAAATTATTACACTTTAAGGTTGACTTATGATTAAATAGTCGAAAGTATTTTTTTAAATCAAAACCCATGCTTCAGTATGGAGCACGGGTTTGATTGATATTGTTTTATTCAGAATTAGTTCTGTGCTTCGAATTCCTGCATGCACTGAACGAGAGCCTTAACACCCTCTACGCTCATTGCGTTGTAGCAGCTTGCACGGAAACCACCTACTGAGCGGTGACCCTTGATGCCGACCATGCCCTTAGATGTTGCGAAATCAAAGAACGCTTTCTCAAGTTCCTTGTACTCATCGTTCATAACGAAGCAAATATTCATGAGTGAACGGTCTTCTTTTGCTACTGTGCCACGGAACAACTTGTTGCGGTCAATCTCTGCATACAGAAGTTCTGCTCTTTCGTGCGCTCTTCTGTCCATTTCTTCAACACCACCGTTCTTCTTGATCCAACGAAGAGTCTCAAGGCATGTATAGATAGGAACTACTGGAGGAGTATTGAACATACTGCCCTTGTCAACATGAGTCTGATAGTTCAACATCGTAGGTATCTCACGCTCTACCTTGCCCAGAGCTTCATCCTTAACGATAACCAATGTTACACCAGCCATAGAAAGGTTCTTCTGAGCGCCAGCGTAAATACAATCATACTTTGCAACATCTACAGGACGGCTGAAGATATCTGATGACATATCACCAATCAGAGGAACGTTTACGTTTGGCTCCTCGCGCAGCTCAGTACCGTAGATAGTATTATTCGTTGTGATATGAAGATAATCAACATCATCAGGACAAGTCCAACCCTTTGGAATAAAGGTGTAATTGTCATCAGCAGAAGAAGCTACTTCAACAACCTCTCCAAAATGCTTAGCCTCTTTGATTGCCTTCTTTGACCACACACCAGTGTTCAGATAGGCAGCCTTCTTCTTCAGGAAGTTACATGGAATCATACAGAATTCCAATGAAGCACCACCACCAAGGAACAGAACTGAATATCCTTCTGGAACGTTAAGCAACTCTTTAATCAAAGCTGTTGCCTCGTCAATAACTGGCTGGAAATCCTTTGATCTGTGGCTGATTTCTGCCAAAGACAAACCAATACCGTTAAAATCCAGAATCTGCTTTGCAGTGTTTTCAATTACTTCTCTTGGAAGAATTGATGGACCTGCGTTAAAATTGTACTTCTTCATTCGAAATAATAGTTTTAGGTTAATGTTTTTCAATTGCGAAGTTACGCCTTTTATTCGAACTCGCAAAATATTTTGAAGGAAATTTCGTTTAAACTGATAAAGACTTCATCTTATTTATATAATAATGTGGGATGATTGTATCAGAAACAACACATAATGATTGTAAGGTAATCCTAATGGAAAGTAAAAACTGTTGAGACACCACGAAAAACACTCTAGACGATTTCAGAATGCGCAATCAAAATGATTGTTAAGGCTTGAAAAGTATTTAAAAATTTACAATTTGTCAAATGGCTGTGATTTCACCACTACCGTAACACCTATGGTGATTTTCGTCATAGATGACACAAAACTGTCCTGGTGCAACACCATGGATGAATTCTTCTGCATGAACAACAAAATCCGAATCGCCTGTTATCTCAATTCTTCCTTTATGATACTCTGGTGTATGGCGTATTTTAAAAGTTATTTTATCCATATTGACCCTTTCTGTCAAATAATGAAAATCCATAACGGGGAATTCTTTCTTGTATGCAGTCTGAGGGTTATAGCCATGGCTGACATAGAGGATATTGTCTTGCACATTTTTCTTGACAACGAACCATGGTCCACCTCCAAATCCAAGACCTTTACGTTGGCCTATTGTGTGGAACCACAATCCGCGATGTTTGCCAATTATTTTTCCGGTTTCAAATTCTATTACGTCGCCTATGTTTTCACCTAAATACCTGCGTATATATTCATTATAGTTGATCTGACCTAAGAAACAGATTCCCTGACTGTCTTTTCGCTTTGCATTTACAAGTTGTTCTTTTTCAGCGATTATCCTTACCTCGTCTTTCTGGAAGTGACCTATTGGGAATATAGCTTTCCGTAATTGCCATGAATATAGTTGTGCTAAAAAATCTGTTTGGTCTTTTACAGGGTCTGGACTGGTGACAAGCCATTTTCTTCCATTCTCGTCAATCTCAGTCTGTGCGTAATGTCCTGTTGCAATCAGATCATATTTGTAACCAATCTTTTCATGAAATGCACCGAACTTGATCAAACGGTTGCACATCACGTCAGGATTAGGCGTAAGACCTGCCTTGACTTTTTCCATCGTATAACGAGTAACCTCATTCCAGTATTCTTTATGGCAATCGATCACAGCAAGTTTACATCCGTATTTATGAGCTACAGAGGTTGCCATTTCCAGATCTTCTTCTGATGAACAATCCCATTCTTCCTTCTCTTCTGGGCCGATTTTTATGTAAAAACAGTCTGGTGTCAGACCTTTTTCCGCCAGTTCATATAAAACGACAGAACTGTCTACACCACCAGACAATAATACTGCTATTTTCTTATCCTCTAATTTTTCCATTATTATGCTATACAGATATTTGCGTACATTTTACTAGAACTCTTCAGTTAGCGTCTGATAAATACGCTGCACCGGTAATCCCATCACATTGAAATAACTGCCATCAAGATGTTCCACTCCCACATGTCCTATCCATTCCTGTATGCCATAGGCTCCTGCCTTGTCAAACGGTTTGTATTTAGAGACATAATAGTCTATCTCAGTGTCTTGAAGTCGTTTAAATGTCACATTGGTGTTAACGGAGAAAACTTTTTTCTTTTCCTTAGTTGATATGCAGACCCCTGTGATTACTTGATGGGTTTTCCCACTTAACATTTTTAGCATCCTGACTGCATCATTTATGTCGTGGGGTTTACCAAGTATTGTATCATCACAAACGACTATAGTATCTGCCGTTATAACCATAGTGTCACCTGACAGGAGGTCGGTATAAGCAGAAGCCTTCTCTTCGGCAATATAGCGGGCAACTTCCTTGGCCGGCAGGTCTTGAGGGTATGTCTCTTTTATCCCGTCACGTACTAAAACTCTGAAGTGGAGGTCCAAACCGCTAAGGAGTTCCTTGCGGCGCGGACTTCCACTGCCTAATATGATATTATATTGTTTGATCATAAACACAATTTAGAAATGATAGCCCAATGTCAACAGCAGCTGATGCCGCTTGTTGCTTACCTTTACGGCATCACATAGATTAGACATGTCTTTTACTTCTGATATATAATCTGTGAAAGCATGGAATTTTCCATTCTGTACAGAATACTGATATGCCAGATCAAGCGAGAATTTGTTCAATGTATAGCCAATTCCGCAAGTTACACGATTGATGGACTCCCAATTGGTATAATCCGTTGTAGACGCATAATAAGACCCTGGAGAGTTGATTGTTCCGTCCTTATAACCCACACTCTCGTATTTAGGGGAAACATAATTGTAGCCTAGGCGTATTGCCAAATTATCATCAGCCTTGAACTCCATTCCGAGTTTCAAGGTACTTACGCCTTTCAGAGTGCTTTCTGTATGGTCGTTCATCTCTCCATCTGACGAACTGTTCGAATAGTAAGTATCATAATACCAGTCATAATCGCCACCATCGTTAATTCTTGAATCGAGCGTACTGTAATCCGAATATTCATAACCTGCACCTATGGCTAGATAATTGTCGAAGGTAGTACCAAGGCTCAAGCCGAACTTCCAAGGAGTGTACAATTTGAAATCATATGACTCCCCGATATTTCCCGTGTCGTAATAGCCGAAATTGTCAGCTAATGAGCGGTTGTCAATAGTGGTGTAATTTGTTGTAGTCAGATCATACCAAATTGGAGTAGCTATCGATAGACCTATACGGAAGGGCGAACTTTCTACCGGACGGAATATAATACCAGCTTTGACATCAAATCCTGTACCAGTCACCTTTCTGTTGTCCGACAATGATGTTTTACCAATACTCTTGTCCGAACTATCTAATAACGCCTCCGTGTATTCTCCATACGATTTGTAGTGAACGTCATGAATTCCAAATGTTATTCCCAAATACACACGGTCATTTATATTGCCACTCAAGTTGAAATCGTATGTTCCGATATATCCACTGTGAGTCCTGTTGAAATCAAAGTCTGAAGCTCCTAAATAACCGTCGATGTACCCCTTGTTCTTATCGTCAAAAGCAACAGGCAAAAGGGTATTTGCATAAAGGTAGTCGACTTGGTTGAACGAGTTGTCGTTTCCGACATAAGCCCCACCCTTGTCAGAAAGGTCAAAGTACTGGTCTTGACTCTTCAGGAATGTTTGCTTGTTTTGCGAAGACAAACCATCCAATTTGCCGGTTGCAGACAATATAAAGTCAAAATTCTTACTTTTGTGATAATTGAATGCGAAATTCATGAATGAGCTACGACCTGTACGCTTGGAATACACGAATCCAATCTGGTCAAAGCTGAGATTTGTCTTTTTACCATTTGCAAAGGTCTTACAGTCTTGTTGCGATACGATGCCGAATGAAACATTGGCAGAAGAGTGTCTGAATAGTCCAATGCCAGCAGGGTTTGAAGATATGGTGGATATATCAGCCCCCAACGCATCCAGAGCACCTCCCATACCAATATATCTTGCAGTGCCATTTAAATCCTGATCTGCAATTTTTGCATTTTCATATGTCTCCTGTGCCATGGCACTAGAATATGCGAACAATGCTGCAGCAGAAAACAAAGCTATTTTTTTCATAATCAAATATAATTTTGTAAAGTCCAATAAAAACGTGTATTTGCTATCTCCTTCCTCCAAAGTGTCCGCCACCGCCGGAGCGACCGCCACCACTGAAACCACCAGAGCGACCGCCACCAAAGTTACTTCCGCCAGTGAAGCCACCTCCTCTGTTTACGGAAGATCCTGTGTTGAAAGACGAGTTGTTACGGTACGTAGAATTGCTATCATATTCCCGTGTCCTTATGGTTCTATTCTCTCCAAATTCATTGTTGTTGCGGTTGTTGCGACGATATCCAGAGTTATTGGTGTTCCTCATTCCCTGCCTGTTATAAGCATCTGTATTCCTTCTGTTTGTGCTGGTGCTTCCTCTGTACCCGCTAAAGTTGGTTCTGTTATTGCGAGGATTACCGACCCATCCGTGGTTTGTCGTTCCTGCAACTCCTCCATTGTAGGGATTATGAGCAACAGTTACTCCAAAATACGGCTTGTGCCAACCAACTAACCAAGGGTCATACCAGCCAGTCCAATAAGTAGAATACCAAGGGCTATACCATCCTCCATACCATCCGTATCTATAAGGCCATCCCCATCTATATCCATAATAGTCATACCAAGAGGCATAATACAAAGGACTTCCTGTTATCCACGGGTCATAAAACCATAGGTCGTCAAAATAACGCCATCTGTTTAATCTTGAATAGTAGTCCCCTTCTCCATTATAGTCAATATCACAAGGGGCATCATCATAAAAATATGCAGAATCCGTATCAACACCGTCAATATTAATGATGTCATTAGTCAAAGAGTCATTGGTCACATATTTATAAGTGTTGCCTAATCCTCTCCTATTGTATTCGTCAACATCCCGGGTGGAGCCAGCGTCGTATTTTGGGGCTTTATCCCCCATGACAATCGTAGTTTTCTCCCTCTTGCTTTGTTTGGGTGAAAAATACATGTCGTCCTGTGCCATTGATACTGAAGGTAAAACTACAGACAATAATAAAGTGAAAACTAATCTTTTCATGTTTTTATCTCCTAATTCTTATATTGCTTGGGATATATATATCCACAAGTGTTGTCGTTAATAATTACTAAATGCAAAAATAGATTACTTTCAAATGCAAAAATACGGAAAAACCCTATATCATGATAGGTTTTCTCCTATTTTTTATAATTTTGCAATAAAATTTACGGAAAGAGAAACAAATTCTCTTCAGAAGAATACAACTAACAATTCAAATAATGAAATATTACAAGACTGTTTTTTTCATAAAAAATACTGATGGGAAAAAAACAATACAGGGGCCGTCTTTTTCCATGGCATGCGATATCTGCGCCGCCTTATGCGGTACGGTAGGATATGAGTCATTTGAAGAAAACGAAGGTGGAATTTCCGGATACATCCAGAAAGAGCTATACGACCGTTCGTCTTTGGAAAAGACTTTGGAGGATTTTCCTTTGGACACCTTCTCCATTTCTTTTGAAACAGAAGAAGTAATAGACAAGAATTGGAATGAGGAATGGGAAAAAGGAGGGTTCAATCCGATTATAATCGGTGACCAATGTATTATACATGACTTGAAGCACCCTTCAGACAAATCATATTCCATAGATATTACAATAGATGCATGCCAGGCGTTTGGCACCGGTACACACAACACCACAAGGATGATTGTTGAAGAATTGCTGAAAATGACATTGCAAGACAAACGTGTGCTGGATTGTGGATGTGGAACTGGTATTTTATCGGTTACCGCAGCAAAATGCGGTGCAGTAGCTGCATATGGATATGATATTGACGAATGGAGTGTTAGCAATACGATACATAATGCCAAACTGAACAGCCTGGAGAATGTTTCAGCGTTGAAAGGGGATTCAACGTTATTGTATGAGGAATTAATGGGGAAATATGATGTTGTTTTGGCAAACATAAACCGCAATATTCTTTTAAACGATTTGCCAACATTAGCAAATTCAATGGCAGACAATGGCACTCTCATAATTAGTGGCTTTTATAAAGAAGATGAATCTGTTCTTATTGCAAAGGCTCGTGCGTTGGGGCTAGTTGAAGAAAAGAGAAACTCTTCAGATAATTGGGCTATGATTAAATTCGTAAAAAGACAAGTCAACTTTAGTAAGCATTAGTTTTTCTAATATTAGTTAATATTGCTTAACTAACGATATAAAAATACATTCAAGAGAAAGGAAATTAATTTTAAATGAGTAATTTTGCATCCGATTTTTATCTGTCAAGGCTCAAATAAGACATAACACGAGGTTATGCGCCTTGCAGACCAAACCCGTTTTATATAACAAAATGTACGCAATTGTAGAAATTAACGGTCAGCAGTTTAAGGTTGAAGAGGGCAAGAAATTGTTCGTTCACCATATCCAAAATGCTGAAGAAGGTCAGACTGTAGAGTTTGACAAAGTGCTTCTCGTAGACAACGAGGGAGCTGTTAAAGTAGGAGCACCTGCAGTAGAGGGTGCGAAAGTTGTTTGTGAAGTGGTTAACCCACTTGTTAAAGGTGACAAGGTGATTGTCTTCAAGATGAAGCGTCGTAAAGACGAGCGCAAACGCAATGGTCATCGTACACACTTCACACAAATCGCAGTTAAACAAGTAATCGCTTAAAACAAAGGAGGACTAGTAGAAATGGCACATAAAAAAGGTGTAGGTAGTTCTAAGAACGGCCGTGAGTCAGCTTCACAGAGATTGGGCGTGAAAATTTGGGGTGGTCAGAAAGTCATCGCAGGCAACATTATTGTTCGTCAGCGTGGTACTAAGCACAACCCAGGCTTGAATGTCGGTATTGGTAAAGACGATACTCTTTATGCACTTGTTGACGGAGTAGTAAACTTCCGCAAAGGTCGCAAGGACAGAAGCATCGTTTCAGTACTTCCAGAAGCTGAAGCTTAAATAAAAACAAACTTATTCCAAACAAACATAAGAGTCTCATTAGAGGCTCTTTTTTTTTATATAGGCAATTTAGATTGTCTTTTTAACAAGTTATAAGTAGAAAATCTTTATTCCGTTGATATTTTCTATGAGTTTTGCATTATCTTTGCAAATAATTATCAGAATGCAGGGAAATCAATTTCATACCCTATCAGTTCTTGTCGCTTGGTTATAACAGGTTTTTAATCAAAATACGGCATACTTGATTTACATATTTGAATTTCAACAATATTTAATTTGACCTTTGCTTATGGACAAAAAACTGTTTTTTACGAATAACGAGAAATCTCAAGTTCTTGAAGCCATAAAGGAATTAAGAAATTCGCAAAACTATGTATTGACAAAGTCTGATGAATTGAAAGTCTTTCAGTCTTTGAAGCAGGCTATAATACAAAAAAGAATACAAAGAGATATTTTTGGACTTAATCCAATATTGTCAAGCATACAGACAGCATTAATAGCCATTGAAGAAATTGGACTAAAACGGGATGGAGTTGTAGCTGTTTTGCTTTATTCGTGTTTTACGGAAGAAACGGAAAATGATTATGATAAATACGAAAAAGAATTCGGCAAGACAGTAGTAAGCATTCTTAAAGGACTTGTACACATACAAGAGTTATACAAGAAAAATCCCGTAATAGAAAGCGAAAATTTCCGTAACCTTCTTCTTTCATTTGCAGAAGACATGCGTGTGATCCTTATCATGATTGCCGACAGGGTAAATCTGATGAGACAGATTCGCAATACTGAATGTGAAGAAGAAAAAAAACGCGTGAGTGAAGAAGCAAGCTACCTCTATGCTCCACTTGCCCACAAACTAGGACTCTACAAACTCAAAAGCGAGTTAGAGGATCTTAGTCTTAAATATCTTGAGCATGATGTTTACTATATGATAAAAGACAAGCTCAACGAAACGAAAAAAAGTCGCGATAAATATATAGAAAACTTTATCAAGCCTATAAGGGAAAAGTTGGAAGCCGACGGATACAAATTCCACATGAAGGGGCGTACCAAAAGTATCCATAGCATTTGGCAAAAGATGAAAAAGCAGAAATGTGAATTCGAAGGAATATATGATCTTTTCGCCATACGTATTATTATTGACGCTCCTTTAGAATTGGAAAAGATACAATGTTGGCATGTCTTCGCTTTGATAACAAATATGTACCAACCCAATCCAAAGAGATTGCGTGACTGGCTGAGTGTGCCCAAATCTAACGGATATGAAAGTCTTCACATAACGGTGAAAGGACCTGAAAACAAATGGGTTGAAGTTCAGATAAGAACAGAAAGAATGGATGAAGTCGCAGAACGTGGACTTGCAGCTCACTGGCGATACAAAGGGATAAAAAGTGAAGGGGGCATGGACGAATGGCTTACGAGTATTCGTAGAGCTTTGGAAAACAATGACGACATGCAGGTCATAGATCAATTCAAAATGGACTTGTATGAAGACGAGATATATGTCTTTACCCCCAAAGGAGATTTGATGAAATTTCCTAAGGGCGCAACGGTTCTTGACTTCGCTTATCGCATTCATTCTAACATAGGCAATCACTGTGTCGGTGCCAAAATAAATGGTAAAGTTGTTACTTTCAGACATATCCTGAAGAGTGGAGATCAAATAGAAGTAATGACATCAACCGTACAGAAGCCTAAACAAGATTGGCTCAACATCGTTAAAACCAGCAGAGCTAAGGCAAAGATACGCCTTGCACTTAAGGAGACACAAGTGAAAGACGGGCTATATGCAAAGGAAATGCTTGAAAGAAGGATGAAGAACCGTAAGATAGAAATGGATGAGGGCACTATGTCCCATTTGATCAAAAAGCTCGGTTTCAAAGAAACAAATGATTTCTACAGGCAGATTGCTGATGAGACATTGGATATCAATCATGTAATTGAAAAATATCAGGAGATTCAAGCTTATGACAACAACCTCCAAGGTCAACAGCAGACAAGAAGCGCAGACGAATATAGCTTTGAGAATTCAATCAAGAATTTTACAAAATCCAATGGAGATGTACTTGTCATTGACCGCAATCTGAAAGGCATAGACTATCAATTGTCAAAATGTTGCAATCCGATATATGGTGATGATGTCTTTGGCTTTGTAACAGTAAGCGGTGGAATAAAAATCCACAGAAAAGATTGTCCAAATGCTTTGGAGATGCGCAAACGTTTTGGGTATAGAATTTTACAAGCCAGATGGAGTGGCAAAGCAGACTCTAAATACACCATAACATTAAAGATAATAGGCAATGACGATATTGGCATTGTCAATAACATTACAAGTGTTATATCCAAGGAGGAGAACATAATGATGAGAAGCATTAATATTGATAGCCATGACGGACTGTTCAGTGGAAATCTTGAAATAAACGTCGAAGATACTTCCAAATTGAACCAGTTAATAAAAAAATTGCGCATTATAAAAGGCGTAAAACAAATTATAAGATTATAAATAACGTTTTTTTAATCAAAAACATTAATTTTGCATAAAGAATACGTGCTTATTCTCAGAATGATAAAACATTAATTTAATACATAAAAATATGCTTACACTTAAACTTGTCAGTGAAGAAACTGAACGTGTAATTAAAGGTCTGGAGAAAAAACATTTCCCTGGTGCCAAACAAGCAATTTATGATGTCTTGGCTCTAGACAAGATGAGACGCGAAACTCAACAGAAACTTGACAAAGAACTCCAAGAGGGTAAAAAGAAAGCTGCCCAGATAGGCGCTCTGATGAAAGAGGGTAAAAAAGATGAGGCAAATGCTATAAAAGAAAGCGTAGCCGCATTGAAGGAAGAGTCAAAATTACTTGAACGAGAATTAAACGATATACAGCAGAAATTAATCGATCTTCTGCGAACAATTCCGAATATCCCTTGCGATGAAGTTCCTGAAGGAAAAGACGCTTCTGACAATGTCGTAGTTAAGGAGGGTGGAGAAAAACCGAACCTTCCTGAAGATGCTATGTGCCATTGGGATCTTTGCAAGAAATTCAACCTTATTGATTTTGACCTTGGAGTAAAAATCACAGGAGCAGGATTCCCTGTATACATTGGAAAGATGGCTCGTTTGCAAAGGGCTTTAGAAGCATTCTTTCTTGAAGAAGCAAGGAAAAGTGGCTATCTCGAGGTACAACCTCCATACGTTGTAAATGAAGCTTCTGGTTTTGGTACCGGACAGCTTCCAGATAAAGAAGGTCAGATGTATCATTGTAACCTGGACAACTTGTATCTTATTCCTACAGCAGAGGTGCCGGTGACGAATATTTTCAGAGATGTCATTCTTGATGAAAATGATTTGCCAATCAAGCGTTGTGCCTATTCTGCATGTTTCCGTCGTGAGGCTGGCTCTTATGGCAAGGACGTGAGAGGATTGAACCGACTTCATCAGTTTGACAAAGTAGAGATCGTACGTATCGACAAGCCAGAACACTCATATGAGTCACTTAAGGAAATGTTAGATCATGTAGAGAATCTGCTCATTAAGCTTGAACTCCCTTATCATATTCTCAGACTTTGTGGCGGAGATATGAGTTTCACATCTTCAATATGCTACGACTTTGAAGTATGGAGTGCTGCTCAAGAAAAATGGTTGGAAGTATCTTCTGTCAGCAACTTTGAAAGCTATCAAGCAAATCGCTTGAAATGTCGATTTAGAAATTCTCAGACCAAAAAGACAGAATTGTGCCACACATTAAATGGTTCGGCTCTTGCATTGCCGCGAATTGTCGCCGCTTTGATAGAAAACAATCAGACACCAGAAGGTATAAGAATACCTAAGGCATTGGTACCTTATTGTGGATTCGACATTCTTGATGACAAAAACTTCTAAAAAATTGAGAGTTAGATAACTTAAGATTGAGACATTTTTAAAGGGAGAAAGTTTTCAAAGCTTTCCCCCTTTAAAATTTAAAAGGATAGTCATGATGCTTCAATAATTATCCTATAATTACATAATAGTGTAAACCTTAAACAAGTTTAAATCCACTTTCTCTCAGTGCGTTGTTTATAGCTGCGACATGCTCCTGGTTACGAGTCTCGCAGATTACTCTCAAGATGCAGCTGTTAACCTTCTCGCTATCGCTATTCCTGTCGTGATAAACATTTGTGATGTTAGCACCTGCCTTAGCGATAACTGAAGCCACCTCTACTAATTTGCCAGGTTTGTCATCAAGCTCGACATTGATGATTGCAATTCGTCCACTCTTTGCGAGTCCACGTTCAACAACACGATTGAGAATAGTGACATCAATGTTGCCACCGCTCACAATGCAAACTACTTTCTTACCTTTAACAGGTACCTTGTTAAACATCACTGCAGCAACGCTTGTCGCACCAGCACCTTCTGCTACAACCTTTTCCTTCTCAAGCAACTGAAGGATAGCTGCACAAATCTCGTCTTCAGATACAGTAACAATGTCATCAACATACTTGCTGCAGATTTCATAAGTCAATTCACCAGGCTCTTTAACGCAGATTCCATCCGCTATGGTTGAAACGGAAGACAGACACTCTCTCTTATGAACATGCAGACTTTGAACCATGCTAGCAGCACCGGCCGCCTGAACGCCATATACTTTGATGTGCGGATTAAGTGTCTTCAATGCGAAGGCAACTCCACTGATAAGTCCACCACCACCGACAGGTACTACTACTGCATCCATATCTTTCACTTGATCGATAAGCTCAAGACCAATTGTTCCCTGGCCTGCAATTACATTCGGGTCGTCAAACGGATGCACGAATGTGTATCCCTTTTCATCTCTCAATTCGATAGCCTTCTGGTATGCATCGTCATAAACTCCAGGAACAAGACAAACGTCTGCTCCATATCCTTTTGTAGCTTCTACCTTGCTGATAGGTGCTCCTGCTGGCAGACAGATAAGAGACTTGATTCCATGTGCTGTAGCTCCCAAAGCCACGCCCTGAGCATGGTTACCGGCTGAACAAGCGATTACTCCGTGTGCCTTTTCCTCATCACTAAGCTGTGAGATCTTATAGCATGCGCCACGTACTTTGAAAGATCCTGTACGCTGCAGACATTCCAATTTGAGATAAACATCACACTCTGGATTTACTTGAGGCGCTTGGACAACTTCAGTTTGTCTGATTACTTTACTAAGCTCATAACGGGCTTTGTAGAAATTATCTAACTTCAACATATAGTTTGATATTTAATGTGTGTATTATATTGTATTAGTTTTAAACGATGCAAAAGTAATAAAAAAATAGATGCAACAAGCTAAATAATGATTTTTTTTATCTCACTCTCAGTTTGTCACCCACTTTTATTGAGTAATCAGGTGTCAAACCATTCATTTTATAAAGACTCTTTAGCCTTATGCCATATAATTGGGCTATACTATACATGCTTTCGCCTGCTTTTACACGATGTGGGCGGCGCTTGTATTGTTTTTCTGCTTTCTTTTGCTTCTTCTTAAGGTATATCACCTCACCTTTTTCTAATTTGTCATTCTTTCCACGTTCATTAAAAGTGGCAATCTTCTTATATGACAATCCAAGTTCCCTGCCAAGAGATTTAAATGTGTCACCAGAGCGTACGATTACATAATAGTTCTTGTTATACATGTGGATAGGATGTTCTAATCCTCCATTAGCCGACTTGTCGTCTTTAAAGGATCTTCTCTCCATAAATCTGTCAAATTTCTTCGCTTTGTCATATTCATGAAGTTTATAGAGTTCAATTATACCAATAAGTTTCTGGGCGTACGTAGGACTTGTGGCATAGCCACATTTTTTTAGTCCCTTTGCCCATCCTACGTAATCTTTTGGATTTAAAGAGAACAGACCTTTATATCTAGGCTGCTTTGTAAGCAATAGACTATGGTCTTCATAACTTTCGAAAACATTGTTGTATGCTCTGAAGCATTCTTGCTTTTCATCATCGTCATGGTATGTTGTTCTGCCTGTCCATCCATGACACTTGATGCCGAAGTGGTTATTGCCCTTCATTGCAAGTTCGCTATATCCGGCCCCACTTTCCAGGAGTCCTTGGGCTAGAGTGATACTTGCAGGTATTTTGTATTTGAGCATTTGCTCAATAGCGAGGTCACGGTATTGATTAATATATGTCTGATAACGTTGATTCCATTTCATTTGCGCTGACAATTGCAGCACGTTCAGTATGAAAGTCAATATGATGATAAGTTTCTTGGTCATGTTGCATTTTTATTTATTCTACAAATATAAAAATAATATAGTAAATTACAAAATGAACTAGTGTTTTTTTATACTTTATGATAAATATGTATCTTTGCAAAAAATAACAGT
>NZ_JXQI01000032.1 GCF_000834015.1 Prevotella pectinovora | reverse complement strand
GAAGTAAATTAGGTGAATATTTAAGTAAGAAGTAAAAATGAATATAAATATAACATTTTCTATAACTATAGGCTTGTTTTCTTTGGGTACATTGGGATTTATTGGATATATACTTAAAGAACCCGATAAATTTGAGAAGGTTATCAGGCTTATTGCCAAAATGTTTCGTTACTTTTCGAAAAAGGCAGAATTGCTATATGTAAAATATGATATTCAATCAAGTCTGAATAGTTTTATTATTACTATTAAAAGAAATGTACCGAACTTGTCTATTACAAAAATTAAGTTGGAATGGATTGATGAAAATATTACGCAAGAGCAATTTATCAAGTCAGGACAGTTGGTCTTGAGAATGCATAATAGTAGAAATCCTAATAGAAATTTAGTAAATGCGACAGTAGCTTTTGTATCTTGTTCATTACTAATAAAGGCTAAATATTATTTGGCTAATTATCAGAAGACAGCGATAGACCTATTTGCTTCTCATAAGATACTTCGTAAAGATAATCCTGAGGCTGTTGGTGAATTGATTGATTGCTATTTACGAGAAGCTATGGATAATAAGAAAATCAATTTGCTCTATACTCAGTTTACTCATATAGATAGTGTTGGATTATTTTTC
>NZ_JXQI01000031.1 GCF_000834015.1 Prevotella pectinovora | reverse complement strand
CATATCAGGTGGCGACAGCGGCGGGGTTCCACCTCTTCCCATTCCGAACAGAGAAGTTAAGCCCGCTTGCGCCGATGGTACTGCAATGCAATGTGGGAGAGTAGGTAACCGCCTTTTTTCACTTTAAGACTTGAATCCTCCGGAAGAGCAATCCTCCGGGGGATTTTTTTTGCGTCTGTACGCATCAGAGGCTTTCTTGGTCCTCATGCAGCTTTATGTCTGTTTTCATCAGGCGATAATTGAATTGTCCGGACAATTACCAGATGGTTTTTGCATGCAGAAACAGACGGAAGTGACTGAATTATAGACACTTCCGAATCTGGGACCAGATGGTTGACGGTTTTGGGGAAAAAGTGGTTTTGAGGAGTTTTTCATATTCTTTACTTCGGCGAGTATTTCTTTTGTTGGTTTGGCATCCATGTCACATACTTATCTCATTATATTGTTTTTGATACTTCAGTATGTCTACTTTTCTTTAGAATTTATCCAGAATGAATAAATCTCTAAGACTATAATCTATTTTCTTTCTTCATTATTTTCCTTTTTTCATATAATTATTTACCTTTGTGGAAAATATTAAAAACACATGGATATCTTAAAGGAAAGGATTATGCAGGATGGCAAATGCTATCCTGGAGGAATTTTGAAAGTTGACAGTTTTATCAACCATCAGATGGACCCTAATCTCATGATGGATGTGGCTAAGGAGTTTGTTCGTCTCTTTGATGGATTGAATATCAACAAGATCGTTACCATTGAGGCAAGTGGTATCGCTCCGGCCATCCTTGTCGGATATTTGAAGCAGTTGCCTGTGGTTTTCATCAAAAAGAAACAGCCTAAGACTATGGATAATATGCTTTCAACTGTAGTCCATTCTTTCACCAAAGATAGAGATTATACCGTCTGCATCAGCAATTCCTTTTTGACTCCTGATGACCATGTGCTCTTCATCGACGACTTCCTTGCCAATGGCAATGCTGCAAATGGTGTGATAGACCTATGCAAGATGTCAGGAGCAACAATCGAGGCGATGGGATTCATAATCGAGAAGGCTTTCCAGCATGGCGGAGATTTCCTTCGCGAACACAATATCCGATATGAGGCTCTGGCTACTGTGGAGAGTCTTGATGACTGTAAGATATTGCTGAAATAATTTTTTCTGCACTTGTCTTCAACGACTGTTTAAGATGTTCTTCTAAGTTCAATATTTCTCTGGACAGGTAATTCTGACAATTATTACTTCTAATATTTCAAAATCCGCATATGGCACAGCATAATGATTTCGGTAAATGGGGAGAAGATCTCGCTGTACATTATCTTTCTGAGAAGGGATATGCCATATTGGAGAGAGATTGGAGATATGGGCATAAGGATATTGACATCATTGCAATTTCTGATGACACGCTTGTATTTGTGGAAGTGAAGACAAGGAGAAACGACACCTTCATGCGGCCGGAGCAGTCTGTCGACTGGAAGAAGATAAAGAACATCACTCTTGCAGCCAATCATTACGTAAAGATGAATGGTATCGACCTGCAGATCAGATTTGATATCATCTCGATTGTGGCAAAGGGAGCAGATGGCAAATGCAGTATAGATCATATTGAAAGTGCTTTCTTGCCATATTATTTCAGATAATGCGGTATTACAGCTCTTTCAAGAACTATATTGAACGATTCTGTAACAGCGTGTGGAATGCTATTTCAAGAACAACATAGAACTAATAATATTTGAGGATTAATATTGGAAAGAATAAAGGTTATAGAACTTGATTCCGTAGACTCTACAAACCGTTATCTTCATGACTATGACGGTGAGGAGGGTGAGCTGATGACAGTAGTCGTTAGCAGAAACCAGACTGCCGGTCGTGGACACGGTGATAATAAATGGGAGAGCGAGGATGGCAAGAACCTTACGTTCAGCGTAAAGGTACATCCTGAGAATCTGCCAGCCAACAGTCAGTATGTCATGCTCGAAGCAATGGCTCTCGCCATCCGTTCCGCTTTGGATGCGGAAGTGAAGAGCGTGAGGAGCTGGTCGATGTTGGAAGACTACGACTTTATGTTCGGCAGGTCGGTGGCAAGCGGAACTGACTGTCGCGGTTTCACCATCAAATGGCCCAATGACATATATTGGGACGATCTTAAGATCAGCGGCACGCTTTCAGAATGTGAGATAAACAGTAGTGGAGTGAAGAGCTGCATCATCGGCAGCGGCATCAATGTGAATCAGCGAGAATTCGTCAGCGATGCTCCAAATCCCGTTTCTCTGTCACAGATAATGCGCCGCACGGTGCCGTTGAAGAAAGTCTTCGAGGCAGTGCTCGCCAAGTTTGAGCATTATCTCGCCATTGTCAATGCGGGCGAGTATGCAAAATTGAAGGAAGAGTATATGGGTGTTCTCTACCGTCGTTACGGTTCCTATGGATATATAGATGGCGACGGCGAGTTTTATGCTCGTATTGAGGATGTTGGTCAGAACGGGCATATCATGTTGCGCAGAGACGACGGGAAGCTTTCTGAATACGAGTTCAAGGAAGTGAAATTCAAATTGAAACAAAGATAGAATATAAAAATCAAACATAACATGGCAAAGTATAATAGAATCCTTTTGAAGCTCAGCGGCGAGAGTCTTATGGGCAAGCAGAATTATGGTATCGACGTGGAACGTCTCAACGACTATGCGCGCCAGATAAAGGAAGTGCATGAGATGGGAGTGCAGATAGGAATCGTCATCGGCGGCGGAAACATCTTCCGTGGACTCAGCGGTGCCGGGAAGGGCTTCGACCGTGTGAAAGGCGACCAGATGGGAATGTGTGCCACTGTCATCAATTCCCTCGCCCTCAGTTCCGCCCTCGGAGCTGTAGGTGTGAAGACCAAGGTGCTCACAGCTATCCGTATGGAGCCTATCGGCGAGTTCTACAACAAGTGGAAGGCTATCGAGGCAATGGAGGCAGGATACGTATGTATTTTCTCAGCAGGAACGGGAAGTCCGTATTTCACCACCGATACCGGTTCTTCACTCCGTGGAATAGAGATTGAGGCCGACGTGATGCTCAAGGGGACAAGAGTAGACGGTATCTATACCGCTGACCCGGAGAAAGATTCTACAGCTACCAAGTTCAGCGAGATTACCTACGACGAGATCTACACTCGCGGTCTGAAGGTCATGGACCTTACTGCTACAACAATGTGCAAGGAGAACAACCTGCCGATATATGTGTTCAACATGGACATCGTGGGCAACCTGAAGAAAGTGATGGACGGAGAGCAGATCGGTACACTCGTGCACAACTGATACAGAATGTCATAAGATCAAACTGTGATAGTAGCTGTGTCTTGCTATTTGTCCATGATGATGGCATGACACAGCTGCTTTGGCTTTAGTCAGAAATCCCGGAGATTCTAATTGTCAATCGGGCTTAATCCCTAAAACGGTCATTCGACCGTCTTATATAATATTGTATAAAACAATCTAACAGGCATTTGGGATAAACGGCAATCCCCCATCTGACTGCCGAATTAGATTCATATTCATGTAAACGACAAATAATGATGGAGACATATTTGATAATAGCAATAGTGGCGTCTGTAGTCGTGCTTTTCATCGGCTACTATTTGGGAAGTAAAGGCAAGAACGCCAATTCGCCAGACAATTCCCAACTTCTTGACAATATGCGTGAACAGATTGCATCCCTTGAAGCCAGGCTGAAAGAGAAAGACAGTACCGTAGCCCGTATGACCGATGAGATTCGCGGACTCACCTCTCAAAGGGATGTGCAGAAAGCCAAGGCCGACAACGCCGTGCAGACCATCGCCATGCAGAAAGAAGATTTCGAGAACCGGCTCCGTAGGCAGAAAGAGCAGCATGATGTGCTCCTTGCCGACCATAAGACTTCGTATGAAAAGCAGATTGCAGAACTGAGAATTTCATATGACCGGCAGGTTGCCGAGCTTAGGGATAACTTCAACACACAGCTCGCCCAGACCAAGGAGAGCGCCGAGAAACAGATTGAGGCCCTGAAGACAATGAACCGTGAGCAGGTGGACAGTCAGCTGAAGCTGATAAAGGAACAGATGCAGACCACCTCCGAAGAGGTGCTGAAGCGTAGACAAGACGAACTCGGCGAGAGGAACAAAGAGCAGGTGTCGAAAATCATCGACCCTCTGCAGCAGAGTCTGAAAGACATGCAGGAAGCCTTCAACAAGTCTAAGCTCCAGCAGAACGAAGCCCTCACGCGTCTTGACGAAACGATAAAGATAAACATGCAGAAGAGTGCCGCCCTGGGCGAGACCGCCGACAGGCTTACCCGTGCGCTCACCGGTGAGGTGAAGGTGCAGGGAAATTTCGGCGAGCTGAAACTCAAGCAGCTTCTCGAAGACCTGGAACTCAAGGAAGGCGAACAGTTTGATACCCAGGAAACGCTCCGCGACAAGGCTGGACGATCAGCCAGAGGCGACGACGGAAAGGGACTGGTGCCCGACTTCATCCTGCATTTCCCAAACAACCGTCACGTCGTGGTAGACTCAAAGATGTCGCTCACCGACTACGAGCGCTATATGAATGCCGCCGACGGCACACCGGAAAAGTCGGAATATCTCAAGGCACATATTGCGAGTGTTAGGGCTCAAGTGCGCCGACTTGCCCGTAAGGAATACACCAAATTCCTGCCCGACGGATACAACAAGCTCAATTTCGCCATCATGTACGTGCCGATAGAAGGTGCTCTCAACCTTGCTCTGCTCAATGATGACACCCTATGGCGCGAGGCATACGACGAGGGCGTGATGATTCTCGGTCCGCAGACCATGTATATGAACCTACGTGTGCTGGAGATGATGTGGACACAGGTGAGACAGCTCAAGAACCAGCAGGTGATGATCGACGCCGCTAATCAGGTGATAGACCGTGTGCAGGATTTCGGAGTGCGCTTCATGGATGTGGAGACGAGCATGAACGACACTATAAAGAAGATGACCAAACTGAAGATCACCACCGCCGACAGCGGTCCGAGCATCATAACGGCAGCGCGGAAGCTGCTCAAGGCAGGAGCTAAGGAAAACCAGCGCAAGAAGACACTCGCCGAAATGGACGAGTCTATATACATAGAGTCTGACGACGCTCCATTGCTCGCCCATCATCAGACTGGTGATGCCGATGTGGCAGCGGCAGACAATGAAACAGACAATAACCCACATACACCGACTGGCAACGAGGAGGCGGACTCATGAAATATATTCTTGCCATAGATTCATTCAAGGGATGCCTGTCGTCGGTCGAAGTGGAGACGGCATTGGCAGAAACCCTCTGTCGTGAGGGAATAGAGACAGTCTGTCTGCCGATGTCAGACGGAGGCGACGGGATGCTCCATGCCTTTACCGCAGCCCTCGGCGGAACATTGGAGCCGGTGTATATCCACGACCAGATGATGCGTCGGGTGGATGCCCAATATGGCATTGCGCCAGACGGCACGGCGATAATAGAGGTGGCACAGGCATGTGGACTGAATCTCGTAAAGGAGGATGAGCGCAATCCGATGCGTGCCACCACGTATGGAGTGGGGGAGTTGCTGTCGAGAGCCATAAAGCGGGGCTGCCGCAATTTCATTATCGGACTGGGCGGCACGGGGACGAGCGATGCAGGAATAGGAATGATTCGTGCGCTCGTGGATATCTTTGCCCGTGGCAAGAATTTCGATGAGGCGATGAATACGGAACTTGGCGAATGTAGGTTCACTCTCGCTTCCGATGTAACCAATCCTCTTTGCGGTGAGAACGGTGCAGCCTATGTTTATGCTCCGCAGAAGGGAGCAACGCCAGAGATGGTGGAACAGCTCGACCGCCGTGCCCGTCTCTTTGCCGAGAAATCAGCTTTGCATTTCGGTTTCGACAAGTCAAACGAACCGGGAGCCGGAGCTGCCGGAGGGTTGGGCTATGCCTTTATGCAATATCTCGGAGCAGAGATGAAGTCGGGTGCCGACCTGCTCTTGGACCTCACGGACTTCAATGAAAAGATAAAAGATGCTGATTTGATAATAACAGGTGAAGGAAGTGCCGACCGCCAGACCTTGATGGGCAAGCTGCCTGAGCGGGTGCTGAAGTGTGGAAAAGAGTCGGGTGTACCCGTCGGACTCGTTGCCGGCGTGGTGGAAGACAAGGAAGTTCTTCTTTCCGCAGGTTTCTCCTTTGTGAAAAGCATAACACCGGAAGGCATGCCGTTGGAAGAGGCAATAAAAAAAGAAGTGGCATTCAGCAACCTCCGTCACTTTGCCGCTTCTCTTATTTAAAACTTAATTTCCGTTGTCGTCTTTCTCGCCAAGTGTGAACTCATCTGTATAGTATCTGAAGCGTAGGCCTATGTTTTACGAGTCAAAAGTATATGTTTTTTGCCTCGTGAATTATAGGCTGGATAATCTTCTGGATATACCCTGTCAGGCAATGCCCAACAGTTCAATTTCGAACACGAGCGTGGAGCCGCCAGGTATTCCCGGTTGCGAGAACTTGCCGTAGCCTTTCTCTGCAGGGATATACACCTCCCATTTGTCGCCCACACACATCTGCTGCATGGCGATAATCCATCCATCGATGAGGTCGCAGAGGCGCACGGCGAGCGGTGCACTGCCGAGCGAGGAATCGAATTTCTTGCCGTTTATCGTGCGTCCCGTATAGTGGGCGGTCACGATGCTGCGCCTCGACGGGTGTCGCCCGTCGCCGAGTCCCTCCTTCAATACCTTATAATATATGCCTCCGGGAATCTCCCTGACCCCCTCTTCCTTTGCTTTCTCCAATAGCCATTCTTTGTTGACTTTGGCATATTCCTGTTTCTTCATGTTTTCTTATTTCCTATTTCAGAAGTTTCACTACGTTTTCAAGACTAATGCCAGTCATTGTCGAAATCTGCTCCTCTGTCATTCCTTTGGCAAACAACGCTTTAGCCATATTGCGTAGCTGTTCATCCTTCAAAGTCAACTGTTCGCTCTGCTGTGACAACTGTTCGCTCTGCTGTGACAACTGTTCGCTCTGCTGTGACAACTGTTCGCTCTGCTGCGACAACTGTTCGCTCTGCTGTGACAACTGCTGCTCTTGCTCCTTGAGCATTTTGTCGCGCTGCATTATAGCTGTATCACGGTCTTCAATGGCTTTGTAGTATTCATCCTCTACATTCATGTCCTGACGCATCTCTGAATTTGCGGCAGCAGCTGTGAGCTTATGCAGCACGTACAGCATGTCGCTGTCATCAGCATACTTGTCTTCGTCTATTTTAAGTACCTGTTGCGTGTCGCCCTCAACTTGGGTCTGGTCGAACACGCTGAGCACCTTCTCAAGTCTGTTGTTCACATTGCCATGCAGAAGAGGAATCTGCACAATAATGCTATTGTGGGTCAGACTTTCCACAAAAGGCTCTTCATTGACGTCGGCCACGACATTTCCGTTATAGTCAAACACGTCATGATTGACATATACTATCGGTTCCTTGATGTTTCCCACCTTGTGCCCGAGGAGATAAACAGCTACCATCGGGTAGGCAAAGCCTTTCTCATCGGCTTCGCGCATGTTGTTCTTGTTGCTGTATTGGGCTCCGAGATATTGGCGGAAACGCAGGGTCTCGGTATTGAGCCATGTCTTCTGCAGCTCTATCAGAACAATGCGGTCCTTTATCGCACCGCCTTCGCGCTCACGCACCGTCGCCGCAAAATCTATGCGGAACATAGACAGGGTGTCGCGTGTGGTGTTGCTGTATTCATGTGGACGCACCGTCACGTGGATCACTTCTTTCTTCAGCAAAGCCGACAGTATGGTCTTGGCTATGCGCTCGTCTTCCATGAGATATTTGAACACGGAGTCGTAAATCGGATTGGCTACATGTATAATCATAACGTTCTGTTTTGTTTCATTTACAAAAGTAGATAAAAAATCCGAATAATGAGTCTCTGTTGCTTAAAAAACGCCACCTAATTCGTCAAAAGGTATTCTGCTTATTCCACTTCCTCGAAGTCTACATATTCTCCTTCGTCTTGGGTGAATATGCGGCGGTTTATCTCGTCTTCGGTGCGGCGGTCTTCTATCACGTCGCCAGTCGTAGTGGTGTAGCGGCGTGAGGAACTGGCATTGCCAGAGGTTTGGCTGTTGCCTGTGTTAGGGCTGCTCCCGAATCCGCTACGAGAAGTGCCGTTTCCGAATCCGCCTTTGGCATTGTCGCCGAATGGGTTGTTGCCGTTCCACTGTTTGTTGAGATCGTCGAATTGCTTTTTCACTTTGTGTATCTGTCTGAATATCACAAAGAGTTTTATTGCACCCCTTATTCCCCAGTAGATGAAGAAGAAGAGTATGATGTATAATAGCAGTTCCATGTTGAGATGTTTTGGTGAGTACTGTCGTTATGCCGCTCTCTCCCTTACCTTGAATAATGACGATATTCGCATAGGGGTGAGCAGTCGCTTCTGTCTTTGGACCGGCAAATATGATGCCATTTGTCCGGCAGAGGGTGTTCCTATGCCTTAGGGTCGTTGGCAGGGGCGGTTTTCTTTGCTGTCTTGTTCACGCAAACCGACAGAATGACATACCATGCTATTATTATGGCGAATGCCGAGAGCTGGAAAAAGGCTATCAGCGGGATGCAGGTTATGATGAATATGTATTTCACTTCGTTTCCTTTCCATCCCCAGTTTTTGAATTTCAATGCGAACATCGGTATTTCGGCAATCAGTATGTAGCTGGTCAGCAGTACCATTGCCATTACGATGAACACGTTGTATGGCGAAGCCTCCAGCAGGTCTCTTGCTCCCACGATGAGCGATCCCCAGAACAGGGCATTGGCAGGTGTCGGCAGTCCGATGAACGATGTGGCCTGTCGGGTGTCGAGGTTGAACTTCGCGAGTCTGAGCGCAGAGAATGCCGCCATTATGTATGCGAAGTATGGCAGGTATTGCCGCAGCGGTTCGAGAGTGGCGGGATAGTCCATCACGGCAAGTTCGGCGAACACCATAGTTGCCGGTGCTACTCCGAACGTGATGTCGTCGGCGAGCGAGTCCAGTTCTTTTCCTATCGGCGACGACACTCCGAGCAGTCTTGCGCTCATGCCGTCGAAGAAGTCGAACACGGCACCTATGATTATCCACAACAGAGCCAGTTCAGGGCGGTTGACGAATGCGAAAGATGTGGCTATGCAGCCTGATATGAGGTTGCAGCAGGTTATGGTGTTTGGTATGTTTTTGGTGATGAAGTTTGCCATTTCTTTTTCTCCTTCCTTTTGTTTCGTTGTTTTGTTTGTTGTTTTTCTCTATGATGGGTTCTTGTCTGCAGGTCTGGCGGATGAGGCTTGGTGAATTGCTCTTTTCGTATTCCGCGTATTTGCCGTTGCCTTCTATATGGCGTTGTTGTCCGCCATTCTTTATAAAAACAAGCCATAGACTCTTGCAGCCCGGCCTTTGGCGTAGGGTCATGAGTCTATGGCTTTATGGTTTCCTCATCATGTGTGTGCTCTTATTTGAGCTTTGCGATGACGGTCTTGTCTCCGGTGGTGCTTTGTCCCATCTTCACGCACACCTCCGTGCCTAGCGGCAGATATACATCCACTCTTGAACCGAATTTGATGAATCCAAGATGCTCGTCGATGTAGCAGTCTTCTTCCGGCTTCGCGTATGTCACGATTCTTCGTGCCACGGCTCCCGCAATCTGTCTGCACAGGATTTCCGTGCCGTCTTCGGTCTCAAGCATTATGTCAGCGTGCTCATTCTCCTCGCTTGCTTTCGGTAGCCATGCCTTGTGGAAGTTTCCGTTCTGATGGTGAACGAATTTCACTTTGCCGTCAACGGGAAACCAGTTGGCATGCACGTTGAAAAGGCTCATGAATATGCTTATCATTAGTCGCTTGTCGTGGAAATAAGTGTTTTCCTCAACCTCTTCGATAACCACAATCTTTCCGTCGGCAGGTGCTACTACCACCTTGTCGGTGTCGCCCTCGAAATATCTTTTTGGGCAGCGGAAAAAGTTCAGCACTATGGCATAGACGATTCCGAAGACGCCGACGAAGCTCCAGAAAGCCGCTTTGCAGTCTACATAGAACCAGAGTATTGCAGCGACGGCGACGACGAAAATCGCCCCGTAGAGCAGTGTGTCTGTTCCTTCTCTATGTATTCTTACGTTCTTCAGTTTTTTTATTTTCTTACCCATAGTATTTCGTCGTAAAATAGAAGCTTGTTTTTAAAGCATCTGCAAAGATACCGCTTTTTTGCGTATTTCGCAAATTTTGTTCTTATTCTTTTGCCATTTCATGGATAAAGTGTAACTTTGAGCCACTTTTATAGCAAAAAGTAAAACAGAAAACTTAACCACCTTATACTCAGCGATGCAGGATTTCATACATTTACACGTACATACATATTACAGTATCCTTGACGGACAGTCGAGCGTATCGAAGCTCGTGGACAAGGCCGTTGCCAACGGCATGAAGGGAATGGCGATAACCGACCACGGCGACATGTTCGGAATCAAGGAGCTGTTCAACTATTGCAACAAGGTGAACGGCAAACTCCGCGACGAGGGCAAGCCCGAATTCAAACCCATCTTCGGTTGCGAGATGTATGTGGCGCGCCGCAAGAAGTCAGACCGCAGCGACCCAAAGGTGGACAAGAGCGGCTACCACCTGATAGTGCTCGCCAAGAACTACAACGGATACAAGAACCTGATAAAG
Organism: Prevotella pectinovora; assembly: GCF_000834015.1. GTDB lineage: Bacteria > Bacteroidota > Bacteroidia > Bacteroidales > Bacteroidaceae > Prevotella > Prevotella pectinovora. The sequence continues at coordinate 33,577 of NZ_JXQI01000031.1, read as the reverse complement.
CTCGTTTCCCGTGCATGGGTAGACGGATTCTACATGCGTCCGCGAACCGACCGCGAGGACCTGGAGAGATATCATGAAGACCTCATCGTGTGTTCGGCATGTATCGCCGGCGAGGTGCCGGCAAAAATCCTGCGCGACGACATCGAGGGAGCACGTGAGGCGATAGAGTGGTATAAGCGGGTGTTTGGCGACGACTACTATCTGGAGCTGCAGCGGCACGAAGTGAAAGATCCCAACCAGAGGGCAAACCGAGAGACATTCCCGCTGCAGCAGAAGGCGAACAGGGTGATACTGCAGCTTGCCAAAGAATACGGCATAAAGGTGGTATGTACCAACGACGCCCATTTCGTGGACAAAGACAATGCCGAGGCACATGACCATCTGCTGTGTCTATCCACCGGCCACGACCTCGATGACCCCAACCGTATGCTCTACTCCAAGCAGGAGTGGTTCAAGACCCGTGAGGAGATGAACGAGGTGTTTGCCGATGTGCCGGAGGCGCTGTCTAACACAATTGAGATTCTCGACAAGGTGGAGACATACTCCATCGACCATGCCCCCATCATGCCATTCTTCCCCATCCCCAAAGAGTTCGGAACAGAGGAAGACACACGCCGTAACATCACGCCGGAACAACTATACCATGAGTTTACCTCAGACGAGAACGGCGAGAATCCGCTGCCGAAAGATGAGGCAGACAAGAAGATAAAAAAGCTGGGAGGCATCGACAAGCTTTATAGGATAAAGTTTGAGGCAGACTATCTTGCCAAGCTCGCCTACGACGGAGCAAAGGAACGCTACGGCGATCCGTTGTCGAAGGAAGTGCACGAACGAGTGAAGTTCGAGCTGCATATCATGAAGACGATGGGATTTCCGGGATACTTCCTCATCGTGCAGGATTTCATCAACTCGGCACGCGACGAGCTGGGAGTGATGGTGGGACCGGGACGTGGATCGGCAGCAGGATCCGTCGTGGCATACTGTCTGGGCATCACCAAGATAGACCCGATGAAATACGACCTGCTGTTTGAGCGTTTCCTCAACCCCGACCGTATATCGCTCCCCGATATCGATACCGACTTCGACGATGACGGACGAGGCAAGGTGTTGGAATGGGTGGAAGACAAATATGGCCACGACAAGGTGGCGCATATCATCACATACGGAACGATGGCGACGAAGAACGCCATCAAAGACGTGGCGCGAGTGGAGAAAGTGCCGCTTGCCGAGGTGAACGCCCTCTGCAAGCAGATACCTGACAAACTGTCGGATTCAGAAGGAAACTCGCTGAAGATGAACCTTCCGAACGCCATCAAATGCGTGCCGGCGCTGAGAGAGGCAGAGGCTTCTCCAGACCCGCGGATGCGCAACACCATAACTTATGCCAAGATGCTTGAGGGCACTGTGCGTGGCACAGGTATCCATGCCTGTGGCACCATCATATGCCGCGACGCCATCAGCGACTGGGTGCCGGTGTCAACGGCAGAAGACAAGTCGGACCCCGGCCACAAACTGCTCTGTACGCAATACGACGGACACGTGATTGAGGAGACCGGACTCATCAAGATGGACTTCCTCGGACTGAAGACCCTATCCATCCTGAAAGAGGCAGTGGAGAACGTGAAGCTTCACCGGGGCATAGACATAGACCTCGATACTATCCCTATCGACGATCCGGAGACATATCAGCTATACAGCGAAGGACGCACCATCGGAACTTTCCAGTTTGAGTCAGCCGGAATGCAGAAATACCTGCGCGAGCTGCATCCCACGACATTCGAGGACATCATCGCCATGAACGCCCTCTACCGTCCGGGACCAATGGACTATATTCCATCCTTCATCGCCCGTAAGAACGGCAAGGAAGAGATAAAATACGATATCCCTTGCATGGAGAAATACCTGAAAGACACCTACGGCATCACGGTGTATCAGGAGCAGGTGATGCTTCTCTCCCGTCAGCTCGCCGACTTCACCCGAGGCCAGAGCGACGCCCTGCGTAAGGCGATGGGAAAGAAGAAGAAAGCCATCGTAGACCAGATGAAGCCGATGTTCATCGAGGGCGGAAAGAAAAACGGCCACGACCCGAAGGTGCTCGAGAAAATATGGGCAGACTGGGAGAAGTTCGCCAGCTACGCCTTCAACAAGTCGCATGCCACCTGCTACTCATGGGTGGCATATCAGACGGCATATCTCAAGGCACACTATCCTGCCGAATACATGGCTGCCAACATGAGCCGGAACCTTGCCAACATCACCGAAATCACGAAACTCATGGATGAGTGTAAGGCGATGGGAATAGAGACCCTCGGACCCGACGTGAACGAGAGCCGCAACAAGTTCAGCGTGAACAAAGGCGGAGCCATCCGTTTCGGACTCGCCGCCATCAAGGGAATGGGAGCGGCAGCTGCCGAATCGCTGATTGCCGAGAGAGAGAAAAACGGACCTTACAAGGATATCTTCGACTTTGTGCAGCGAGTGAACCTCAGCGCCTGCAACCGCAAATGCTTCGAGAGCTTGGCGCTCAGCGGAGGCTTCGACAGCTTCGGTATAGACCGTGAACGATATTTCGCACAGAACGAGAAGGGAGAAAACTTCTTCGATACGCTGCTGCGTTTCGGACAGGCATACCAGGTGTCAAAGCAGCAGGCAAGCAACAACCTCTTCAGTATGTTTGCTGATGAAGAAGTGGAAATCGCAACGCCCAAGATTCCTGAGTGTGAACGGTGGAGCGACATAGAGAGACTCAACCGCGAGCGCGACCTCGTGGGCATCTATCTCTCGGCGCATCCTCTCGACAGCTATGCCGTGGTGCTCGAAAACCTTTGCAACACGAAATGTCCGGAGGTGGCAGACAAAAAGGAACTGATGGACCGTGGCGACATCACCGTAGGAGGTATCGTGACCAACGTCCGCGAGTCGATGACAAAGAAAGGTAAACCATGTGGCTTTGTCATGCTCGAAGATTTTGAAGGCTCTGGTGAGATTGCTCTTTTCGGAGAGGCGTGGGGACGCTGGAGGGGAATGTTCTCCATCGGGGCATCGGTGTATATCAAGGCACAGATAACCCAGATGTATGCCGGCAGCAATTTCTATGATTTCAATATCTCCGATATTCAGTATCTGCAGACCGTGAAGGACAAACGTATCGAGAAGCTCACCATAATCATCGATTCGCATAAAATATCCACTACGCTCGTCACAGACCTGTGTCAGAAACTCTCAGCTGATCCAGGCCCGACGCATGTCTATGTGCAGCTCGACAGCATTGAAGACCGTCGCAGCATCACCATGCGCTCGAAGGGCATGAGTGTGAACGTGACTAAAGATCTGTTGTCTTTCATCAAGGAGAACGAAGCGTTGGAATATCATATAAATTGAAAAATATTGATAAAAAGCTTCGCATCTCATAAAAAAGAGCTAAATTTGTGGCGCAATTTGAATGCAGGTCATACGCGGAGGCTGTGGCAACCCATGGAAAGCACCTTGGATAAACAGGGAAATGCCGGTTGTGGCAGCCAGGGGTGATGACATGCGGAGTATGAAAGACATCCTTAGAATTTAATAACAAGAACAATAAAACAAAAATAAAATGGAAGTAACAATCACCTCAGAGAACTTTGAGAGTTTGAAGAATGGCGAGCAGCCATTAGTAGTGGATTTCTGGGCAACATGGTGTGGACCATGCCGTGCCATCGCTCCTTTCGTGGCAGAGCTTGCAGAGGAGTACGACGGCAAGGTAGTAGTAGGCAAGTGTGACGTTGAGGCTAACGACGACATCGCTATGGAGTATGGCATCCGCAACATCCCGACTCTGCTGTTCATCAAGAACGGCGAGGTCGTAGACCGTCTCGTTGGCGGACAGTCTAAGTCTGCTATCCAGAAGAAGTTCGAGACTCTGCTCTAAGCAGATTGTAATGCTCCTTTGCCAGTCGGCATTGTAGGCTGGCTGGGCTGGAGAAAAGGAATTATCGTTCCATATCGCTGTTGATATAGCGGTATGGAACGATTTTCTTTTTCCTGTAAATTATTTAGTCAATATGCTTGTAAATGTAAATATTTTGTCCTGTCTTTGCATTTGAATAAAAAATGGCTGTCATACTATAGCTTTACGTATAGTATGACATATAGGATTTGGATTTGATCGGGTAAATATAGGTGTGCTTTTAAGGTAAAAGCAACAACCGTCGGTAGCATTCATAACGTTGCTTCCGGTGGTTTTTTATTTTGGCCGATTTTTTTTAAAACCATTGGCGGCATCACGCACACTTGAAATATTCTGACATAATTATATTAATGAAGATTGATGATAACAAATGATTTTATCTGAAAACCCCATAAATATGAATCTAAAAACAATAGAACAATTACTGCAAAACGCTCAGATTATATTACAAAAAGATAAGACTGAGAAGAAAGAGCATGAGGCCAGAGGTGAATATTTCAATGTTTTTGAAAATTTACACTTTACGCGTCCAGAGGAGCATCTGCATACACCTATCCTACGGATGCTTCTTGATAAGAATGCCAATCATGGTGTAGGAGATCGCTTTTTAAAGGCTTTTATAGATATGGTTGTGCGAAAATTGAATCCTAATTTTCAATATGATGTTACCTCAAGCAATATTGAATATAAAGACAAATATATTGGTGAAATAAAAATATCAGAAGATGGAAATTCAACAGGAGGAGAGATTGATATCTTTATTAATGATGATAAAGGACATGCTATCATCATAGAAAACAAATTTGACAGATATGGCAATCCTGCCCAGGAACAGCGAAGGCAACTTGAACGATATTACAATTACGGAAAGGAGCATTATGAGGATAATTTTATCTTGATTTATCTCACACCTTCCGGTCAAAGTGCCTCTGAGTATTCTACCGGTCCTAACAAAATAGCATACCATACGCTAAGTTATGATCCATCTGATAAAAAGCCCAATATTATATCTTGGCTCAATAAGTGTTTGGAAATATCTAAACACTGCCCTCGCATTCATGAAGTAATAAAACAATACATAACCTATATAATGAATACAAGACAGATTATGGAAGATAAATATCAAAAAGAATTATTAGAGCTGTTGCTTGCACCCAAAAATATAGATGCGACTCTTAGTATTTTATGTAATGTGCAAAATATTAAACAGAAAATTAGAAGAGATTTCTGCGACCAGTTGGTGTCTTTGGCTGGTGAATATGGTCTTGAACCTCGTGAGCATTATAATGACAGCCTCGTTACCTGGGATGAAGATTATGGATGGATGATTTTTTTAGGGAAAAATAAGCATCAATCACAAGTAGGATTTGTAGTTGGAAATTACTCAAGAACAGATCAAGACTATGGAGGAATGTTATATGGGTTGTCTATTATTAATGGGGATTATTCAGATATAGAAGAGTTGAAGAATGTCTTTAAAATAAAATCAACCGATTCTGATGAGCAACCTTTGTTCCGTTATGAGAAAGATTATCATCATGTTCCTGAAAGTAAAGGAAATTTAAAGAAAGAATTTCCTTTTGGATATTCTTTTTTGTATGATGAAAATAGAGACTGGAATAAAAATTGGTTTGATTGGGATGACCTTCATACATTGGAAGATATGCGCAATGGTAAACTGCTTAAATTCATGAGAAGCCGCTTTGAAATACTTAAAAAAAGTGGTATCATAGAAAAGCTATAGTGTGACTTAATTCATTTCATTATAAAATGGAGTTGTGCCCACAGTTGGCATAGCTCCTTTTTATTTTTGCACCATATTTTTGATATTATAAGGTATAAGCATTAATAATATGGAAAAAATCGCACTTGAATCTTTGCGACTGATAGCAGCAGATTTTGTTAGTCAGCAAGTAATTGATGAGCTTTGCTCTGAAGGAATATATTCAATAAAGAACAGCACAAATGTACATGTTAATGTTGTGTTGGTGTCTACCGATAAAGGAGCAGATAACGTTAATGAAATCTTAGAAACACATGCACGTGCAAGGAGGAATGTCGTAATAAAAACGAATCCAGGACTCTGTATCAAAGAAGAATCTGACATTTTCTCTATATTGTCTTTTCAGGCAGATAGCAATCCATACTTAGAATTGAAAAAGTTTCTGCAACTGTATAATATATGTATAGAGAAGCATAGTATGGTATGCTTTGATTTGTCTGATTTCTTAATACTTATAAGAGGAAGGAACGTAATATCTACCCACTCGTATGTGTATAAAAAAGACATAACAGATGCTCTTGCACATCTAAAGTCTATATGTATAAAAGAAAATGGCAGATATCTTTTGGCAATTACCATAGCCGGCTATGACAATAATGAGATGGAGAAGATGATGCTTCCTGTAAGTGACTATATGGAAACCTTCCCGGATAAGAGCATATTTCATTTTACGATCACGGAAGCTACACCGAAAACATTAACTTTATTCACGTCAATACCTTTGTAGCAGTATGAACAAAAAAGACACACCGGAGCAATATCTTTGAAGTCGAAACGTTATCTATAAAAGTAATATACGAATATGGCACTTAATCAAACCAACAAACTCGTGTGGATTGTGGAGACCATTTATCGGGCACATAAGATTTCATTCGAGGAACTGAACCGCCGTTGGATGGACAATGTGGATTTGAGTAGAGGTGAGGAGATGTTGAAGCGCACTTTCCACAAGTGGAAGTGGAATATCTTCGACACCTTCGGATTGTCGATAGACTGCGAAAAGACCGCTCCATATAGGTATTACATCGCCAATGAGGATGACATGAAGAGTGGAAGTATTGGAAATTGGCTGCTCAGTACGCTATCGGTAAGTAATTTTCTCCTTGAAAGCAAATCAATCAAGAACAGGATTATCCTTGAAGACGTGCCCAGTGGCAGGGAATATTTGGAGCAAATCATCGATGCGATGAAGAAGAACCGCTTCATTCATATCAACTATTTCAACTACTGGAAAGGTGACACACACGACCATTATGTGATGCCGCTATGCGTAAAGCTATTCCGTCAACGCTGGTATTTGTTGGGGCGTAATTGGCCTGCAGGTTATGATCTCGTCTTTTGTCTCGACCGCATTCAAAACTTCCGTCTTTCGAGCCACACGTTTGAATATCCAGAAGAGTTCAATCCACAGGAATACTTCAATGGTTGTATAGGTGTAATTCCTGGCGATGGCACCGACATTGAGAAGGTAAAAATCATGGTCAGTGCCAGTCAGGCTAACTACTTGCGCGACCTTCCTCTGCATGAGTCGCAACAAGAGACTGAGCAAACAAATGAATACAGTATCTTTGAACTGCATGTCCGCCCGACATTCGACTTCCAACAGGAACTGCTGTGGAATGGTGAAGACCTTGAAGTACTCGAGCCGCTATGGCTACGTAATGAGATTGCAGGAAAAATAAAGAGAATGTGGAACAAGTATAAGGAATAATGTTAGATATGATATCATTATTGCTAATGGAGAAAGACAAGTTATATTAGATACTCTATTTGAATCTCTTTGCTAAGCTGAAGAGGTCGCTATAATGACAAATAAAGAAAATGAGCTAAACAAGAAAACTTATGAGCAAGAATATTTCACTTAAATCAATAGTTGATTTTAAAAATGACAGAATCAACTTCTATATTCCCAGCTATCAGCGAGGGTATAGGTGGAAAAGCCGACAAGTCAGCCAGCTGATAGATGATATTGACTCTTTTAGTCCCACAGAATCCACTCCTTTCTATTTTCTCCAGGCATTAGCTGTTGCAAAAGATATAGAGAATAATAGAGTCAATGTAGTGGATGGACAACAGCGACTTACCACGTTAAAGCTGATACTTGGTGAGGAAAGTGGCGAATTGCCAATTGATTATGCCCGTGAGGCAAACGAGGCTCTTGATAAGCATTTTATGAGAATGGCCCAAAAAGTTATTGAGGAAAAATTGGGTGAGACTGGAACCGAAAGAAGAACCGAATTCTGCAAAAAGATAAAGGAGCGTTGCAGATTTCTCTACTATGAAGTTGACATAGATAAGGAATTGTCAACCTTCTACCAACTTAATAGTGGAAAAATCCCAGCAAAGGATTCTGAATTGGTGAAATGCGTCATGCTGACTTTAGGAAATGACGAGGCATCGAATGTAACGAAAGTGCGTGCTGACGAATGGGACGATATTGAACGCATGCTTAATAACAATAGTTTTTTTTCATTCATAACGCCACGTAACACCTGGAAAGAAGATGATGGAATGACTGTTCTGTTGCGCTATGCAGGATTAATTCCAACGAAGACAGAACAAGAGGAAGAGGTTTTTCCTTTTCTTACAAGAATTCTTGACGAACTGAAGACCAAGTCGCGTGTAACGATATGGAAAATGATATACTCGGCATTCTATCGTTTGTCAGAATGGTATAACGACCCTCTTATGTATCATGCTTTTGGAGCTATTGTTCATCAAAGAAATAATAAGGATATCAAGCCCAAAACAAGAAAGGAGATATTGGACGCTATAGAAAAAATGGCAGAATACAAGCCAAAAGAAGACAAGAACGATTACTCCAACTGGGGAGAAGATTTATTTAATTATCTGTTGCTCAGCAATGTCGCTTTCTGTTGGAAAAGATGGCCCTATCGCTATAGCTTTGAAATGCATCGACAAGTAGAAGCTTGGTCGATTGAGCATATATTTGCCAGAAACCAAAAAAATTTGGATGAAAAAGAACTAGAAGAGTGGTTAGGCAATGATTATTCTAAAAGTGTGTTTGACGAGTATCAAAAAAAATGCAATGAAGGAAAAGAAAAAGCAGATGATTGGCTAGCTAATAAGCTAGACAGTAGATACCCGTCAACAACAGAAGACAATTCCGTCAAGAACCTTGCATTATTACCCCAAAATGCGAACTCCTCATTAAATAACAAGTTGTTTGAAGGCAAACGGGAAGCAGTTTCTAAATGGGCATGTGATAGTTGGACGGACTATTGGGCTCCGCCAGTTACAGAAGCCGTGTTTATGAAATCACTCCCAGGATTAAAGTTGACACTTCCATACTGGTCAAAAGAAGACAAAGATAGTTATATAAAGTCTATGAGTATGAATATAGCCAGTTTTATTGACGCATTAAAGAATCCTGTAAGATTATGAGAAATGATATTTTAAAGTACTATATAGAAGTACCTGACAATTTGTTTGCACTATTGTCCAGGTATCGTGTGGTTATCCCTGGTATTCAACGCCACTATGTTCAGGGAGCCAATAATCCCAAAGCAGAAAGCGTACGTAAACAGTTTATAAAAGAAATCTTCACTGCAATAGAAAAAAAGCAGAGTGATTTTAATCTGCATTTCATCTATGGTCCCATCAACACTGATGGAGAAGATTCTTTTGTACCCGTAGATGGTCAGCAACGCCTGACCACCTTATGGTTGATTGCAAGATACGCAGTGGAAAAGGCTGAACCTTCTGACCGTAAGGACTTACTGCGTTTGCTTTCTCGTTTTACCTATGAAGACAGAATCAATGCCAAACGATTCTGCCAGGCATTGACATGTGAAGACTCAATATGGGACATTACCCAAGACCCTAATCCTGATATACTTTGTCAAGATTGGTTTTTGGATTATTGGAAAGAAGATGAAACCGTAGCTTCTATGATAAGAATGCTTTCCACCATTCATGAAGAATGGAATAAGCACAATACAATCACTATAGAGGATGTCTTGACAGCCATTGCTTCTCAAATCAGATTTGAACTGAATATAGACAGATTTTGTGATGATATTTACATGAAGATGAATGCCCGTGGTTTGCAATTGACGCAATGGGAGAACTTCAAAGGCAAATTCTCGGAAGACTTACGCGAAGATATAAAAGAGAGCTGGGATAAAGAGATGGAAGAGCTTTCCAATCGTTTTTTCACTTGTTCAGACGAACAACATGAATTGCCGGATAATGCTTTCTTCGCTTTGTATGCACGAATCATGGCCTACGAAGCGAGAAAATCTGGCGTGGATTGCGGTAACAGCATCAAGCAGCTTGCAGCATACACCCACAATCATAATACCTGGAGTCAGTCAGAACTTCCATTTGTTCCCTATTCAGATTTCTCAGGTATCACTAATGACGAATCCATCGCTTCAACTGTTGCTGCCACATGTGTCAAGATGATAAAAACTGTTCTGGACAACTACCAAAACAAAGTGCCCTATTTTGTAGACGGAGACATTATATTATTTGATACATTCTTTCATCCCCAAAACGGAAATGAACTCGACTTCACACTATGTTGCTATGAATATTTTAAGAAATTCGTCAATGAGGATGTGGATACCACCCATTTCTTGAAAGCTCTGCGCTTAATGTGGAACATTCTCGAAAATGTAGATAAACAATACGAGAATCCAGACAATAGGGTTGAACTTGTCAAAAAACTCATCAGCTTAGAGGACAAAACATTGTACTCTCCCCAAATCAAGGAAATAATCGGTTCTGATGCTCCAGAGCAAGCGAAAGAGGAGGCAGAAAAGGCTGTCCAAATGCATCGAAATGACCAGTCTATGCCAAATGATTGGAGTGAGGAAACACTTGGTCCTTGGAGTAATTGGAATGATGCAATAGAGAAAGCTGAAGAATGGGCATTCTTTCATGGTTCTATCCGATTCCTATACAGAAATGGTAATGGAGAAACCACTTGGGAGAATTTCGCTACCAAACTCAGTAATTGCATGGACCTCTTTGTCTCAGAAGGTCTTTCAGAAGACAAGAAGGTGAAAGCAAACCAAGTGCTTATTTCTCATTGCAAAGAATGGGATAAGATCAGGCGGAAACCGGTATTTGATGCTAAAAAAGAGAGTTGGAAACAAGTTCTAACTGACGTTAAGCTTTCAGAATACGTAAATGGTCTGCTTTTATCACCTAATGAAATTGTAGATAATCATAATGGAATCATACAGATTTTAATTGATGATGCAATATGGAAGAATCTCATAAAGGATACTCCTGGATATGAACTTGAATGGAAGGCAAACTCTCCTTCGTTATGGTTGAACAGGTATCTATATTTAACGGTGAAATTGATGCGCAATAATCGTGAGGACATCTTAGACTCATTCATTAAGAATGTTAACATTATATTTGAAGCCGAAGATGAAAGACGGTACATGGAAATAAAAGGTGTAAACTACTATTTTGCTGTACCTATGTTCTTCGTGTATAAATACAAAGACGAAAAATACCGCTTTGCTTGGCAAACATGGGGATACATTGATATGTATGATGATAATTGGAATAAGTTATTCGATCTATACTACAAAAAGTATGGTGAAGGATTTAATATCGCAATTGACGATCAATCAGACCATGACTCTTCATATTATATAAGAATGATTGAAGATTGTATTGAAAGATATGTGAAATTCAAAGACAATCATAACGAAAAAACATCACAATGATGAAGTTTTTCCAACACCGACCAATAAAAAAAAATCTATGTTGCAGCAGGCAAGGAGAAGAAACCTTTCCTTGCTTTGCTTGCACAATTCATACAAGTTCTTCGCCAGTACCACATAAGTAACACTCCAGTACCAGTTGGGTGGTACTGAGAACGGTACTGGGAGCGTGCGTCAAGCTTATTGTAATCTTCTATAGTGACACAAGAATAACTGAGTCCATAACAATTCTCATGAAGAAATTCTATTTCGCTATCCCAAAGAAAATCGTCATGGTTACCTGCAATAAAAATTTTATATTTGTATGGCAGATAACAGAACCAATTTAAAAAGTCTATAATTTCTCGTTTTGAACCTCCGAAACTAAAATCACCAGAATGTATGATTACATCTGCCCACGGTATTTCTGGAAGCCGATTGTGCTGACCATGCGTATCTGATAAATGAAGTATTTTCATACGTAAATATTTTGAGCTCAACCACTAAAAGTAGAGCATTTTGTTTGTAAATCCATGCGATACGACCTGAGAATTCTACGTTAGCCATAGTTCTTTCGGTTTGAGGGTTATATTCACCACAAAGGTAACTAAAGCAAAACATTCTCATCCGCTTTGGCGAGAATTATTTTATCATGGGTGCTTCATACAATTTACACAGATCGCTTATACAACATTTCATGGTCTGCCTTAGCGACTGTGGTTCCATCACTTCTATCATCGTCCCATAGCTTTGCAACTCCATTATGAAGTCGTAAGTGGGACGAAGCGTAAGTTCGAAGTCGGCATATTCGGTGCAAGAACAAAGCTCTTTTTGTGAGAGATGCAATGGAAGAGAGCGCATGTAGTGTTGGTGTGCACCAAAGGCACGAACAACAATTCGTTGTAAGGGTATATCCTCGTCTATTACTACACCGAAGAAGCTGGAGAAATAGTCCTTAGCATTGAAGTCGCTAGGGAACTTAAAATGATGTTTCCCATATACAGCATGCGGCAATCTCTGCTAAGGAGATGTCTGCTCTATTTGGCACTACCACTTTTTGGCCTATAATGGCTTCTGTTTTTGCTATACGTGACTTATCAAAGTCTTCAATGATAATTTCTCTACCAAGAGAATCTTCCCAAGGGTTGCCCATGCCTCATATACAGCGCAGCACAATAGACGCCCTGCGACGATGCTACATGAAATGGAAAGAATACTTCCGCCTTTCTGCATCAAGGGTTAGTCAACAGCAAGAGGTGCAACCCTCGCTCGTAGAACAGCGTAAGGTGTGCCGTGATTTGCAGCGTGTGATAGGAAACAAGGCATCTGCCGTAGAGCTTGCCCCAAATGTCAAGGCTCTGCTACAAGACATTCTCGACAGCGAGTATCTGGACACCAACGGACTCTACTATGCCAAGTTCGAAGACGAGATGATGTTCATGTCGCCCGAAAAGTCTGTGGCACAGGCATTTCTTTACACCTTGCCTTGCTCGGCTACACTGGATGGCATAAGGAAATGTATAGAAGACTATCTTGAAGACAAAACCGACATTATTAATTCACCCGACAAGTGGTAATATGAGCTATATAGGTATTATAGGTGCAAAAAGACTTGACGATAGCAATGCTTCGTCAGGTCTTGTCGAAGCACAAAAGAAGGCAGTCCAACTGCTTCGCTGCAGCACGGATATGCACATGATAAAACAGCAGACGGGTTGGGAAATGGGTGTAGACGGCAAATGGCGCTATGAAGTGGCAGACCCTTTCCACAATACAGTCGAAATAGAAGACCATCTGAAACGCCATTTTGGCGAGTCCATAAACATCAGCCTATGTATGCACGACATCAGCCTGCTCATAGCATACCCAGCTTTCGAACGGCTCAGTCTATACGCCAGATACACACCAACCAACGAGTTCGCTGGGTATTTCAATCCTTTTAGTTACGGCATGATGATTTGCATGGGAACGCTAAATTCTCCTTTCCAATACCAGACCGAAGGTGTGTTGCTGCATGAGGTGCAGCATCTTATACAAGAGGAAGAGGACTTTGCCCGTGGTGGAAACCTGTCACAAGGCAGGAGACGATATTTGAGAATGGCTGGCGAGGTGGAAGCGCGTAACATATGCATTAGGCACTCGATGAGTCCTGAACAACGCCGCTCGTCGTTGCGGACAGACACGCAGGATGTGCCAGACGCAGAACAAATAATAGTGTTCTGTTAGAATTTACTGATAGTGGATTTTTCATAAATAACCATTGGCGGAATTAATTCAGTGCATGCTTAATTCTAATGTCAGTTTGTGCTAAATTGGGCACGGTGCTTGCCCAACTGGGGAACGCTGCTTTCTCATCATGGGCACGCTGCTTACCCCGGATGGGCAGAATTGCTGTCAGACGTCTGCCCAATAATTGACTGTTGTAATACTGTTTCCTAACCTTGATTTTTCCCCCCACAGCGTGGGGAACATAACCCCCTAATGTGGGGTTTCATTCCCCACGTTAGGGGGGATATAAGCCGGTGAGTCAACTTTACGAAAAATTGGTGGGTTTAAATTTGCTTATTACAAATACCCGTATTCCTGTTTTCTGGATTCTGCAAACGCATACAATCCCTATAGTCTGAATTCCTCACATCTGACAATTCGTAAGCGTATCCGCGATGCTCGTGTATGCGGTCAAAAAAAACATCGCCCAAGTTTTATTCCCTTTCTTCAGCAGACCATCCAGACAATTGGCTGACAATCGCCAGACAGTCAACTGTCTGCCTGTCAGAATGTTATGACGAAAAACCAGATGGTCTGACAGTTTTTCAGAAATTCTCGCTTTTACTAAGAATCAGAGGTGTGGGCATCCATTTCGTCAGCTTTTTTATCATGGCCTTTCCTTTCCTCTCATTTTCTTTCCGACTCCTTTTCTCTTATCGCTTGTCATCTTCTTTTCTTGAAGAACTCCTGCATCAGCGTCCGGCATTCCTCTTCGAGTACTCCTCCGATGGCTGTCGCTTTGGGATGAAGTACGTCGGGGGCGAATCTGCGGTAACCACGCTTTTCATCGGGTGCTCCGTATACGATGCGTGGTATCTGTGCCCATCCGATGGCTCCTGCACACATGGGACACGGTTCCACGGTGACGTAGAGCGTGCAGTCGGTGAGATATTTGCCTCCCAAGGCATTTGCGGCAGCCGTTATCGCCTGCATTTCGGCATGTGCGGTAACGTCGGTCAGGGTTTCCGTCAGGTTGTGGGCACGGGAGATGATGCGGCCGCGACACACCACGATGGCTCCCACGGGAATCTCTCCCTTGTCGAAAGCAGCCTGTGCTTCAACGAGAGCCTTGCGCATGAATTGCTCGTCTTGGTTTTCAGTGTTCATTGTGGATAAAGATTGTTTCCTTTGTCAGAACTTGACACTTCTCGTGCCGTCTTCGTTCTCTTTGATGTCCACATGGACAGCGTCCTCCGGCAACAGATCTTCTATCAGCTCCGGCCATTCTATAAGGCATATTCCGCCTCCATAGAAATAATCTTCATAGCCCATATCGTAGACCTCTTCCAACTTTTTGATGCGATAGAAGTCGAAGTGATAGATAGGGTAGTCCACGGTGTCAGACTGATATTCGTTCACGATGGCGAAGGTTGGCGACGTAACGGTGTCTACCACGCCGAGACAATCGCAGATTGCCTTGATGAATGTAGTCTTGCCGGCACCCATCTTGCCGTAGAAGGCGAACACCTTGGCGTC
Source organism: Prevotella pectinovora (assembly GCF_000834015.1). Classification (GTDB taxonomy): domain Bacteria; phylum Bacteroidota; class Bacteroidia; order Bacteroidales; family Bacteroidaceae; genus Prevotella; species Prevotella pectinovora. Next base: position 18,417 of record NZ_JXQI01000031.1, on the reverse strand, counting down.
GCCCATGTTGTTTACAAACTCTTTGGCAGCTTCGTTGATGCTGTCGAGACCGTTTATTGTTATTTCTTTGTTCATTGTCGTTTGTTTTGTCAAGGGAAATACGGAGTCCTCTGTCGGATTATCCTTGTCTTTCCCTTGGTTTCTATTCCTTTAATAGTAATGTCGCTCTTCCTGTTTTCAGTTTCTCTTTTTCTTTTTCATCGTGACGAGCGGTATGAGCATCTCTTCCATGGATATTCCTCCATGCTGGAAGGTGTCTTTGTAGTACGACACATAATAGTTGTAGTTGTTTGGATATGCAAAGAACGTGTCGTTTGTGGCAAATACATACGATGTGCTCAGGTTCGGCGATGGCAGCTGTGCCTTCTGTGGGGCTTTTATGGCGAATACCTCCTTGGCGTTGTAGTTCAGGTTCTTGCCCAGTTTGTAGCGCAGGTTGGTGTTCGTGTTTCTGTCTCCCACTATCTTGATTGGTCTTGATGCCCTCACGCTGCCGTGGTCTGTAGTCAGCACCACGGTGTAGTCGCTCTCTGACAGTCGGCGGAAGAGGTCGGAGAGCACGGTGTGTCTGAACCAGCTCAGCGTGATGCTTCGGTATGCCGACTCGTTGTTTGCCAGTTCGCGCACCATCTTTGATTCCGTGCGGGCATGGCTGAGCATGTCGATGAAGTTTATTACAAGTACGTTGAGGTCATTGTCGCCAAGCTGACTGAACTGCTGCAACAGTTTGTCGGCGCCCACCGAGTCGTTCACCTTGTGGTAAGAGAATTTCGTTCCCGTCCGGCGGTATCTTTCGAGTTGCGTCTGTATGAGTGGCGCTTCGTTGAGGTTTTTCCCCTCCTCTTCGTCCTCATCGACCCACAGTTCCGGAAACATCCTCGCTATCTGGTTTGGCATCAGCCCGCTGAAGATGGCGTTTCGTGCATACTGCGTCGCTGTCGGCAGAATGCTCATATATAGATTCTCGTCGATATCGAACATGTCGCCCACCTCGTTTGCGAGCACCCTCCATTGGTCGTAGCGGAAGTTGTCAATCACAATCAGGAACACCTTCTCTCCCTTGTCGAGCAGCGGAAATATCTTCCGGCTGAATATGTTGTTGCTCATCAGTGGCCTTGATGGCAGCTGTGCGTTGTTGGGGTCCACCCAGTCAAGGTAGTTGTTGCGTATGAACTTGGCGAATCCGTTGTTGGCTTCGCTCTTCTGCATCATGAGCATTTCTGTCATGTTGCTTTCGGTGCTGCTCAGTTCCAGTTCCCAATGCACGAGCAGTTTGTACACGTCGATCCATTCCTCCACAGTCCGGCAGTTGTCAATCTTCGTCGATATGTTCATGAAGCTCTGCTGATATCCGGTCTGTGTCACTTCCGTCACTATTTCCTTCTGGTGTATGTTCTTTTTGAGGGTGAGCAGGATTTGGCTTGGGTTGACTGGCTTTATCAGATAATCGGCAATCTTCGATCCTATTGCCTGGTCCATGATGTTTTCCTCCTCGCTCTTTGTCACCATCACTACAGGTGTGGCAGGCAGAATCTCCTTTATCTTCTGCAGCGTTTCCAGTCCGCTTATTCCCGGCATCATTTCGTCGAGCAATACGAGGTCGAAGTTGTGTCGTGAGCATTCGTCGATGGCGTCGGTGCCGTTGCTCACGGTGATGACCTCATATCCCTTCTTTTCCAGGAATATGATGTGGGCGTGCAAGAGTTCTATCTCGTCGTCCACCCATAATAATAGTCCGTTGCTCATTGTCGGTTCGTGATTTATTATTCAATATACTTGATCCATGATGACATGCAACAGTGGGTTAGAATCCGTCCAGCTCGTAGTAGTCGTCTTCGAGGTTGAATTCCTGTTGCTTCTTCTGCTTTTTGTCGTCCTGCTGGATATTGTAGTTGTTGTCGTCAGCGTCGTCGGTGAAGTGGATGCCGTTGTCTTGCTGTTGAGGCTTTTTCTCTTCTTCCTTCTTGGGCGCAGGCTTCTCTGTCGTTGTCGCTTTCTCCGTCTTGGTTGTAGACTCCGTCTTGGCTGAGGTGCCTGTCTTTTCCGTTTTCTCAGTCATTGCAGGACTATCTGTCTTGGCAGGTTCCTTTGTCGGCTTTGGCACTTCCTTTTCCGCCTGCTGTTCCAACTCTATGTTTGGCAGGTCGTCGTTTGCGGTTTGCTGCTTTCTGTCGTTGGCAGACTGTCGTTCAGGAGTCATGTCGAATGTTTCCTGCTGGTCTGTCGTCAAGTTGTCAGTGTCAGGCAGAGAGAATGTGTTGTCGTCAACAGGTGTTTCAACCTTCTTGTCAGTCGGTGCTGCCACGTTGTTGTCCACCGGTATTGTCAGACCGTTGTCGGCAGGCGCAACTGTTTGACTGTCGATAGGTATTATGGTGCCATCGTTCTCCTCGTTCTGCTTCTCGTCGTTTGTCGGTATTCCCAACTGCAGGAACGTGTCGTCGTCGATCACTCCGCCATTGTATAATTTGTTCTCCTCCTGCTTCTCGCTTTCCGGTTCCTTTTCGTATTCTATCGTTTCCGGCTCAGAGAGCAGTCGCATGGTACTGATGCGCAGCGGTACGAAGTGCTTCTCGTAGAACTTGTCATAGTCGTTATAACTGTATTGCGTTCCGAGCAGCTCCTTGTTGGAGTCGCTGATTATTATCGCTCTTGCCTTGCGTGTGAGTCGCAGGATGTTATTGTTGGAGTATAGCTGTCGTGCGTATTGCAGCGCCTCGTCGTAGCTCTTGAATCCGCTTATCACCATTCTTTCCAATCCTTCCACTTCTTCTCTTGCTATCTCGAAGTTTCTGACGAGGAAGTTGCTGAAATTGTATTTCGCCAATTCGAAGAGCAGCTGGTTCTCGTTTATGGAGTCAGTCTGATAGGCGATGATGAACGAGAAGTCCACATTGCGCTCCGCCGTGAATTTGCGCGTCTTTATAGAGTCACTGTCGCTCATCACTTCGGCACGTCTCTCCCACACATCGCTGATGTCGAATTTTCCGCCATGCAGTTTTCTTCCGGCGTTCACTCCGTTTACAATCATTCCTGCCAGTGTGCTCACTTCGCTCTTCGGGTATTTGTCCACCACGATCTTCATGTCGTCTACGCAACCTTTGGCGTCACCGCTGTTCAGCTTTGCCATACCGTCGAAGAAAATGAACTTGTCGCGGTTTGCACCCAATGGGAATCGTGTTGCCGATATCTGCACGTTGTTTTTCACCTCCATGAACTTGTCAGCCTTGAAGGCATCGTATGTGGCGGCATACAGAGAGTCTTCCAGATGCACGCCATAGCGTGCGTTCTCCACGAAATGCGGGTCGGAGAGCAGCGTCGTCCATTCGCTGTCGGGGAATCCGCTTTTCAGCTTTTCGAGATATGATGCAGCCGTCTGTGGCTGGTGCATTCTGCTGTAGAGCAGGAACAAATGATAGTATGCATTGTCCATGTGCTCGTAAGTAGGGTAGTCGTCGGCAAGACGTCGCAGCTCCTTTTCGCTGAGCACGAGGTTGTCGAGTTTGTCCTTGAATATCACTCCTGCATTGTATAGTCCGTCCATTATAAGGAGGTTGCTCGCCTCCACCTGTTCTTCGGTGAACGGAATCTGTGCGAGATAATATTCCCGTTTGTGTGGATCGTTCTGTGCGCTGTCAGCCACATTTGCCAGTGAGTCCTCCATTTGTGCCACGTTTGCCAGTGAGTCTCTCATCTCGTCGGTCATCTCTTCCACTCCCTGTGCCTGTGCGACGACGGTCTTGTTCACTCGCTGCCAGTCGTCCACGTTCTCGCGCTTTCCCCATAGTTTCTGGAAGGTAGCCTTGCCTTGACTCACTGCCATAGGGTTGTAGAAATACCAGATGGCGTCTTTCTTCTGTTGGGTGTTGTTTGTGATGTTGTTTCTCTGGTCAGCGTTTGCGCTGCCTCCGTTCTGTGCCTGAACGCGCTGTGCCTCGGCTTCGGCCTGTGCGTCGCGCTCTTCCTTTTCCTTCTTCTTCAGCGCTTCTATCACACGGTCGATGGCGGCATTGCGGTCTTTCTCCGACATCTTGGCGAGAGCCTGCAGAGAGTCCTGCAGGTGTACAGCGTCGGTATGTGGAACGAGTTCGTCGAGAATCTTCGAGCGGTCAGACAGTTGCTTGTAGTCCTTGCGGTCTTTGTCGAGCAGTCCGATGGCTTCCCCGTAGCAGCGTCGTGCGTTGCTGAAGTCCTCCTTCGCCCAGTAAATGTCGCCGAGTGTCAGGAGCAGCACGCCTTTCTCTATTCCGTTGCGCGTAGATTTGGCGTTTCCCTTCTCATATGCGGCAATTGCCTGCACGGTGTCCTTCTGGTTCATGTATATGTTTCCGATGGCATAATACACCTGGTCGAGATATTCCTTGTTGTTGTCGTTTCTCGCCATTCGTTTCAGTCTGCCCACCATTTGCTTCCATTTTCCCGTTGCCATCACTTCCGTCATGGCTATGCGGGCATTGAATTCCAGTTCGTATGGCGGTTGCTGCCTTATCACGCTTCTGTATGCCTTGTATGCCTCCTGCCTGTTGCCTACAGCGGTCTGCAGCTGTCCCATCAGATACCATTCGCGGGCGCGCTGCTTGCGGCGTCCCTCGTGTTTGATTACCTTTCTCAGATAAGGTATTGCCTCCTGGTATCTGCCTGTTCGGATATAGTAGTCGGCGTAGGTGTAGTCCCAGTCTTTCTGCGCCCTCCAGTTCAGCGAGTCTCGCTTTATTTTGGTTATCACGTCCTCTGCGTCGTATAGCCAGTCCTGTTCCACGTAGCATCTTGCCAGCCATGCCCTTGCCTTGCCGTAGATAGCGGGTTGCGTGGCATACAGACGGCTCATGTATGCGAAAGTGGAAGCCGCTTCGTCGAACGACCCCTTCATGAATTGTGAGCGTCCCATCAGCAGCCATGCTTTCCAGAGGAACGGGTTGTATTCGCGTCTGTTCAGCCATTCGATGTCTTTTGCGTTTTTCTTGCGCGATTTGTTCCATTCCGGTCGTTTCTTGATGCTGTGCAGCTTTATCGCCTTCTGGCATTTTTCTATTGCGCGGTCGAAGTTTCCCTTTCCCAGTTCGCGGCTTGCTTTGTTGCCCACGGTGTATAGGGGCAACATCTCAGTGAAGTTGTCCTTGTTGCCGTTCTCTTTTTCGAGAGAAGCGTCTATATATGCTAACGAACCGTTGTAGTAGGTGTTGTATCTTGCGTTGAATGAATGCCACCATCTGCTTGCCGATGTGTTCTTCTGTGTGGAGCAGCCGATTACGGTCATGACGGCAAGAAACGCCACGACTATTGATAATGTATGTTTGTCTATAATATTTTTCACTCTATAATAACTCAAAAAACCGCTTTTTATTGTATGTGCGGATGTTTTGTATTATCTTGTGTAATAAAGATTGTCGGCAGATTGTTTTGCTCCGGTCCTGCTATTCTTCCGAGATCAGGAAACCGGCGTCTGCCAGGTCTTTCCAGAAATGCGGATATGATTTCGTCACCACTTGCGGATTGTTGATTCCCAGTCCTGGTATCTGTGATGCCGCAGGAGCGAAAGCCAATGCCATACGATGGTCCTCATAGGTTTCGATTACGGGATTTTCTTCCGGTTCGCAGCGCTCTCCGTCCCATATCAGTTCCGTTCCGTCGCCGTCGCTTATCACATATCCCAGCTTGCGCATTTCCGTTTTCAGCGCCACGATTCGGTCGGTCTCCTTGATGTGCAGTGTGGCGAGTCCTGTGAAATGGAACGGCACTCCCATCATTGCGCAGGTCACTACGAATGTCTGTGCCAGGTCTGGCTGGTTGATGAAGTTGTAGTCGAGCCGTGCCGACACAAGTCCGGTCTTGCGTAGTGTCACAGTTGTCGGCACGTTGAGTGTCCTGCTGCTGAACGAAGTCTTGATGCCCAGCATGCTGAAGAGGTATTTCACCACGGAGTCGCCCTGCAGCGAACCGTCCATCAGTCCGTTGAGTTTTATCTCTGCCTCGTTGTCTTTTGAGAGGGCGAGAATCTCATACCAGTATGACGCCGCACTCCAGTCGCTCTCGATGTAATAATCCTGTGGGGTGTATGGTTGAGGCTTCACTTCTATAGTGTCGTTGTCTGTCCATTCTGCATTCGCTCCGAAGTTGCGCATTGTGCAGAGAGTCAGGTCGATGTATGGTCTGGAGATGATGTCTCCGGTGAGATGCAGTGTCAGTCCCTTCTCCATACCCGGTGCAATCATGAGCAGGGCTGAGATGAACTGCGAGCTTACGTCGCCCTGTACTTCCAGCGAACCTCCCTGCAGCTGTCTTCCCTTGATGCGCAATGGCGGGAATCCCTCGTTCTCTTCGTATGCCACGTCGGCGCCGAGTCTTAGCAGTGCGTCGGCCAGGATGTTGATTGGGCGGTGTCTCATGCGTTCCGTTCCCGTTATAGTGTGCTCTCCAGGTGTCACGGCAAGATAAGCTGTCAGAAATCTCATTGCCGTGCCGCCCGCCTTGATGTCGATGGTTTCGGGCATGTCTCTCAGTGCGTTGACCATTACCACTGTATCGTCGCAGTCTGAGAGATGTTCCGGCATTGTCTTCCTTCCCGAGAGGGCATATATGATGAGCGCCCTGTTGCTGATGCTCTTCGATGCCGGCAGATTTATTCCCGTTTCGAGCTGTTGTGGTGCCGTTATTCTATATGTCATGTCTGTATCTTTTTAAATTGGTTTCGCTATGTGGCGTTTTTCTTGCCGTTTCGTATCAATAAGCCGCATTGTCGCCTTCGATGATATTTCTCACCGTGCGATACATTATATATAAGTCGAGACCTATCGACCAATGCTCTATATACCAGATGTCGCCTTCCACTCTGCCCTCCATCTGTGACAGCTGTTTCGTTTCACCTCTGAATCCGGTCACTTGGCTCCATCCCGTTATTCCCGGTTTCACGAAATGGCGTATCATATATTTGTCGATTAGCTTTGAGTATTCCTCAGTGTGCTTGAGCATATGTGGGCGCGGTCCCACCACGCTCATGTCCCCCTTCAGCACATTCCAGAACTGCGGCATCTCGTCGATGTTCGTCTTTCTCATTATGTCGCCCCATTTCGTCTTTCTCGGATCGTCTTTCGTAGCCTGCAGTTTGTCGGCATCAGCGTTCACCTTCATGCTGCGGAATTTGTAGCAGTAGAACTCCTTGCCGTTCAGTCCGTTTCTTTTCTGCTTGAAGAAAATCGGTCCCGGCATTGTCAGTTTCGTTATTATTGCCACGATAATGAAAATGATAGGGAACAGCGTCACCAGGAACACTCCCGACACCACGATGTCGAAGGCACGTTTCAGTGCACGGTTTTCGGGATGGGAGAGAGGTTCCCTGTAGAGACTCAGGTATGGCACGTTGCCGAGCATGTTGAAATAAACCCTGTGGTGCAGGTAGTTCGTCACGTTCGGTACGTTGTAGAAGTGTATGAAATTCTTTTCGCAGTAGTGTATTATCGGCAGGATCTCGTCGGCACGGCTTGATGGCAGACAGCAGAACAGCTCATGTATTGAATGGTTGCCCTTGAGATAGTCTATCACTTCGCTCGTCTTGCCAAGGAATTTGCATTCTTGGGGAAAGTTCTGGTTAGGCTGGTCATCGAAATATCCCACCACTTGGTATCCCAAAGATGATATTGCGAGCATTTCTTTGTATAGCGAGATGTTGTTCTCCTTACTGCCGACGAACACCACCCGGTTGATTGATTTGCCTCGTCTTCTGTAGCTTATCACCGCCCATCTCACGAAAATGCGGTATGCCGACACCATGAATATCAGCGAGAAGAGGAAGAGCGGTAGGATTTTGTAGCTCATGTGGTTGAAATGACCGAGTCTGAGCAGCGGCACAGACAGGACCACGAAGAGCAGCACGTTTCTTGTCACGAGCGTCACTATCTGAAATCTCTTCACGTTGCGTATGTATAGTATTACTCCGCCGTTGAGTATGCAGGCGCAGTAGATCACTCCGATGAGTATCGACGTGTGTAGCTGCGTGTCGTCCAACGGCGTGCCTTTCACGGTGTTGAAGAGCCAGTATGTCAGCATGGCGATGATGAAGTCGCCAAGGATGGTGGCAGCTACTACGAGACCGTTGCTGTGCATATTGTTCAGCTTCTGTCTCATCCATGTTCCGCCCATATTTACTTGTACCCATTCCATATGCGTAGTTCAAAACTTGTTTTTTTATTAGAGATCTTTGCTCTTTTTATCTTAAGTCGGTATAGTCTGATAGAAAGGATGTTTCTTTTTCTCATGGTATCTCTTTCTCGTCTTTGTCAGGGGCAATGCAGGTTTTGACATGCATTGTCCCCGGATTGTCGGCGAGTCGGGGGTGTCTCTTCCCAGTCCTCATTTAGTCTTCTTTTCTTCCTTTTTTCAGAGTTTTTGAGCCTTTGCTGTTGTTGCAGACTCGTAAGCATGTGTCAGCTGATGCCGTCCTTATACCACTTGAACAGTTTCTCCACTCCGTCTTCTATCTCCACCTTGTGGGTCCATCCCAGACTGTGCAGCTTGCTCACATCGATGAGTTTGCGTGGTGTGCCGTCCGGCTTGCTTGCGTCGAATTCCACTGTTCCTTCGAATCCTACTGCTTTTACCACAAGTTCAGACAATTCCTTGATTGTCAGTTCTTTGCCTGTGCCCACGTTGATATGGCAGTTCCTTATTTCGCCGAGCTGCGGTATCGCACCTCCTCGTCCCTCGCTGTTGTTGCGGTCTACTGTTCCGTCAACCTTTGCTCCATAGAACACCGAGCTGTATTTCTCTATGCCTATGATGTCTTTGAAGTCCACGTTGAGCAGCACGTGTACACTGGCGTCGGCCATGTCTTCGCTCCACAGGAATTCGCGCAGCGGCTTGCCGGTACCCCAGAGCACCACTTTGTTGTCGTATATCCCGTAGTATTCCAGAGCCTTGAGTATGCGGTCCTTCGGATTCTTTCCGTCCACGTTCCCTTCACCTATAGTCTGGCGTAGCTTGTCGTCTGGGTTGATCGGTCGTTTGTCCATATCCTTCTCAATCATGTCCCATGCTCCGTCGTGGATAAGCTTTGCCAGATATATCTTGCGCATCATCGCAGGCATCACGTGGCTGTTCTCCAGATGGAAGTTGTCGTTCGGTCCATATAGGTTCGTCGGCATCACGGCGATATAGTTCGTGCCATACTGCAGGTTGTAGCTCTCACACATTTTCAGTCCGGCAATCTTTGCTATTGCATATTCCTCGTTGGTGTATTCCAGTGGTGAGGTGAGCAGTGCGTCCTCCTTCATCGGTTGTGGCGCATCCTTCGGATAGATGCAAGTTGAACCGAGGAAGAGCAGTTTCTTCACCCCGTGCGAATATGCGTTGCTTATCACGTTGCACTGCATCTTCATGTTCTGCATGATGAAGTCGGCGCGGTATAGCGAGTTCGCCATTATTCCGCCCACGAAGGCTGCTGCGAGCACCACAGCGTCCGGCTTCTCCTCGTCGAAGAATTTCTCCACTGCGTATTGGTCTGTGAGGTCCAGCTCTTTGTGTGAACGTCCCACCAGGTTTTCGTATCCCCTTGCCTTAAGATTGTTCCATATCGCCGACCCCACGAGTCCGTGGTGACCGGCGATGTAGATTTTGCTGCTTTTGTCTAATGACATATTTTATTAGTGTTTTGTATTCCTATATCGGTGTTGTTATTTCACGATACCCTTCTCAAGATATTCGGCGAGGTTTGTCTTCACCTTCTCTCCGGCGCGTTCCACTGCCACCTTTGCCATGTCGGCGTCAACCATTATTTTGACGAGCTTCTCAAACGATGTCTTGCCCGGGTCCCATCCCAACTTAGCCTTTGCCTTGGTTGGGTCTCCCCAGAGATTCACCACGTCGGTAGGGCGATAGAAATCCTTTGACACCTCGATGATTACCTTGCCCGTCTTCTTGTCGATACCCTTCTCGTTTTCGCCTTCGCCCTTGAATTCCAGTTCTATGCCGACATGCTTGAATGCCAGATAGCAGAAGTCACGCACAGAGTGCTGCACTCCGGTAGCGATGACGAAGTCCTCCGGTTTGTCATGCTGCAGGATGAGCCACATACACTCCACGTAGTCCTTGGCGTATCCCCAGTCGCGCAGCGAAGAAAGGTTGCCCAGGTAAAGCTTTTCCTGTTTTCCCTGTGCGATGCGTGCTGCCGCGAGTGTTATCTTGCGTGTCACGAACGTCTCGCCTCTGCGCTCGCTCTCATGGTTGAAAAGGATTCCCGAGCAGCAGAACATATTGTAAGCCTCGCGGTATTCCTTCACAATCCAATATCCGTAGAGCTTTGCCACGGCGTATGGGCTATATGGATGGAACGGAGTGTTTTCGTTCTGTGGCACTTCCTCCACCTTTCCGTATAGCTCCGATGTCGATGCCTGATATATTCGGCATGTGTCGGCAAGTCCGCACTGGCGCACAGCCTCGAGCACTCTGAGCACTCCGGTTGCGTCAACGTCGGCTGTGAACTCCGGTGAGTCGAAGCTCACCTGCACGTGGCTCTGTGCCGCGAGGTTGTATATCTCTGTGGGTCGCACCTTGCTCACCACCTGTATGAGGCTCATGGAATCTCCCATGTCGGCATAATGCAGATGGAAGTGTGGCTGTCCCTCAAGATGGGCGATGCGCTCACGGAAGTCAACCGATGAACGGCGTATCGTACCGTGTACTTCATATCCTTTACCGAGCAGGAATTCTGCCAAAAACGAGCCGTCCTGGCCCGTGATGCCTGTAATAAGAGCTATATTCTTCATAAATAACTGTTTGTTCTGTTGTGTCCTTTTTTATGTTGAAAATCCGCTATTATAGCGTTATAATAGTGCATTCAGCTCGCAAAGTTACAAATCTAAATTAAGATGTGCAACTTATTTTGTGGTTTAAATGCCATTATTATATAATATGTTGAAATTCTTGACTGATTTCTCTTTTCTTGGGATGATTCCTGTTTTTTTTTATCTGATAATTGTCTTTGATGCGTGTGTGAAATTAGAGCGTAGCTTCGTACCTTTTCTTTCAAACAGGTGAAAGGCGTCTTCTGAAAAGTCAAAATCCGAGCAAGTCCCAATGGCCGATTCGGGCTTTATACACTTGTCCCGGATTGGGTAAGGAAGGGACAAAGTGAAATCAAACCGCTTTTGTTTTGCATTGCTCTTGAATTTGCATTACCTTTGTCCGCAAAAAACAAGAAGAAATGAAAAAGATAATTTGCTTTGCCTTGGCGCTGGCGCTGTTTTCGGCATGTGCTGACAATGGCAAGGAAGAGGCCCGGCGCATTCTCACAGAAGCCCAGGGACAATATGACAAAGGGAACTACAAAGAGTCGTTGCGGCTTGTTGACTCCCTCCGCCGCTCTCATCCCGAAGCAGTGGAAGAGAGGCGTCAGGCGCTGACACTCTATCAGGACGCATCCGAAAAACTCGCACAGTCGGAAATAGCCCGTCTCGATATGCAACTGCAGACTGCACAGTGCCGCCTCGACAGTATGGCTGCAGTGGTGGATTCGCATTCCGGAAGCAACGGCGATGCAGCCCTCGACAAGCTCGCCAGACTGCGCCAGCAGAGAGACTCCCTTCAGGTGGCGTTCGATACCCAGTGTGCTATGGTCAGACTGATAAGAGAGAAGCGCAAGGGATAGTCTGTATGCGGAAAGGGAAAAGGGGAGAAAATGCTGTGGCAATGACAAGTGGAGATTGCTTATAGTCGCTCAAATCGCCGATTTGGGTTAAAAAACTTTTCAAATCACTTGATTGTCAATATTAATGTGTAACTTTGCCCCAATATTGACTTCTGGTAAGTCATTTAAAAATAAAATAAGACCCATAAACAGAGCATCATACAATGGCTAAGGAAAATCCAGAAACGGAAAAGCAGTTCAAGGAAACACTCGAAGGCTGTCGCACGCTCTTTGCGAAGAAGCTACACGACTACAATGCGTCATGGCGAATGCTCCGACCATCGTCGCTCACCGACCAGCTCCTCATCAAGGCGCGCCGCATACGCAGCATCGAGGTGAAAGGCAAGGCTATGGTTGAAGACGACATACGTTCGGAATTCGTGGCGCTGATAAACTATGGCATCGTAGGACTGATACAGCTCGAGAAAGGATTTGCCGACAGCGTGGACATCACCAACGATGAGGCCCTGGCGCTATACGACAAATATGCCTCTGAGGCCCTGCAGCTCATGCTCCGCAAGAACCACGACTACGACGAGGCGTGGCGCATGATGCGCGTGAGCAGCTATACCGATTTCATCCTGACAAAGATAGAACGAGTGAAAGAGATAGAGAACCTTGGCGGAGGAACCCTCGTTTCTGAAGGAATCGACGCCAACTATATGGACATCATAAACTACTCCGTGTTCGGAGTGATAAAACTGACATACGGGGAGTGACAAAGAGGCTGATGAACAAGGAGACGATAAAAGATATCGGAGTCAACGTGTGCCGCTTCGTGGTGGCACTGACATTCGTGTTCTCAGGCTACGTGAAGGCGGTAGACCCCATCGGAACGCAATATAAGCTGAACGACTATCTTGCCGCCGTGAATCTCGAAGGGTCCGTTCCCGACTATCTCACGCTCAGCGCCTCGGTGCTGCTGGCTGCCGTGGAACTGTCGCTTGGAATCCTCCTGCTCTTTGCCATCCGCCGCAGGCTCGTGTCCAAGCTGATACTCGCCTTCATGACGGTGATGACCGCCATAACGGTATGGATAGCTATAGCCGATCCCGTGAAAGACTGCGGATGTTTCGGCGATGCATTGAAACTCACCAACGGTGAGACGCTCCTCAAGAACATCGTGCTGCTCGCCGCCTCCATCGTCGTGTGTAAATGGCCGTGCGCCATGGTGAGGTTCATAGGCAAGGCAAACCAGTGGATAGCCATCAACTATACCATACTGTATAGCATAGCCACAAGTACATATTGCCTGTATGCACTGCCGGTATTCGACTTCCGTCCATACCACATCGGTGCCGACATACGCAAGGGGATGGAAATACCGCCCGGAGCAGAGCAGCCACAGTTTGAGACCACCTTCATACTGAAGAAAAACGGACAGACCAAGGAGTTCACCCTCGAAAACTATCCCGACTCCACATGGACTTTCGTAGACAGCAAGACCGTACAGACGAGCGAGGGGTACGTACCGCCGATACATGACTTCAGCATGGAAGACATGACGACGGGCGACGACATGACAGACGACGTGATATCCTCCAAGGGATACACCTTCCTGCTCGTGTCGCCACATCTGGAGAATGCCAACGACTCATACTTCGGCAACATGAACCAACTCTACGACTATGCCCAGGCGCATAAATACCGCTTCTACTGCCTCACGGCAAGCAACGCCAAGGCGATAGACCGCTGGCGGGACATGACGGGAGCCGAATACCCGTTCCTCTTCACCGACGAGACCACGCTGAAGACAATCGTCAGAAGCAATCCCGGACTGCTGTTGCTGAAAGATGGAGTGGTGATAGGCAAATGGAGCCATAACCAGCTGCCGCAGCTCGACGACGAGTCGGCGCCGCTCGACAAACTGCCCGAGGGCAAGCTCTCAGTCACATCGCTGGGCAAGAAAATATGCCTGTCGCTGCTGTGGTTCTTCCTTCCGCTGTTCATCCTGTCGCTTGCCGACAGGACATGGGCATGGACGCGCCGCTTCAGAAAACAGAAGTCGGCGGCAGGACAGACAGGCGGAAGTGATTCTACTGACAAAGACAACAACACCCCCGTCGCAGACGAGGGATAACATCATTTTAATTATTAGCAAAAGTAAAAGGAAATGAGAAAGAAAATTGTAGCAGGAAACTGGAAGATGAACATGAACCTGCAAGACGGAGTAGCTCTGGCAAAGGAGCTTAACGACACACTGACAGCACAGAAGCCAAACTGCGGAGTGATAATCTGCACTCCATTCATCCATCTGGCAAGCATCGCACAGTTCCTCGATCAGAGCGTAATCGGTCTTGGAGCCGAAAACTGCGCCGACAAGGAGAAGGGCGCATACACCGGCGAGGTGTCAGCAGAGATGGTGAAGAGCACCGGTGCACAGTATGTCATCATCGGCCACTCAGAGCGCAGAGGCTATTACAATGATACTCCAGAGGTACTGAAGGAGAAAGTGCTCCTGGCGCTGAAAAACGGTCTGAAGGTAATCTTCTGCATCGGCGAGAGCCTTGAGGAGCGTGAGGCAAACAAGCAGAACGAGGTTGTGAAGGCTGAACTCGAAGGAAGCGTGTTCAACCTCTCAGCAGAGGAATTCAAGAACATCATCGTTGCCTACGAGCCAATCTGGGCTATCGGTACAGGCAAGACCGCCACTGCCGACCAGGCAGAGGAGATCCACGCATACATCCGCAGCGTGATTGCCGACAAGTATGGCAAGGAAGTAGCCGACGACACTACCATCCTCTATGGTGGAAGCTGCAAGGCAAGCAACGCTCCAGAGCTGTTTGCAAAGCCAGACATCGACGGTGGACTCATCGGTGGAGCTTCTCTGAAGGCTGCCGACTTCAAGGGTATCATCGACGCACGATAATAATTGAATACGAGAGCATCCCCTGTCGCAGAATGCCTGCAAACGGCATTGGCGGCAGAGGACTCTCCTTTTTATATTAAAGCAAAAAGACAAACATGAAACAGTTCATCGCTATATTAGTATTCACGGTATGCCTCGCCACCAGCGCCAAGGCACAGACATTCCTCAACGACCTGCAGAAATCCAAGCCGGGAGAGGGAAAGATTACCGTGACGCAAAGTGCCGATATAGACAACTTGGTGAACAACGCCAAACTGAAATACGCACAGGAACAGGCCTCTAAGCAGAAGGCAGGTCAGAACGTCGTGCCTCAGGACGACAAAGACAAGAAAAACAAGACCCATGTTCCTGCCGACAAGAAAGACCACCATACGGCAGCCACGGACAAGAAAGAAAACCACACCGCGGCTCCCAACAAGAATACTGCAGGAGAGCATCACCGTGGAGACTCCACGGAGCACAAGAACCCTTCTGCCGAAGCAAACAACACACACAGAAGCCAGGACCGCCAGCCTGTTGACAGCCAGCAGCCTGTAGACACCAGCAAGAAGATGATGCGCAACAGCCGCAAGGTGACCGGCTATCGCATCCAGGCATATTCAGGAGGAAATTCCAGAGCCGACCGCGAGAAGGCAAATCGCATAGGCAACGACATAAAGATGAAATACCCCGACCAGCCAGTCTACGTGCATTTCTATTCTCCGCGATGGATATGCCGGGTGGGCAACTTCCGGTCATACGGAGAGGCGGAACAGATTCTCAGAGGCATCAAGGCGATGGGCTACAAACAGGCTTGCATCGTGAAGGGAAAGATTACAGTGGCATACTGATCTGTCCCGTCGGCTGAGAAAAGTCAGTTCCCGCCTTTACTCCCCACAAGGAAGGGTATGACACATCGTTAATCAGTAAACTAAAATAAAACAATATAATGAATCCCGAAACAGAATTCCGCCCCGGGCTCGACCAGCTGGCGGAGAACTACAAGAGCATTCTTAACCTGCTCGGTGAAGACACGGAGCGTGAGGGACTGCTCAAGACGCCGATGCGCGTAGCCAAGGCGATGCAAGTGCTGACACGCGGATATACGCAGGACGCACACAAAGTGCTTACCGACGCACTCTTCAAGGAAGAATACAACCAGATGGTAATCGTGAAGGACATCGACTTCTTCTCGCTCTGCGAGCACCACATGCTGCCGTTCTATGGAAAGGTGCACGTGGCGTATATCCCCAACGGATACATCACCGGACTGAGCAAGATAGCGCGCGTGGTAGACATCTTCAGCCATCGTCTGCAGGTGCAGGAGAGAATGACGCAGCAGATAAAAGACTGCATCAACGAGACTTTGCATCCACAGGGCGTAATCGTGGTGGTTGAGGCTAAACACATGTGCATGCAGATGAGAGGCGTGGAGAAGCAGAACTCCATCACCACAACCAGCGACTTCTGCGGTGCCTTCGAACAGGCAAAGACCCGTCAGGAGTTCATGAACCTCATCCATAAGTGATGCCCTGCAGCCGGTGCCGGCAGTGAGGCTCGGTGGAATATCCTCCATACCAGACAGAAAAAATATACCGTCGCCATGCAATGAAATGACATCATCGGAGTTTTACAGGTAAAAAATGAAATAAAAATTATTTGTAATATGAATAAACTAAGAAAACTACTGCCATTGATGCTTATGGCATTGATGGTCTCTATGACAATGGTGTCATGTCTCGACAGCAACGACGATGAACAGCTCTCAGACAAGGAGAAGCAGAATTGGCTTATGAACGCAGCCGGAACATACAGCGGAAAGTTGTACTGGTTTGACAAGAACATTGACAAGACGAAATACCCCAAGCAGGTTGACTCGCTCGTTGTCACCACAAAGATGTCGCTCGACAACACCATCACCATCTACGACTTCCCTGTGAAGCTCTTCTTCAAGTCATTGCCTGTAACGAAGAACTATACCGAGCAGCAGCTCGCAGAACTCTCTGCTGACGAACTCGCCAAGCTGAAGCGCAACGACGAAATCGTGAAGTCTGCTGAGGAAGTGGGAACGATGGACCTGAAGATGAACTTCAGCATCTTCACCGCCAAGAACAGCTTCTTGTATTACTATGTGGCTCCAAACCCCGTAAGAATGACGCTCAACTTCGGTGGCGCATCACACGATATTGCCATAGCCTTCATCAGCATGACAAGAGGTATCTACAGTTCCAACAAGAACTATATCCAGATCTACGAGGCTGCCATCTACGACGGTAAGGACGTGAACGGCAAGGACAAGCTCCTCGACGGAAAGGCTCTCTACGACAACAACTCTACCGGAACAGAACTCCAGGATCTCATATTCGAGTTCAACGGAGAGAAATAAAAGCATATTGCAGAGATGAGATATACTGCCGCAGCAGGTTGACTACATGGATAGTCACTTGCTGCGGCAGTTTTTTTTGTTTCCCCAATCCATTCTCTAAAAAACAAAATCCGCTCTTCTAAAAATCAAAATCCAAGCAAGCCCTAATTGCCGATTTGGGTTAAAATGCCACCTGTCTGTATTTTGTCATTGGCTAAATTTCATAATCTTATACAAAATCATTAACTTTGCAGCCGCTTTTATTTATATACAGTATATGAGACTATTGAGTGACGCCGAACTGGCACAAATACTTGACAAAGAAATATTCCATAAAATTTCAGATGCAGCCGACTCCCTCGGACTGGAGTGCTATGTAGTGGGGGGCTACGTGCGCGACCTCTTTCTTGAGCGCCCGTCAAACGACATTGACGTCGTGGTGGTGGGCAGTGGGATAAAGGTGGCCGACGCACTGAGGCGGTCGCTCGGCAGGAAGGCTCATATCTCCGTGTTCCGCAATTTCGGAACGGCACAGGTGAAATACAAGGGAACGGAAGTTGAGTTCGTAGGCGCCCGCCGTGAGAGCTACACCCGTGGGTCACGAAAGCCGATCGTTGAAGACGGTACGCTCGAAGACGACCAGAACCGTCGCGACTTCACCATCAATGCACTTGCCGTATGCCTGAACAAAGACCGCTTCGGTGAGCTCGTGGATCCCTTCGACGGAGTATACGACATGGAAGACGGCATCATACGCACACCCCTCGATCCCGACATCACATTCTCCGACGACCCGCTGCGCATGCTGCGCTGCATACGTTTCGCCACACAGCTCAACTTCTTTATAGAAGAAGAGACCTTCGACGCACTGCAGCGCAATGCCGACAGGATAAAGATCATTAGCGGAGAGAGAGTGGAAGAGGAGCTGAACAAGATAATGATGACCAAGACACCGAGCAAGGGGTTCGTTGACCTGCAGCGTTGCGGACTGCTGCCGCTGATAATGCCGGAGCTTAGCGCTCTCGATATCATAGAGACCAAAAACGGCAGGGCACACAAGAATAACTTCTATCACACACTTGAGGTGCTCGACAACGTTAGCCGCCGGAGCGACAATCTGTGGCTGCGCTGGGCAGCCCTCATGCACGACATCGGAAAAGCGCGCAGCAAGCGCTGGGACCCCATTGCCGGATGGACATTCCACAACCACAACTTCATCGGTGCCAAGATGGTGCCGGAGATATTCCGCAGGATGAAGCTTCCGATGGATGCCAAGATGAAATACGTGCAGAAACTCGTCGACCTGCACATGCGCCCCATCGCCATCGCCGACGATGTGGTGACCGACAGCGCCGTGCGCCGACTCATCAATGATGCCGGCGACGATATCGATGACTTGATGATTCTCTGCGAGGCAGACATCACGAGCAAAAACCAGGTGCGCAAGCAGCAGTTCCTCGAGAATTTCCGTATGGTGCGCGAGAAACTCACTGACCTTAAGGAAAAGGACTTCAAGCGTTTTTTTTT
>NZ_JXQI01000030.1 GCF_000834015.1 Prevotella pectinovora | reverse complement strand
GAGATGTTCCATCTCAAACCATCGAGAGAGGTGGGCACGCTGAAGCAGACGCTGAAGAATGCCGTACTCGACAACAAAGTGGCTAACGAGCGAGAACCGCTGATGCAGCTGCTGATGGGAAAGGCGAAGGCTATGGGACTGTGCTGAGTCCTTTCTGCTACATTGAGTGGTATCAGATTATAAACGCTCGACACATTTTTTTCAAAATCGGTTATTAGAACAAGCGGTGCATGTAAAATGCCATTAAACGTTCTAATGACCGATTTTTGTTTAAGTGAAGCATGAGCTTTTGTCTTTTCAAAAATCAACAGGAAACGTAAGCGTATCCGTGCCGCCAGTGTATACAGATGCTTATATGCGCTGGACAATTCCTGAAGCCATGAATGTCAATAAACCCAAATCGGTCATTAGAAAAAGTTTCTTGTCATTTTCTAATGACCGCCATTAGAAAAACAGCTTTGTATATGCTTGATTTATAAATATTTACTAACTTTACCACGAAAAAAAGAATATACTCCGATGCGAAACTGTGACATAAAGTTTGTAAATAAGGAAATAACACCTTTTGGTGGTCTTTCCCTGTTCTTCAAAATGCTTGAGAAATGCCATTTTGAAGAGCATGTTATGCAAAGTGGTGTACCTCTTCAAGGTTCCAACCGTGGTTACAAACCGATCCAGCTGATATTGGGATTGTTTGCAGGTGTGTGGTGTGGCGCAAGTTGCTTTGGCCATCTTGACGTGGTTCGTTATGACGCTGCACTATGTGACCTATTAGGATGGGAACGTGGAGCAGACCATCGTGCATACCAGCGCTATCTCAATAAATTCTCTCAAGCTGTCAACCAGCGTGTTTTCGGAAATTTGTTCCGTTGGTTTTTCTCCGAGTTGAAGTTCGACAACTACACTTTAGACTTCGATTCTACAGTGATGGTCCGTGAGGGAAGTCAGGAAGGAGCAGCCAAAGGATACAACCCAAAACGTCCTGGACGACTCTCGCATCATCCTCTCCTTGCATTCGTTTCCGATGTAAGGATGATAGCAAATTACTGGCTACGTCCAGGCAACACATCCGCAAGTACCAATTATCTGTCGTTTCTTGAGGACACGCTCTCAAAACTTGAGGGCAAACGTGTCGGGCTGGTCCGCATGGATAGCGGTTTCTTTGCGAAGGAAATACTTGACTATCTGGAAATGAAAGGGTTACACTATATCATTGCCTGCCGTTTCAACAATCGTATAAAGTACAGTCTCACCCATGAACGCAAATGGATAGAGCTAACAGACGGATTGGAAATATCCGAAACCATCTATCAGGCAAACGGTTGGGAGAAGCCTAGACGCATTGTGATGGTCAGGCAAGAAATAGACAAGCGCCCCAAAGCTGCAGGAAAGCAAATCAAGCAACTGGAGCTTTTTGAGGATGAGCAGGATTTCGGAAAATACCGATACAGCTGCTTTGTAACAGACCTTGACCTGCCGGCCAAGATTGTATATGACTCATATCGCGGAAGAGCGGATTCTGAGAATAGGATAAAAGAATTGAAGAATGATTTCTCTATCGATGACTTTATCACAAATAACTTCTGGGCAACAGAGGCATGTGGGAATTTCATTGTTATGGCATATAACTTCATGTCGTTGTTCAGACATGCGCTGATCAATTCCAACAAGAAGAAATTTCTGAAGACTATCCGATACGAGTTGATATCGACGCCAGCCTATCTGGGAAAAACAAAAGACAAGCACATCCTATATTTGGCTAGATCACTAAAAACACGACAATCATTCTTATCTATATGGGAAAAATTAAAGGATTTCTCTTTGCCGTACGACACAGAGAAATCCTAATGACCGATTTGGGATAAAAGTCAACTTGTAAACTATGACCTCCAAATTGAGGCAGGTAGTTTTTCCATTATATGGGAAATACTACCTGCCTCTATTATAGTCTCCAATATAGGAAAGTTTCACCTATCCATTAAACCAATCGTTTTCATAACACATCGACTCCAACTCGAAGTTTATTATTTCTCGCTGTTTTACATCTTGGTTTGTTCTCTTACATTGCTTAAGCATGGAATAACCGCGACAAACAACATGATCTACAAACTCACATTCCTCGTCATTGCATGGTTTGAAAAGGTAAATAGGATACACATTATCACGAATGGCCGAATTGTTCTTGTTGAAATCCTGTGGGAAACGGAAATCTTTGCCTTCACCAACTATATTGTAATGACGCATAGAATATCTTCTATAATCAATACCTATCAGATTTTCCTCATCCACAAGTATAATCATAGCATTGTCCAATATGCGATAACTCTTTCTGCCGAACAAAGATTTAATGGTAGCAGTGTCTCCTATAGCCAACTTAGTGCCCAAGAGATTCACTTCACCAACTTCACAGTTTCCGTCATCGATGTTCTTCTCCTCAGTACAAATAGAAATAGGCTCGTCAACAACTCTTTCTTCAGCGAACGCTGTGATATCCGAAGCCGGCTCATCCTCCACGGTCTGAGGTAGAGTTTCTTGAGAAATAGTTGCAGCCATAACCACAGAAGCAATTGCCTTCTTAGCAACATTGGTAGTTTTCTTACCTTTATTTCGTGCTTCAAGCCATTTGTCAATTTCTTCAATCAGCGTATACTCGTCCACATCACAAGCATTAAACACCTTGAATCCATTAGGGCGTTCCCCCGTATCAACCATGAGATATTCATCCGCATCGTATACCTTTCTGAAAACGCAAGTATAACGATTTAGAAGCGACGATTTCTTCTTTGTAATAACTATTGCGTTGTCCTCTTCAAATACCCAACAAATGAAGTCATCAATCGTTATATCCTTGCTTTGCAAATCAGAATAGAATTCCTTTCTTCCTTTAATGCCTTTTCGAGGAAACACTATAAACTTGATGACTTTCGGCATCTTGTTTTCACATTCAAAATCATAAAAAACATTGGAGCTTGGTTTGGTAGTCTTCACCACCATGCCTTGTTCTATGAACTCATCCTCGTCACAAGAGGCAGATTGTTTCTGGATAGACTCCAGAGATTCAATCGATTTAGAAGATACACCGACGCTATTACAGCATTTCTTCTCTAACAGTTTTGAGTAATACGCAAGACAATCATCAATATGTTTTTGGATGCCATCTATGCCAACACGATAATCTATAAGATTCTCCGTGTCAACAATCAAACTCGGTGTGTCTGTTACCTTGTCTATCCTAATGTTACGCCAGTCTTGACAGACCCAACATCCAGTCTTGGCATCAAATATCAACCATCCTTTTTCGGGAGACTTATTAAGAATAAAATTGCCAAAGAACTCAAATTCGCTTGTTTGCCAACGAACGTTCGTAACCTCCTCCACTTTACAACATTCTTTTTTACGAATAATGTACCATTGAGTTTCTCTTTTTGCTATGAAACATTCATGTTCGGCGTCATACAATGGTTTACTGACATATGTACCTACTACTCGACCATTTCGAATGAGCGAGTATGGACGAGAATTGTCAAAAGAGTTGGTCTTGCCGATTATAAAATCGGCAGGACACTCATCGACTTCACTGAAGTAGCCCGGTATTTTGATAAATTCATCATCTTCTTTATATTTGGTAACAGAACGATGAGTTCCAAATTTAGTTTTAAATTTAGTTTCAAAATGATTTCCACACAACCATCTGAGAAGTTCATTTTTATGACCTTTAAAGCTGAAGTGTTTAACCCATTCACGATTTTCACAATCATAGAAGCTCCATTCTCCATTTTTCTGAACAGGACGTTTACCATAATGTTCTTCTCCAATGAATTGTTCATCTCTTAATCCATTTTTCCCATCTTCAAAAAACAAATAAAAAGACCCGTTCTTACAATATGCGACAAAAGACCTCGTCTCTTCTGAGTAGAACTTTATTTGGGAGAACTCTTTAGAATCTCTAGGGGAGGCTGTGTCAGAGCCAGTCATGACATAGCGGCCTTTTTCCTCGTCAAAGAGATAGAATCCATCAGAATCCTCATTTCTCCACAACTGAAAAAAGACGCTATCAGGACGCAACCGCTCTATTTTGGCAAATTCTGAGCGATCGATGTAAGGATTGCGACTGTCTTTAAAACTTTTTTTGCCACTACGACAATTGATGATTTCAATCATACTTATTCAAAAATTGTTTCAGAAGTTGCTTCTATGCATTCAAGAGAAATATTAAGCAAGGATTTCATTACACCATCTTTTAATATGCACAAATTACAAGTTCCTTCTATATTTCCTTCACCAAAATATATGCATTCAACACCATTATCTTCACCCTCTTCACCATTTGGCTGACGATACAAAACCACACTTCCTGCCTTTATAGTTTTTTTGCTACCAACAGATACAAAATCTGTCTTAGCATCATGGTTGAGCACAGAGTCACACAATGAGATTAACGCCTGACGTGTAGCATCGTTCATGTTGGGACAAACCGTAGCGACTATTATATCCAGGTATTTTTTGATATAACCCATAAGTTCCTTAAGCAATTGCTCGTCGAGGAGTTTCTTGGTTATGTTTAATTCGTTCGTATCATAAAGAACCACAAAACGATCTCCTACATGAAGGTTCTCATGCTCATAGTCACTATATAATCTGCCACCTTTGTGACTGATATCGCTTCTATCGAAAGCCCTCAAACGTAGGAATGTCTCGAACATAATGTCAGCTATATTACTAACATTTACAGACTTCTCATTAAAGGCAGGGTGTATGATTACAGTACCCGTTGTTTTGAGAGTAGGCAAGAAATACGGATCATCATATTGATTATATTCACTCTTATCAAAAACTTTCTTATTATAACCATATACCGTCTGATGCTCTTGCAACTTTAGGTTGAATGCAACACAATCACCAAATTCCATAGAACCGAATCGTTGGCTCTCGTCAAAGTTCGGAATCACATAACCACGATGAAGAGATGACGTCGTATAGCGCTCTTTGTTCTTTTTAGCAGTAATCTTATACTCTGCATTTAAAACGCGATGTATCTCTTCACGAATTTGTTCACCATTCTTATAGGTAAAACGAATAGCTTGAGGATAACCCTCTGTAACTATCTGCTCACGGCTAATATGTTCGCCCTTAGGTATAAATTCCTCTTCGCCTTTCACAGCTTCAATTGTAAACTGCTTGCCAAAATGTCTCAAAGTATATGCACGCTGAGGATTATCAACACAGACAGCAATCTCATCATATTCACGGGGAGTTTGTCCATTGAGAACTTTTTCACAAAGCTCTCCGAACGACTGCGGGAACAATTCCTTGCCAGCAAAGGTCTGATGCCTTTTGATACAATCCTTCCACTGTTTATACTCACAATAATCATGGTCGCCAACATGAGTCAGAGCCTGAACATTCTGGATAGTCGGATCTTCAAGGTATAATGCCGGCTCATAGTTAGGCAACACCTTGTCTATGTCACAACCAAACTCTTCAAAAAGAAGCTTTGACGGCAACGAATTGTTGTCTTTAACGATAATCACATAACTTTTACCGCAATTGTAACGTCCCACTCTACCTATGCGCTGCTGATAGCTGTTCTTGTCGTGAGGCATGTCTGCGATGATACAAACATTGAGTCCCTCTATATCAATACCTATCTCCAAAGCACTTGTACTGATAACGCCCTTGAATTTACCATTCTCCAATGCATTATCAATAATGTCAGCAGAGGCAACCTCATAGCCAGAGCGATAGCCATAGATTTCACTTTTGTCATCCTTACCATCTTTACCACGAACGCCCAAAATATTATTAGCCATGGACCCCGTCTTCTGTCTGCTTTCAACAAAGGTTATACTCCTTGTGTTCTCTTTTTCAGCAAATGCTTCAACGAGTCTGGAAACACTTGGATTTTGCTTTGTGTCGGCAACCTCAACGAAAAAGAAAGTCTTTTCATACATTGGAGATCCATCCAAATCCATTCCTATCTCTACAAAATTCTTTGCTCCTGTGATATTGAAAGAGTGCTCACATGCATTCGGCAATGTAGCTGATGCTGTGATATATTGCGCAATATCGTGTGTACCGCGCAAGAGACAGCGGACATTGTTCAAACGTCTGAAGAGATAAGCCGAATTAGTACCAAACATTCCCTTGTAGAGATGAAGTTCATCTATCACCACCAAAGATATATTACGAATAAAATCTTTAATAATATCTCCGTTACCGAATATCGTCTCATTTAAATTGTCAAGCAACCACGCATGTATAACATCGGGAGTCATAATGACAACACGTTTGGTCTGAAGGATGTGTAGTCTATCATCCATCTTCGTATCACCATCAATCTTACCAATCTTGTCTTCACCATATGCTTTTTGCCAACGACGCACCTGCTGTCGATTCAAGGCTTTCATAGGGTATACCGCCAACACCTTTGCATTCGGGTCTTTTGCAAGCAACTCCAGAGCAGACAGAATGAATATTTCTGATTTACCAGAACTTGTTGACGTAGTAACACATACGTTTTTGCCCTCCTTGGCTGCCTTAACAGCAAGGTATTGGTGCTTCCACAATTGTATAATCTCACGACCTTCAAGATAATTAGTGCTGACTGCAGAGAGATTCAAATCAGAATAAGACTGTTTTTCTTCTTCACGTCCGCGTTCTGTTTCGGTGTGGCATACCATATACCCACATTCCTCAATCAACGCTTTTACAGTTTGTTTATCCAATGAAGGTTTGTTTTCTTCTACCATTTTGGATTGATTTAAGTTTTAAGGATAAGTTAATAAGACAAAGTTAATAAAAATATCAGATATTAAAGCATTTATGTCACATTTTTTTTCTTGTACGTTAATTGGAGAGAAAAGGATATTATGTTATACGTATAAGGAAATCGCCAACGTGAGTAATTTGTCTTACCTTTACGGACAAAATCATTAATCAATGATAACCGCTTAAAGCATAAGTTAGTGGTAATACATCAATAAATAATGTTAAATAAAAGGCTAAAGACATAGAATCAGCAAAAAACATTCGTCTTTCTCAGAAAGTCGTATTAACTTTGCAGCTGAAATGTCAAGAGTAGCCTTTAGTAAAAGGTGAAGCCAACCGAGCAGAACAGCCACGGTGGAGCATCGACATGAAAAGTATTAACTTTTAAACAAAATCATTTATGAAAACAAGAAATCACATTCAGTTAAGTAGCATTCGCCTCTGTTCGTCATCAATATGATGAACCAGATTGGTGTATTGGCTTTATCGGTCGATATGCCTCTTTTGTCGTGTCCGTACATAACCAAACAATCCTTTTTATTACATGCATTACGAGTCTGACTTTAATGTCGGCACCAACCGGTTCAGAATAGCGGTGGGTCTATCAATGCGATTAGTTCAATTCTAATAAAATTCTGATTATGAACACATTTTCATCCACATCATGCGGTTCAGACCGCCCAACAGTAAACAACCTTATCAACTCTCTCGGACGTGTGGAGCGTTACGACGCCACGCAGATTCGCTGCTGCTCATTCGCCAAAGCGAGCGACATCGCAGACGATGTGGACGTCCGCCTCACCAACATGGCAGGTGGCTATCCTTTCGAATTCGGAGGGGCTACATGGCGTGACAGCGAAACGCTGTATCTCTGCGGCGAGTTCTCCGATTCGTCGGAGAAGCACCTGACTATCCAGGAGGAGATGCACCGACAGACAAGCGGCTATGCCGCCAAGCGATTCATCAAGACAAAGTACAAGAGCCACATGCGTCAGGACTTCGCCGACTTCCGCATTCAGTGGATGCTCTACGTGGTTTGGCAGAAGTGCAAGAGCAATACTGAGTTCGCCAACAAGCTCACGCTGATTCCGCAGGACGCTGTCATCATCGAGAACACCACCAAGGAACGCTGCGACACCAAGGAGGTTTGGGGCTGCAGCAACAAAGCGCTGACCGACCGCAGAAACGAGTTGGAGAAGGAGGTTGTCGCACGGGCTAAGGCTGAGAACCCGAATATAAAGAAGGCGGCGCTGGAGCGTCTGGTTATCAAGGAGACTTGCAAGGTGAACGACATCGGCGTGTTCGTCGGCGAAAACAACCTCGGCAAGATTCTGATGATCTGCCGCGAGTGCCTCGTGCAGGGCACCAAACCTCCTATCGACTACGCCTTACTCGACTCGAAGAACATTCACCTCTTAGGCAAGCGTCTGACGTTTGCCTAAAGACTCCATATTCACTTGATTATTAGAGCCTAACAAAGAAAAAACGACATGTTGGAAATTATAGATAACATCGGCTACATGAAGCTGATGGACGGAACGTCTTTGCTTGCTCACAAGAAGAGCACTGAGCAGAAGATAGAAGATAACAAGAAAGCTGGACACGTTTTCAGCAACGAGGAATCGGAAATGTTCTTCAAGAACGCTTACTTTCTATGGAAACACAGGGCAGAGATACGCAAAGACAGCAAGATGCTCTTGGCAAGCGTAAGAGTGAGTAGCGGAACGGCAAATTGCTGTAGTCTGAAGGATGCTACGTTGGGAGCGTTTCTCGACTTTTGGGATACCACCGAGGGGGCGCCGATAAAGAATAGCGAAGGCAACAACGCCGTACTTTGCAGGATTGGCTTAGGACGGTCAGAAGCGGACACATGCAAACTGGCAGACGAATTGGGCAATGTCGCCGACACGAGCATCGACTTGGCGTGCCATAGACTCAGCAAGTTTGCTGCCATCAACAGACACTATCACAAGTATGCCGAGCAGTATGAGGCTTGTTCGCTCGAGAGCGTACTCGTCAGCTTGCAAGTGGAAAAGAGGGAAATCAAATGGCCTTTGTACAGAGAGAATATAAAGCTCTTTTATGAGCATCGTGAGGAGATCTGCAAGCGCAAGGAATGGTTCTATGCTACCATACCGCTTAGCGTGTTCGGTACGCGGAACCCGATTTTCATCGGTGTGATGCTTACACTATGGCAACGCGGAAACGAGCGTTTCATGCACAAGTGCGAGAAGTGCGGACACACAGCCTACGTCTATTCGTTCGCAGGCAGTCCGATGTCGGGCATCGGAAGCATCAGCTATCAATGCTTTCATTGCGGCGAATACGGACATATCACTAAAGACGGTTTCGGTTCTCGTATGAAAGCCCTGAAAGACATAAGAGAGGAGTTGCTGAAAGACAAGGAAGGCGTAGACGAAGTGCCGTTGGAGACGCTTATCGCCAATCTGATGAAAAACTAACAATAAGAAAATAAACAATATGGAAACAAAGAAAGATTACACCATCAACGAAAATGTAAAAGTGTTGGACGGTCTTACCGAGGTTTTGCAGGAGCAAGTAAGCATGATGAAGCGCCTGCCGCTAAACGAAATAGCGATATGGACCGACACACAGTTGGATAACGACGAGAAGGGATCTAAGGCTGAGAATCCGATTGACGATCCGTATCAGAGGTTCTTCTATCATAAGAATGATGATTTTTTCACATACGAGATAACGAACATGCCTCTTCTTACCGTCGAGTTTAAGTTTAGCGATGAAGAGGAAACACGCTTTTTGCGTTTGCCTAACCATACTCTTTTTGAGAACGATGACAAAGGACATTACTTTGCCGATTGCGGTGAGGACTACAAGAAAGCTGCTTACCTCTTCTCAGAAGTGGCTCGCTTGGTGTATAACTTCAAGGGAGAGCGCAAATTCTTGTGCTTTGATATCGGCAAGAAATTCGGGAGCAGCAAGTACTGCAATCTGATGATGAACTTCAAGTTACCGAACAAGCCTGAAGTCAAAGATGCGATAACCGAGAAGATCAGAGCGTATAACCAAAAGGCGTCACACTACAAGGATGCTACGCCACTGACTTTTGACGAGGATACGTTCATCGTCAGCGGTAAGAACACGTCTCACATTAGCGGATGGCTCATCAAAAGCGACGCGCTAAGAAAGAAGTTCATAAGCGTTTGCAGACTGTGCAGTGACCTAAGCGAAGAATTGTAAGACTTGCGCTCAAGAGCTGACCCTATGAACGCTATCGATCGTATTGAAGAGTCGCGTAAATGTTATGAGGAGTAAAAGGAGTCGTTAAATTTCTCTCATAAAAAGGAGTTTAGCATAATGAACGTAAACTTCCCATTGTCACTCTATTTATAATATATAACATAAATTATCAAGGATTATGATTAAAAATCTTACAGAAGAAGAAATGATGGCTGTGAACTGTTCTTTTGAAACTGCTCGCAAAGCCATGATTAGAGCAGCAAAAGAAAATAGATCTAACATTGAGAAGGCAGGAAAGAGCCTTTTCATACTTAAACGTATCTGTACGGACAACATGATGCATCGTTTAATTTCTACCACCATCGCTGTATCAGACCAGAAAGAAAAGCTGATCGACTTCTTTCATGAACACTATTTCGCCGATGTAGAGTTCAATGAACGTGATAAAACTCCGGATTTTGAAACAGGTATGGGTGAGGGCTGCTTCGATATCAGAGAGGTTGCATTGGTATAGGAGACAGTTATACTGTTCTACAGAAGCGTCCAATTCGTTGGGCACTTTTTTGTCTCTCAATCAAAAAATGTGCATGATGGTTTTTAAGAGCCGACTGGCGATAATATCTTTTATCCCAAATCGGTCATTAGGAAAAGTTTCTTATCATTTTCTAATGACCGATTTAGGATAAATAAGAATATCGGGCAGCGGTTGAGCGTGAAATCTGCCCAAGTGGGGCACGCTGCTTGCCCCACTTGAGAACGGTGCTTACCCAACATGGGCAAGCATGTTGCCCATTTATTGAAATATTTGTTTGGATTTCAACCCACAAACGGTCATTATGGCTTGATGCAGTTTTCTGCTGCCAGTGTTCCAAAGTTCTTGTGGCGTGACCATTGTGACTGATGGCTTTTCCGTTTTCCTTAAAATTTAGTTAAAACAAAACAATAATCATTGACATGCCATCATAGTATGAAGAATAATGGCTAATTTTGCATCTGAAAACTGAAAAAAGTATTTGGGTTTTCTGTAAATGTTCCGCCGGAAGTTTGTTTTAGCATGTGAATGCCGTCAGCAGCCGGGGCGGATAAATCAAGAAAGAAATATTAGGTAGTTTTACATATATAATATACAAATCATTACATATATAATTTTACATACATAGAAATCATTAATATTATAAATAGGTATGAAGAAAAAGAGTAATTTATTTATTCTGTTGCTTGCCGCAGTGCTCGTGTCATGCGGCGGAGGCAAGAAAAGTGGAAAACCGGATTTCGGCGACGACGAATATGCGGTAAGGACAGTAGGTGTGCAGTCAGCAGAGCTGCAGACCACCTATCCTGCTACGATAAAGGGAGTGCAGGACGTGGAGATCCGTCCTAAGGTGTCTGGATTCATCACCAAGTTGTGTGTGCATGAAGGCCAGGCAGTGAAGAAAGGCCAGCTCCTCTTCGTCATCGACAACGAGACCTACCAGGCAGCCGTGCGCCAGGCAAGGGCAGCCGTGAACACAGCAAAGGCTCAGCTCAACACAGCCAAGCTGACATACTCAAACAATGAGAAGCTCTTCAAGAACAACGTTATCGGTACTTACGAGCTTCAGTCATCAAAGAACAATCTCGAGGCAGCCTATGCTGCCGTGGCACAGGCCGAAGCAGCTTATGTATCAGCCAAGCAGAACCTCGACTTCTGCTATATCACCAGTCCTGCCAACGGTGTCGTAGGCGATCTGCCATACCGTGTGGGCGCATTGGTGAGCGCTTCAAGCCAGCAGCCACTCACCACTGTGTCGAGCATCGGCACTATGCAGGTGTATTTCTCAGTAACAGAGAAAGACCTTCTGGACATGACAAAGGGCGTTGGCGGTATCAATGCTGCAATCAAGGATTATCCAGCCGTGAAGCTGCAGCTCGCTGACGGAACTGTATACAACCACGACGGACATGTGGCTACAGTGAGCGGCGTGATCGACCCTACTACAGGTACCGTTTCTATGCGTGCCGACTTCCCTAACCCTGAGCATCTGCTCAAGAGCGGCGCTTCTGGCAGCATCGTGGTGCCACATGTGTCTTCTTCGGCTATCATCATCCCGCAGGATGCCGTATCTCAGGTTCAGGACAAGTTCTTCGTATACGTAGTTGGCGAGGGCAACAAGGTGAAATACACCCCTGTGACCGTGAATCCTAACAACGACGGCAAGAACTACATCATCGAGAGTGGCCTGAAGGCAGGCGACCGTATCGTGATGAACGGTATCTCAGGTCTTACCGACGGACAGAAGATCACTCCTCTCACAGAGGCACAATATCAGGAGAAACTGAAGAAGACCGAGGCTCTGGGCGCTGACCAGGGCGACCTGAGCAAGCTGAAGAAGGCTTTCGGAAAATAAACAAGTAGAGAAGAGACGAAATGGCAAGGAGTCCTCGCATGACCCGTCAAAAAGGGTAGTGGATGATTTAGGCAGCCATGATTGCAGACAGGCAGTTGATGTAATGCTTCTTGCAGATAAGCCGGCCTGTCGGATCTCCGGCTGACTTGTCAGCTTGTCTACTTGTCAACTCGTCAACCTAAATAAAATTACAACAATGAGATTAGATACATTTATCAAACGCCCGGTGCTCTCCACCGTGATCTCTATCCTGATAGTGATTCTCGGTGTCATCGGACTCATTTCGCTGCCAATCGAGCAGTACCCGAACATGGCGCCTCCTACCATCATGGTGCGTGCCTCATATACGGGTGCCAACTCGCAGACAGTGCTTAATTCCGTGCTTGCTCCTTTGGAGGAGTCAATCAACGGTGTGGAGGGAATGACATACATGACCTCTTCTGCAACAAACGACGGTTCGGCTTCCATCACAGTGTTCTTCAAGCAGGGTATGAATGCCGACATGTGTCAGGTGAACGTTCAGAACCGTGTGTCACAGGCGTCAGCTCTTCTGCCAGCCGAGGTTACCAAGGCCGGTGTGACGGTGATGAAGCGCCAGTCGTCAACGGTGATTCTTTTCGGTCTTACTGCCGACGACGACCGCTACGACGACAAGTTTCTCACCAACTATGCCAACATCAACGTCATTCCTGCCATCAAGCGTGTGAACGGTGTGGGTGAGTGTCAGTGTTTCTCCCAGAAAGACTACACCATGCGTCTCTGGATAGACCCGGTGAAGATGAAAAGCTACGGACTGATTCCTGCCGACCTCACAGGAGTGCTGGCTCAGCAGAACATCGAGGCAGCTCCTGGTTCTGTGGGCGAATCGTCTGACAACCAGTATCAGTACACCTTCCGTTACAAAGGTCGTCTGAAGACTCCAGAGGAGTTCGGCGACATGATCATAAAGTCTACACAAGACGGACAGACCATCCGTGTGAAGGACGTGGCACGCGTGGAGATGGGAGCCCTCTCATACAGCGTGGAGTCAAAGAACAACGGCAAGCCGTCTGTAACCATGATGGTGACACAGACTGCCGGTTCTAACGCTACAGAAATTGCTACAAACATCAAGAAGCTGCTGAAAGAGCAGGAAGCAACAATGCCTCCTGGCATCCACTTCGATATCATGCAGGACGTTACCGAGTTCCTCTTCGCTTCTATCGAAGACCTCATCAAGACCCTCTTCGAGGCATTCGTGCTCGTGTTCATCGTGGTGTATATCTTCTTGCAGGACACCCGTTCGACGCTCATCCCGCTTATTGCCGTGCCAGTGTCGTTGATCGGTACCTTCTTCTTCCTCTATGTGTTCGGCTTCTCGCTGAACCTCTTGACGCTCGCCGCCCTCGTGCTTGCCATCGCCATCGTGGTCGATGACGCCATCGTGGTGGTCGAGGCTGTCCATGCCAAGCTCGACCTTGGATACAAGTCGGCGACGACAGCTTCTATCGATGCCATGAACGAGATTTCGGGCGCCATCATCTCCATCACCCTCGTTATGGCATCAGTGTTCGTGCCGGTGTCTTTCATGGGTGGTACGTCAGGAACCTTCTATCGTGAGTTTGGTATAACGATGGCCATCTCCATCATCATTTCAGCCCTCAACGCCTTGACTCTTTCTCCAGCGCTTTGTGCAATGTTGCTGAAGCCTAAGAACGAGGACGGTTCAGAGCGCAAGATGTCGATGGTAGACCGTTTCCATGCTTCGTTCAACGCTGCCTATGGAAAGGTGCAGGCTAAGTACACCAAGGGCGTGCGTCGCTTGGTTGAGCGTCCGGTTATCGCAATAGGTTCTGTCATTGTCGGTATCGCAGTAATGGCAGTACTCATGTCAACCACAAAGACAGGTCTTGTGCCTGACGAAGATACAGGTACTGTATTCTGTACCGTTTCCACTCCTCCAGGAACTTCAATGAAGAAGACCAACGAGGTGATGGACGAGGTGGACCGTATGCTCGCCACCAACCCTGCCATCGCCAGCCGTATGCGTATCATGGGATACAACTTCATCGCCGGCCAGGGATCCAACCAGGGTACGTTCATCATCAAGCTGAAGTCATTCGAGGAGCGTCAGAAACTTGAGGGTCCGCTGAAGTATATCGGTGTGCACAACCTCGGTTCCGGTATGGTGCTCGGTATGATATACAAGCAGACGGCAGCCATCAAGGGAGCGCAGATTCTTGCCTTCCAGCCGCCTATGGTGCAGGGATTCTCTGCTACCAACGGTATGACATTCTCTATGCAGGACCGCACCGGTGGCGATGTGAACAAGTTCTATGACATCACCCAGAAGTTCATCGGTGAGCTCAACAAGCGTCCTGAAATCAGCAATGCCATGACATCATACAACACTAAATATCCACAGTATAAGATTGATGTCGATGTGGCAAAGTGTAAGCAGAGCGGTATCGACCCAAGCACGGTGCTCACCACCATGCAGGGATACTACGGAGGTATGTATGCAAGCAACTTCAACTCATACGGTAAGCTCTACCGTGTGTATATCCAGTCAGAGCCGAAAGACCGTGCCGACCTGAAGAGTCTTGCAAACATCTACGTGCGCACTCAGACTGGTCAGATGGCTCCTATCCAGGAGTATGTAAACCTGGAGCGTGTATATGGTCCACAGGAGATCGACCGTTTCAACCTGTTTACCTCTATCAACGTGAACGCTTCTGCTGCCGACGGATATTCTACCGGTGATGCCATCAAGGCTATGGACGAGGTGGCAAAGACCACATTGCCAGCCGGTTACACATACGAGTTCTCAGGTCTGACACGTACAGAGCAGGAATCAAGCAACTCCACTGCGATAATCTTCGCGTTGTGTCTCACCTTCGTATACCTGATTCTCTCGGCACAGTATGAATCGTATGTACTGCCGCTTTCGGTAATCCTCTCTATTCCGTTTGGTCTTGCCGGAGCGTTCCTCTTCACCAACATGTTTGGTAAGAACAACGACATCTACATGCAGATCGCGCTCATCATGCTTATGGGACTTCTCGCCAAGAACGCCATCCTTATCGTGCAGTTCGCCCTTGAACGCCGTCGCACGGGTATGGCCATCTCATGGTCGGCAGTGCTCGGAGCTTCTGCCCGTCTGCGTCCTATCCTGATGACTTCGCTCGCCATGATCATCGGTCTGTTGCCATTGCTCATGCCATGGGGCGTAGGCTACAACGGAAACATGACACTCGGAGCGGCAGCCGTAGGTGGTATGCTCATCGGTATGCTCTGCCAGATTATGGTCGTTCCAGCGTTGTTCTACATCTTCCAGACATTGCAGGAGAAGATCAAGCCTATCGAGTTTGAGGGCGACAATGCTTCTGTTGACTCTGAGGTGAAACAGTATACCAACCCATATGTGGCTGGTGCGCTGCAGGCACAGATCGACAAGCACTCAAAGAAATAAAATAATATATCCAGTCCCATCGGAGAAACTCACCTCCTTTGGGTCTGGGATTATAAAAATACATTATCTATATGAAGATCAAGAGTATTATAGCTTTCGCCTCTGCCGGTCTGTTGCTTGGCAGCTGCGGAATATACAATAAATACGAGCGTCCCGACGTGAATGTGAAGGGCCTGGTGCGCGACTCCGCTTCCATCGCCGACACTCTCGCCGTAAGCGACACTACGAGCTTCGGCAACCTGCCTTGGCGCAGCGTCTTCACCGATCCTCAGCTGCAGTCGCTCATCGAGCAGGGACTGACTCACAACACCAACATGCTCAACGCCGCTCTCAACGTGAAGATGGTGGAGGAGCAGCTCATGGTGGCAAAGCTCGCTTTTGTGCCATCGTTCACGTTCTCGCCACAGGGAGTGATCTCTTCGTGGGACGGCAACAAGGCAACGAAGACATATTCACTGCCAGTGCAGGCAAGCTGGAGCATCGACCTCTTCGGCAATCTGCTAAACGTGAAGCGCAGCGCACAGATGTCGCTGCTCGCCACCAAGGATTATCAGCTCGTGGTGCAGACTGGTCTGATTTCAAACATCGCCAACATGTACTATACTCTCATGATGCTCGACAAGCAGTTGGAACTTGTAGACAACATGACAAACCTCACCAAGGAGACATGGGAAATCATGAAGCTCCAGAAGGAATTGGGACGTGTGAAGGAGACTGGCGTGCAGAGCGCCGAGTCTAACTACTATTCGGTGCAGGCACAGGCAGCCGACCTGAAGCGCCAGATTCGTGAAGTGGAGAATTCCCTCTCCCTTCTGCTCGGTCAGCCGGCACAGACAATCAGCCGCGGAAAGCTCGACGAGCAGTCGTTGCCTTCGGAATTCTCTACCGGCATCGGCATACAGCTCCTGAGCAACCGTCCCGACGTGCATTACGCCGAGATGTCGCTCGCACAGTGCTTCTACGACACCAACCAGGCTCGTTCGCGCTTCTATCCAAGCATCACAATCAGCGGTTCTGGTGCATATACCAACAATGGTGGTGGAGGTATCGTGAACCCTGGCAAGATGTTGTGGAATGCCATAGGTAGCCTCGTGCAGCCTATCTTTGCCCACGGTCAGCTCGTGGCAGGACTCAAGGTGGCCAAGGCAAAGCAGGAACAGGCATATAACACATGGCAGAATGCCGTGCTCTCTGCCGGCAGTGAGGTGAGCAATGCCCTGGTGCTCTACAACTCTTCTGACGAGAAGTCGAAGCTGGAGCAGAAGCAGGTGGAAAGTCTCACCAAGAACGTGGAATACACCAAGCTTCTCTTCAACGAGGGCAGCAGCACCTATCTTGAGGTAATCACCGCACAGCAGAGCCTGCTCAATGCGCAGCTCTCCAAGGTGGCAGATGATTTCTACAAGATGCAGGCTGTTGTGAACCTCTACTACGCTCTCGGCGGAGGAAGAAACTAAAGTTACACACCATTTAAACTTGTATATCATGATAAGTGAAAAAGCATATATAGCCCCGGGCGCAAAGTTGGGCAAGAATGTCACTGTCTATCCTTTCGCCTATATCGAGGACGACGTTGTCATCGGCGACGACTGCGTGATTTATCCTTACGTGAGCATCATGAAGGGCACACGGATGGGAAAGGGCAACAAGGTTTATCAGAACACCGTGCTCGGTGCTGAGCCACAGGACTTCAATTTCAGTGGTGACGACACACCGCTGATTATCGGCGACGAGAACATCTTCCGTGAGAATGTTGTCATCAACCGTGCCACATTCAAGACCGGCGAGACACGTATCGGCAACCGTAACTTCTTCATGGAGGGTGTCCACGTGTCTCACGACACAAAGGTTGACGACTACTGCACATTCGGATATGGTACTAAGGTTGCCGGCGACTGCGAAATCCACAGTGCTGTAATCTTCTCTTCCGGTGTTATCGTAAACGCCAATGTGCGTGTGGGTGGAGCCTCGATGGTCACCGGCGGTGTGCGCATCAGCAAAGACGTACCTCCGTTTATCGTAGCCACTGACAACCCAGTGCGCTACGGAGGAGTAAACGAGACCCTTCTCCACAATTCGGGCATTGAACCAAAGGTGGTAGGCCATATCGCCAATGCCTATCGCCTCGTGTTCCACGGACAGACGAGCGTGTTTGATGCCATAAACCAGATCAAGGAACAGGTGCCGCCAGGCAAGGAGATTGAATCTATAGTTGCGTTCCTTGAAGCATCTAAGATTGGAATTATAAGTAAAATGTAAATCATACCTAATATTTTTTCATAGCATGGTTTTTGTAGGGAATTGGCCGCGAGGTTAGTTCCCTATTTTCGTAGTATTGAGGTATGCCGGGCTTCTCTTGTCCGGATAGCTGTCGGTCATAAAATGCTTCCACAAAGCGCTCTGTATATGCAGACGGCGTTGAGTCGCTGCCGGCAGTTGAGACAATGGCAAAGGGCAACAGACCGACATATTCGCTGCCGTTCTCAGAAGACTTCATCGGCGGACTGACACCAGAAAACTGGATTATCGAGAAACTCGACGGCAAGATGCAGGACCAGTATCTGTGGCGCTTCGACAATTGGTATGAGATTCCTGTCACAAGCGGCAACTTCGAAGGAGACTTCGCTTCAATATCATCAGCAGTGGCAGGATACACACTGGTATGGGCAGTTCTCGACACACCACCACTCGTTCGCGGAGAACTGAAAGACGGTGAGAAGACATTCCTGGAGTTTGACATCGACTACAATGCCACGACAAAGAAGAGCACTGAGGCTGGAGTATACTATTCATACAACGCAGTGGAATGGGCGCCAATCGAAACACTGAAGGGATATACCGCCGAAGACCTTGCTGACGGTGAGACAACGAAACCTGAACATAAGGTATACGACATCACCAAATGCTTCACTGATGACACCACGCCGGTATATATCGCATGGCAGTATAAGGGCAAGCTCGCACAGCACATGGCAATCGACAACGTGAGAGTTTACAACGGAGAGTCGGCTTCTATCGCAGCTGCCAATGCAGACATGAAATTCCGTGTTGAGGGCAACGCCATCGTAGTGGGCGGTATGGCAGGCAACGTCAGTGTATGCACACCAAGCGGAATGTGTCTCGCCGAGGCAAGACTCAATGCCGGTGACACAGCAACGCTGCCACTCGCCAAGGGTGTGAACATCATCTCCATCCGCACGGCAGACGGTGTGAAGACAATGAAGATCAACAAATAAATGACGATGAATGATAAATGACAATAAGGAATTAAAGGTAAGTTTTAAACATGCGAAAAGAAAAATCGGCAATTTGACTTTTTGAGATTTCGCCGATCATAAGCAATAAAAATGTGCATAGTCTCAGCCGTGATGGCAGGGACTATGTTTTTTTATGCTCTGACCCATGCCCGTTTTGCTTGTCATGTGTTCCGACAGATTCAGAACTGTATACTCTTATCTTTTAACGTCATTTATCTTTTGCCGTCATTCATGTCCGCTATTTATGCATTAATGTTACTTTTTACAATAATAAAGATGCTTATTCAAATATTTTGCCTAACTTTGCCCCGAACTATTTATATCTACTAACAAGCTAATCAAAAAAACATAAACAGGAAAATACAATGGAACAAGTATTCGGCTACATTATCAGTCTGGGTGCAAGTGTTATGATGCCTATCATCTTCACCATCATCGGACTGTGTATCGGTATGAAATTCGGCAAGGCACTCAAGTCGGGGCTCTTTGTCGGTGTGGGATTCGTAGGACTGGGAGTGGTGACGGCATTGCTGACCACCAATTTCAACGACCCGCTGAAGGGAATCTCAGACATCTATCACCTGCAGCTCAACGTTTTTGATATGGGTTGGCCGGCAGCAGCTGCCGTGGCATACAACACCGCCGTGGGAGCGCTCATCATCCCCATCTGTCTGGGAGTGAACTTCCTGATGGTCATTACCAAGACCACACGCACGGTGAACATCGACCTCTGGAACTACTGGCATTTCGCCTTTATCGGAGCCGTGGCTTATTTCGTGATGGGTGAGAGTCTGCTTTGGGGATATTTCGCTGCCATCGTTTGCTATATCATCACTCTGGTATGCGCAGACCTGACGGCAGAGAAATTCCAGAAATACTACGACCTCGAAGGAATCTCCATTCCTCAGCCATTCTGCCAGAGCTTCATGCCCTTCGCCATCGTGTTTGACAAGTTGCTCAACCTCATCCCGGGCTTCTCTAAACTCGATATCGACGCAGAAGGACTGAAGAAGAAGTTCGGTGTGCTCGGCGAGCCCCTCGTCCTGGGAGTGATCGTGGGTATGCTCATCGGATGGGCAGCACAGCTCGACATCAAGAAGATACTCTTCCTTGGCGTCACCATGGGAGCCGTGATGGAACTCATCCCCCGTATCACCTCGCTTTTCATCGAAGGACTGAAGCCTATTTCAGAGAAGACACAAGAACTGGTGAAGACCAAGTTCAACGGCAAGAAGGTGCATATCGGCATGAGTCCGGCTCTTGTTATCGGGCATCCCACGACTCTCGTGGTGTCTATAATCCTCATTCCCGTGATTCTCGCTTTGGCAGTGTTCCTGCCCGGCAACCAGTTCCTGCCGCTGGCATCGCTCGCCGGAATGTTCTACCTCTTCCCGATGGTATTGCCGTTCACCAAGGGCAATGTGGTGAAGACGCTCATCATCGGACTCGTGGCTCTCGTCATCGGCCTGTATTTCGTTACCGACATGGCACCCGACTTCACAATGGCAGCAAAGCATGTGTTTGATGCCACTGGCGACAAGGCAGCCGAGATACCGGAAGGATTCTCCGGCGGTGCGCTTGATTTCGCCTCTTCTCTCTTCGGTTGGGTAATCTATCGTGGCATCAAGCTGCAGTATCTCGGTATGGGAGTATTGACGGTGATAACCCTTGCCCTCATGTTCATAAACAACAGACGAATCGTGAAGGAAGACAGAGAGGCAAAGAAAGACTAATTGAAGCAGGTGGGTATGCCATACAATGTGGCAGATCTGCATATAATATAAATCAAAAAACTATCAAGATAATGAAGAAACTATTGTTGTCTACAGCCCTTGCGGCTACTACTCTGTGTGCCAATGCACAGACAGACTATTCTATCCAGACGGCTTGCAATCCATTGGACGTGAAGACATACGACACCGACCGCCTGCGTAGTGCGTTCACAATGCAGAATGTGATGGAGGCAAACAAGATCCACCTCACATATTCAATGTACGACCGTCTCGTTTTCGGAGGAGCAGTGCCAGTAGGCGAAGTGCTGAAGCTCGAAGCCATCGACCCTCTGAAGGCACCATATTTCTGCTACAACCGTGAGGTGGGAATCATCAATACCAGCAAGGGTGTTGGTGTGGTGACCGTTGACGGCAAGCAGTATGAACTGCATTTCAAGGATGCTCTCTATGTGGGCCGCGGTTCAAAGGAAATCACCTTCGCAAGCAAGGACGCACAGAACCCAGCCAAGTTCTATATCAATTCCACTACTGCCCACAAGGCATATCCTACACAGATGATTGTATGCAACGATGCAGCTCGCGCCAAGAAACTGAAGTGCTTGAACTCAAACAGCTTCCATGCCGGAAAAATGGAAGAGAGCAACGACCGCGTCATCAACCAGCTGATTGTAAACAACGTGCTCTCTGAGAAGAACGGCGGCAAGGGCGGTCCATGCCAGTTGCAGATGGGACTCACCGAGTTGGCTCCAGGTTCAGTATGGAACACTATGCCAGCCCATACCCACGGCCGTCGTGTGGAGGCATACTATTATTTCAATCTGCCTGAGGGTAACGCCATCGCCCATTTCATGGGAGAGCCACAGGAGACCCGCGTAATCTGGCTGCACAATGAGCAGGCAGTGATGTCTCCGGAGTGGAGCGTACACTGCGCTTCTGCCACAAGCAACTATATGTTCGTCTGGGGCATGGGCGGAGAGAATCTTGACTATGGCGACATGGACAAGATACCTTATGTGGAAATGAAGTAATCCCTATGTGGATATGAAGTAAAACCTAAACGGCCTAATGACCGATTGGGAATAATCCCCTATCGACATTAGACCGTTTTTTTTATAACTGCTTGCAGCCTTTTGTATTTTGCAAGGCATTTTGGCAAGTATACGGATTGACGGGTAGACGAGTAAAGAGTCTGCCCGTCAATTCGTTTTTACTATCTGGTTGTAGTAAGGATATGGTATTTCGATGCCCTCCTTGTCAAAGCGCTCCTTGATGCTCTTTAAGAGGTCGTATTTCATCACCGTGGCGTTTACAGCCGTTGCCGCCCATGCCCATGCACGCAGCGTTATGGCAGAGTCGCCGAGATTCACCACGCGTATCACCACCTCAGGCACGTCCGCCTTCTTCTCTTCCTCCGTGCGGTGGTCTAAAAGCAGCGGGTGCTTCATTATCTCCTGCCGCATCACGTCGATTGCCCCGTCCAGGTTGGTGTCGTAAGACACGCCGATGTCGATGAACGCACAGGTGGAACTGTCGCCATACGAGGAGTTTATTATCGTGGCAGAGTTTATCTTGCTGTTAGGAATCAGAATCATGCGGTTCTCCACGTTGCGTATTATGGTGTGGCGCAGCGTTATCTCAATTACCGTTCCCACCACGTCGTCGTAAACCCGTATGAAATCCCCCACCTTGAACGGGCGGGTGAAGATGATGAACAGTCCGCCTACGATGTTCGACAGTGCCTCTTGTGATGCAAGACCCACCGCCATGGCGAGGATTCCTGCACTGGCGAGTATGGAGTTGCTTATCTTCTCCATTCCCGGTATGAGCGAGAGAAATGAGGCGCATCCGATGATGTATATCGCCGTGACCACTATCTGCCTGAGAAACATAACCTTCGTCACGTCCATTCCCTTCTCCGCCTGTTTGCGCATCGTATGGCGGAACAGGTATTTGGCTATCGCCGAGAGCACTCTTACGATGATGTATATCACAACG
Source organism: Prevotella pectinovora (assembly GCF_000834015.1). Lineage (GTDB taxonomy): Bacteria > Bacteroidota > Bacteroidia > Bacteroidales > Bacteroidaceae > Prevotella > Prevotella pectinovora. The sequence goes on along the minus strand of NZ_JXQI01000030.1, from coordinate 9,031 downwards.
AGCTTTATGCCGAAGATTATGGCGTCTTCGAGTCGGATGTTCATATGAGACTTGTCGAGCAGCTCCTTCACGGAGTGTTCGGGAACCTTCTCGATTTCCTTGATGGTCGAGGTGGCGGCGAGGAATAGACTGTTCATAATTGTGTTTGGGTTTTAATTGGGATTTAATATGATGCCGTGCATGGGATTCCCATGGCTGTCACGCGGTCGCGTATGCCGTCAAGCTCCTCGTGGGTAGCTTTCAGCAGGCCCTTTGCCGGAGTTTCGCGGTCGATGGTGTATACCATCACCTCCATCGGCTTGATGCGCTCCACAGCCTTGAGCCACGGTTCGATGTATTCCTCCTTCACGTTGCTAATGTCCACGCCGTCTGCTTGCCCTTTCATGAACATCGTCTGGATTATGACATGGCCTTTGAAGGCGGAGAGACTCTCGATGATGTCCTCCACGTTGTAGTTCGGCTGCTGCGGACGGTCCACCTTCTTGATGTATTCTATGCTTACGGTGTCGAGTTTCAGTATGTTGTTGTCAACGCGCATCAGTGCCTCGTGCACCTGCTTGTGGTGGAGCATGGTGCTGTTGCTCAATACCGATACCTTTGCCTGCGGACAGTATTTGTCGCGCAGTCTTATAGTGTCGTCAATGATTTCGGCGAAATGCGGATGCGCCGTAGGTTCACCGTTGCCGGCAAATGTCAGCACATCGGGCTTCGGTCCGTTTTCTGCCATCTCCTTCAGCTTGGCTTCCAGGGCGGCAGCCACTTCCTCGCGAGTGGGGCGTGGAAGGGTGGGGCGGTGATCGGCGTTGAAGCCGCATTCGCAGTAGATGCAGTCGAATGTGCACACCTTTCCGTCGGCTGGCATAAGGTTGATACCTAAAGAAACACCGAGTCGGCGACTGTGTATCGGTCCGAAAATCGGTGATGGATATATTACTGTACTCATGGTAAGATGTTTTTTTTTGTTTTTTTTGTATGTTTCTATTTGTCATGCAAATATACACACTATTTCTAACACCAAGAAGAAAACAATTGTTTTAGTGACGGTGAAAAAATAGATTGGTATGATTTGAGCCTCATATCTTTAGATGAAGTTGACACCTTATTGGGATGTTGCATTTCTCACTCAAATCGCACTAAGTTATTATTTTACCTCCTCGAAATGCACACTGTCTATAAACAAGCTATTTGCGTGAGCGTGCTGCAAATGTGCTGCAAAACTCGTGCTAACGAGAGAAAAGAAAACTTGCTTTCTTTTCCGAGTGCAGCCGAGTTTGACCTTGGTCAAATATGGAAATAAACAACGATAAGCAAACACGCACTCAACTGCTGTAAAGGTAGTGCAAATGGAGAGAAAAATAAATCACATTTATTTTTATTTCCGAGGTGCAGCCTACCTTATTAAAAGGTAGTGCTTTACCACAAAGACACATGATAAAACGCCCCAAAAACTACAAATGAAATACCTCAAAAATTATAAATAGATTACAACAAAAACTTAAAATAAAACACATTAAAAATTTAAAATACGTTTGGTAATCAAGTTAAAATGAGTACTTTTGCAGCATAAAACAAAATCGAATATGGCATATCTAAATAGAGTCTTTGACTTGCGACTTAAAGCGCATCTTAAAGCAATGGGAGCAGTGCTCATTGAAGGACCAAAATGGTGTGGCAAGACCACAACTGCCAAGCAATTGGCCAATAGTGTTATTAGTTTACAAGATACTGACCATCGTGAAGAATATTTGGCTACAGCCATTACCAAGCCCTCATTCTTATTAGAAGGGGAAGTGCCTCGCTTGATAGATGAATGGCAAGATGCCCCAATGCTATGGGATGCAGTGCGCACAAAGGTTGATGAGCGTGGCTTGCCTGGTCAATTCATATTGACAGGGTCTAACGCTATTGACGACAGTAAAATCCATCATAGTGGAACAGGGCGTATTTCCCGGATGGAGATGCTGCCCATGAGCCTGTGGGAATATGGTGAATCTAACGGCAGCGTATCATTGATGGAGATGTTTGACAATCCTCAAGAAGAAATCTTCGCTACCTCGGAACTAAAAATGGAAGAAATCATATTTGCTGCATGCAGAGGAGGTTGGCCAGCAACATTGAATTTAGGTGACGACAAGTCAAAATTACTTGTTGCCAAAGAGTATGTAAAGTCTGTATATAAGAATGACATATCACGCATAGATGGGGTAAAGAGAAATCAGAAGTTGGCGCACCTGATAATGAAATCATACGCACGCAACATCTCTACATTGGCAAAAACCACATCCATATTGGCAGACGTTACTGCGTCTGATGATGTAGAATGTACCAGGCCTACGCTTGAAAGCTACATCGAGGCATTGGAAAAACTGTTTGTCATTCAGGACATAGAGGCTTGGTGCCCTTCCATAAGGAGCAAGACAACAATCCAAAGCAGACCCAAACGAGCGTTCTGTGATCCATCGGTTGCAGTCGCATCACTCAACCTGTCACCAGAATCCTTAATGACTCAATTAAAGACATTTGGTTTTATTTTTGAGCAAATGTGCGCACGAGATCTTAGGGTGTATTCAGCCTCTCACGATAGCCGCCTCTCATACTATCGCGACCGCTACGGACTGGAAGCCGACTTGGTGCTTCATCTTGACGATGGACGCTATGCTCTGATAGAGTGCAAACTTGGCAGTCGTGAAATAGAAGAAGGAGCCAAACATCTTTTGGAAATTAAACGACTCATTCAAGTGCATAATGAGACAGAAAAGCAGGTGCCGTTGCGCGAACCCGACTTGATGATTGTCATGACAGGTGGCAGCATGGCTTACACACGCCCAGACGGAGTCAAAGTCATACCGCTTGCTTGTTTGAAAGATTAAAAAAACAGAATAGGATATGGGAACAGCATTACTGGCACTCTGCTTCTGCGCATTGTCGCTCGTCCTTGCCTTGTTTGTGGGCATATCGCCCATAAGCGACAAGGCAAAGATTAGGTTTATGTATGTCGGTGCTGCGCTGTCGTTGATGGCTGTGCCAAATGCTGCCAGGCCGACCTCATGGCATATGCCAGTTCCGCATTCTTCAAGATTGGCAAGAAGCGTAAGGATATCGCCCAGTTCCTCTGTACGGTTTTCGAAGCTTACTTCCCTGGTGGTGAAGGATTCGTGTATAAGAAGATGCCAGGGACGAAAAGTTAGCTTGATAAGATCAGAGAATAATAGATAAGTTAGCACGAGACCACCATAAAACAAATGCACTTACATCCTTCATAATCTTATTCTTGAAATCTTACTGATTGCTCGTAATGTACTGATAATCAATACTAATTGGAATGGTAAAATGACGAAAGAAACAAATTAGGAACAACAAAATCAAGAAACCCCAAAATGAAAGCATGAGAAAACATAAATTAACACTGAAAACAATGATAAATTTCCGATTTTGACATTTTAAGAACATGGCAAATAGAACAAATATTTATGAACGCATATATGTATCTTGCCATGTTGGGAAATCAATTGCTTAGTCCCATTTTTGCAGATTATATTTCTATTTTGTCTAAATTACGACGGAATACAGCAGATATTCAAGGGATTTGGATGGATTATCACGATAAAATATTATTTTTGTAGCGTAAAAACGATAAAAACATGAAGTTAAATCGCATAAGAGCAGTCTTAGAGGACAAAGGGATAAGCCAAACATGGCTTGCAAAGAAGTTAGGAAGGAGTTTCAGTACGGTCAATGCTTACGTATGCAACCGTTCTCAACCCAACCTTACAACGCTTCTTGAAATTGCACAGTTCTTGTCTGTGGATATGAAAGAACTTATCACGGACAAAAAGGAACGCAATGATTGAAGAGATTATGAGAGACAAAATAATATCATAGCATCATTTTGTGGATAAACTAAAATATAGTATTTGCAAAATAAATTGAACTTTTCTCATAAGAAAAGAAATATACTATAAGAGTTCATATCTCTCTACATGTTAAATTATTAATTGCTGATAACTATGAGACTGAAGCCAAAACTCCTCAATGCAATAATATTAGGATTGACAATGTTCCTTTCAATGCAAACCACTTGTGCTGCTTGCAACCCATCAATGGCCATTCAGCAAAAGAAAGTGGCAACTGTTGGCAAAAAGAGGGTTGCCATTAGCAAAAAGAGAGTTGTCAAGAGCAAGAAGAGAACCTATCGCAAGGCTTCGGCGCGTAAATATTCGCATAGGGAACTGAACTCCATTATGCGGATACTTGAGCGGAAGTTCCTGTCGGAAGACAAGACCCCGGCCTTGCGAAATGTTGTTGGATTTGGAATGGGATCCAACTCCATTGATGTTGCGCTCCGTTGGAACACGAAGGAGAAGCAGCAGGAGTTTCGTAGGCAGATTTACAACTCGCCCGCCATCAGGTTTGAGGGCAAGTTGGACCCTATCATCGACAACAGGGAAGGCGTGAGCACCTACCAAGGTATCTCCCTCAAGGCGGAGAAGCCTTCCTATCCATTGGGCACCACGGAGATCAGATTCACGATTACCAACCATAGTGGCAAAGAATTCATGTATGGCGAATCATATAGCATCACAGCCCAAGGTAGGGATGGTAGTTGGTTTATTTTACCAACTGACTGCCTATTCAATGCTGTTGGGCATATATTAAGCGACGGTCAAAGCGGCACCATCACCGCCCATCTTTTTCCCGATATTCTTCCAAACAATCCTGGCGTCTATCGCTTCTTCTACGAAGAAAACATAGATGGCAATAAGGTGCTGCTTATGGCAACCTTTGAGTTGAAGTAAATAAAAAGAATTGTTGCTTATGAAAATACTCTTCAGTTTATTGACATTTTGTTTATTTGCCTCATGCGTTCATTCCCAAGAGGCGGTGGACACGGTAAGTGTGCGTGTACAGTATCGTGCATTGTATAAACACACGCAGGAGCAAAAGGAAGCGTATGATGATATAAATCTGTTGGATATAGGGAGACATTCGTCTCGGTTTTATAGCCAACGGTTTGAGCAGTTTCTGTATCAGCGTGATTCTGTGAAGAGTGTGAATACCGACCCTATGAGCTATTTGCAGTTCCTGGCAAATACGTTTGGCTCTAAGAAAGGACGCGAGTATGAAGTTTATAAGCACATTCCACAGAGGGGCACGCTCACTTATACGGATGTCGTGCACAATGACTTTTCATTCTGTTATGAGGAATCCATTCCGACCTTCTCTTGGGAACTCGCCGAGGGTGACACTATTATTATAGGTTATCCCTGCCACAAAGCCGTTTGTTAGTTCCGTGGGCGCACTTGGACAGCGTGGTATTCGTTGGACTTGCCTTTTGATAATGGTCCATGGAAGTTAGGTGGTTTGCCCGGACTCATATTGGCGGCTTCTGAAAGCCGACATGAATTCTCGTTTGTTGCTACAGGCATAGAGCAGATACGGCAAACTGTAACCATCAGCTTTCACCCCAAGCGTTATTTGCGCTCAACTCCTGTCAAGTTTCAACATCTGCTTGAGGATTACTGGAAAGACCAATGGAATACTACCAACCGCTTGCAAGGTAGCGGATATAGCGAACCGCCTAAGGCACAGCGGAGTTTCAATGCCTGTTTAATGGAAAAATATGAATAAGTGATATGTAATAACCATTTGGAAAGCAATGAGATATGCCATATTTTTCATACTTCTGCTATCCAACCTTTCGCTCTCTGCACAAACCTTCACAGGAAAGGTGAAGGGTAAGAAAGGAGAGCTCTTGGTAGGTGCCTCGGTTGTGGCATCAACTGAGAGCAAGTCAACCGTGGCGTATTGTCTCACAAGCGATAATGGTGAATATAAGCTGACTATTCCTAAAGGGAAAAATCCTGCAAGTATAACGGTAAGTTATATTGGTTATCAGAAGAAGACGATGCCGTTTGCTGATTTGAAGGATGGCATGACTATCACGTTAGTAGAAGGCGACTTTCAATTAAAGGAAGTAAAGATAAAAGCGGAGCGTATAAAGAGTTCTGGAGACACGCTCACATATTCGGTTGCTGGTTTTCGCCAGGGGCAAGACCGAAGCATTGCCGACGTGATAGCCAAGATGCCTGGACTTGAGGTAAAAACGGATGGCAAGGTGGAATACCAAGGAAAACCTATCAACAAGTTCTATATTGAGGGACTTGACTTGATGGGGTCGCAATATGGTGTTGCCAACCAAAACATCTCAGCCGATAAGATAAAGAGTGTGCAGGTGTTGGAGAATCATCAGTCGGTGAAGTCGTTGCGTGGCGTGTCGTTCAGCGAACAGGCTGCTCTCAATCTTGTGTTGAAGGATGATGCCAAAGCCGTATGGACGGGAGCGGCTGACATAGGTTTGGGTTATGGTGATGATTTTTTATACGACTGCCGACTGATGGGTATGCGTTTCAACAAGAAGTATCAGACGCTGATGATGTACAAGAACAACAACATCGGCAAGCAACTCGACAATGAGGTGCTCGATCTTGCTGCATTGTTAAAGGGAAGAACTGGCTCTGAGTCGGGCTTTCTCTCAATGATGTCGGTTGCGGCTCCCGACCTTGCAGACAACCGATATACTTTCAACAATAGTCATCTTGTTGCCGGCAACTGGCTTTGGAAGACTGGCAAGGATTCGGAACTGCGTGTGCAAGGCAATGGATTTATAGACAAGACCGATATGCAGGACTATAGTTCATCCACTTATCTCACCCTTGCCGATGTGCCAGTCATAGTTGAGGAGCAGAATGTCAGCAACACCCGAAGCGAATGGAAGGGTGAGGCCAACTATCAGTACAACGGCAGCAAGAGTTTCATCAAGAACAACCTTAAAGGTTATATTGACTTCAACAAGAGTGTCGGCACGATGATGTACAACGGACAGCGCACCGACATGATGGTGAAGCCGCACAAGCGCAGTATTACTGAGGATTTTCAGATGTCGCACACCACGGCAAAGGGCAACATATACAACGTTGAAAGTTATTGGACCTACAGCTATCTGCCGGGACAGTTGCTCACCATTGGTGGAATGACAGAACGGCTGAATCTCGGTTTCTTCTCAACACAGAATGAAATGCAATATAAACTGAAAGTCGGCAGACACTATCTCAACAATGAATTGGGAGTGAACTATGACTATCAGAGCATTGGTGTGGCAATGGGCGAGGAAGCAGAGAAGACGAATGTGTATCAGTTGCTTCGCATGTATTGGTCTCCTTCAATGTCGTTCCTTTTCGGAAAGCATATGATAGGAATAAAGTCGAAGATAAGTTATGCTCGTCAGTCTTACCGTGAGTCAAGAAGCAATCATCTGTGGATAGACCCTGCGGTGGGTTGGAATTGGAAGGCAACTGTTGTTTCTGAATTTTCGGCTAATGTTGGTTATGCTAATGCGCCATTGATGGGAAGGTCTATCTATGACACTCCTATCTTCACAAGCTATCGCACGCAGAAAGTGAATAGAGGCAAAACGGATGCTACTCACTCTCTTCATGTAACGGCAGCATATAAATACACCAATCCTGTGTCGGGACTGTTCTTTAATATTCGTCCTTCATATAATAGGATGTCGGGAAACATCCTTTACGAGAGTGCGATGAACGGCAATATCTACACCATGACTGCTACCGACAAGGAATATGCCATGCAGACAATAGGCGTTTCTGGTCGTGTAAGCAAATCGTTTGGATGGGCAAAGACACTTGTCGGTATTGGCGCCTCACACAACATCACAGATTATAATATGCTTGTGTCGGGCATTGTGAATGACGCACGTATGAACACAACCTCTGTTTCGTTCAACTACTCATTGCGTCCAGCGAGATTTCTTTCTGTTGAGGGTAAGTCGAATGTGAACATTTATAAGCAGAAAAACCTCACGGCCCCAGAACTCTCTTCCGACCCCACAACCGACTGGGAACATATCCTTAAACTATATGTGTTCCCTGCCAAAGGATGGATGCTGAGCGTAAAAAACGAACTCTTCCATACCAACGACAAGAGCATCGGTGTAAACCACTTTCTTGACCTTGCCATTGCCTACAAGGCTAAGCGTTGGGAATTCTCCGTCACAGCAAACAACCTTATTGGCACTTCTGAGTTTGAACGAAGAACTCTCGGCAACACCATTGAGTCGTATAGCATTACTCGTCTTCGTCCAAGAGAAGTGCTTGCAAAGTGGAGTATGGATTTGTAAACTACAAGAAGTCCTTTAATGCAAGAAAGATTACTAAGAAAGTCATAACGAAGCCAATTATGAAGAAGAGCCAAAAGAACCACTGGGCATAGTGACCGAGGTAGCAACCATTATATTCCTTGTATCGCTCACGGACTTTTTTCCGTTCATAAGCAAACATGGAATTGACCTCACGGATATGCATCTGCATCTGTGCGGTCATCCATTGGCGTTCTTTGGCAAACAGTTCTTGAATCTTCTGCCAGTCAGCATCATTGACATTTACAGATACCTTTAATTTTGTGGGAGCATTTTCCAAAGCTTTGTCTATGTGCTGATTGATGGTATCAACCTTTTTGCTGATAGTAGTCACAGCACCACCTAATTTGGTTTCTGCCCGTTGATACTGCTGAATGGCAGATTTCAGTTCAAGTGTGGCATTGATGAAGGTATTGGTTGCCTTGTCAATGTCCTCACTCAACTGCTTTAATTCAGGAACACAATTTACAGATCCGTCCTCGGCTTGCTGCTCCTCGACCTCGTTTTCAACATCATTCATCATCTTATCGAAATCTGGTAAAAGCTAAAATCTTCTCAACTGCGCATTATCATAAGCCAAGAATATCGTCAGAAATACAGACAATGCATGGAGGCACGCCATGCAGACAACCAGAAACTGACGAAAGTGCTCACTTCGATATATCCTCTTTATCCAATACCAGGGATATGTCATGAATATAAATCGTGGCAAGGCTTTTATGATTTGCGGTATGGGGGCTCTATTGTCTTGGATTTCTTTGCTTGCATAAGTTCCATCATTGCTGCATATCGCTTTTCCGTCAGTTGGATATTGCG
>NZ_JXQI01000003.1 GCF_000834015.1 Prevotella pectinovora | reverse complement strand
AACTTGTACATTTGGTCACAGCCATGGTCAGAAATCGCCAAACATTCACCCCTGAATATAAAATCTCAGCATAAATTGAAAATAATGGTCAAAACATTTGGATATTAACATAGAAAGCGATTTGGGTAAAAATTGGGCACGGTGCTTGCCCAACAGGGGCACGGTGCTTACCCATCCGGGGCACGCTGCTTGCCCCGGATGGGCAGAATTGCAGTCAGGCATCTGCCCAAAAGTTAATGTTGTAACACCCATGTTCCTATTTCCAGAATTCTGTCAGCGCATACGATTCCTGTCGTCTGAATTCGCCACATCTGACATTTTCTTTCATCAGCAAACCATCCAGACAGTTGGCTGACAATTGCCAGGTAGTCAACTACCTGTTTGTCAGAGTATTACGATGAAAAACCAGATGGTCTGACAGTTTTTGTGAAATTCTTGGTTTTTACTGAAAATCAGCGTTATGGCAACTTTTACTCATATCGATTAACTTTATTCCGCCAACGGGTTTGTTAAATATAAAAGATTGGGAACACGAAGTTTTTGAAGGTTTCGCTTTGCGCTTATCACGCCTTGCATTATCTTTGCATAAGATAAGCTGCGGCTCGGGATAAGATAAGAAACATTTCCTATATTCGACACTAAAGAAACAATTAATAAAAGGAGACAATGAAGATTCACTTTTCACATAAGGAAGAGTTGTGGAATTCGTGGTCGCATTTCGGCGGCGTGGTGATGGGCGTAGGCGTGGGCATCGCGTTCCTGATATTCTGTATCGGTCATCAGAACGCATGGGCTACGGCGGGCGTGTCGCTGTATCTCTTCGGCATGCTTTGCTCGTATATAGCCTCAACGGTGTATCATGCGCTGAGCGCACGGAGCGTATGGAAAGAGAGATTGCGCAAATGGGACCATGCCGCCATCTACTGGCATATCGCAGGCAGCTACTCGCCACTGACGCTGACGGCACTGAGAGAGGACGGCGCATGGGGATGGGGACTGTTCGTGTTTATATGGACGTGTGCCATCGTGGGCACGGTGATGAGTTTCAGAAGACTGAAGGACCACAGTAATCTGGAGACGGCGTGTTTCGTGGGTATGGGATTGAGCATCCTCGTGGCTTTCAAACCACTGATAAACAATGTGAGCGAGGCTGCGGTGATATGGATTATCGCTGAGGGAGTGAGCTATATCACGGGGGCCGTGTTCTACAGTCTGAACAAGCGCAAATACATGCACAGCGTATTCCATTTCTTCGTCCTCGCCGGCAGTGTGTGCCATATCATCGCCGTTTGGGATGTATTGATGCAATACCTTTAAACCCCAAACGGTCATTAGGGCTTAATCTGTTGATGACAGATTTGGGATAAACAATAATGCGGATTGCCTTCCTGCCAACAGGATAAGCAATCCGCATTATTTATAGTTCCAAGATTGTATTATCTATCTTATTTATTTGTTCAGTCTCCAGGTCACACCGTCCTTGGTGTCGTTCACCTCGAAGCCGGCCTCCTTGAGAGCATCGCGAATCTGGTCGCTCGTAGCCCAGTCTTTGGCAGCCTTTGCCTTGGCACGAAGGTCGAGCACCATATCCATGACCTTGCCGAAAGCCTCCTCACGGGCATCGCTGCTGTCGGCACGCTCGTCTTTGAGTCCGAGGATGTCGAAGGCGAAGGTGTGCATAGTGGAAGTAAGTTCGTCGAGACACTCGCTGCATATTGTTGCCTTATGGTCGATGAGCTTGTTGATCACGGTGCATGCCTCGAAGAGATAACTGATCACCTGTGGTGTGGCGAAATCGTCGTTCATGGCGTCGTAGCACTTCTGGCGCAGCTCCTTCACCACCTTCTCTGTCTCCGGGTCGCACTTGTCGCTCACGTTCACATGACCGAGGTCACTGATGCCGTTGAGCAGCTTCTCCAGTCCCTTCTCGCTTGCCTTCAGTGCTTCATTAGAGAAGTCAACTGTTCCGCGATAGTGTGCCGAAAGCATGAAGAAGCGGATAGTCATCGGCGAGTATGCCTGGTCGAGCAGACGGTGCTTGCCGGTGAAGAACTGCTCCAGGGTGATGAAGTTTCCGAGGCTCTTGCCCATCTTCTGTCCGTTGATGGTGAGCATGTTGTTGTGCATCCAGTATTTCACCATCTGGTCGCCCTGGCTTGCCACAGCCTGGGCTATCTCACACTCGTGGTGTGGGAACACGAGGTCCATTCCTCCGCCGTGGATGTCGAAGTGGTCGCCGAGGTATTTGCGGCCCATCGCCGTACACTCGCAGTGCCATCCCGGGAATCCGTCGCTCCAAGGACTTGGCCAACGCATGATATGCTCCGGCGACGCTTTCTTCCAGAGGGCGAAGTCTGCCTGGTTGCGCTTCTCCCCCACTCCGTCGAGCTGTCGGCTCTCGTTTATCACGTCGTCGAGGTTGCGGTGTGAGAGTATGCCATACTGGTATTTCTTGTTGTATTTCTCGATGTCGAAGTATACGCTGCCGTTGCTCTCGTAAGCGAATCCGTTGTCGATGATCTGCTTCACGAGTTCCTCCTGCTCTATGATGTGGCCCGAGGCGTGTGGCTCGATGCTGGGCGGCAGCACGTTGAGCGCCTTCATGGCGTCGTGGTAGCGGTTGGTGTAATATTGTGCTATCTCCATCGGTTCGAGCTGTTCGAGGCGTGCCTTCTTCTCTATCTTGTCGTCGCCCTCGTCGGCATCATGCTCCAGATGGCCCACATCGGTGATGTTTCTTACGTAGCGCACCTTGTAGCCGAGATGCTTGAGATAGCGGAATACGAGGTCGAATGTTATAGCAGGACGAGCGTGTCCCAGATGTGGATCTCCATAAACAGTAGGTCCACAGACATACATTCCCACGTTGGGGGCATGCAATGGTTCGAACGGCACTTTCCTTCTTGTCAGAGTATTATAAATCAAAAGTCTCTGTTCCATATCATTGTGTATTTGTTGTTATAATCTTTTTTCCTTGTCTCTTGTACTGTAGCCAGACCTTCCGTCAGAAAACGAATTGACGAGTTGGCGAGTAAACAAGGATATTCTTTTATCCTCTCAAGGAACATCACCGGCCGCTGCATTGCAGAATCCGGTTCAGGGTCCTTGTTTACTTGCCAACCCGTTTACTGAGAGAGAGTTCCCAGCTATTATGTCAATCCGCGGGATATGGGTAAAGCCTTGAGGCTGCCCTCGTTCCCGAGGGTATATCTCTATTATTTTATATTGTCAAAGCCTTCGCCGAAGATACCCTGGCAGTTGGTCTGCGACACAAGTGCATTGGAGTCAATCTTCTTGATATAGTTGTATATATCCTGCGACTCATGACGGCGAGCCATCACCACGAGGAGGTTCACCTCATTCTTTGAATACCATCCCTTACCCTCAACCACGGTAACACCGCGGCGCACGTTGTTGTTGATAACATCGGCAATCTCCTGGTATTTTCTTGATATGATGATAAACTGCACGGTCTGTCTTGCTCCGTTCACCACATAGTCGCACATATAGCTGGCAATCAGCGTGAAAGCCACACCATATACGATTGTCTCGGTGCTGTGGAAGAGCAGGTAGCTGGAAGAAATGATGGTGATATCCACAAACTGCATCGCTCTTCCGAAGCTCATGCGGAAATATTTGTTGAGCATGGCGATAACGATGTCGGTACCACCGGTAGAACCGTTGTGTGAATAGATAAGACCGAGTCCGCCACCACCGAGCACCGCTCCGATAAGAAGGTGCATGAATCTGTCTTCGCCGGCTGTGATTACAGGATGCGCAGCGAAGAATGGCTGGAAAACAGCCACTACGATAGACAATATCGTAACTCCCAACACGGTACGCACGATGAATTGTCTTGACAATGTCTTGATGGCGATGCCAAGCAAGAGAAAGTTGAGGAGCCAGATTGAATATGCTGGTGGGAAATGCCATGCATAGTAAAGAAGTGCCGAGCAACCCGACACGCCTCCCATCACAAATTTCTCAGGCAAGATGAATGCTGTGTAACCAAAGGCGTACATAATCACGCCAAGGGTCAAGAACATGAAGTCCTTAATCTGTTCACGGTCAATTCGCAGTTTAGCTGCTGATGCTTTAATGCTCATCGTTAGAAAGAATTTTATTTTGTTTAAATGTGTGTAACATGGCATAAGCCGAAGGGTATCGGCAATTTCCAGTGCAAAGATATAGAGAAAAGAGATAGCGTCCAAATTAAAACAAGAAAAAAGGATGGTAGATTTTCTTCTCCGCCATCCTTTATGATTTATATAGTGTCACCGATTATATAGAGGCCACGACAGCCGCTTTCCGGGCATATAGGGAATGCTGCGCGGCATCATGCCACAATAGCTCTATACCAGAGAGAGGCGGCGCTGCCGGCGCAGCTCCTTGAGACGCTGTTGGCGATGGAAACCGCGGAGCACTCCCATACCCACCTTGGGCCAGTCAGGGATATGTTTCACATGGCGGCGCACCATTGGGATGTCCCACAAGAGCATCAATATGGCAAAGAACAGGGCGGCGATGAGCGTCCAGCCGAACAGTATCTTGATGCTCTGCGCCATGAATCCCTGGGTGATGCTCTCCATCATAGCCGGGAAGTCGGCATGACGTGCCGACATCCTCACGCTGTCGATATAGCCGGAGCAGCGTGCAAAGCCGTCACCAACATAGTATTTCATCCCTCGGGCATGGAGCGAAGCTCCCACGAGTCCTCCCACGAACATATGGAGGACATTGAACACGGCGAGCGCCTGGAAGAAATGCTCGAACGACATTATTTCATGCAGACACCACATGAAGGCTATACACAACACGGCATAGCTGAACCCGCGCCACACCAGTGGCAGGCGGAGCTGTTCGATGGCGATGCTTGAATCCACGAGGAAATAGAACCCTCCGGCATAGAGACAGAAGGCGAACAATGCCACGGCGATGAGCTTGTACACATTCCAGCGCATGAGCTTGAGCCATCCCAACGAGAAGAGGCAACCTGCCCAGATTCCTATCAGCGACCACTGGTTGAGCTCCTCATAAGTGTGGTCGGCATAATGCATCACTTCTTCGTAGTATACCATCTCGAGCACGTGCTCCGTACTGAACAGAGCCTCCACCACTCCGATAAGCAATATCACAGGCACCACATTGTGGTATCTCCACATGGCTAACTCGAAATAGGGCTTCGGGTGATTGAGCATCCTTTGAAGGCATACGGCAAAGGTGAGCAGAGAGGAGCCTGAGACGAGGCGGAACTGCGAAGAGTGCCACCAGTCGAGCCAGTCGCCATAGTCGAGCAGCCATGCCACCTGCAACCAGAACACACACCACAACACCGCACCGAAGAAGTCTATACCCTTGAGCGGCACCATCTGCGGCATGGCATGGAAGGGGCGAGTGAGCAGTGCCTGGACGAGCAGCACACCTATCATCAGCAGGATGACCAGCCAGTGCATGTATGTCCAATGCATGTCGAAGGCGAACCATGCCGCGAGGTATCCCGTAAACTCTATCGAAGTGAGCAGCACGATATGCAGCAGCGGAAAGAACACGGCAAAGTCGCGCTTCGGCGTCATCCACAACTGTATGTTCGACATGCATTCGAAGGTGCCCTGTATCTTTGCCATTCCACACAACACGCACAGAATCCAAAGCAGGGGCAGCGGCAGACGGAACGTGGCAAGCAGGTTGCACACGATGATGACGAGTGCCGAAGCCATGTGTCTCGACCAACTCGTGCTTCTCCAGCTGAAGGCTTTCTTCGTAGGGTTCTACGACTATATCTACCGTTTTCCGCAGAAGCGCAAACCCGAAGAGGGCAGTCCGAGGGTAAGGGAACTTTTCAATCTCTTCATGATGTATCTCGAGACTCATTTCAAGGATTCGCGCGATGTGACATACTATGCCTCACTGCTGAACATCACTCCAAAATATCTCAACATTATAGCGCAGCGGGTAACGGGCAACACTGTGAAGGCGCTGATAAACGAATATGTTGTGATGCAACTGAAGCTATCGCTCTGCTCCGGCAACACGTCGATGAAGATGTTGGCTGGTGAATACAATTTCAGCGATCTCTCGTTCTTCTGCCGCTATTTCAAACAACACACGGGAATGACTCCCATGCAGTTTGTCAAGAGCGAAGCGCCCAAAAGGACTTGACGCCAATACTCCCCAACGGCCATCTACCCCGTTTAGCCATAATGAACGTTTAGCCATAATGAACATCAGGGATTAGTCATAATTACCGTTAGAAGTTCAATCATGACGCCTGTTTGTGGTTCAGTTCTAATGGCCGTTTGGCTATTAGGCTGATTGGGGATGGAAACAAAAAAACGGAATACTGGCCTTTGTGGTCAATACTCCGTTTTTTTCTTTATCATTCATTAATCAGTTTCATTCCTATACCCCGCATCAGTTTCTGAACTGCAGACCGGCGCCGTTGGCATCGATAACGATAGGTTTCTCGCGGCTTACCTCCTCGGCGAGGATTTTCTTTGAGAGATCGTTGAGCACGAGGCGCTGGATGGCTCTCTTCACCGGACGTGCACCGAACTCCGGGTCGAAGCCTGCGTCGGCAAGATACTGTATTGCGGCATCGGTCACGTTGAGCGTGAAGCCCTGTGGCTCGAGCATCTTCTTCACGGCGTTCATCTGCAACGTCACTACCTGTGCTATCTCCTGCTTCGTGAGCGGCAGGAACATGATAGTCTCGTCGATACGGTTGAGGAACTCCGGACGGATGGTCTTCTTCAGCATCTCCATCACCTTCTGCTTGGTGTCGCTGATGATAGTGTCGCGGTTCTGGGCGTTGAGCTTCTCGAACTCCTGCTGTATGTACTGGCTTCCGAGGTTGGAGGTCATTATCACGATGGTGTTCTTGAAGTTTACGGTCCTTCCCTTGTTGTCGGTAAGCCTACCGTCGTCGAGCACCTGCAGCAGGATGTTGAACACGTCGGGGTGTGCCTTCTCTATCTCGTCGAAGAGTACGACGGAATATGGTTTGCGGCGCACTGCCTCGGTCAACTGTCCTCCCTCATCATAGCCTACATATCCTGGAGGTGCTCCGATGAGTCTCGACACACTGAACTTCTCTTGATATTCGCTCATGTCGATACGCGTCATCATCGTCTCGTCGTTGAAGAGGTATTCGGCGAGTGCCTTTGCCAGCTCCGTCTTACCCACACCTGTGGTGCCGAGGAAGATGAACGAGGCGATAGGTCTCTTGGGATCCTGCAGTCCGGCACGGCTACGACGCACGGCATCGCTGACGGCGGTGATTGCCTCATCCTGTCCGATTACTCTTTTGTGGAGCTCCTCTTCAAGATGCAACAGCTTCTCACGCTCGCTTTGCAGCATACGCGTCACTGGTATTCCGGTCCAGCGGCTCACCACTTCTGCTATATCATCGGCAGTGACTTCCTCTCTCACCATGGCTTCAGCACCTTGTGCGTTGCGCAGCTGACTCTGTATGGCGTTGATGTCCTCTTGCAGCGACTTCAGTTTACTGTAGCGTATCTCTGCCACACGCTCATAGTTGCCTTCGCGCTCGGCACGTTCAGCCTCAATCTTCAGGTTCTCAATCTGCTGCTTGTCTTCCTGAATCTTGTTCACGAGGGCTTTCTCTCCTTCCCATTTGGCTCTATACTGCTTCTCCTGTTCTCTCAGGTCGGCAACATCCTTGTCGAGCTGATCAATCTTGGGCTGGTCGTTCTCTCGCTTTATTGCCTCGCGCTCAATCTCGAGCTGTTTCAACTTACGCGTAATCTCGTCGAGTTCCTCAGGCACGGAGTCACGCTCCATACGGAGTTTTGCTGCAGCCTCATCCATGAGGTCGATTGCCTTGTCTGGCAGGAAACGGTCGCTGATGTATCTCTCTGAGAGTTTTACGGCGGCAATGCAGGCATCATCCTGTATACGCACCTTGTGGTGGTTCTCGTAGCGCTCCTTCAGTCCACGCAGGATTGAGATGGCGCTCATCTCGTCTGGCTCGTCCACCATCACAGTCTGGAATCGTCTTTCCAGAGCCTTGTCCTTCTCGAAATATTTCTGATATTCGTTGAGTGTGGTGGCTCCGATGGCCCTGAGTTCTCCACGTGCCAATGCCGGCTTCAGGATGTTTGCGGCATCCATGGCTCCCTCTCCGCCTCCGGCTCCCACGAGGGTGTGTATCTCATCGATGAAGAGGATTATGCGGCCTTCGCTCTTGGTCACCTCGTTGATTACGCTCTTGAGTCTTTCCTCAAACTCGCCCTTGTATTTGGCTCCTGCCACAAGTGCTCCCATATCGAGAGAATAGAGCTGTTTGTCTTTCAGATTCTCCGGCACGTCACCTCTGACGATACGCTCGGCGAGTCCTTCCACGATGGCTGTCTTACCGGTTCCCGGCTCACCGATGAGGATCGGGTTGTTCTTGGTACGCCGAGACAGTATCTGCAATACTCGTCTGATTTCGTCGTCACGGCCTATCACTGGGTCGAGTTTGCCGGAGCGTGCCTGCTCCACGAGGTTCTTGGCGTATTTGTCGAGACTCTGATAGTTCTCGTCGCCGCTCTGCGAGCTCACCTTCTGTCCCTGCCGTAATTCGAGAATTGCCTTGCGCATGTCGTTCTCCGTGCACCCGGCGTCTTTCAATATTCTGCCTGCCGTGGCTCCATCTGAAATGACAGCCAGGAGAATCGTCTCCACGCTGACAAACTCGTCGCCCATCTGCTTTGCAAGGCTCTGCGATTTGGCGAGCACATTGTTGGCGTCGGTAGAGAGATATGGCTGTCCGCCCTGAACTCTCGGCAGGTGTTGTATCTCCTGGTCGGCAAGGGTCTCTATCTGCTGTGCGTTGACGCCGAGCTTCTGGAAGATGAAGTTGGCTACATCACGTCCCTTGAGGAGTATTCCCTTGAGGATGTGTACAGGTTCGATAGTCTGCTGACCGTTCTGCTGCGCGGTGTTGACGGCTTGCTGCACCACCTCCTGCGCCTTGATTGTAAACTTGTCGAATGTCATATTTTTATCTCCTTTCTTTTGTTATTATTCTTTATCCTGATTCTTTTTACCTTAACATCAAACAGTCATCAGGCCGTTTGAGATAATATCCTAAAGATGTGAAATCCAAACAAGTCTTAATGACCGATTCGGGTTTTGTTCATTCTGTTCGCTACCGATAGCGCAAAGGGCATACCACGCGAAGAAGCACGACAAATCGGCAGAAGTCTCTGACTATCAGGCATAAAAAAAGCCCCGCCAACCGACAAATAGTCAGAAAGCAGGGTATATTCTACCAATCTGCAATAGGCAGACCTTTCATCTGCAAGGTTTCAGTTCTTTTGTGTCATGGCTTTGCCTTGCTGATATAAAACACCACGACCTTAGAAAAAGATAGTAAACCACCGGAAAATGGGCAACGCCCGTGCCCAATTTCGACATAAATCCATTGACCGGAACAGATCAGAATCCGTTGCCCATCATACCGCCGTTTAGCAGCAGTTGGGCGTTCTTCTCCTTGGTCTTGTCCATGATGAGGAAGAGGTCGACGAGCCACCACACTCCACATCCGCCACAGGTGAGCAGCTTGATGACACCGAGACCAACATCGCCGATATACATACGGTCGATGCCGTAGCCGCCAAGGAATATTGATATCAGCAGACTGATGGTGGGGTCTTTCATCTGCATGAAGGCGACGTTGGCGGTATTGCTGTCCATTGTCTCCAGACGGCTCTTCACCATCGGATACATGTTTGCGGGAATCTTGCTGCCGTATACCATAAACAGCTGGTCTATCTGATTTCTGTCCATATCACAGGAGGGTTATCGGGTGAATATAATATTTTAACCCAAAACGGTCATTAGGCCGTTCAATGTAATATTTTATAACTGCTTGCAGTCTTTTGCTTTTTATAAGGCGTCTTTTGCTTGTTTTTAATTCGCAATAGCTCGCTATTACTCATCAAAAGCCAAACAAAATCCATCCTTCTAAAAAATCAAAATCCAAGCAAGCCCTAATGACCGATTTGGGTTTAAAGTTTCGCAGGCTTTCAATTTGCTTTGGCTGTAAACAAGGTGACAAGATACGAGTAGACAAGGGGGATATGTATATGGTCGTCAAATGCCAAGGATGTTTCTCACTATCATCCAGATGAAGAAGGTGATGATATAGAACCACACCACGCAGCGGTGTTCTATCACCCTGGCCAAGGCATCGCGCCTCTTGCCATGCGGCATCGCCCACTCCACTATGAAGAGCAGGGCGTATGGCAGCGAAAAGGCGAGATAATAGTTATAGCGCAGCGCCGCCATCGGTTCGCCGTGGAGCAGAGCATGCAGGAAGCGCTGTATGCCACAGGCGGGACAGCTCAGTCCGGTGATGAGTTTCATCGGACATTTGGGAGCGTAGACAGCGTTAGACGGGTCTACGAGAAACAGTCCGCCCAGGATGACCGCCGTTATACCTATTATTATATATATACGCTTGGAGTATGCCACCTGTCAGTTTTGCTCTACATCATTGCACTGCACATACCTGCCATGAAATAAAATATGAACGAAATTACATTAATCACCAATCCGGAGATAAGTCCTATCATACTCCATTTCTTGGCGTCGGCAGCTGATGCCACGGCAGCCTGATACTGACCTGCCATATAGAGTGAGTTCACCTGACTTGCCTTCACGATACCTACGATGCCGAGGGGCAGACAGCAACACAAAGTGACGAGGATGGCAAGCACCATATTGTTGTCTGGCTTTGGAGGCATGTTGCCGTTGCCGAAGCCATTCTGGAAGCCGCCGTTATTCTGGAAGCCACCATTATTCTGGAAGCCGCCATTGTTCTGATAGCCGTTGTTGTTACCATAACCGTTATTATACTGCTGATTAGGCTGCTGTGGTTGATAGTTCTGATCCATAACTGATGAGTTTTAGTTGGTTTAGTGGGTAATTACTCGAAACAATCTCATTGCCTCTTCAAAGGCATCCACCGCCATGACCATTCCTTTCTTTTGACTTGCGACGGTGCTCTTTCTTGTTTCTAATTACAAAAGTACATAAAAAAATGCAAAATGATTAACCCCGGACTTATTTTTTTCAATAAACAACAGAAAAACAACACAATAGAGGTCATCAGGCCGTTTGGTGGTTAGACATCAAGCAGCGGATAATCCTTTTTCAAGTCAGCGATTTTCTGCTGAGTGCGCTGCACGAAGAGCTTATGTTCTTCGCTGTCGGGATTGAAGGGCTTATGGCCGAGAGCCTCACGGATGGGTCGCCAGCGGTTGAGAAATACATTGGTGGCAGCACTGAAATATAGGGACGAAAGGCGCTCCCAGATATAGCTGACGGTCTGATCCGAGGGATGGAGCATGTCTTCCTTATAGAAGCGATAGTCGCGCAGTTCGTCGTTCACTATCTCATAGGCCGGGAAATAGCTGCAGCAGTCGTATTCACTACAGAGTTTGTCGGCAGCCAGAAGCAGTGTCGCCTTGGATAGCTGACTGCCATGGAATCCGTATTTGGCATAGCGGATGGGACTGACGGTCACTATCACCTTCAGGTCCCGACATACGCCACGGAGAATGCCTATTGCCTCGGCGAGGGCATCCCGACACTGGTCGATGGTGAGTTCTTCTTCCTGAAAGAGGCGTTGCGGACGCTTCTGGCAGTTGTCCACAATCTCGCCGGTCTCTCGCAGACGATAGACGTGGTTGGTGCCGAGGGTGAAGACGCACACCAGACGGTCGTAGCTGTCAGCTTGCAACGGCATGGCGAAGCGGCGCACGGTGTGCAGGATGCTCACCGGATTATACATCACGCCGTAGGGGTTCACCACGGCACGGAATTTTTCGTCGGCAAACCGGCGCCCGATATTGTCGGCGAAACAAGAGCCGACAAACAGCATCTGCTCCAATGGCTCTATGCTGAATGTCGGCTTTGGTATGTCTACTTCTGTTCTGAATATCATATCATCCAATGATTTTATCTTTGAGCCTCACTTAGCTGCGGCTCACCTGCAGACCGGTTTCGCTGAGCGTCATGTCAACGAAGCGGGCATTGGCGTTGGGACGGTTCTCATTGATTATCTTGCGGATGCGGGCTGCCGCTTCCTGATCTTTTGCCACCATATACAGATAGCCGCCGCCACCGGCTCCCGGCAGTTTGTAGCCGAGGCAGAGGTCGTCGACCATATTCGTTATCGCCCTCACGCTGTCGGGATTGGTACCGCTGTCCATCGCCTGGTTCTGCGTCCAGGTCTTGCGTATCAGTCCTCCCATGCGCTGGAAATCGGCACGCTGTATGGCGTCATACATGTCGAGCGTATGGCATTTCATGTCTCTGAGCATAGCGAGTTCTCCACTGTGGTTGAGGAACATCCGTCTGACTATCTCCGAGAGGATGGTCTTTGCCGTGCGTGTGATTCCTGTGTAGTACAGCAGATGGCAAGCCTTGTATTCATTGCGGGTGAAGAGGTCGCCCGGCAACCAGCGCACCGTAGGGTTCTGGTCGAAGCCACGCTCCGTCTGCAGCAGTTTCACTCCTTCGAGCACTCCGCCGAACTGGTCTTGCCAGCCTCCACCGGTGGTGAGCATCTGCTCCAATGCCAGAGTGCGCCTGCCTATCTCTCCCTTGTCCCAGGAGAGTCCGCAGAAGTCGTTCAAGGCTCCAAGCACTGTGGCGGCGAGCACACTGCTCGTGCCCAGTCCGCTGCCGGCAGGGATGGCAGATAGCAATGTCAGTTCTATTCCGCAACCGAATACCATCAGCTGGTCTTTCAGCGTATTGTGCTGCTCCACGGCGTATGCCGGAAGGAATCCGGCAAGGGCGAGGGCTGCCTTGGGGATGGAGAACGGACTGCCCACGTGTCTGAAGTCAGCGAGCTGTTCGAATGTCGTTATCTGCTCAGAGGCTCCCAGGTCGATGCTCCGCAGTATGATATGCGGTTCGCTGCAGGGTCTGATGTATGCCTGCAACGGCGGCTGGCCGTTGAGTTCTATAGCGAGGTTTATCACGTTTCCGCCTTCCATCAGGCAATATGGCGGCGTATCGGTCCATCCGCCGGCGATGTCGATCCTCACCGGACTGCGTGCCCACACTATCTGGTCGGCATATACCGACATGCGTGGCTGCTGCTTCACGGCGGCCTGCGGAGCGATGAGCCCCTGACGGAGAAGGGCGAAAGCCTTCTCTTCAAATTCCGCCGAACCAGAAGTGTCGCCGCAGCGTCTCGACAGTTCTGAGCGGAACATGTTGTCGTGTATCCTCGTCAGCAGCGGAGCGGAGTCGGCAATAGGTTCCGGAGCCGGGATGCCGTAGAGGGCAAACTCCTTTGCGGCATCGCTGAGGTCCACCTGATAGAACACGCTGTGGCGATAGTTCTTTGCCACCGATGCCCAGCTCGACGCTCTGAATTCGTTGCGCTGTCTGGTGAGGCGTTCGAGGTCTGCCTCGTTAGAGATGTCGTCAGCACTGAGGCGGCGTGCCTCCTGCCAGAGAGCGAGAGCTTCATCACGTTCCTCCTCGCTGAGCTCCTGTCTGCCGTCTATCATCCAGCGCAGCAGCAGCTGCATGCCGTAGGTATCGTATACCACTGGGAATATGCGGGCAGACTGCAGGTCTTCTTTTCCGTCGATGCAGTTTATATCTATGTTGCGCTCTGCAGCCCATTGCGTGAATGGCATTCCGAGGTATTCCACTGATGGGTCGGAGAGATTGCCACGGAACTTGTCATTGAATCCATAGGGGCGCACCACGTATCCGTTCTCTTCCACCGGCACGATGTCAACACACTGTCCTGGCTGCAAATGCAGGCTCCAGTCATTCTCCGGCACTCCGGTGATGATATTCTCGCGGGTGAGAGTCCAGTTCTTGCCCACCCAACTGTTCTCTATCCAGATGTTCTGGTTCTCTGCCGTCAGCTGACAGTCTCTCTCAGCATTCTGCACGAAGAGTGAGGGATGCGGCTTGAGGGAGTGGTGCATGATTTCGCGCTGGTCGTTCACGAGGTTCTGTATGGCGAGCGTGGATGAGAGTATCTCGTGGCTCGTGCCATAATGGTAGAACTCGCCGCCCGGCAACGGGAGCACGGCGACGGTGAGGTCGGCCAGGTCACTGTCTGGCGACGTCGGTTTGTCGCCGAGGGCGCAGCCGAACTCTGAATACATGTCGTAGTTGATTATATCGCCACTTGTCAGGTCGCCATTCTTCAGCGATTTCTTCATGAGCATCTTCACCGCCTTGTCGCTGAGCAGCCAGATGCCGATGTCGGTGAGATAGAGGTGGGTGTTGAGAAGTTCGCCCAGAGTCTTCACCGATGGCTTCTGGAGCATGCATTCCATCTCTGTGGGGTTGTCGCGGCGCGACACGAAAACGCCGTGGTCTTTGGCTATCTCCGGTCCGAGCCATAGTCCGTAGCACACCACGTCTGCCTCGGGTATGTCGCCCAGGGGGGCGGTGGCACGGATATACACGTCACCGCTCACTATCATAGTGTGAAGCGAGCGTGGCGCTGCATCCATTATCTGCTTATATAGCGGTATCTGCAACGAGAGCAGATCTTGCGACAGTCTCTGTCCGCGCTCCCATCGAAACACGGGTATCGGCGTCAGAATCTTTCCCGACGGGGCGTATGCAGGCAACCGTCGGCTCTGTCCGCCGGCATGCAGGATAAGGCGTCTGTCGGCAGAAAGCCATTCGTCGAAGGTCTTTCCGGCGGCATCGGCGGCATAAGCCTGTTGCAGCAGCCATGTGGTGCCGCCTCCCGAACCGAGTTTCTTCCCTACCGGGTCATTGGAGCAGAACCACTCCTTCCTGTCGTATCCGGTGATATCATGAAAGCAGTCCACCAAGTTTGGCGGAAGTGACAATAGTTTCTTCATCTTAGATCTATAGTTTGTCAGTTTCGGTTTCTACTCTTCTGTCTTGCCTGCCTTGCGTCTTCTGTATTCTCTATATACGAGCAGCAGGAGGATTACGACGAGCAGTGAATATCCTATATAGGCAATGGTCTCTGTGGTAGTCACCGTGGCTGGCTTGAAGGTGAGCACCACCTTGTGTTTGCCCGGTTTCACGTTGATGGCACGCAGGATATAGTTCACCCGTCCCATCCCTACCGGCTGTCCGTCAACGGTGGCTGTCCAGCCCGGATAGTACACCTCTGAGAACACCACTACTCCACCCTTGTCGGAGTTCACGTCGTAGGTCAGCTCGTTTGGCTGGTATGAGGTGATGGTGACGAGCGAGTTGCCGTCCTGCTTCGTGGCGTTGCCTATCTGCCGTGCGAATTTCTTGTCTGCCACAGCCTCGTGGCGCAGGTCTATCTTCGCCATAAGATCCATCTCCTGGTTGGCATTGTCTACGAAGCTTACCTTATCCACAAACCATGCCACTCCATAGGCATAGGGGTTCATGATAGGCACTGTCTGTCCGCCGTTGAGCGGCATCACGAAATATTTGGCGTTTAGCATGCTTATCACAGGATAGATGCTGTCGCCGTTCACCTTTGTCATGTCTCCGCCGGCCTCAACGATTGCCGTCATAGCCTTCTGCATCTGCGGCTGGATATAGCGCTCTATCATCTCCTGATAGCGGCGCAGCTTGGCCGGATGGTATCCGCCGAGACTCTTGTGGAAGTATGACGTCTCGTTCTCGCTGAAGGTATTCGACGCGAAGTTGAGCACGCGGTAGTTGCCACACTCGGTCTTGTCCTGCAGTATCTGCTTGTCGGTAGCCGTCATCTGGATAGGATTCTCGCGCACGCTCTTCTCCACGAACATTCCGTCGTTGAGATAGCGTTTGTCTATCTGCCACATGTCAACGAGACAGAGCACGCAGATGAGTCCTACCATGGCTTTGGCATTGAGTTTCCTGTATATGAAAGCCATGAGGAAGGCGCTGCCGATGAGTATGATGAAGAACGAGCGCCAGCAGTCTGCCGTAAACACGGCGATGCGCATCTGGCGAAGGTTGGCGAGCAGCGGATTGAGATATTCCTGAGGTATCTGCGAGAGAGCGCGCATCTCGTTCTGCGACACGAAGTCGGAGAAGAATGCCGTAGGCATCAATGCAAAGGCGAGGGCAATTCCTGCCGTCATAAGGAAGCTGATGAGGATATAGTCGCGCTTTTTGCGGGCGAAGACTGACAGCCACGACACGAATATCGTAACCGGCAGCTTGTCGCGCATGGTGAGTTTCTCCTGCAACACTTCCGGGTGTTCTATTAATTCCTTCAGGGCGAGCATGGCGAGGAGCGGGATGGTGAACTCGGCGATGACGAGTATCGACGCCACGGTGCGGAACTTGGCATACATCGGCATATAGTCGATGAAGAAATCTGTCAGTCCCATGAAGTTATGTCCCCACGATAGCATCACGGAAAGATAGGTGGCTGCCACGAGCGCCCACTTTATAGGTCCCTTCACTATCAGGGCTCCCAGGAAGAAGAGCATCAGCACGAAGGCTCCCACATACACCGGCCCGCTGGTCATTGGCTGGTCGCCCCAGTATTGTCCGAGCTGCTGGTATACCTCCATGAACTGCGGGTCTGCCTTCTGCATCGCCGTCTCGCTCTGCGCCAATGGCACCGAGGCTCCTCCCTTGGTGTTTGGCACGAGCAGCGTCCATGTCTCGTCCACTCCGTAGCTCCACTGAGTGATGTAGTCGCGCTCCAGTCCGCTGTCGGTCTGGTTGGCTGAGCGCTGCTTCACGAGCTCGCTCTTGCCTCTCATCGACTCCTTGCTGTATTCCCAGGTGTGATAGAGGTTGCTGAGGTTGATGCTCACTCCGATGAGGGCTCCGAGGGCACACACTCCGGTGGCTTTCAGGAAGTGTGCCATCTGCTTCTTGCGGATGGCGTCAACGAGGTATGCCACTACCATGAAGAAGATGATGAAGAGATAATAGTATGTCATCTGCACGTGGTTGGCAAATATCTCAAATGCCGTGAAGAGCGCCGTGACGAAGAGTCCCCAGAGGTATTTTCCTCTGTATGCCAGCACAATACCTCCTATCATAGGCGGCAGATATGCCAGTGCCATCACCTTCCAGATATGTCCGGCAGCGATGATGATGAGGAAATAGCTGGAGAATGCCCACACCACGGAACCGAGCGCTGCAAGATAGGTCTTGAAGTTGAACGCCCTGAGCATGATATAGAATCCGAGCAGGTAGACGAAAAGATACCACACGTTTTCGGGCAGTCCCAGATGATACACGTCTACGATGTCTGTGAGCGTGGTGAGACTCTTGTATGCCGGCGAAATCTGATATGTCGGCATACCGCAGAATCCGGATCCCGTCCAGCGAGTGATGTCGCCGTCGGTGCGGTCACGATATTCCTGTGCTTCATGTCCGAGTCCTACTCCGGCTTGGGAGTCGTGGCGGAAGAGCACCTTGCCGTCGATGTCGGCAGGAAAGAAATAGGCGAAAGAAATCACTGCAAAGAGCAGCACTGCCAGCACGTCCGGCAGATATTGTTTCCAGTTTTTCATTATAGCTATAAATTGTTTATTGTCTTCTTTTCGTTTGCAAATTTAGACAAAACAAATGAATTACAGGTATCGGGAAATGGAAAGTTGAACTTTGCATTGCAAAATTATATATTATGATTACCCGTTGGCGGAATTAATTTAACCCAAATCGGTCATTAGGGCTTGCCTGGATTTTGTTTTTTAGAAGAGTGGATTTTGTTTGGCTTTTAATGAGTAATAGCGGGCTATTGCGAATTAAAAACAAGCAAAAGACGCCTTATAAAAAGCAAAAGACTGCAAGCAGTTATTAAAATTATACATTAAACGGCCTAATGACCGATTTGGGTTTAAGTTGGTCGATATGAGCAAAAGTTGCCCATATCGCTGATTCTTAGCAAAAACGAGAATTTCTGAAAAACTGTCAGATTGTCTGGTTTTTTGTCGTAATATTCTGGCAATCAGACAGTTGACTGTCAGGCAATTGTCAGCCTATTGTCTGGATGGTTTGCTGATGAAAAGAGAATTGTCAGATGAAAAGAATTATCAGATGAAAGGAATTCAGACGACAGGAATTGTATGCGTTGGCAGAATCCTGAAAACAGGAATATGGGTGTTACAACATTAGCTTATTGGGCAGACGCCTTACAGCAAATCTGCCCAACAGGGGCAAGCACGTTGCCCATGATGGGTAAGCACGTTGCCCCACTTGGGCAAGCACGTTGCCCATTTTAACCCAAATCGGTTATTAGGGCTTGCTTGGATTTTGTTATTTTAGAAGAGTGGATTTTGTTTGGCTTTTAATGAGTAATAGCGAGCTATTGCGAATTAAAAACAAGCAAAAGACACCTTATAAAAAACAAAAGACTGCAAGCAGTTATTAAAATTACACTTTAAACGTCCTAATGACCGATTTGGGTTTAACACAAACTGACATTAGGATTAAGTATGCACTAATCTAATTCCGCCAACGGGCTATGATTACCTTTAAATAATAAGCTAAGCGGCATCTCGGGATAAGAAATGAAGGAATTCATTTCGTTCTCCACTCGATTTGCATTACCTTTGCAAAAAGATTAAAAAGAAAACAGAATATGAAAATAGGAATTATCGTCGCCATGGACAAGGAGTTCGTACAGTTGAAGACTCTACTGAGCGACACCACGGTGGAAAGGTTCCACCACAAAGACTTCGTGACCGGACGCATCGGAGACAAAGAGATCATTCTACAGAAATGCGGCATAGGAAAGGTGAACAGTACTATCGGAGCGGTGGAGATGATTGACCGCTACGCTCCCGACCTCGTGATTTCTACCGGCGTGGCTGGTGGCGCCGACGTGGAGATGAACGTCACCGACGTGGTGGTGGGCACGGAATATGTATACCACGACGCTTACTGTGGCGACGAATGCGAATACGGACAGATTATCGGCATGCCGGCAAAATTCCAGGCTCCCAAGGAACTCGTGGAGAAAGCACTGGCGGCTGGCGGCGACACTCCGGTGCATGGCGGACTGATAGTGAGCGGAGAATGGTTCGTTGACAGCAAGGAGAAGATGGGGGGCATCTTGGAGCATTTCCCGAACGCAAAGGCTGTGGACATGGAGAGTTGCTCGATAGCACAGACGTGCCACATATACCACGTGCCGTTCATCAGCTTCAGAATCATCAGCGACATACCGCTGAAAGACAACAAGGCTTCGCAGTATTTCGATTTCTGGGCGCGCCTCGCCGAGGGATCGTTCAACGTGACAAAGCATTTCCTGCAGAGCATCTGACAATCTGAATATATTCGTAAGGAGGATTGCCGCTATGACGGTGCCCCCTGACAAAAGCAGAACTGAATATCCACAACAAAAAAATACAGTAAGCACTATGAAGAAGATTCCAAGTTTCACCATCAATCACGAACTGTTGCTGCCGGGCATCTACGTATCTCGCAAAGACGAGGTGGGCGGCGAAGTGGTAACGACATTCGACATTCGCATGAAGGCGCCTAACCGCGAACCGGCTCTACACGCCGGAGCGCTGCACACCATAGAGCATCTGGCCGCCACATATCTGCGCAACGACGAGGAGTGGAAAGACCGCATCATATATTGGGGACCGATGGGATGCCTCACCGGAAACTACCTGCTCATCCGCGGCGACTACGAATCGAAGGATATCGTGGAACTGATGAAACGCACGTTCCAGTTTGTTGCCGGATTCGAAGGTGACATACCTGGCGCTGCTCCTAAAGACTGCGGCAACTGGCTCCTGCACGACCTGCCAATGGCACGCTGGGAATCGAAGAAATATCTCGAAACACTACGCAATATTAAGGAAGAGAACCTGGTGTATCCGCAGAATTGAAAAAATCTGCGGACATAAGGATAAAGCAAGTCAAACCATACCCCTAAAACGGTCATTAGGGTTAATTACTCCACTCGCTTCATCTCTCTCCTCCACAGCAGGGTCTGGGCAATGCCTCTCATCGCCATATAGGCGAGGAAGGCTATCCAGAGGGCATGGTTGGCAAGGGAGGAACGCAGGGAATAATACACCGTGAAGAAGGTGGCTGACGAGAAGAACATCGAGAGGAGCATGCCGCGGGTCTTGGTGCAGCCGATGAAGACTCCGTCCCAGATGAATGCCGCCATTCCCAAAAGCGGTACCAACGATGCCCAGAATGAATATCCATGGGCTGCTGCCACCACAGTATGGTCGTCGGTGAGCAACGACAGGAACGCGTCGCCTCCTATTATATATAATAAGGTGAATATCACGGTCATCGCAGCTCCCCATCCGAAGAGGTTGCGCACAGACTGCTGCAGTCCCGACCTGTTGCCGGCACCGTAGTATTTGCCGCTTATCGCCTCGCCGGCATAGGCGAAACCGTCCATGAAATATGAGAATATCATATAAAACTGCATCAGCAGCGTATTGACGGCAAGCACCGTCTCACCCTGCCATGACCCGGCGGAGGTAAAAAAGAGCATCACGCTGATGAGACAGAGCGTGCGCAGGAAAATGTCGCGGTTTACTCCAAGGAAACCTTTCATCGAACGCCATGCGAAGAGGGCTTCTGACTGGAAATGTTTCCACAGTCTGCCATACGCCACTACCCACATCACCACTGCCATAAGGAATCCGGCATACTGAGCCACGAGGGTGCCGAGGGCTACGCCTTCCACCTTCATTCCCAATCCGAAGACGAGACCGAGACTCGCCACGATGTTGACCACATTCTGGGTTATCGCTATGACCATCGGCATTCGGGAATTCTGCATCCCGATAAACCATCCCGTGAGACTATAGAGACAGAGCATTGCCGGGGCGCCCCATATCAGAATGTCGAAATAAACTTCGGCAAACTCTCTCACTGTCGCAGAGGGCTGCATCACGCTGAGTGCCATCTGCCTCAATGGCACCTGCAGCAGTATCATCACCAACGCCACCGCCAGAGACACTCCCACCGACCTGACAAGCAGGCGCACTGCCTCGGTGAGGTTGCGCTGTCCGAGAGCCTGTGATGTCATGCCGCTCGTTCCCATGCGGAGGAATCCGAACAGCCAATACATCACGTTGAATATCATTCCGCCCACGGCGATGGCTCCAATGTATGCTGCCGAACCGAGGTGGCCCACTATCGCCACATCGATGAGTCCGAGCAGGGGCACGGTGATGTTGCTCACGATGGCTGGCAGGGCGATATGGAGTATCCGTCTGTTGAGGTCTGTCATTTTCTTTTTTATTATTCTGTTGTTGGGATATGTGGCAATGTATGATGGATTTGAAGAATAGAATAAATTCAACGCCCATCGTTGGTATCCATCAAAAAGAGGCGTGTCGGAAGCTCTCTTCAAACTCCTTCACGCCTCTGTATATTTGATGCTGCCTTGACCTGGATAGGTCATCGGGGTATCAGCTGCGCTTTTCCTTTATGGGAAAACGCTTTATTCCTTGTTGGAACGCTTGCGCTCCAAGTGGTCGAGCAGTATCTTGCGCATACGCATGCTCTTCGGAGTCACCTCCACGAGCTCGTCGCCCTTGATATATTCGAGAGCCTCTTCGAGAGAGAGCACCGTGCGTGGCACGATACGAGCCTTGTCGTCGGAACCGCTGGCACGCGTGTTGGTGAGCTGCTTTGCCTTGGTCACGTTCACCACGAGGTCGTTGTCGTGAACATGTTCGCCTACTACCTCTCCGCCGTATACTTCCTCACCCGGATCGATGAAGAACTTACCGCGGTCTTGCAGCTTGTCGATAGAGTAAGCATATGCCGTGCCGGTCTCCATGGCTATCATACTGCCGTTTACACGACGTGTGATTTCGCCCTTGAACGGCTGGTATTCCTTATAGCGGTGTGCCATGATGGCTTCGCCCTGTGAGGCGGTGAGCACGTTGGTACGCAGACCGATGATACCACGCGACGGGATGTCGAACTCGATGTCAACGCGGTCGCCGAGGTTCTGCATGGATGTCATCTCTCCCTTGCGGCGTGTCACCATATCAATCATCTTGCTGGCGAATTCCTCCGGCACGTTGATGGTGAGCTCCTCGACAGGTTCGCATTTCACTCCGTCTATCTCCTTGTAGATAACCTGTGGCTGGCCCACCTGCAGCTCGTAGCCCTCGCGACGCATGGTCTCGATGAGTACCGAGAGATGCAGCACTCCTCGTCCGCTGACAATCCACTTGTCGGTGGAATCCTCAAAAGGAGCCACTCTCAGGGCGAGGTTCTTCTCCAGCTCCTTCTTCAGCCTGTCGCTGATGTGACGGCTGGTAACGAACTTTCCTTCGCGGCCGAAGAACGGTGAGTCGTTGATAGTGAAGAGCATACTCATGGTAGGCTCGTCGATGGCGATTGGAGGCAGTGGCTCAGGGTTCTCGAAGTCGCAGATGGTATCTCCGATCTCGAAATTCTCCAGACCTACCACGGCACAGATGTCGCCGCTCTTCACCTCTTCCGTCTTGGCATGTCCCATTCCCTCAAAGGTGTCGAGCTCCTTGATCTTGGTCTTCTCCATAGAACCGTCGCGGTGGGCGATGGTCACGTTCATACCGTCTTTCAGCGAACCGCGATGCACGCGGCCCACGGCGATACGGCCTGTATAGCTTGAATAGTCGAGACTGGTGATGAGCATCTGTGGTGTTCCGTCGAGCATCTTCGGAGCCGGTATCACCTCAACGATCTTGTCGAGCAGATACTCGATGTTGTCGGTTGGCTCCTTGTAGTCGGCGCTCATCCAGCCGTTCTTGGCACTTCCGTATACAACGGGGAAGTCGAGCTGGTCTTCTGTGGCATTGAGAGAGAACATCAGGTCGAACACCATCTCGTAAACCTCCTCCGGGCGACAGTTTGGCTTGTCCACCTTGTTTACCACCACGATTGGCTTGAGTCCTATCTGCAGGGCCTTCTGCAATACGAAACGTGTCTGTGGCATCGGTCCCTCGAAGGCATCGACGAGAAGCAGACATCCGTCTGCCATATTGAGCACACGCTCCACCTCACCACCGAAGTCGGAGTGTCCCGGAGTATCTATGATATTGATTTTTGTACCTTTCCAGTTAATTGAAACGTTCTTTGAGAGGATGGTGATACCACGCTCACGTTCCAAATCATTGTTATCCAACACTTGGCCGCTCAGGTCCTTTCCGTCACGGAAGAGGTTTCCGGCCAACATCATCTTGTCCACCAATGTAGTCTTACCATGGTCTACGTGGGCAATAATCGCAATGTTTCTGATATCTTGCATAATTTACCTTAATAATATGAGTGCAAAGGTAGTGTTTTTAATTTACATGACAAATAAGCGCATGCCATTTCTTTCATTTAGCAACAGATTATTAACACGACTCGTGCAATAATCAGTGTATCGGGGCGTTTATATAAAAAGGTAAAACAAAAAAAACAAGTTACTATGAGAAGAATATTTATTACCGCCATATCATTGGTTATCGGTGTCGTGGCAACAATGGCCCAGCCAAAGGCAGGCACTTTCTCCATAATCCCAAGACTGGGTGTGGCCATAGCCAAGGTGACGGGGGACAAAGTGTACACCTCTCTCGCATCGGCATACGGCGATGCCACGCATTCGAACTACAAACCGGGACTGATGGCCGGAGTGGACTTCGAATACCAGTTCAGCGACATGCTGGCGGCATCCATAGGTGCGTACTACAGCAGACAGGGCGAAAGATTCGACGATGTGAAGGAGGCACACGACATGTCGACCAAGCAATGGAACGAAGTGAGAGACTGGAAACAACACCACGACTATGTGAATGTGCCGCTGATAGCAAGTGCATACGTGGCAGACAACCTCGCACTGAAAGTAGGCGTGCAGGTGGGATTCAACGTGGACGGAAAGATGGAATACACCGAGGCGAGCTTCGTGCGCGACCAGGCAGGCGTGGGCTCTACGGAGAGCGTGAAGAAGATAAAGGGTGACGTGAAACTGAAGAAAGTGGATTTTGCCATTCCCGTGGGCATATCATACGAATACATGAACGTGATTCTCGATGCGCGCTACAATATCGGACTGACAAAGGTCTACGACAACATAGATGGCAAGAACTCCGTATTCACGTTCAGTGCCGGATACAGATTCTCTCTGTAAAAAACGACAGGCGGCAAACGGCAGAATCCGCAAGCCATGGCGCAATACGTACGCATCAGTGACCAAAATGTAAAAGAATATTAAAATATCAAGATATTCAAGGCCTCTTGCTTTGTAAACAAAATAATATTCTTACCTTTGCACCCGCTTTATGCAAATATAAATAACAATTTTAACAAAATCAAAACAATGTATTTAGATCAAGCTAAAAAACAAGAGATCTTTGGACAGTACGGAAAGTCTAACTCTGATACTGGTTCAGCTGAGAGCCAGATAGCATTGTTCTCATACCGTATTTCCCACTTGACGGAGCACCTGAAGAAAAACCGTAAAGATCATACTACCGCAAGGTCTCTGACCAAATTGGTAGGTAAGCGTCGTGCATTGCTCGATTATCTCTACGACCGCGACATTGAGCGCTATCGTGCTATAATCAAGGCTCTCGGTCTGCGTCGATAATCATCACGCTGCTGAATGCACAAAAAAGGACTAATCCCGATCGGCAACATGCCTGTCGGGATTTTTTGTTGCCACTACATAACGTTTGCTGTCGTCGCCATAGCGCTTTATGATGAACAGAAAACACAAAAATATACATTTATATAGCATTTTTCATACTAAAAGTTATGGAATTAGAAAAAAAAGATTAACTTTGCACCATATATCACAATATTTAAAGGAGGAAACGGCAGCTTTATTCACAAAAATATAGAAATAACGAATTAGATTTATTAATACGGTTATGAAAAAGTTCTTAATTATGCTGGCTATAGCCGGCGTTTCCCTGACCTCAATGGCACAGGAAACAGAAACTACAACAGAAAAGTATAGCGTAGCAACTAACTCTTTCTGGAGTAATTGGTTCGTACAGGGTGGAGTGCAGTGGACTGCGTTCTATTCTTCACTCGAGCATGGTTTCGACACATCAAACAACCCTCTCAAGAGTTTCCGCTCTAACCCACAGGCTTCTGTAGCTATCGGTAAGTGGTTCACTCCTGGTCTCGGACTCCGCACAAAGGTGTCTGGTATCTGGGGTAAGGCAAATGGCGACAGCTTCAAATACTGGAACGCACAGGAGCAGGTGCTCTTCAACCTGAGCAACATGTTCTGCGGCTACAACCCTAAGCGTGTCTACAACTGTATTCCATTCGCTGGTGCAGGCTTTGCACGCAACATGAGTTCTGACATGTATGCAATGGGTATGAGCATCGGTTTGCTCAACGAGTTCAACATCAACAAGCGCGTTGCCATCAACCTCGAGTTGGGTTGGAACCGTCTGGAGAACGACTTCTACTCAGAGGGACACGCAAACAACGGTCCTCGCGGATGGGATTCTCACGACAACTACCTCTATGCAGAGCTCGGTCTCACTCTCAACATCGGCAAGACCGGTTGGGCTAAGGTGCCAGATGTTGACGCTATCAAGGCTCTCTCTCAGTCACAGATCGACGCTCTCAACGCTCAGCTCGCTGACTCTAAGTCAGAGAACGAACGTCTGAAGGCTATGCTGAACGAAAAGCCAAAGGAGGTTGCAATGCCTGAGTCTATCAAGCAGTTCATCACTACTCCGGTATCTGTATTCTTCAACATCGGCAAGACAGACGTTGCCAATCCTAAGGACCTCGTCAACGTTGAGGCTCTTGCTAAGTACGCCAAGACTAACAACTCTAAGATCATGGTTACAGGTTTCGCCGACAGCGCAACAGGTACTCCTCAGATCAACCAGAAGCTCTCTGTTAAGCGTGCTGAAATCGTTAAGGGCGAGCTTATCAAGATGGGTGTACCTGCTGACAACATCTCAACTCAGGCTCACGGTGGTGTAGAAACACTCTCACCAATCTCATTCAACCGTCGTGCAACAGTTCAGATCACAGAGCAGTAATCTGCTCGTCTGAAAATCATAAATTAACAGGAAGCCTTCCGTCTCATCGCAGACGGGAGGCTTCTTTCGTTTTTTATAACTACTGCCACGCCTACAACCGAAAGGGGTCTGCTCTTATGGTGCTTTTTGCATCTCCTTTACTAACGTTCATTACATGAAACATTGTGGGTACGTTTTTGGCTCTGATTATGCCCAACCGGGGAACGCTGCTTACCCAACCGGGGTAAGCAGCGTTCACAACCGGGGCAAGCAGCGTTCCCATTTCTTGAAGTTTTTGCTATCCTTGTCAAGGATCCGACCAGCCTGTTTGGAAAACAAATACCAACCATAAAAATGTCTGCCCTTATGTAGCCCTGCAATAGGTTTTCCGGAGAGCAATAAAAATAAATCTGATGCAGATTACCGAACTTTTTAAGTACGAATAATCCAAGATACGACACGTTCAATCCAAAATACATACAAACGGAACATTTACCATTTTTTTTGTATTGTTAATTTTCGTACATTTGTAGATGTGAAAAAGAAATGTGCAAGACAGTTGTACTGCACAGAAAAATTAATCTAACGAGAGTTCATTTAAAACAAATAGCTTATGTCTCAGAACAGAACAGTAATCCAAGGTCTCGAACCAGACAACGGACAGGGTGGAAACAACATGAACAGCGGACTTGGCAACAGCTTCTATTCCAGAAGCGGACGCCAGGCAGCAAGAGGCACCGTGGTGCCGGGAATGATGGGCAACGAAACACAGCAGCCAGGCAACAACGCCGGAGAACAGCCACAACAAAGACAGCGCACCATACAGCCAGGAAAACCGGTTGTAGGATTCCTGTACTCTGTTTCCAGAACAGCTGCAGGAGAGTTCTGGCCTCTGCAGATTGGCCGAAACACTATCGGACAAAGCGCAGACTGCGACATACAGCTCGCCGAAGGCACCGTGTCGGGCAACCATGCCGTAATCGTGGTGAGACAGCAGGAGGGCAAAGGCGTGATAGCTTCTATCAAAGACCCGGAATCCACCAACGGAACAAGACTCAACGGAACACAGCTCGGATTCGACGCTGAAGCCTGCCACAACGGCGACATCATAACAATAGGCAACAACTACGAACTGCTGCTCATCCTCATCGATGCAGAGAAGGCAAACCTGAGAGTGAACCCTAACTTCATCGCCGTGGCAACGGAGGAGGACAGCGACGAATTCGGTGACGTGCCGCCATTCCGCAACGGACAGACACGCACCGAAGCCTACGACCCATACGGCAACAGCGGATACAAACCTACAAATGGCACTGTAGGAATGGACGGATCTATCGATCCTAACCACGGCGGAACAATCTCCATGTGATGCAACCTAAGAAGACCGTATTAAAACGTGGTGCATACATATACCTCTTTGCCGAAGGGGTGTGGTACTGCTATAACCCGGCAGAGATGCCATTGGGCAGCGGCGCTATGGGCGACGTGTATCTTGGCTTCAGATGCGACGACGGAGTGAAGGTGGCGATAAAGAGAGTGAAAGACTATTTCGCCAACAACCCCATGATAAGGCAAAGGGCACGTCAGGAGGCTTCACTCGCCTTCAGACACCCTAACCTCGTGGAGATGCTCGGATACTGCGAATATGCCCCCGACCGCGGACCCATCTGGATTATAAGCAAATATGTGCAGGGAGACGACGCTGACAAATATGTAGCGGCATTCCCCAACACTCACAACCGCGCCGAGAAAATCTGCCGGCTGATAATGCCGGTGATGGACGCCCTGGCATACATACACCAGAAGGGAGTGGTACACCGCGACATAAAGCCGTCGAACATCATGGTGGAAAACGGCAACAACGTGCGTCTCATGGACCTGGGAATATCAAGAGTGAATGGCGGCAACAAGTTCTCGCAATACGGATTTATCGGCACACCGCAATATTCATCGCCCGAACAGATAAAGAGGGACGAGAGTTCGGGTGCCGAGAGCATTAACGGCCGCAGCGACATCTATGAGCTGGGCATCACGCTATACGAGCTGATAACCGGCAGCAACCCCATGGACAAGGGAAACGACACGGAGACGCTTGCGGCACAGATATCCGAGAAGCTGCCGCCCAGCGACAAGATACCGCCGCAGCTCATGCGGGTGATATGGAAAGCAACAGAGAAGGACCAGATGAAGAGGTTCCAGACAGTGAAAGAATTCAAGCAAGCAATAACGATGGCTCTCACCTACCAGCCTACAACGATGGAGAAGACAATGGAATGGGCAAAGCGGAACAAGGCTCTTGCCGCGATAATGGTCTTCCTCGCCATCTGCGCTATGGCAATGGTCATCGTTTTACCGTTCATCATAAATCAACAATAATGGATCTGCAGAAGATATATTCAGACAGCTCTGCCGACGTCATCGCATTTGCCGAAAGCCGCATCGGAGGAAGACGCGAAAACCAGGACTCGTTCGGATGGAACGACACGAGGCTGGGATACCTCGTCACCGTTTGCGACGGCATGGGAGGCGGACCGGGCGGAAAGACTGCATCCACGATTGCCGTGAAGGAAATCGTAGACTCCATAACGGATGCCTCGGAGAAGGACGACCCGAAGACAGTGGTTGCCGATGCCGTGAGAAGAGCCAACGACGCCATTATAGAGGCCGGCAAGCAGACGCCACAACTCAAGGGAATGGGCTCCACGGCGACGGTGCTCCTAATCGGCAAGCAGTCGGCAATCGTGGCTCATGTGGGCGACAGCCGCATATACCAGCTGAGGAGAGGAAGGAAGGTGTTCCGCACATTCGACCACTCCATGGTGTTCGAGATGGTGAAGCAGAAAGTGATAACAGAGGAGCAGGCACGCCTCTCTGCACAGTCTAACATCATAACGAGGGCTCTCGGCGCCGCCGAAACGGTGGAGGTTGAAATTGCCGAGGTGGCGTATGAGAAGGGCGACCGCTTCATGCTCTGCTCCGACGGCATACACGGCACGATGCCTGAGAAGGAACTGTTGAAGCTGGTGTCGAAAAGAAGCGTAAGCCTCGCCACCGTGACCGACGACATCGCCACCCACGTGGACAATCTGGGACACAACGCCGGAGGCGGACACGACAATCTTACGCTTGCCCTCGTAGAAACAAGAAAGTACTCTAAACTAACTCCAAAGATGACCAAAGCAGCAAGAATAATCATCGCCGTAATGCTCGTGGGACTCGCGGCAAGCATCATGACAAACGTGATGCAATATCGCACCGCCAATGCGGCAACCAAGGCAACCGCCGACAGCATTGCATTATACAAAGACTCCGTGAAGAAAAGCCAGGCCGCAGTGGCTACCCTCACCGACTCCATCAAGAAAATAACTAAAAACAAATAATTCTGACTATGAAAGTATATTCTATTGGAAGAGAGACAGGATGCGACATCGTTATCAACGACAGCACCGATGTCATAAGCCGCCGACACGCCATCCTCAACGTCACGTCGATGGGAAAGATGACGATTGTTGACCAAAGCCATAACGGCACCTATGTCAACGGCATCAGGATAGCGCCCAATGTGCCGGTGCCGGTAACACGCAAAGACAGCGTATCGTTCGCCCACGTGGCACGCCTCGACTGGAACCGAGTGCCAAAGAGCGGCGAGGCAATAAAGTATGCCATCATAGCAGTAGTGGCGCTTGCAGTCATTGCCATAGCCGGATTCGGCATCAAGGCGGCAATGGGAGGCGGCAGCTCTGCCGGAACGCAGGAGAAACCGGCTGCCGTGGCTGACACCACGAAGACCCAGAAAGACGAGGACAAGCAGAAGGAAGAGAAAGCCGAAAGCAAGGACGACAACATGAAGGACGAGCAGAAGGCTGACAAGAAACAGACAAAGAAAGACAACAAGCAACAGGCAAAAGACGACAAGCAGCAGAAGAAAAACGACTCAAAGGCTGCCGACGCCGCAAAGAAGGACAAGCAGCAGAAAAAGAACGACACTCCGAATGAAGACAACGACAAGAAGTCTGCCGGACTGAGAATCTGATGCCAGCCAACTGTCAATAGTATACATATTATTATATAATCAATAAAAAGAACGCTACACTATGAGAATATTGAAAATAGGACGCGACGCAAGTTGTGATATCGTCATACAGAGCCCGATGGTAAGCTCGGTACACGCTGAACTGACACTGCTCGACAGCGGTGACATGATGATAGAAGACAGAGGCAGCCACAACGGCACCTTCGTAATGGGACAGCAGATAAAGCCTGGCACACCGGCAAAGGTGACACGTGGCGACAAGATAACGTTCGGCAACGTGGACCTGCAGTGGAACCAGGTGCCGATGCCTGAGGACAACTCGGCATACAAGGGCATCTACGGCATCGGAAGCCATTTCAACAACGACATACAGGTGACGGGAGCCACGGTGAGCCGCTATCACGCCACAGTGAAACAGGGACGCGACGGAAAGTTCTATA
This sequence comes from Prevotella pectinovora, assembly GCF_000834015.1. GTDB lineage: Bacteria > Bacteroidota > Bacteroidia > Bacteroidales > Bacteroidaceae > Prevotella > Prevotella pectinovora. The sequence goes on along the minus strand of NZ_JXQI01000003.1, from coordinate 41,217 downwards.
TCTTCGACCACAGCAAGAACGGAACGACCGTTGACGGTGTGCGCATACCGAAAGACACGCCATACCGCATCAAGAAGAAGAGCGCCGTGGTCTGCGGCGGAGTGCCGGTGAACCTCGCCACACAGTTGCCATGGCCAAGCGAGTCGTGGAAATATATCGTGGGAGCAGTTGCAGGACTGGTAGTCCTCGTCGGAGTAGGATTCGGACTGATGAAACTCATCGGTGGCGGATTCGGCGGAGGCAAGGAGTATAGCGACGAAGAGCTGTATGCACGCTACAACACTTCCATAGCCATGATAATCGGAAACAACCACCTGGAGGTGACATGCGGCGACCTCGACCTTGCTGCGTCGGCCGGAATACCGACAAAATGGGTTCCCATCAGCAGAGCCACTTCCATCTCACAGGAAGAGATAAACAGCATCAACTACAAGTCGTGGGCAAACAAGGCCGTAGTGCTCGTCACTGCAAACTACTACTTCGTGGGTGCTGAGGACATATCCGCCATACAGGAGTACATCCTCAACCGCACAAGTTTCGCCACGGGATTCTTTGTCTCGCAGGACGGACAGCTCGTCACCAATCTGCATGTAGTGAAGCCTTGGCTCTTCGACACGTCGGTAAGCGAACTTGAAATGAAGATAAAGACACAGCTCTCGGCAATGGCTACAAACAAAGAGTTCATGAACAACATACAGATGAAGTCTGCCGACGGTCTGCAGGCATACACCACCATGGTGAAGGTAACCGGCGTGAACGATGGCATCAGCATCATCCCACAGGCCAAGTATTTCTCAGTGGAGAACCTCATCCGATGCAGAGTGCTCTCTGCCGGCGACGACACGAATGTGGACGTGGCTCTCATACAGTCTGACAAGGGTGAACTGCCTCACGGCAGCACATTCATCAACCTGAAGGACTCTATGGACGTGAACGACAACGACCTCACCGTAGGCACACACATCTACACCATCGGTTTCCCATTCGGAATCAGTCTTCAGAAGACCGACTCTGAAAAAGGCATACAGGTGCTGGCACGTGGCGGAAGCATCACACAGATGCCTACAGAGTTCAGCTTCGGATTCGACGCCGCATCCTTCGGAGGTGCCAGCGGATCTCCTATCTTCAACAAGAAGGGAATGCTCGTGGGAGTGCTCAACTCCGGAGTATCGGTATCCCAGGGCTTCAACTATGGCATAAAGGCGAAATTCGTGAAGGAGCTCGTGGAGAACCCTCACGTGGTGAAATAGGCCCCTAACGGTAATTCGGCTGTTATAATACTGGCTCTGGCAGTAGACAAGTAGACAAGATACGAGTAAACAAGGAGGAAACTATAAAGATGACAAACATGAAGAAGATAATAATGTCGATAATGATGACGGCGATATGCACAATCGCATCTGCCGCCATCACACAGAAGATATACCTCAAGAACGGTTCGGTGCTCAGCGGCTTCATTGCCCATCAGGAAAAGGACGGATACATGGAGGTGAGCACCGACGAGGCAATCATCTGCATCAGCGCTTCTGACATCACGGTGAAGGAAGTGACACGAAAGGAAAGCCAGCTCGACAAGGCATGGCGCAAATGGGCAAAAGACAATGATGCGCTCATGGGCTACGGCAACGACAAGTCTTTCACTCTCTGCAACATCTCTGCCGGAGTGGATGCCAACGACTCGATAGCCAGCGAACCGGACGAACTCGACTTCGAGGAGCGTCTGGCTGAGGATGGCAAGACATTCAACAACGTGCGCATCCTGGAACGTGGCATGAAGGTAAGATTCCTGCAGCTCGCTCCCGACAGCTATATTCTGAGATGGGACGAGATAGACCGCATAGAGGGTGTGCGCAGCGCAAAGAATGCTCTCTCGGGACTCAAGCGCACTTACATGCTGAAGTCGGGCAGAACGGTAGAAGGTGAATATGCCGGTGAATCATTCGAGACGGTAAGCGTGTTCAAAAGCGACGGTACGGTGGAAACAATGCCCTTCGGCGACATCAAGACACTGAAGATTTCTGCCGTCAACCCCAACCAGGACATCTCCGAACAGAGTCCGCTGCGCGATGTGGTGACACTGACCAACAACCGCACGAGACGCGGAATCATCGTGGAGCAGTATAACGGAGGACCGGCAAGCGCCAACTACATCAAGATGCGCAACTCGAATGGTGTGGAAGAGAAGATCATGACCAGCAACATCGAGTCTATCGGCAAGGAGAAGAACACGGCTTACAATCCTCTGTTCGACATCCTCCTGAAGCCGGGCGAAGTGATGGTCAACAGAGAAAAGGCTGAATTCGTGAAGGTCACGGAGAAGGACGATGTCCTCATTCTCGACTCGATACCGGAAAAAGTCGTCAGACTGAAGTCTAAAAGTGGCATGGCGAAATTCGACGTGGAATACAACGGTGACGTGAAAGCCGAAATGTTCCAGGTGGTGACGCTGACAAAGAAAACCGTCAAGAAGGTTGATGTATACAGCTTCACCTACAAAGACCTCGCACGCTCCACATTCCAGCCCAAGAAAGAAGAAACAAGCATGAACGGCACGAAGAAAGTGACATTCAGCGTTCCTGCAAATGCTGTCTTCGCCATATACTATTCCGCTTCAAACCGAGCCATACCTATCAAAACTGAATAACAGACATATCCCGGCGGCAATAAATGACTCTATTGTCCGTAATGGATACTGAGTGAGAAGCGAACAGTAACCAGTGCCTATAGCCGTATGTCGCCCCAAAGGCGGCATCCGGCTAATGCTGGTTAAAAAGAACTCTCCATTAAACGGTTTGATGACCGTTGAGGTAAAAAGGTCTGATGACCACTTTGGGGCAATGCTCCGACAACTAAAGTAACGAAGAAAAAAGCTAAAAACAAAGAACCGATGTTCCCTATATTCTCCAAGACAATCACCCTACACGGAGCTGCCAACTCCATGCAGGGCGGACGAAAAGAAAACCAAGACGACCTGGGATTCATAGACACGCCGCTTGGCTTCCTCTTCGTGGTCTGCGACGGAATGGGTGGCGGACCGGGAGGCAAGACCGCCTCTGCGATAGCCAAACAGGAGATTGCCAGACATCTGAACTCCTGCAATCAGCTGACGCCACGCAAACAGGCTCTGCGCATCGCCGTGGCAAAAGCCAACGATGCCCTCAACGCCGCAATGGCAGCCAACAAGGAACTGCGCGGCATGGGAACCACAGTGGTGGCGATACTCATCAACAGTGAATCTGCTATAGTATGCCACGCCGGCGACAGCCGCTGCTACAGGATGCACGGCAGACTGATGCTCTTCCGCACGCAAGACCATTCGCTCGTGGGAGAACTGGTGAGAAAGAAGGTGATGACGGAAGAGGAGGCTCGCGTCTCTCCCCAATCCAACGTGATATCCAAAAGTCTCGGAAGCAAGACCGACCACAACCCTGATATCGAAGAGATGGGCTATCGCAAGGGCGACCGGTTCATCCTCTGCACTGATGGCGTGTGGGGAAGCATGCCGCACAAGAAGCTGCTGAAATTCTTCGCCGCCAAGGGACAGACAGCAAATGTGGTGGGAAGCATATCGAGCGAAGTGGACAGACTGGGATTCGCCAAGGGCGGACACCACGACAACCACACCATCGCAATAATAGAGATGGACTGCAACTCCAAGCTCCACGACAAGTGGTATAAGATGATGCTGACAGCAATCTGCGGCATTGCTGCCCTGGCGGCCTTCATCATCGGAATATGCCTCTACAGCGGCAGTGCCGGCAATGACACGGCAAGCATCGGCAACACGCCACAGGAATCCGGAAAAGCTCTTCACATCGGCAACGGACCGGCTGCTACACCTTCCCAGACGGATGGCAAAATCACGGAAAACCTATCGGACAAGAATCTCCTGAAGGATGTCAACGACACCACAAAGAAGAAGGACGAAGCCGCTGACGGAGACAACAAGGGAAATGCCTCTACAGCGGACAACAAGAAGGCAGATGCCGACAAGAAGGCTGATACAGAAAGAAAAGCTAACGTCGACAAGAATGCCGACTCCGGCAAGCATCCTGCTGCCGACAAGAATGGCAGCAAGGATAACAAGGATGCCGGAAAGGGAAAGAAGACCGTTGCCTATGGCGACCCTGCCAAATTCAAGACATCTGTCAACCAGGCCCTGACGGCACTCGACAACATGTTGGGATATCACAATGGCAATGAGAAAAAGACCAAGGAGCAGAAGGGACTTCATGCCGACAAGGTGATAAAGGCAATTCAGAACATAAAGGCTCTATGCGGCAAACAACGGGAACCGGAGGTTAACGGCGTTCTCGCCTATGCCAAGAAGAACAAGACCGCGATGGCTGAAGTGTCGAAGGGCAGCAAGTCATACGGATCGAGCCCTAAAGCCCAGGGCATAATAAAAAAGATAAAGGAGAAATTGGAGAAGATAAAGAATAACACGAAATAAAAGCGGCGGCAGGTTAACGCAACGCCTTGCCGACGACAGGAACAGATAATCAACAGAACATTAATAAAGAAACAAAACATAGGATTATGGCAATAATAAAACTTCAAGGTGAAGCTGAAAAGCGAAACCACATTTGTTATCAGTTTAATTCTGAAGAACCGCCTATCGGTGAAGGCGGAATGGGAAAAGTATTCAAGGGAGTCTGCGTCGACGAGCGTACGGGAGTGTCACGCCCAGTAGCCATCAAATTCATGTTCGACGACCTGCCGGCAAATGCCTACGAGAGAGCAAGGCGTGAGGCTGAGATACAGCTGCGCAACGACAACCTCGTGGAGATGCTCGGATTCATAGAGATTAGCGACCGCAACAACGTGGGCGAGGTGGTGACACACTATCATGTGGTCAGCGAACTGCTCACCGGAGTGTCGCTGTCGGATATCCTGAACGGCAAGACACAGGACAGAAACGGACAGGACGTGCCGTTCGCCGTGAAACTGCTCACCGACTACAAGAAGGACCCGGAGCGCTTTGCCAAAGTAGTGGTCATGAACGTGTTGTCGGGACTCATGGCGCTGCATGATGCCGGATATATACACCGCGACATCGACCCTTCGAACATCATGGTGACAACCGACGGACATATCAAGCTCATCGACTTCGGTATCGCCAAGCAGATGAATACGCTGACGACAAGCGACAAGCAGCTCACCGTTGCCGGCAAGTTCATGGGGAAACCGGAATATGCCGCTCCTGAGCTGGCTCTCGGCGACATCAGCCACCAGAATCAGACAACTGACATTTATGCCGTCGGCATACTTCTGTATCAGTGTATCGTGGGACACACACCTTTCGAGGGAGCGCGCCACGAAATACTGCACAAGCAGCTGAAGGAGAAACTGCCGCTGGGCAAGATAAAGGACAAGACACTGAAGAAAATCATTGAGACGGCATGTCAGAAAAACCAGTCGCAGCGCTTCCAGACCTGCGCCCAGATGCGTGTCGCCCTGGAATCCGGCGAAGTGGCTGGCGGCGGAGCTTCAAAGAAGACAATGGTCATCATCGCCGCTGCCGTGGCTGCATTGCTCATCATCGGTGGTGCATTCGCCATCCACACCAACCAGAAGCAGCAGGAGGTGGAGCAGCAGCAGGTTGCCATGGTTCAGAAGCAGAAAGCAGAGCAGAAGACCAAAGCTATCGACGACAAGATAACGGCTGCCGACATGCTGGCGCTGAAAGGTCAGGACCGGTCTAAAGACGACTACGAAAAGAAGCTCATGGAGGCATATACTTCATACAAGCAACTGGCTGACATGATAGGCAGCGACAGCGACCTGCAGGCAAAGGCTACTGAAGTGCAGACCAAGATGGGCAACGTGGCAAAGGAACTGAAATCCGCCTGCCAGGAACTGTCGAAACAGATTAAGTTGGTGGAAGGCACTGAATATGAGAGCAAATACAGAGAGAGAGTTAATAGATTGAATGACTTCATAAACCAAAATAAGATACAATGAAAAAGATAATCAGACTATGTCTCTGTCTGGCAATGCTTTTCATTGCCATAGGAGCACATGCGCAGACTGCTGCTGACGGAATTTACAGCAAGGGAATGGCACTGAAGAAACAACGCACCAAGACTTCGCTTACACAGGCTATAGCAAATTTCAGAAAAGCCAAAGGACTTTACGCCACCGAGGCTGGAAAGGACAAATGCGACGCACAGATTGGCGCATGCAACTATCTCTTGAAAAGGATTAACAAGCCGAAACCAAAACCGAAACCTATAACGAAGAATGATGCCCAAAAAACTGTCGTTGAAGAGGTTGCACAGGTTGACAAGCACAAGAACGTGGAGATAAGTCTCTCTGAGGACTACCTTGACTTCAAGTCAAGGATGGAAGGCGGAGCACAGTCTGTCACCGTGACCTGCAACTACGACGACTGGTATATCGAAGACCAACCCCAATGGGTGAAGGCAAGCAAGGCTGGCAATGACAAGATATACGTGGAAGTGGAAGACAACTTAGGCAAAGAGAAGCGCAGCGGTGTGGTTTCCATCAAGTGTGGCGACGTGGATGTCGATCTTGTCATCAACCAGAAGAAGGCCGACATCACACGCAAAGTGAAAGAGGGTGCCGTAAAGGTGTGGAAGAGCCTTTTCGGCGGCAAGAAAGACAAATAATAGAGACACTTATATAGCACCTGTATTTTCCCCCTTGCCGTGGGGAACACATCCCCCTAATGTGGGGTTTTGTTCCCCACGCCAGGGGGATTTTTTCGACCAATGCCTATCGCTATCCCAAATCGGTCATCAGGAGGTTTGGTATTGTACGCCTGATAACCGTTTGTGGGTTCAATACAGGGCTATATTTTGCCGTTACGCGTTTTTTTATTATTTTTGCGCCAGTAATAAAACCTATCAAAAATCCAGACGACAATGAAAAAGACATTCTTGACAATACTCCTGTCCGCAGCCTTGGCAATGGGTGCAACGGCACAGAACTCCAAGGAATTCAAAAACGCAATGGCAGATGCTATGGCTGGCAACGTGGAAGCCCAATGCTATGTGGGCACCTGCTATATGAATGGCAACGGTGTGGACGAAGACCCTGCCGAAGCCATGAAATGGTTCAGAATGGCATCCGACAAGGGTGACGCCCTGTCGCAGTTCTTACTCGGTTCTCTATATTTCAAGGGAATCGGAGTGGAGCAGAACTACAAGGAGGCTGCACGCTGGTTCCGCAAGTCTGCCACCCAGGGTAACGTTGACTCCCAGTACCAGCTTGCCGTCTGCTATGTTGAAGGCATAGGAGTGGGCAAAGACATGAAAGAGGCTACCCACTGGTATGAGCAGGCAGCAAATCAGGGCGACATACAGGCTATCTACGAGCTCGGCGGATGTTATCTGAATGGTGAAGGTGTGGCACAAGACAAGGAGAAAGGCGTCAGCATGATACGCACGGCAGCAGAAAAAGGTCTTGCCCAGGCACAACGCAGTCTCGGCATCTGCTATCTCAACGGTGATGGAGTGAAAGAAGACAAGGCGCAGGCTAAGGAATGGCTGAAGAAAGCCGAAGCTCAAGGCGACACCATTGCATCCGGCATCTGTCAGGATAACGGTTTCACCATCATCATGCCGGGAGGCAAGAAACAGGACAACTGACGATATTCGAATAACAGGATGGTTAAAGGCGGTATTTGTATGATTTTATGCAAAAGCCGTTAAAGGTCATTAATTTATGGGACTATCAGGTTCTTATTCTTATGGAAATGCTTAAGTTTGCAACTTTCAAAAAGGCAAAGAAAGGTGTGCAAAATCAAGCATTTCTTTCTGAATATTTGATTTTTCCATATTTGCAAATAGGTTGCAAAAGATTATTTTGACTTTTGCAACCAAGATTGTCGTATGCCTACCCATCAGTAATGACTTAGGGTCGCATACATATATTTATAACAGGTAAATAAGAAAAAAGACAATGAAGAAAACAATACCAGTGATTGGCATGGCATGCTCAGTGTGTGCTGCCAATGTGGAGCGCAAGCTCAACTCCCTTGAGGGTATAACTTCCGCCACCGTTTCCTTGGCAGGACGCACCGCCCTTGTCGATTATGACCCGGAGAAGATTACCCTCGAAGATATGAAGCGTGAGATTTCCAATGCTGGCTACGACCTCGTCATCGAGGCAGACCGTAGTGCTGAGGAAATCAATCGCCGTGAATTTACTCTCTTGAAGCGCAAGACCCTTCTGTCCTGGTTCTTCGCCATTCTCGTGATGGCGTTCTCCATGGGCTGGGTTTCGACCGGTATGGAGAACACCGTCTCTATGGGCAATGGCATGATGAGGGATAGCCACGCCTCGGCTTTCAACAACCAGATTTCCTTGATTCTCGCCCTCTTGAACATGTTGTATTGCGGTCGGATGTTCTATGTCTCGGCATGGAAGCAACTCAGGCATCGAACCGCCAACATGGATTCTCTCGTGGCTCTGAGCACTCTCATCACCTTTCTCTTCAGTGCCTTCAACACCTTCTTCGGAGAAATGGTATGGGGCGCAAGGGGCATCGAATGGCATGTCTACTTCGATGCCTCGGTGATGATCATCACCTTCGTTCTGACAGGAAGATGCCTGGAAGAGAAGGCGAAGGATGGCACGGCGGCAAGCATCAAACAGTTGATGGGCTTGCAACCGAAGACCGCCCGACTGGTCGCCGACGGGCAGTTGGAGGAGGTGCCAATCTCCACTATCCAACGTGGTGATGTCATCGAAGTGCGTGCAGGGGAAAAGATTCCTGTGGATGGCGTGGTAACCCAAGCCGAGAGCTTTATGACAGCTGATGCGGCATACGTGGACGAGGCGATGATTACAGGCGAACCTACCCCTGTGGCAAAGCGGGTGGGCGATGAGGTATTGTCAGGAACGATCCCGAGCCAAGGCAAGCTCCGCATGAGAGCAAGACAAATAGGTGAGAACACCACCCTGGCACATATCATCAGGATGGTGCAGGAAGCACAGGGGAGCAAGGCTCCCGTACAGCGCATCGTGGATAAGGCGGCATTGGTGTTTGTGCCGGTGGTGGCAGGCATCGCCTTGATTACTTTTTTGGCATGGTGGATAATCGGTGGCAATGCCTGTCTGCCTCAGGCTATCATGAGTGGCGTGGCGGTATTGGTCATCGCCTGTCCTTGTGCCATGGGTTTGGCAACGCCTACTGCCTTGATGGTGGGAATAGGAAAGGCGGCACAGAAGCAAATCCTCATCAAGGATGCCGCCGCCTTAGAAAATATCCGTAAGGTGGATGCCCTAGTCATCGACAAGACGGGCACGCTCACCATTCCTAACCAGAATGTAGACTTCACGAAAGGGGACGGACTGGATGACCTTGAGTCTCGCGAAACCCTCAAGCCTCATGCTTCCGAGGCAATGAAACTGTTGGAAAAGGAAGGCATCGAGGTGTATATGATGAGTGGTGACCGGGAAGAGGCGGCTCGCTATTGGGCAAACAAGGCTGGCATCAAGCATTATCAGAGCAAGGTGAAGTCTGACGACAAGCAGGCCATGGTCAAGAAACTCCAAGCGGAGGGCAAGCATGTGATGATGATAGGCGACGGCATCAACGACACCCAGGCATTGGCTCTTGCCGATGTCAGTATGGCGATAGGCAAGGGAACGGATGTGGCGATGGATGTGGCACAGGTTACGCTGATGGACGATGATCTGATGGCGATACCTGATGCCGTGAAACTAAGCAGGAAGACGGTGGGCATGATTTGGCAGAACCTCTTCTGGGCATTCATCTACAATCTCATCTGCATCCCTCTGGCGGCAGGTGTCCTGCATCTCTTCGGCATCGACTTCCAGATTACACCGATGTGGGCAAGTGCCCTGATGGCATGTTCAAGCGTGAGTGTCGTTCTCAACTCTTTGCGATTGCGCTTCGCTTAAAGGTAATAGGGTAAAAAAAGTAACAAACATCCGAAACCAAGATTTAAGTCTCGGATAAAAGGAGATATATTTATGTATTCAAGATATATATTGCTCAGTGCCTTGTTGGTTATTGGTGCTGAGACTTATGCAAAAAACAATAAGACAGAGGTTGCGTCTCTGTTATCATATAATGATTCTGAAGGAAACGCCCCAGCTGATTCCTCCTATCAGGATTCCATCTTCAAGGACCAGACCTTGCAAGAGGTGAAGGCGGTGGCACGCAAGCCGGGAACTGTGACTTGATGTAAAATCAGACAACCCCATAATAAACAAATTGCCCAAGATGACAACTCAAATGTTCATCTTGGGCAATTTGTTTATATGGTCAATTGAAGGTTGTATGACTTATAATACAACAAACCCATCATCATAAACCGGCAATATTGGGAACCAGTTCATACAAACTGATTTGGATTTAAATCAAAATCAGCCTAATGAACGATTTGGGTTAAAACAGATGGTCGATTTCTCCCTGCGAGAGGATGGCGATAATGGTCTTGCCGTCGGGGGCATAGTTCACGTTGGTGGATGCGAAGAGTTCGTTCACAAGGTTCTCCATCTCCTTAGAGTCGAGCACCTGTCCGTATGGTATCGCCGCATTGCGTGCCAATCCGAGGGCTACGGCATGCTTTATCTCTTCGGCTGCCGACACGGTATCTTCTGCCGCAAGAGCCACGATATCGCTGACGAGAGCCGGAGGGTTCAAGCCTTCGAGTCCTGCCGGCATACCGCCGATGGCATAGCTGCCGCCACCGAGATCGCTGAAGTCGAAGCCCAGCAGCGTCATATCTTCCTGTATGCTCTGGAACACAACGTTGTCTGACGGACCGAACTGCACCATCTCCGGAAAGAGGAGCTTCTGCGAATGCCCTGCCTTGTCGGTTATCTGCTGCATATATCCATCATAGAGCACTCGGATATGTGCCCTGTGCTGGTCGATTATCATCAGTCCCGACTTCACTGCCGTCATGATATAACGGCCCTTATACTGATAGTGCGACGGCGACTTCTCTTCTATCGGCATTTTGGCATTGAGGGCAGAAGACACCGGTTGCCCTTCCCCACCCTCTTGCAGTTCGCCACCGCCATTCTGTAGTTCAAAATCATGAAACAGCGGCTGAGTCTCGCCGGCATCCGTTCCACCGAAAGAAACGGTCTCACCTCCCGGCAGAGAATCATCTTGGATATCGCCGGCTCCCTCATAGAGCTGCTCCCAGTTCTCGGGTATTGCCGGCTGACGGGAGTTGCTGCTGAATGGATTATACGAAGGATTGTAGTCCACCTTCGGCATCTGGAAATCCTGCATTTCCCCTGTCTGATGAAACATCGGGATGTCGGGTTTCCCCTCGGTGTCGAAATCTATCGACGGCACATCGTTGAAGCGTCCCAGCGAGTCCTTCACGGCAGCCATCAATATCTGCCATATCGTCTGCTCGTTCTCGAATTTTATCTCTGTCTTAGTGGGGTGTATATTCACGTCGATATCTTCTGCCGGCACATCGAAATATATGAAATACGGCACCTGCTCTCCCTGCGGAATGAGTCTCTCGAAAGGTGTCAGCACCGCCTTGTTGAAATAGGGATGCTTCATATACCTGCCGTTGACGAAGAAATACTGATGGGCATTCTTCTTTTTCGACGACTCCGGTTTTCCCACAAAACCATGGATACGGCACACCGTGGTGTCAACGCCTACAGGCAGCAGGCTTTGGTTTAGACGCTTGCCGAAGACTTCGATGATGCGCTGACGGAAACTGTCGCCATGCGGACGCAGGTTCAGCACCTCGGTACCGTTGCTCGTAAACGTGAAGTGGATATGCGGGTATACGAGCACGATGCGCTCGAAGGCAGCCATGATATTGTTCAGTTCCGTGGTATTCGACTTGAGGAACTTCCGCCTTGCCGGCACGTTGAAGAAGAGGTTCTGTATCAGGAAATTGCTTCCCTCCTGACAGGCGATAGGCTCCTGGTTGAGCACCTTGCATCCTGAAATAGACAGCAACGTGCCCACCTCGTCGCCCTTCTGACGGGTCTTCAGTTCCACCTGTGCCACGGCAGCTATCGACGCCAGTGCCTCGCCACGGAATCCCATGGTGTGTAGAGAGAAGAGGTCGTCGGCCTGTCTTATCTTCGATGTGGCATGGCGCTCAAAGGCGAGACGCGCATCGGTGTCAGACATTCCCTTTCCGTCGTCGATCACCTGGATGGATGTCTTTCCCGCATCCACCACAAGCACGTCGATGCGGCTGGCTCCGGCGTCAACGGCGTTCTCCACCAGTTCCTTGATGACAGACGCGGGGCGCTGTATCACCTCACCGGCTGCTATCTGGTTGGCCACGGAATCGGGCAGCAGTTGTATTATATCGCTCATATATTATCTGTAATCTTTTATCTGTATCAGCCCCAGTCTGGGTGCTGCTTGAATTAAATCCGGCGGGGGACTTTGCTGCTGTACATCGCCCCTCCCCCGGACAGTCTGCCGGGAACAGTCACCGGCAACATCAGTTCTCCGGCTTGTTCTCCGTAGCCGCCACGCTTTTCAGTTCGCCACCCTCAATATGCTGCAGTGGAGCGGCATGGCGGGTGATGTTCTTCAGCTGTGTACCGTCTTTCTTTCCGCGCCATTCATAGATGTCGTCTTTGTTTATCGGACGGATATAGTCGAACCATGTGAATCCGTCGAGCTTGTATCGCTCCGGCGGAATCTGCGTCATGGGATACCACGTGCCGTCGGTCTTCGATGTCCATATCTTCTGCAACTGTCTGTCGCGCATGAACATCTTCATCGTGTCAGTCTCGATATACACCAGTCCCATGAGCGTTGAGTCTTTGTCGTCAACGGGATAGTATATCGACCTGACATTGCCTATCGCCTCGGTCTGCGTTATCTGTCCCTTGGTGAAATAAGCGAACATCTCCTTCGACGACAGCTGCTGGTAGTGATCCTTGTCTGGCATCAGCTCGGCAGTGAGTGCCTGGTTGATGATATGCGCACGGTCGATGGTGGAGTCTTTCATGAACACCTGTATCTCCTCGCCGAGCAACTGTCTGTCGCCGCTCCATGCTATAGGGTCGCGATACATCGTCATGCAGGAGTCTTTGGTGTTGTAGACGAGGGAGTCGCACACCGCCTGCACATCATTGCGGAAGGCTCTCACCTTGTTGTAGCAATGCGCCGTGCGATACACGGAGTCGGTGTTCAGATGATATGTTATCACCTTTATGGTGTCGGAATGCACGAAGAGTGTGTCCTTCTGCGAATATTCCATCATCACGGGATTCTCCGTAGCGAAGGCGAAACCGTTTTTCTCGTTATACCACAGATAGTTGCAGTGGAGTTCGTTTTTCTTCTGCGTGTCTTTGTATATCACGTTGCGATATCCCTGGCTTATGCCTCGCTTCTCGTCGTAGAAGAGGCTGTCGCCGGTTATCTCCTTGCCTTTGTTCGACATGGTAGACCTGCCGTAGAGCCGTGCCCTCCCGGTGTTGGTGTTGTAATATCCGTCTGAAGTGTGTATCACGCTCTCCTTGCTGCGTATCACGGATGGTCCCACGATATTGGCGAGCGATGTGCGGGTGTCGTAGTGCAGGGTGTCGGTGGTGAGGGTGAACTTCGGGTTGCGCAGGTTCACGTTGTAGTTGAACACCGCCTTGCGTGTCTCGGTGTCGTATTCTCCCCAGTCGCTCACGAGCACGTTGTTTCTGTCCACCATCTTTCCTCCCTCGAAGAAATATCCGATATTGTAGAGACGGTCGTAGTTGAGACTGTCGGTATACAGTTTCGTTCCGCGATGGCGTAGCAACACGTTGTGTCGAGCCTCTGCCATCTGGTTGTCGCCGTCGTAGAAGGCATAGTCGCTGGTGAGCGAGAGGGTGTCGCCCTGTCGCATCTTCACATGTCCGAAGGCTTTGAAGGAGTTTGACTCCTGATAGAAATAGGCACTGTCGCAGGTGAGCAACGCTCCTTTGTGAAGAAACGCCACATTGCCGTTGAGAATCTGTGCCCCGGCATGTTCGCCATATTGGTTGAAGCGCAGCATGTCGGCATGTTTCAGATACACACGCTCGTCGGTCTTGGGGCGATGGCGGCCTTTGGCTACCTTTCGCGACTGTGCCACGCAAAGTCCAAACAGGCATAGAACAACAGCCAACTGTATTCTATGCCCGCTCAGATATCTTGATATCTTGTTTATTGTATTCATCTAATATCTTGATGATGCTTCGTTATTTCACCCAACCTTTATATTCGAAATTGCAGTTGCGGTATGCTTCGTCGATGTGGATGTATGTGGTCTTGATCTTCTTCTGTATCCACTCCTTCAGGTAGTCTGCCTTGCGGCGTGCCATCACGATGTCTCTCATAGCCTGGAAGTCTTCGGTAATGGTAGCACGGTGAGCGTCAACACGATTCACGAGCTTGGCTATGACGCAGACTGTCTTTCCCTTGGAGTTGACCATCTGGAATGACTTGGAAATCTGTCCCACCTTCATGGTGTCTACCACTGCCGCCACCTCTCTCGGCAGGTCGCGCATGCGGAACTTGCTGGTGTAACCGTCTTCCGACTGGTTTGCCATCAGTCCGTTGTTGTTCTTCGTGTCTTTGTCGTCAGAGAGATATGAGGCTGCTGCTTCGAAAGTGAACTTGTTGGCACGGATGTCGTTGGCGATGGAGTCGAGACGGTTCTCGGCATGGGTGATTGCCTCCTGGCTCACCTTCGGGATGCGCAGGATGTGGCGTACCTTGATTTTGTCGCCTCTCTTGTCGATGAGCTGGATGATATGGTATCCGAACTCCGACTCCACGATCTTTGATATCTTCTTAGGATCGGTGAGGTTGAACGCCACTGTGGCAAACGCCGGGTCGAGCATTCCGCGGCCTACATAGTCATCGAATTCTCCTCCCTGACGAGCCGTTCCGGGGTCCTCAGAATAGAGTCTGGCGAGGGCGGCGAAGGATGTCTCGCCACGGGTCACACGGTCGGTATAGTCGCGCAGGTCGTTCTTTATCTTGTTTATCTCGTCTGGCGAAACCTTAGGTGCCTGGGTGATAATCTCCACTTCCACCTCGGTAGGAATCAGCGGCAGACTGTCTTCTGGCATATTCTCGAAATAGCGGCGCACGTCGGCAGGCGATGCCTGGATGTCCTCAACGAGTTTGCTTCGCATGCGCTCAATGAGCTGGTGGTTCTTGAAGTCGTCGTGCAGGCTCTCTTTCATCTGCTTCACGGTCATCTTCTTCCACTCCTCGAGTTTCTCGCGGCTGCCGGCATTGCTTATCCAGTAGTTTATCTGCTGGTCTACGCTTTTCGTCACCTCTGCCTCTGACACCTCGATACTGTCGAGGGCTGCCTGATGCAGAAAGAGTTTCTGCACTGCGAGCTGTTCCGGGATGACGCAGTCGGGATCGCCGTTCCACTTCATTCCTTCCATCTCGCCCTGCAGACGCATGGCCTCGACGTCAGACTTGAGGATTGCCTCGTCGCCTACCACCCACACCACTTGGTCTATGATGCTCCGTTCGTTGGCGGGTCTGTCGTCGCTGTGTTTCTTGTCAGCACCGGCTTTGCCGGCATTTGCCGAGTCGGCGGCTGTCACATCGTCGTTGGCAGGGGTTGCCAGATAGCGGCTTGCCGCACCGTTTGCCACGAGCAGCACTCCTGTGAGTGCAAGGGCGAGGAATGTCTTCTTTAATCCGTATCTCATTTACTTTCTGTCGTTAATATAAAAACTAATACTCTTGTGTTAAACCCCATACGGCAATCAGAGCGTTTAATGCAGCATTATATTACCGCTTTCTGTCTTTTGTCTTTATCAAGTGTCATTTATCTGTTTTCAATCCACAACAACTCGCCATTGCGAATCAAGAGTCAAACGAAATCCACTCTTCTAAAGAGCCAAAATCCAAGTAAGCCCTAATGACCGATTTGGGTTAAAAATATACTATTGGGCAAAGGTACATATAATATTTCATCTATCACTCCGCTTTTAATCTTTTTTATTCCATGTTATGAAATAATCTCGACGTCTGCGATATGATTTAAGGCAGGATGTGGGTGTGGGATGGATTGGAAAGAGAATCTCCGAACATTCTGCAACAGAAAAACGCCGTGGCGACTTCTATGTGAAATCATGCCACGGCGTTATTGCTGTTTATCCCCTATCGGCAACCATACCGTTTTCGGTGCATCCTGTTTCAAGACTCGTCGTCATCAGAAACAGGTGTTAAATTTTCTGCATCAATGCTTGTTTACGGTTTCAAGCACCTCCTTATTTACAACTACAGGATACTTCTTGCGGAGCTCTGCTATCCAGCGCTCTTCGAGCAGGTTCTGGTAGTCGGCGATGACAAGGCCCTTCACGTCCTCATACTCCTCCGGACCCTTCTTCAGAATCTTGCCGAACACATCGTCGATAGGATAATCCTTGAGCGACTGCACAGTAGTGTCTTTCTTGAATACCATCTTGTCTACGAAGGCATTGTCGCCCTTCTTGAAGATTCCCTTCTCCACACGGATGCGGATAACGGAGTCGTTGTTGAATGTGGTGCGCAGCTTGTCTGCCCACTTGCTGAAGGCAAGACCCTTCACACAATCCTTCACTGCCTTCTGGTCTTCTACGTTCTTCACGTGGAATGCCATACCCTTGAAGCGAGGCTCCGACCATGCGTAGTTCTTCTTGTGCTTCTTGAAGTAAGCGGCAAGACCTGCCTCGTCTTTGGCTGCCTTGTCCCATACGTTACGGTTGCTGATCTCAAAGAGCATCAGTCCGTCGTGATACTCACGGATGAGGTTCTTCAGGTCATTGTCCTTGGCTGTCAGCTCCTCTGTGCGCTGGGCGAGCACCTTCTCTTTGGTCAGTGCGCCCTTTGAATTCTTCACAATGTTGGTCACGCTGTCGGTGGCTACCTTCATGCGGACGTTTCTCGACTCAAGGAACTTCATGATGTTGGTTCTCAGGCTGTCGTATGGCTCGAGCTGCTTGCGGTCTTTCATATATATGATATGATAGCCCACGGAGGTGAGCACCGGCTTCGACATCTCGCCGACCTTCAGTCCGTATGCAGCGTTGTCAAACTCTGGCAGTGTCTGACCAGGAGAGAGCCAGTTCAGTTCTCCGCCGTTGCGGGCAGAACCCGGGTCCTGAGAATATCTCCTTGCGAAATCAGCGAACACCTTCTCGAATTCCTCCATGCCTACCGGTACGGCCGGCTCGGTGACCTTGATGGTCTTCTTGCCCTTCTTCACGGTCTTCACAACCGGTGCAAGAGGCTTAGGCATCTTGGAGAGGAGCACATTATAGATGGAGTCTGCACGCTGTGCAGCCTCAGTCTTCTGCTGGTCTTTGGCGTCTTGAGGGAGATAGAGCAGGATGTGCATAGGACGAATGAGCCCCTTGTCACCGATGCGGTCTTTGGTGTCCTGATACATCTTCTTTGCCTCAGCCTCAACGGCCTCGTCGCTGGCGAACGACGGCAACACCTGCTGGTCGCGGTAGGAGCGGAACTCCTTCTTGAAAGACCGCAGCGTGTCCACCTTGGCGTCGTATGCCGCAGCGACCTTCAGCTTATAGTTGATAAACAAATCCACATAGTCAGCGACGCTCTTCTTGTCGATGACGCCCTCAGAGTTGTTCTTGTTGTATGAATACTCAAACTCAGAGCGTGATACCGGCTGCCCGTTGATAGTCATTATCGTCGGGTCGTTTTGCTGTGCGTGTGCCACTCCGCTAACAAGCAGCATGGCACAGAACAATGATTTGAATTTCATCTGTTTTCTGTATTGTCTTTAAGATATTATGGCATGAGGTCTACTGTAAACGGTAAGACCTCACGCCATGTCGTGTAGTTAATAATAATGTTTATTCTGGACGTGAATAGTTTGGAGCCTCGCTTGTGATAGAGATGTCGTGTGGATGACTCTCAAGCACTCCGGCGTTTGTGATACGCACGAACTTGGCTGAATGGAGATCGCTGATAGTGTTGGCTCCGCAATAGCCCATACCTGAGCGCAGACCACCAACGAGCTGATAGATAACCTCCTGCAGTGTTCCCTTGTATGGCACACGACCGGCGATTCCCTCCGGCACGAGTTTCTTCACATCCTTGGTGCCAGCCTGGAAGTAGCGGTCCTTCGAACCGTTCTCCATAGCCTCGAGGCTACCCATTCCGCGGTAGCTCTTGAAC
This sequence comes from Prevotella pectinovora, assembly GCF_000834015.1. GTDB lineage: Bacteria > Bacteroidota > Bacteroidia > Bacteroidales > Bacteroidaceae > Prevotella > Prevotella pectinovora. Next base: position 23,099 of record NZ_JXQI01000003.1, on the reverse strand, counting down.
TTACGTCCGTTGAAGATGATTGTGTCGCCAGGGCTTTCCTCTGTTCCGGCTACGAGCGAACCTATCATCACTGAGTATCCACCGGCAGCAAGTGCCTTCACCACATCGCCCGAGTAGCGCAGACCACCGTCGGCAATCAATGGCACTCCTGTTCCCTCGAGAGCTGAAGCCACATCATAAACGGCACTCAGCTGAGGCATACCGACACCAGCCACGACACGTGTGGTGCAGATCGAGCCAGGACCGATACCTACCTTCACGGCATCAGCACCATTGTCAACAAGCATCTTGGCAGCGGCTCCTGTAGCCACGTTGCCCACCACGATGTCAACATTAGGGAATGATTTCTTTGCCTCAACGAGCTTCTCAATAACATATTTAGAATGTCCGTGAGCGGTATCGATGACGATGGCGTCAGCACCGGCATTCACGAGAGCCTGCATGCGGTCGAGTGTGTCTGCCGTAACGCCCACGCCGGCTGCAACGCGCAGACGGCCCTTATCGTCTTTGCAAGCCATTGGCTTGTCCTTTGCCTTGGTGATGTCCTTGTATGTGATGAGTCCCACGAGGTGGTTTTCACTGTCCACAACTGGGAGCTTCTCAATCTTGTTCTCCTGCAGGATGTTTGCTGCAGCGGCAAGGTCGGTCTTGATATGTGTGGTTACGAGGTTCTCCGATGTCATCACCTCGTCAACCTTGCGGTCGTGGTTGAGTTCAAAGCGGAGGTCGCGGTTTGTGACGATACCTACGAGATGGTTGTCATCATCGACTACCGGAATACCACCGATATGATATTCTGCCATCATATCGAGGGCCTCACCGACTGTGGATCCACGGCGGATGGTCACAGGGTCGTAGATCATACCGTTTTCGGCACGCTTCACGATTGCTACCTGTCTTGCCTGTTCCTCAATGCTCATGTTCTTGTGGATCACGCCGATACCACCCTCTCGTGCGATGGCGATGGCCATTGCCGACTCTGTTACGGTGTCCATGGCAGCCGTAACGAATGGTATGTTCAAATCGATGTTACGCGAGAACTTGGTTTTCAACTCTACTGTGCGTGGCAGTACTTCTGAATAAGCTGGGATTAGGAGGACGTCGTCGAAGGTGAGACCGTCCATTACAATTCTATCTGCAACAAATGATGACATAATTTGTATTTAAAAAATTTATTGCGTGCAAATTTACTGTTTTTTTTCGATACGATAAACTCTTTTGCCAGTTTTCTGATAGCGTTAAAAATATTTAACCCAAATCGGTCGTTAGGGCTTGCTTGGATTTTGATTTTTTAGAAGAGTGGATTTTGTTTGGCTTTAAATGAGTAATAGCGAGCTATTGCGAATTAAAAACAGACAAAAGATACCTTATAAAAGCAAAAGATAGCAAGCAGTTATAAAATACTACCTTTGAACGGCCTAATGACCGATTTGGGGTTTAATTCGGACTCGTAGAATCTGATGTTTATTATAAGCAGACGAGCAGACAAACCTTCTGGTGAGAACGCAATCTCCACATCCATTTGTCTCCTCGCCTGCTTCTCTATATGTCTCGGCAACCAGCATCTCCCCTACGGGGGAGAACGAGAGGGGGCTGATGTTCAAATCATAATCGTCAGACTACTGTTACTGCTGACTTTAGCCCCCACCTAACCTCCCCCGTAGGGGAGGGACTGTATGTCCGGAACTGACCATCTGTGAATGTCCGGAACTGACTATCTGTGAATATTCGGAACTGACTATTAGTAATTCACCTCCTCGCCCGCTTCTATATATACGTTTTGGCAACCAGCATCTCCCCTACGGGGGAGAACGAGAGGGGACTGATGTTCAAATCATAATCGTCATACTACTGTTACTGCTGACTTTAGCCCCCACCTAACCTCCCCCGTAGGGGAGGGACTGTATGTCCGGAACTGACCATCTCTGTATATTCGGAACTGACTATCTGTGAATATTCGGAACTGACTATTAGTAATTTACCTCCTCGCCCGCTTCTATATATACGTTTTGGTAACCGGCATCTCCCCTACGGGGGAGAACGAGAGGGGGCTGATGTCTGTAGTGTTGAAAACTGTACCGGCCCTTTCGAAAGGTAAGGATGGGTTATCCTACAGGGGAAGCACTGTCTCCCACTTAGTTCGCCAACTCAGAGAAGAACTTTATCCTGACGAGTCTCACCTCATCCTCGGTATAGTCCTCGCCGAGTTCGTCCATTGCCACTTCCAGGTCGTCAGTCTCGCTCTCGCGGAAATATTCGTATATGTCGTCGATATGGTCATCGTCCATCACATCCTCAAGGAAGTAGTCGATATTGAGCTTCGTTCCACTGTATACGATTGCCTCAATCTCAGTGAGAAGGTCCTCAAAGTCGATGTTCTGTGCATCTGCAATGTCGTCGAGCGGCATCTTGCGGTCGATGCTCTGTATTATCTTCACCTTCAGCATAGACTTCTTCGGCACGGTGCGTATTCTCAAGTCCTCAGGTCTCTCGATGTCGTTCTCCTCGCAATGGCGCTTTATCAGGGCAATGAATTCCTTGCCGTAGCGGTGTGCCTTGCCCACACCGACGCCTGGGATATTCACCAGTTCTTCGAGAGATATCGGATATACCGTAGCCATCTGCTCGAGCGAAACATCCTGGAATATCACGTATGGCGGGATGCCCAGCTTGCGGCTCGTGTCTTTTCTCAGGTCCTGGAGCATGGCAAAGAGTTCCGGGTCGAGCGCCGCCGTCTGTCTCTCGCCAACCTCATCGTCGTCGTCTTCGCTGAACTCAGCGTCTTTCACCACCATGAAGGTGTACGGGTTATTGATGAAATCGAGTCCGCCCTTAGTAATCTTCAGCACTCCATAGTTCTCCACGTCTTTCTTGAGGAAACCGGCGATGATAGACTGCCGGATTACGGGGTTCCAGATCTTTATGTCGCAGTCTTCGCCCTCTCCGAACTCCGGCAGCAGGTCATGCTTGTGGTCTTTTATGTCGTCGGTGTCGCGGCCCTTCACGAAGTCTATCACGTAGTCTGAACGGAAATCCTCCTTCAATGCCTTCACCGCCCTGAGCACTATCACCGTCTCTTTCGTGGCATCTATCTTCACCTTGGGATGCAGACAGTTGTCGCAGTTGCCGCAGTTGTCCTTGGGATAATCCTCACCGAAATAGTGGAGCAGCATCTTGCGTCGGCATACTGACGATTCGGCATACGCCGCTGTCTCCTGCAGCAGTTGTCTGCCGATGTCCTGCTCCGCCACGGGTTTGCCCTCCATGAATTTCTCCAGTTTGTGAAGGTCCTTGCGTGAATAGAATGCTATACATTTGCCTTCTCCGCCATCGCGTCCTGCCCTACCCGTCTCCTGATAGTAGCCTTCGAGGCTCTTCGGTATGTCGTAGTGTATCACGAAGCGCACGTCGGGCTTGTCTATTCCCATGCCGAAGGCTATGGTGGCTACGATGACGTCGATCTTCTCCATAAGGAAATCGTCTTGCGTCTTCGACCGTGTGGCAGCGTCGAATCCTGCATGATAGGCTGCCGCCTTGATATTGTTCGCCTGGAGCACGGCGGCAAGCTCTTCCACCTTCTTGCGCGACAGACAGTATATGATACCGCTCTTGCCGCTGTTCTGACGTATGAACTTCACGATGTCGCGGTCAACGTCCTTTGTCTTCTGCCTCACCTCATAATATAGGTTCGGACGGTTGAAGGAGTTCTTGAACTCTTTGGCCTGGGTGATGCCGAGGCTCTTCTTGATGTCCGTGCGCACCTTGTCGGTCGCCGTTGCCGTGAGGGCTATCACGGGGGCATTGCCTATCTGACCGATGATGGGTCTGATGCGTCGGTATTCCGGACGGAAGTCGTGGCCCCATTCCGAAATACAGTGTGCCTCGTCGATGGCATAAAACGAGATCTTCACCGACTTCAGGAATTCCACATACTCCTCCTTGGTCAGCGACTCGGGAGCCACATACAGCAGCTTGGTCAGTCCGGATCGTATGTCTTTCTTCACTTGGTCGATGGCAGCCTTGTTGAGAGAGGAGTTCAGATAATGTGCCACTCCCGTCTCTTCGCTCATGCCGTTTATCACGTCCACCTGGTTTTTCATCAGCGCTATGAGCGGCGACACGACAATCGCCGTACCTTCCATCAAGAGCGAGGGCAGCTGGTAGCAAAGCGACTTGCCGCCTCCCGTAGGCATGAGCACGAAAGTGTCGTTGCCGGCGAGCAGGTTGCGGATTATCTCCTCCTGTTCTCCCTTGAAGCTGTTGAAACCGAAATAGTGCTTCAGTTTTTCAGTAAGATTAACATCATTAGTCATATAACAAGCTGTTTCCTTATTATGTCTCATTCCAATGCCGGCGACAGCATGCAGACATCTGTGGTCCGCACCTGCCGTTGGCATCGTGTGTTTTATGAATAGTTCCTTTAGTCTGTCTCGAGTTTCTGCAGATGCGCCTTGTCGAGCTGTGACTTGGCGTAGTCGAGAGTGACCGTGAATTCCTTCACGTTCTCCGACGGCACGTCGAACATGGCATCCATCATCACGCTCTCCACAATAGAACGGAGTCCGCGTGCACCGAGTTTATATTCCATTGCCTTGTCAACGATGAAGTCGAACACGCCGTCTTCGAATTCCAGCTTTATGCCGTCTATCTCGAAGAGCTTCTGGTATTGCTTCACGATGGAGTTCTTTGGCTCCACGAGAATAGAACGCAGGGCTTCCTTGTCGAGAGGGTTGAGATATGTGAGCACCGGCAAACGGCCGATAATCTCTGGTATCAGTCCGAACGACTTGAGGTCTTGCGGAAGGATATACTTCATCATGTCCTTCTTGTCTATCTTCTTCACGTTCTGCACGGAGTTGTATCCCACCACGTGTGTGTTCAGTCGCTGGGCTATCTTGCGCTCTATGCCGTCGAACGCACCGCCACAGATGAAGAGGATGTTCTTCGTGTCGATATGCACATAGTCTTGGTCGGGATGCTTGCGACCTCCCTTTGGCGGAACGTTGACCATCGAACCCTCGAGGAGCTTCAGCAGACTCTGCTGCACTCCCTCGCCGCTGACGTCGCGGGTAATCGAAGGGTTGTCGCTCTTGCGGGCTATCTTGTCCACTTCGTCGATAAACACGATGCCCCGCTCTGCGAGTTCCACATTGTAGTCTGCCACCTGCAGCAACCGGCTGAGGATGCTCTCCACGTCTTCGCCCACATAGCCTGCCTCGGTGAACACCGTGGCATCGACGATGGTGAACGGTACATCGAGCAGCTTGGCTATGGTGCGGGCAAGAAGGGTCTTACCGGTACCGGTGCTTCCCACCATGATGATGTTGCTCTTCTCTATCTCCACGCCGTCGTCGGTGGGTGCCTGCTTGATTCGCTTATAGTGGTTGTATACCGCCACGGAGAGATAACGCTTCGCCTCGTCCTGTCCGATGACATACTGGTCGAGGTAGTCTTTTATCTCATGGGGCTTTGGAACTTCCACGGAATCCCAGGAACTGAAATCGTGCTTATCCTCACCGTCGTCGTCCAGCAGATGGTTCGCCTTGAGGATGTCGAATGCCTGTGCCACGCAATGGTCGCAGATGTAGCCGTTCATACCCGAGATAAGGAGCTTCACATCGTGCTCCCCTCTGCCGCAGAAGGAACACACCTTCTTTTTTCTTTCAGCCATATCTTCTCCCTACCTTATTATTTTCTTGTAAGCACCGTGTCAATCATTCCATATTCACGGGCCTCTTCTGCCGTCATCCAGTAGTTGCGGTCGGAGTCGTTCCACACCTTGTCGTATGGTGTGTGTGAATGGTTGGCGATTATAGTGTAGAGTTCTTTCTTGAACTTCATGATTTCCTTTGCCTCAATCTCGATGTCGGATGCCTGTCCCTGCACTCCGCCTAGCGGCTGGTGTATCATCACGCGGCTGTGGGGCAGAGCGGAACGCTTGCCTTCGGTTCCCGAAACGAGGAGCACTGCCGCCATCGACGCTGCCATACCGGTGCAGATGGTGGCAACATCGCTGGAGATGAACTGCATGGTGTCGTAGATGCCGAGACCTGCCGTCACGCTTCCGCCGGGACTGTTGATATAGATTGAGATGTCCTTGCCTGAATCTACTGAATCAAGATACAGGAGCTGTGCCTGCAGTGTGTTGGCGGTGTAGTCGTTCACCTCAGTGCCGAGGAAGATGATGCGGTCCATCATGAGGCGTGAGAAAACGTCCATCTGGGTAACGTTGAGCTGGCGCTCCTCCAGAATGTAGGGGTTCATGTATTGAGCCTGTGTCTTCATCACATCGTCGAGCACCATACCACTCATTCCGAGGTGCCCGGTAGCGTATTTTCTAAAATCGTTATTCATATATTTCTTATGTGTTCTGATATAAAAAAAAGAGGTTATCCACCTTTTCTTATACAAAGATAATAAAAAAGTAGATAACCTCTAATATATATCAGAGATTTTTTTAATCAAAATCTATTATTCGCCCTTCATCATCTCGTTGAACTCGTCGAGAGTTGCCTCCTTCGGAGTGAGCTTCACTACATTCTTGAGTGTTGCAACGAGCTTGCGGTCGATGCTGCGGTCAACGAGTGAGTCTACGAACTCCTTCTTCTTCAGCATGTCGTTGGCATAGTTCTCGAGATACTCCTCAGGAACGTTTGTCATGCCATACTGAGCAAACTGAGCGCGGGCTGCCTCCTTGGCTGTCTCCTTCAGGTCGGCGTCGTCGATCTTGATGCCGTTTGCCTCAACGAGCTGCTCGCGAACCAGGTGCCATGTCAGCTCCTTGATGCTCTGTTCGTAGTTGTCCTCAACGAACTTCTCGCCCTTGTCCTTGTTCTGGGCGAGCATGAAGCGCTTGAGCAGTGCGTCCGGGTACTCCAGCTTACCTACCTTCTCCTCGAGATACTTGCGCAGGTCAACGAGGAACTTGAAGTCGCCGTCGTTGGCGAGCTGCTCCTTCAGACCCTCTGCGATCTTCTCGCGGAATGCCTTCTCGTCCTTCACCTCATCCTTGCCGTAAACGGTGTCGAAGAGCTCCTGGTTCACCTCTGCCTTTACGAAGCGGGAAATCTCTGTCACCTGGAAGCTGAAGTCAGATGTGAGGTCTGCCACCTCTTCCTTCTTCATCTTGAGCAGTGAAGAAACCTCAACGTCGCTCTCCGGGTATGCCTTCTTTGGGTTGAAGGTGATGATGTCGCCGAGCTTGCAGCCCTCGAAGAGCTTCTTCTGGTCTTCCACCTTGATATAATCCGGCATGAGGACAGCGCCCTCTACGGTGATGCCGCCTTCCTTGGTGTTGCCGTTCTCGTCGAGCTCGCGGATGTCGCCCTTGAGCATATCGTTTGCCTGATACTCCTCTGCCTTGTCGTAGTGGCCGGCACGAGAAGCGAACATATCGATCTGACGGTTCACGAGGTCGTCGTCAACCTTGATTGTGTAGTAGTCGAGAGTATCCTTGTCGGTGAGCTCCACCTTGAACTCTGGAGCTACGGCGATATCAAAATTGAACACGTATGGAGCGTCCTTCTCCAGGTCTACAGGCTCCTGACCCTCGTTTGCCATTGGCTCGCCGAGCATCTTGATCTTGTTCTCGTTTACATACTTATAGAGCTCCTCGCCGATGATCTTGTTGATCTCCTCAGCCTTAACGCCCTCGCCGTACTGTCTCTTTATCATGCCCATTGGCACCTGTCCCGGACGGAAACCTGGCAGCTGAGCCTTCTTGCGAAGGTCTTTCAGTGTCTTCTCAACTCTGTCCTGGAAATCTGCAGTCTCCACTGTCAAGGTCAACAGTCCGTTCACCTTATCTGGATTCTCAAAAGAAATCTTCATTTTTCGTTATTCGTATTTTATATGATTATTATTTTTCTCTGTCTCTATCGCTTTATATACCGAAGGTCACCAGCGACCTGCCGCCTGTCAGCAGCCTCTCATTGCCCTCGCCCATTCGCCCCGTCCCTTCGTCCGGCACCAGTCCCTTATGAAGGTTAGGATGGGTTTCTCGTCCATTCGCCCGGTATCCAGTTCCTTCCCCTTGGGAAGGTTAGGATGGGTCTCTCCCATTCGCCCGGTAACCAGTTCCTTCCCTTTGGGAAGGTTAGGATGGGTTCCAGGTCTTTATGGGTTCCAGGTTTTTATGGATTCCATATATATAATAATGTATGGCCCGCAACCTGTCGATACAAGAGGGGCACGCACACTAATGGCTTGCAAAATTAATTATAAAAGGTGTAAAGACCTAAAGTTTTGGAATTTTTAACAAACACAGGACTTACTCCCTTCTCGCTCTCTTCCTCTCGTCCACCTCCTGGAAGTTCTTCTGACGAAGTTCGAAATCCACACCGAGATATTTCTCCCTAACGATGTCGTTGGCGGCAAGCTCCTCCGGACTGCCCTTGAAGAGGATCCTGCCCTCGAAGAGCAGATAGGCACGGTCGGTGATGGTGAGCGTCTCCTGCACGTTGTGGTCGGTGATGAGAATACCGATGTTGCGGTATTTCAACTGCCACACCACATGCTGGATGTCTTCCACGGCGATCGGGTCAACGCCGGCAAACGGTTCGTCGAGCATGATGAACTTTGGGTCGATGGCGAGACAGCGGGCTATCTCCGTGCGGCGACGCTCTCCTCCCGAGAGACGGTCGCCGAGGTTCTTGCGCACCTTATGCAGGTCGAACTCGTCTATCAGCGTCTCCAGTTTGGCAAGCTGCTCCTTGCGGGTAAGGTCGGTCATCTCGAGCACCGCCATGATATTGTCTTCCACACTGAGTTTCCTGAACACGCTCGCCTCCTGGGGCAGATAGCCCACACCGGCACGTGCTCTTTTATACACGGGATAGGAGGTGATGTCCTTGTCGTCGAGATAGATATGACCGGCATTGGGCACAATGAGTCCGGTGGTCATATAGAATGAGGTGGTCTTGCCGGCACCGTTCGGACCGAGCAGTCCCACGATCTCGCCCTGCTTCACGCTTATCGACACGTCGTTGACCACCGTGCGCTTGCCATACTGCTTCACGAGGCCTTCGGTGCGCAGCACCATTCCCCCGCTCTTGTTCTCCTTCTTTATATTCTCGCTGTCGCTCATTATATAGTTTGAATATCGTTATGTCTTTCCGTCAGCAGCATCCCTGACTCGTGTCGCCACTCGCCGTCCGCCACAATACAAACTGCAAATATACCCAATAATTTACAAAAAGAGCCTCTCCCACCCACATTTCCTCTCCATCTTAATTCTTTTTAACCCCTATCAATCATTAGGGCTTGAATGGAATTTGACTTTTAAGGAGTGATGACTAATCCGTGATTCTCGGATATCGGTTTTGTTACTTTACTCTGCATATCGACATCAGCCCCCACCTAACCTCCCCCGAAGGATAACCCATCCTGACCTTCCCCATGGGAAGGAACAAGTTTCTCTGCAACTGATCTTCAGCCCCCACCTAACCTCCCCCGAAGGGGAGGGACAGATGGTCTTGGTTCGTCTCAAACAAGTGGACAAGCAGGATTCTGCTTAAGCCCAAACGGAGTTTGCCATATCGGGGACAAATGGGCAACATCCGTGCAGCTACCATGCCCAAGTGGGGCAACGTGCTTGCCCATGTTGGGCAACGTGCTTACCCAAAGTGGGCACGCTGCTTACCCCGGATGGGCAGATTTACTGTCAGAGGTCTGCCCAATAAGCTAACACCAAACGGTCATTAGGCCATTCAATGTAATATTTTATAACTGCTTGCAGCCTTACGCTTTTCCTTTCATCAGCCAACCATCCAGACAATTGCCTGACAATCGCAAAACAGTCAACTACCTGCTTATCAGGATATTACGGTGAAAAACCAGACAATCTGACAGTTTTTGAAAAATTCCTGTTTTTACTGAAAATCAGCGTATATGTGCATCTTTTACTCATATCTGTCACAGCAAATCAATATTATTTCTATCCGCCCATCATTTTTCCTCCAGCTATGTCATCTTTTGGCACCCATAACCTATACCTTTGCCGTCGCGACATCAAACAGCACCACCATGACAATAAAACCCATGTTACGCAAGATACTCACCAAAGTGATAAAACTCTTCTGTCTCTTTATCATGACAGCAATCACAAGCGTATGCTACTTCGAAATCGGACATGACAAAGGATGGCCACGAGCCGACATCATGTACTCCCACTACCACAAGACCGTTGCCGGCATCATAGCCCACATCCCCTCCCCTGCCAATACGATAGTCAATGGCTTCGACGACATCAGTGACAAAATGAGACTCATCACGCAGCGACAAGAGTACCGGAAACCAGAAAAAGAGGAGCCGACCAAGATTTTTCAATGGAAAGATGAGGATTATCCGAAACTTTTACTACATTTGCAAATGGAAGGGCAGCAACAGCGTTAGGCACAAAATCCTAAAGCTGGCAGCCCCGGAAATGACGCAAGAAATCTTGTGGACGCGAGCAAGCAAATAAGGGTGTACCAATATAACTTGTGTGCACCGTGACGGTTCTGTAAGTTGAAATCTGGTAAATTTGAACTGAAGTAGAAAAGAACTGGAATTTGTTTGAGCGAGTCTGCACCATGATATGGTGTAGGCTCCTCTTTCATATCCTCTTTTCTACGGGTTTTACCAGAGCCTAACTTACAAGGGAATATCGAGAGAAGGAGTCTACGCCTTTCTTTTCCTCTATGAACCATTATGAACTTGTACGGGTCAAGGCATCTGATTATCTTTGCAAAAGAAGATACATATCGTACCTTGTCCCACCACATCGATACGTCAAACAACTTAAAACTTACAGCCTATGAGTAAAGTTTTTCAAGTAAGGCCGAAGCGCATCAAGCGTTCCAACGGCACCGTACTAACCCCCGATATGGTAGTGACGGTAACCACTCAGCAGCACACCACCACCCCATTCTACAACGGCGCCAAAGAGCTTCAAGAAGTCTACATGCGCATCTACGCCTTCGACTACAAAAAAGCATGCTGCAACCAGAATGATTTTGAATTTAAGAAGTTGGACTAATGGGAATATTTAATTCTAAAAATTTGAAGAAAGCGGTCAATATGGTCGCTTCATCTTCGCCAGTCTTATATGCGTTATCACAAACTACTGATATCGTGGATAAGTCTATGGATGTAATAGACAAAAATCTTAATGGAGGTAAAAACTGGAATTTCTCAAATGAACCAATAGACGATGTGGCTAAAGCGTTTATGAATGGCGTAAAAGAGAAATATATAGTTTGTATGATGATAAATATTTCAGATACAGACAAGGCTTCTGTTCGAGAAAATTTTTGCATAGATATAGATGAGCAAATACTGTTCTTCAATGACACTTCATTCTTCGGAAATAGGAATCAAGGCTTAGTCATTACAAATAAAAGGCTTGTTTGGATTCCTAATAATGATGATGGAGACGTATATTCTTTTGCATTTAATGACATTGAGAGAGTTGAATATCGCGAGATGCGAATCTATCTATGGGGATATGGAAATGACGAGGATAATGTACCTTTGCCATTGCAAAATTTCTTTAGTTTTAATGGAGAGACTTCTGCCGTTAAAACTGATGCTCAAAAAATAGCTGCCGTGTTAAACAAGATGGTTACTGTTGCAGGGCATGAAGAGGAGACAACCCCATTGGAAGTAATAGAATCTTATTTGGATAATAATGAAGCGGATAAGGCAATTCAATGTATAAACGAAATCTTGTCATCTACCGATTTTACAGATGAAGATGAGACTAAATCAATTTATTATTATTATTTGGGACTGGCGTATGCACAAAAAATGACAGAACAATTAGATGTTGATATCGCAGCTGGCTCGGAGCAATTCTCAGAAGAAGTAGATCGTTATGACGGTGCTATGAACAGTGCGTTTAGAGAGGCGCTTGCACATTGTACAGATGATGAATTCCGTTGTAAAATATATTATCTTAATGCTTTATATTGCTTAAATCAATTACAAGGAAGACAAATGGCATTAGCAGCCATGGAATCACCAGATTTTGAGATTAAGCAAGAAGCTAAGGATATATATATGAATACAACTAAACATCTTCCTGCTTATTTTACACAAATAGACTATAATACGAGAAAATTTATATTTGTTCTTGGAACAGAGAAACAACTACCTGGTTGCTATGATAAAGATGGGAACATACAATTCGTGTTTACATTAAACGATCTTCCTGCATCAATCCAATTCCCTGTTGGGCATCCGCAAGCCAACACTTTATACATTGGTCATCCGTTCAAACCAGCAACGTATCTACCATTTGAGAATGCAACAGAGCAGTTGTTCATGGAAAGAGTACATGAACTTTGTTATTTGGGACAATGTCTTGGAGCTAATGAAATAAGAATTAAAAGATTACGTGGGTTAGATACAGCTTCTTCAGAAGCAAAGCAGTTGGATGTATCCGGAGAATTAGATGTTAAAGCCGTTAATGTGGGGGGAAGTTTTGGTAGAAATAATGCTGCTCAAAATAGTTATTCATCCAAGGATGGAATGGAGATGGTTCAGACGTATTTACCAACAAAGCAGCCATATTGCCCAGACGATTTGGTTTGGTTAGACTCTGAAACTTCTTGGCAGGCTTTGGTAAAGCAAAGATTGAATGGAAATATATTGTCATATTCTTTGCATCTGTCTTCTTCGGAGTCTGTAAGCATGACTTCAAGTAAAGTCCTGTCTGTCAAAGCATCTTTTGAATACCTTGTCACAAAGGTAAGTGGAACTTATGATGCCAAAACAGACAAGACCTTTAGTAAGACAGAAGAGATAGAATGGGAGATAGATATGCAGTTCAAGCCTTTGCTGGATTTTGAGGGCGATAATGTAAATGCCCCTAATGGTCAGGCAGTTGCTCAGATTGCTCAAACACAGAAAACTAAATTGTCAGAGGACGAGTTGGCATATAAGGAAGAAGTAGAGTTCTGTTTGGAAGATGCGTCTGAAATAGATGCTCATTCTCGTAAGTTCTTGGAACGTAAACGTCAGAAACTCGGATTGTCAGAGACGAGAGCGCAAGAGATTGAGGACATGGTAAAGGCTTCTTTGGTATCTTTTACCGATGAAGAAAAAGAGTACATGGAAGCTCTTGATGATGTTATTGAAGATGGAGTAATTCCAAATAATGTCCGTAGATTATTGGAGCGTGAAAGAAAATCATTGGGAATCTCTGAGGAACGTGCCAAAGAATTGGAAAAAATAAAATGTAAAGCATAATAATGATACTCCAATTAATTGTGTAAAACTTACTACAACTAATTGGAGTAATATAACGAATTGATTATGAGTAAAGTTTTTCAAGTCAGGCCGAAGCGCATCAAGCGTTCCAACGGCACCGTACTAACCCCCGACATGGTAGTGACGGTAACCACTCAGCAGCACACCACCACCCCATTCTACAATGGAGCCAAGGAGGTGCAGGAAGTATACATGCGCATCTATGCTTTCGACTATAAGAAAGCATGCTGCAACCAGAATGATTTTGAATATAGGAAGTTAGACTAAAACCAAAAGAATAATGGATAATGGATCTAATAAATGGAACCAGGTAATGATTGCAGCTATGGCTGTTCCTGGGATAAAGGTGAATAGATCTTCCTTTTTACAAGAAGAACTATCTAACCGTCATATTGACCAAAACACTATAAGTTTGTGTATACAAGAAAATCCAGTTAAGCATTTGGACATCGCTATGCTTGATGCTATTGCAAAAGCTTGCATCAAGAATCATACGATAAAGGTTACTTCTATATCTGCTGCAGTTGGAATTCCTGGTGGGTTTGCTATGTTAGGAACTCTACCAGCAGACACAGCACAATACTATTACCACGTATTAAAAGTTGCTCAGAAATTAGCCTACATATATGGATATCCTTCTTTATTGGATGAAAATGGGAATCTGACAGATAATGCTATCAATGTATTGACTGTTTTTGTAGGTGTCATGTTTGGTGTTTCATTAGCCAATCAAACATTGTCTAAAATGACAAAGGCTTTAGCGGAGCAAGTTGTTAAGCGTATACCTCGTATGACTTTGACCAAGACTGTTTGGTACCCTATTATTAAGCAGATTGCAAAATGGTTAGGTATAAAGGTAACAAAAGACAGTTTTGCAAAGGGAGCAGCTAAGGTGGTTCCATTTTTAGGAGCAGGGTTGTCTGGGGGATTAACATATATAACATTCAAGCCACAAGCAAACCGCTTGATGAAGCATTTGCGTGAGGATAGTATGGTCTTTGCTTCGGTAGAATATAGTGCAAATTAAAAATATAAGAACAATATGATGAAAGGATTATATTGTCTACAAAATGCAATAAAATGGTATGAAGATAGGTTTTGTGTGCGTTTTACACCGACAGTAATTTATGCTTTATATCCTAAAGAAGAAGAATATGGTTGGCCGCAACCTTGGCCAAATCCTGATTCTGCAGGAATCTATATTTTCTTAGATTCAAATAAGACCATTGTGTATATAGGAAAAGCAAGTCAAATGGGGGCAAGGCTTGATCATTATTTTGGATATGGGGAAAATGGTAAATGTATCTTAAAGGATAAACGTGTTGATGATATTTCCTATGTTCAATGTTATTCTTGTAGCCAAGAAGAACCCTATGCTTGTCTTTCTCTTGAAGAATATTTAATATCAGAAATGAATCCTAAATATAATAAAACAGGAAGAACGGAATGGTAGTAAAAAACTTGTTCCTTATGATAATTGAAAATATTACCTCAAGCAGTCTAATTTCTAAACTTAATCTTGTAAAGAATTAATATGGCAAAGAATTTCGACGAGATTCTGACTTCAATGTTAGAACAATTAGAAAACAATCCTGACCAGGATATTGAGGTGCTGGTTAAGGGTGAGTGTGAGAAAATGGGAGTTTCGGAGGAAAGCATGGCATTACTCTCTGAGACTAACGAGTATATTGATGGCTTTGCAGAGAAAATGGCTGCACTGCAAAAGGCTAAGGAGGAAGGCAAGTCTCGCAAGCAATGGATGCTTGAAGAGATGGACAGAATATTGGAGGGACGCGACGAGCAAGAGAAGGCAGAAATCGTCTCTGCCATTTCTGATGCTGGTGAGAATGTGAATAATGAAACCTTAAACGAAGAGGAGGACTAAGATTATGAAGTTTATTGCATATAACGAAGATGAAGGTCGTAATGAGTTTGTTTCTCATGTTGAAGGTGAAAGTCGCAAGTATTCAGCTCTCCAGTCATTGTTGTCTGGCCGCAAATTAGAACAAGAAGAAGTAGAGAGCCTTAAAGAGTTCAAGGAGGTTCAGCAATTCCTGGATTCCCCTGTAGGTGATGCTTCTGAAGCAAAGTTGAAAAAGGTATTTGCAACTGCTATTATAATAGCTAATGAGCAAGGAACATTACCTTTTTCTATTGAAGACAAAAGTCCGATTGCTATTGCGAGTGCTGTTGACGAAGGTCTGAACCGTGTAAAGCTTTCGTATAAGCTTGCCAATGAGGATTTGGATGCTATTGAAGTAGCAGACAAATTGATTGATGCTACGGTGGCTCGTGTTGTAACAGTTGCTGATAAAGTTATAGAGCGTGGAGTACCGGTAGTATTGAACCGCGTTTGTGATGTAATAGCAAAGGTATATCCTCCTGCTTCGGTATTCGTTCCAGTTATAAAGAATGCAGAGAAGTTTATCGTAACTGCTGCAAAAGCGGCAGTACGAAAAGGATTGAACTATGTAGCAGAAGGTGCAAAAACGGTAGTACGTTCTGTTGCTAAAGGTTTAGATAAAGCACGTAAGAAACTGATTTCTTGGTTGGAATTATAATATTATGCGCATAATAGCTAAAGCCAAACCGATAAGAATAAGAATAAAATCAGGCGGGGAGGAACACTTCTCGCTTGATTCTTTGCGTCAGAACCTCAACGTACAAGATTTGTGGCCATTGATAAAGGATAATCGCCTATCGAGATGGTTGAGACAGTTGGGAGAAACTGAATTAGCACATTCTGTAGAGTCTTTAATAAATGAAGAACTTGATGAACATGCATATTTTTATGTGCTTGAACTATTCTTGAAAGAACGATTCGATAATTCTCAAATTCATGATATCTACTCTCTGTTTGGGTATTGGCATGATTGCGAAAAAAGAACGCCTAAGAATTATGATTCTTTACGTAAGTACTTGCTTAGCCAATATGAAGGTGCCAAGTTTATATTTAAGCAGTATTCTGAGGAGATTTCTGATGGTGAATGGTGGGATGTATTCAGTAAATACAAAAATAAGGAAGACCCTGAATTCTTGTTTAAACAAGGAAAACTTGCATTTGAGGGATTTACAAAAAGTGATGGAAGTAACTTCGACAAAGACCTCGTGCGTGGCAAAGAACTGATAGAAAAGGCTGCAGAACTTCACAATCAAGAGGCTATAGACTTTGTGAAATCTAATAAATTTGACGTGGCTCGAAAGTTGGCTATGTTGACTCCTGAAGCAAAAGAAAAAATAGATAATTTAATTTGTAGATGGAAATCTGAAAAAATAGGCTTTATAACGAAAAAAACAGCTTATGATGAGGAAATAGTTCGAGATGTCAAGAAATTACTACAGGAATTTACCTCATTATGGAGTACTTCTGTAATGCTTGATTGGAAAGCTACTAGAGCTGAAGCAGAAGTTAAATATGATGACCTTGATGAATCGGATGTGTTTTTCAAGGAACGTAAGTTTGTCCTAGACTTAGTACGTTACTATTATAGTAAAGAAAAATCTGGTTTGTTTGTGAAGTTAGCAGAAGATTATCATTACCCATTAGCACAATATATGATTCATCGTCCTATAGACAATCGGATAGATGGTTTCGCTTTTGCTAAGTCATCTTTTTCTAATCAGTTGGGCTTCATCGTTGACCATTTGTTTAAATATTAAAACCTTGCGATATGAACAAGAAGATTATATCTGATTTTCAGAAGATGATAGATGTCAATACACCTATTATCTATATCAACGATTATGATTTTGTCCGTATAGATGAAATCATAGAGGAGATTGTTGGCAATAGCAAGGTGTTTGAATGGAATCCTGCAACTGGTACTACCAACTTCAAGACAAAGGAATGTCAAGGATTAGGAGATAAAGACACATTGGAGTTTTTCTTGAAGGAGAAGTATACTGTTGAATCTAATCTCAAGGAAAAGTTCTTGGTGTTGAAGGATATTCAAGATTTTATAGAAGAGCCGGCAATCAAGACTTTGCTTCAGTTGATAGCTCAGCGTAAGTTGTATGACAGGGAATATAATACAACCGTCATTATAGTCTCCTCTATTCTAAATGTGCCACAAGAATTGGAGAAGTATGTATCTTATTTGGATATTCCATTCCCAGAAGAAGAGGAAATCAATCAGCTCATAGACGAGCATATAGAGGTGAACTGCTACGACAATTTCAAAGATGAGGACAGGAAGAAGCTAATGCCGTCTTTGAAAGGAATGACAAGCTTTGAGATTGACCGAATGCTTGATATGGCGATGAGCAGCAACGGCTCGTTGAGTGCAGAGGATACGGAGATGATTCTTCAGCAGAAGAAATCGATGGTAAAGAAATCCGGGTTGTTGGAACTGATTGACACTCCTGCGTCTCTGGATAGCATAGGAGGCATGAATGCCCTGAAGGATTACCTGAAGAATAAGTCAAGGGTGATTACAGACTTGCCAAAGGCTCAGGAATTTGGAGTGTCAATACCTAAAGGTGTCTTTATTGTTGGTATGCCAGGCTGTGGAAAATCACTTTGTGCAAAGGCATCAGCAGCATTGTTTAACACACCTTTGTTGAAACTTGACATGGGCAGTATGATGGGAAAGTATGTTGGCGAGAGTGAAGGCAACTTACGTAAGGCTATAAAGATTGCTGAGGCTGCTGCACCTTGCGTTCTCTGGATTGACGAGATAGAGAAAGCCTTTTCGGGTGTCGGTGGCAACAACGACATTATGACACGTATGTTCGGGTATTTCCTCTCATGGATGCAGGAGAAGCAGAGTAGCGTTTATGTTATTGCTACAGCCAACAATGCAGACAATCTGCCTCCAGAACTGAAGCGTAAAGGACGCTTTGACGAGATATTCTGTGTTAACTTGCCGAATAAGGAAGAGCGAAAGGCTATCTTCAAAATCCATATTGGTAAAAAGAAGAAAAGCCTTGACGAAACGGCATTGAATTCTGTCAGTCAGATAACCGACGGCTTTAACGGTGCAGACATTGAGTCGGTGGTGAACGAAGCAGTGGAGAAGTGCTTTATAGACAGTTTGGAGAATAAAGGTACGACTCTTGATGAGCGACTTTTGAAGGATATCGCAAGCAAGACTATAAGCATTTCCAAATCCTGCAAGAAACAGATTGAGAACATGAACAAAGCATTCAAGGAGAATAATTTCAAGGATGCAACAACTGGAGAAATAACAAAATAAAATACAGGAATAATAGAAGGTAGGTATGGCGTCTGCGCCATACCTATATATATAACATTAATAACACATAAATCGTATCATACGATGGATAGAGGAATATATAAATAGTGACTGTGAATTAATTCATCAGACACTAATTAATCAACTTGTGGCAGATAGCTGATATAGCCTTAATTATATATAAAAAGTCCACGTAACCCATCTTATAATGAAGTAAATTGCCCATATTTGCATATTATAAGTGAGATTAAGGCAATGACAAAAAAGGAACGACTATTAGTTTTTGCAGATTTTAACTGGCTCGAAAAGCCTGAACTGGTAGGAGCATTGCCGTTCACCTGTTGCGACGCTGTATGACAGATTGTCTAAAAAAACATTGTTGAAGTCATCTGCAATACGGAAATAATCAGTAACTTTGTCCTCAGTGACTATAGCGATTAATACTTACAAGCTTTTGATATTTAAGAATTTAAAACAGCAATAGTATTCGTTAGAAAATAAAAACAGGTCACTTACATTTCATCGACCCCACGTCGTACTAGTCAAATAAACCACAGATGGATGAACAGGCAAAAAAATATATAGACAGTCAGTCATCGAGCTTCTATAATACATTGCTGAAAAGATGTATGGGGAGAGGGCATAAAAAGACAAAGTATCTTTTCAATCCTCGGATAACCGAGGAATGGAGAGAAGGAGGGACTTTGGTAGTTGGCATCAATCACTGGTGTAAGCAAGAGGCGTGTGAGCATTATGCAGACTGTGTTCTGAACAGCAACAGCAGGAAGTATGACAAAATATGCCAATGGGCAGTCAGTGAAGTGGATGATACGACAGGGTATGACTTGCGGTATACCACTTATGAAGCCTTCAATTGCTATTTTAGTGGTTTTATGGGTTATGAGTCTTTCAAGGAATTCCTTCTCTATATAACCGGAACACAAGACTGTATGGAACCAGAGGAGCAGAAAAGGTATTGGAATAATCTTGCGTTCTATAATTATATACAGCATTTCACGAAAATGAGTCTTACCCATACGAGTATGTATGGCGTTAAAGAAGCATTGGCGGTAAGGGAGGATGAAGACTTCTGTGCTTTTTTGGATGTTCTGCACGACCTGAAACCCAAGCTCGTTATAGTATGGCATAAGGAAATAAAGAACCTTCTGCTACGGAAGATAAAAGAAGGAAAATTTCCTGTGGGGAGAAGCCTGCAGCTGGTTGATGATTTAGGTATTCCGACAAGGAGTATGTTCAGATTTGTGTATCAGGACAAGGATTCACAAACGTCAGAAACGTCAATCGAGCAGCTGATAAACACTATGGAACAGAAGTATGGGCGATTGGCTGGTTTCTCGACAGAGCAAATCGTCTTGAGACTACTGAGGTGGAGTATGTTCAAAACTGAAGAAGACTTGACTTTGCTGACCCAACTGTCTGTCCGTGCAGATGACTTGAAGAATATGCTGGAGCTTGTTGAGGGTTTTGTCTGGAATCCGGATGTGCTTGACTGTCTGGTTCGTCGGATACAGGAGCATCTGGGTATTGCAGCAGTCTTGGAGAATGTGCCTTATAAGATTCTGCATTATAAGGAAAAGGACATCGTATATTCCAATGTGCTGCTACAGCCGAAGGTCAAGATGCAGGTGCGTCCTCTTGTTGGCGTTTATCCGCAAGACTGCTCCCATTATTCCTTGAAGAAATATGAGGAGAAGGATCTGTTGGCACTGACGGGGCTTTCTTTCGATGGGCTCCGCAGCAAAATGTATATTGAAGAAAGCGTTGTGGCACAAGGCTTTATCATTTATATAGACGAGGAGCATCCTGCTTCAGAGGCTTTCTTCAAGCACCTCTTTGAGGGGAAGTATGAGAAAGAGGGCTTTTCTATGATAATGATGAAATGCAGTCAGGAAAATGATAACAGATACCTTGAGATTCTTAAAGCGTCGAACAGGCTGCACACCATAAAATCGATGGCAATAGGAAATGATGCCTTCCTATATATAAAGCTGTTCAACAAGTCTATAGACAACAACCAAGTTATAATCGAGGATAAAGAGCATCGCATATATAACAGCAGACTGAATAGTCTACTTCCCTTAAAACTTAATGACAGCAGTTCTGACAAAATTGAATTGGAGCGTAAGGATACCGTGACGGGAAACCAGAAGGCTGCTATGGAGAAACAGATCAAACAACTGATAAAAGAAAAGATAGAAGCAGATGACAGAACTATAAATCGTCTGACAATGGTCATATATTTTGCATATAGAAGCGGTTTGCTGTCAATAGAACCCGACAAAACGATAGCCTATAAGAAAAGCTTTGGTCCTAAGGCATGCTACAATCTTTTCTGTCGTGGAGTATATGATGATAAGGTCTTGAGTGAATATAAAGGAAAGAGAGAGGATGTCATAAAGAGTATCTTCAATCATTCGTATGTTACTAAAGTGTCTTGTTCTAAGACCCAAGCAGACTTAGAGGAAAAAGGCTTGAAGAATCAGGTCGAAATAATCGAATTATGCCTCAATTCAAAGAAAAAGGCAGATTTTGAATTCCTTTTAGAAAGGAAGCAAGTAGAATCTAATCGTATGTAATTGAATATCAACAATTAATAAGATATTCGGATAAAATAAGCGTGGCAAGTTTTTTTGAATTTGCCACGCTTGCTTTATTCTTTATACTTTTGCACCAGAAAGAAAGAACAAAGTGACGACTCTAATATGACAGCAATATCCACATGAGAGTTTCACTTTAAGTAAATAACAATAATAAAAGAACAAAGAAATCATGACATAACAAATAAATCAATAGCAAATGAGATTCTTCACACCTTGCAAATGTGGAAATTTGATTAGGGGCGATACTGAAGAAGATTAGTTTGTAAGTCAGATACATAATGATATTAGGCTTCCTACTATCTTGATAGTTTCCCCCGGGTCTTTTCCACAACCAGCAAGGAACTAAAAGGGTAGTTGGAAGCCTACCTGTATTTATACCAAATGGTTTCCGAAGGTAATCAACAAATAAAAACAAAAGATTATGATACAAATAATCCAGAAAGAACAAGAAATCACAAATATGTTTCTTGAAGACACAGCTCAAGGCGATTGGGTCATCAAGCTTGGCAAAGCCGACTTTGAAAAGGTATCCATCGGCAGAAAACCGATAATTGCCGTAAAGGCGGAAGACGACAAAAGCATAGGAGAACTGTCAGAAATAGCTTTCGACGAGATAAAAAAGACGGGCTGCAAGCCTGCATACTTCATCGTGATACTATCGTACAGACAAGACGAAGAACTCATGATGCAGGAATTGTCAGGGTTCAACGATTGTGTTTCCACCTATATCGACAAGGATACGGATTTAAAATGGAGCGTACAGTCGCTAGACGATATGCCATTCAAACGCAGAATCACAATTATCGCATTCGCGCAAAACCATCTGGCAGAGGATAAAGAGAAGAACCCGAAACAGGAAAACTATTGGAGAAAGTTGTCAAGAGAGATATCCGAACGCAACAAAGCGAAAAGGGCGGAGAATCACACGACATCCACTTGCCCTGATATCAATTCAGATTTTACTAACAATCAAAATAACGACTAATATGGTTACCGTAAGAAACAAACAAGAGTTAGAGGTGGCGTTGAAGAACAAGGCTGATTCAATAAGAATCGAAGGTCCATACGCCAAAACATTTGCAAGAGCTATCCGTTCAAAAAGAAAGAAAGCCAAGGCAGCAATTGGATTAGGAGCTTTAGCCTTGACAGGCGGTATAGCCGCTGCCCCGTTTACTGGTGGCACTTCTTTAGCAGGGAGTGTTATGGGAGCAACAGCTATGGGACTTACTATTGGAACAGCAACCATAAGTGCTGGAGAATTGGCAATGATCCTTGGTTTCGCGGCCTACGCTCTCTACAGGAAATATACTATAAAAATTGAAAAAGGGGATAAATCTATAGAAATGAGTCCCTCTAGATAATAACAATAAAAAAAATATTTATGAAGAAAAAAAACAATAATCTTTCTCAAAATGAGGCAGATACGTTTCTAACTTATGCCAAAAAAGTGTTGGATCTCATTGTGGTCATGACTGGCGGAAAACCTTCTTTTGGGGGTAAGAAGTAATCAAGAAAGGGTATGCAATGAAAATCAAAAAGAACAAGAAGTTGTCAGGTTGCCTCGTTAGTGAGGCAACTTGCAGGAAACGGTTTGGCAAGGAAATAGCAGCTTCGCTTTTTAAACTGATAAAACAGTTGGGTAAGATTGTAAACATGAAGCAGCTGTTTGAACTTCCTGGACATTTCCATAGACTAAATTATCTGCCTGTAGGTGGTATCTATGCAGTTACGCTTAAGCATCCTTTCAGATGTATTATGCGACTGGATATTGCAGCTTCAACCATTACTATAGAAGATATTTGTGACTATCATGGACATTATGGAAAATTATTCAGGAAATGAAATCGCTTATCTAAAATGGAGGCTATTATGAACGAAAAAGACATGAAAATCTTAGACAATCTAAGGCGGCGTGGCAGGATTTTCAGGAATTCCTGTTTTTAAGTCTGCCGACACTGTTGATAAGAATATATACTAATTCTCGAAGAGTATATAGGTATGGCTTCTGCGCCATACCTATATATATAACATT
>NZ_JXQI01000029.1 GCF_000834015.1 Prevotella pectinovora | reverse complement strand
TTGCTTGTTTTCTTTTTGCAACACTAAGATAAGTGAAAATTCTGACATGGCAAAATCCTGGGCAACTTTTTGTTGCTCAGGAACTTATAAATAAAGTTAAATTATAGTGTTGCGGAATTAAGGTTTTAATTGCAATTTTATGGTCACTTATTTTGATACATGTGAGATTCTTGAAATGCTGTCTGAAGCATCTGTAAAGGTGTTTCTGGACGGCGGTTGGGGTGTCGATGCACTTATAGGCAGAGAAACAAGAATACATAACGACATCGATCTGTTCGTAGAGAAGAAAGACTATGGTAAGGCCATATCCGTGATTACCTGGAAGGGATACAGAGAAGTTGTAATGGACTATACGACCGATAGCCATACTGTCTGGAAAGATGACAACGGAAGAATAATCGATCTGCATTGTTTCGAATATGTCGAAGATGGAATTCTATATGACGGATACACTTTCCCAAGCGAAACTTTCTCAGGTAAAGGAAATATCGGGAATATTGAGGTAACATGCATAAACCCGGAGGCACAGGTACAGTTCCATCTTGGATATGAATACGATGAAAATGATGTCCACGACGTCCTGTTATTATGCAGAACTTTCAATCTTGAGATACCGGAGCAATATAAAACTCACATCTGATTCAATATGCTATGATTACTGATAGTTATGATATTGAAACTGAACCAATGATCAATCTGTTTGATTTCTACGGCAGACGTGGAGATTTTGCAGATATATGCCTGATAATATTCTCGAAGGAGATTCATCGGCATTTACTTGATTCCTACGAATCTGAAATTATTGCAACTATGCCGGCTTGCAATGGCGATACGCATATCTATAAAACAACTTATAAAGGAGTTACGATAACTTTCTACCTGTCAGGAATAGGTTCAGCAGTAGCATCCTCTCAATGTCATCTTGCAAGCTGGCTAACTGGAGCATCAAAGTTCATTATGTTCGGTTCCTGTGGCAGTCTTGACCGTACAACCACACAAGGTAGATTTATCATACCGACACAAAGTTACAGAGGGGACGGGTGTTCATATTATTTTGCAGCACCATCCGACTATATTGATATAGCCGCAAGCAAGGAACTTTCCATAATTTTCGACAAATTATCTGTACCATATATTACAGGTAAAATATGGACGACAGATTCGATGATCAGAGAAACAAAAGGACTTGTACGCAAACGTAAAGAAGAAGGGTGCATCG
The DNA here is from genome assembly GCF_000834015.1 of Prevotella pectinovora. GTDB lineage: Bacteria > Bacteroidota > Bacteroidia > Bacteroidales > Bacteroidaceae > Prevotella > Prevotella pectinovora. Next base: position 32,459 of record NZ_JXQI01000029.1, on the reverse strand, counting down.
CTGTAGAAATGGAATTGGCTGGAGTTCAATCTGTGTGCGACTTCTACAATTTGAAGTTGTATGCTTTTTTTGAAACAGGTGACATTTTGGATACAAATGGATATGAAGCCAAAGGCTTGAACAATGCCAACCATAGTTTAAACAAACTTTATATTGCTTTAGAAACGGCAACCTACATCTGAAGTATATCAGAATTGTAAATTCCCATTTAGCGGACTATATAAAAAGTATTCCATAACCATCTATACGTGGTTTACGGAATGCTTACTTTATAACAATTAGGTTTACACTCGTTTATTTTGACGGTGCAAAGTTACTCATGCTATCTGGCTCCCACAACGGGCAATAGTGCACATTTTCAAGAAAATGACGTTTTCAAGAAAAAAAATATCCCTACAAACTTAGACTATGCCAAGTTTCGTAGGGATTTTGGAGGGTATAAACATTAGATTACTTCGTCCAGTGGTAGTGACTGTCGAGCATCAGGAAGATAGCCAAGCCGAAAATAACGAGTCCAAGGACAAAGAAGAACCAGAAGAAATACTGCACATAGTGTCCGAGGTAGGTTCCGTCGTACTCCTTGTACCTTTCCTGAACCCTTCTACGTTCTTCATAAAACATTTGATTGACCTCACGGATATGCTTCTGCATCTGAGTGGTCATCCATTCATGTTGTTTGTCGAACATGTCCTGAATCTTCTTCCAGTCAACATCATCGACTCTGACTGAAACCTTCAACTTGGTTGGGGCATCCTTCAGAACATTGTCAATGTGGGTATTGATGGTGTCAACCTTACCACTGATAGTGTCAACGGCATTGCCAAGAGCAGTCTGAGCTGAATTGTACTTACGGATGGCAGACTCCAGTTGAAGAGTTGCATTGATCCAAGTGTTGGTCGCTTTGTCAATGTTCTCACTCAACTGCCTGAGTTCAGGCGCACGACTGACAACAGCATCCTCGGCATCATGCTCTTCAATCTCTTCCTGGACTTCGTTCATCATGTCATCGAAGTCAGGCTTCTGCTCGTCATCTTCGATGAGTTCTTCTACATGTTTTGTTCTTCTCATTGATATGTAGGATTTGTCTAACGGTGGAATGAACGTCTTTTCTGCGGTGGCTTGCACATGGCATGAGCCATCTGGAGGCAACGGCGAGCCCGCTCACGCTCGTCTTCGTCATCATCCTTACCCCAACCAGAGGAAGGAGCAGAACCACCACCGCCACAAGATTCGGACACGGTTGTTGCTGCATCAATCATATCAAGGAAGAGAAGCATACCTACATGAGAAATGTCCTCTCTTGATGCAGTCATATCAGAATCAGGAACCTGAACCTCATTGAGGAAGATGTCCTTGACCGTGTTCGGAATATAGATTCTCTTCATTTCACCGCTAACATTGACATTGAAGGCAGTCTTGGTAGCAACTGGCAATGGCTTAGAATTGGACTGGGTAGGTTTCGTTGTCTGAGCAACATGGCGAGCAGGGCGAGCCGGTGAAACGGAAGGTGAAGCAGGTCGCATCTTGACCTGAGTAGGCTTAGGATGCATCTTCTTCCATGTGGCTTCAAGCTGTGATACCATGAACTTTCGACCGATGGCAGAAGCCTTGAACACTGAGGCATTCTTGCCGATGGTGTAGCCCACAAGTTTGCAGTTAGTAGTGTCATACCTTGGATTGACCTCATAGCCTCTCATGCGAAGCATATCAAAGTAACGGTCAATGTCGAAACTATCCATCTTCTGAAGGGTATATTCGCAAAACTCCGCTATATCTTGTTGGCGCATTTCACGAACCTCCTGAGGTTGCTCCCAACCATGCCTTGCGTTGATAATTTCCGCAGCCCTTATTGCTCTGATGTGAACATCGTGAACATCGTTGGTCTTGCCGTCATTATCCACACGGCAACAGTCAAGATGCAGGTGAAGGGTTCCAGACTTGGAATCCCGATGCAAGGCAGCAACACTCATAGAATTGCGGAAATTGGTCTTGACCTTCTCCTTAAAGCCTTTGGGTAAAAGTCCGACTGAATCCAAAGCTTCCAATCCTTCATCAGCGAGGTTTGCCCAGTCATCCAAGGTATAGTTCTCTGACTCTTCCTTGGATGGGGAGAGTACAAACGTGGTCATGAAGCGTTCCAACTTTCGCCCAACAGTCCTGTCCTGTTGATGCAACTGGCAGTGATGCTTCATCCGATACCAGATTTCGGTGGCATCGAGATAGTCAGGCATGTGGTTCACCTTGACCACGGTTGCATCCTCCTTCTCCATTGCGTACCTTGCGGCATTGCCGCCATAGGCTACTGGTCTTGCGAGTATAATCATTCGTCTTCTTGAACTTTGGTCAGTACAGGAGAAGTAAGGTTGTCTTCAATGCTATACCAGTGTTTGATGAGTCGTTCAACGGCTTCAATCCACCACTTCATGAACTTTGGAGATCTGAACATCTTCTGCTTTTCCTCGGGTGAAGCATCGTGCAACTTACTGCGGACTTTTATCAAGTCGGTACGTGCCTCAGTCAGAGAGTTCAGGGCTTTGCTTTCCTCTGGAGTGAGTCGCTGACGTGGGTGATGCTTCTTGCCAGTCTCAACGAGATACTTGCCTATGCTCATACCACATTCCTTAGCGAGTTTTTTCAGTTCCTTCCAGTCCTTATCGGTACAGCGGAAGGAATGCACCCTTGTGGGTGTCTTCTTGATAATCTTCTTTTTCTTAGCCATATCTTTGAATATGATTAAAGGGATGAATATAAATCAGTAAAAAAGAAGGACATAGGTCTGCGAGCCTGCGAGTAGCCCGAGAAACTTTTAGGACTGCATAAATTTGGTCACAAATAATGTAGTACAAAAGGATTTCTCGAAAAGTACCTCTTAAAAATCGGTCCTTTTACCTGCTAAGTTCCCGTCAGGGCTTAGAAAGTCGTTTCGGCTTGCCGTGTTGTCCTGTATCGGTAAACGTCCTTTGGGATGGTTTGGCGGTGCAGGTCGCATTCCTGAGTCCTCAGACGGCTATTTGTTGCCGTTCTGGTTGTAGTAGCCGTTAGGCTTCTGATAGCCGTTGAAAGGCGGTCTTTGATTGCCGTTAGGCTGTTGTGGCTGCTGTCCTCCTTGCTGAGAAGGTATCTGCTCATGCTGCTTCCCTTCATTCTGCTTGCCATCGGCTTCACCTTGGGGAGAAGGGCTGTCAGCAGACTGCGGGGAATTGTTTTCAGGAGGTGATGGTGACTTGTTGCCATCTGCTCCAGACTTACCCACATTGCCACTATCATTAGATTGTGGTGATTGGTGCGACACATTGCCAGTTGTCTGAGGATTGTTGCCCTCGGCAGAGTCATTGGATTTGTCATCGGCAGAAGCAGAACCTTCCTTGTCCTTCTTCTTGTCATCAGGATCCTCAGTGATGATGACCTTGGAGGCAGGAACTTCCGCATGGATGATTGCCGTACTGTCGTTATTGCGCTTTAAGGCAAAGGCATTCGACACGAACTTGGCATCAACATACCAGCCTGAGAGACAATGAAGGGTGTAGATGCGGTTATCTTCCACTTCCTGAGAAGAGAAAATGCCCACAGCCTCCATAGCATCCAACAGCTTTGGAACCGTCTTGCGGTCTTTGTCCCAGAGTTTGGCAAGTTGGGTATTGTCAACCATAACTTGACCTGCCAAGATTTCTACTTGCTTGGTCTTGCTGATTTGCACAAGTTTTGGAACTGGCTCGGCAAGATCCACAAGCGACATGAAGCATTCCATACGGTCAATCTTGTACTTCTTGCTTCGAAGATGCTTCAACTGCTCTTCAGAGAAAGTGAAGCAACGATGTAATTTTTTATCGTCCATAGTCTATGATATTATTGAAATGTAACCGAATAAAGGGAAAAGGAATATGCCATCAAAAAGAAGAGAATCACTGGATAAGTTCAACCAGGGATTTCTTCATGTCATCATCAATGACTCGGTATCGGGCAAAAGCAACGCTGCCTTTGGCATGACCAGACATAGAAGCAACCAAATCAGGGTCTTTGACCATGCGGTAAAGATTACCGATAAAAGTCCTTCGTGCAAGATGAGAGGTAGCCACATCTGAGATTGGCTTCTTCTCTTCAAGCCGTGTCTTAGGGTTAATCACAGTGACAACACGATTTACCTTGGCACGCTTCAAGATTCTACGGATAGCATCGTTGAACTTGAAGTTATAATGCTTGGGGAAGATTGGTTCATCATCACCATGGTCATGGCCATCAAGGATAGCCATAGCCTTGGGGATAAGAGGAACCCTTACAACGTCACCTAACTTGCCCTTGGTCTTGATGGGGATATATTCCAGAACACCGTCAATAATGTTCTTGGGGGTGAAGGTCACAAGATCACTATGACGGCATCCGACCATACACTGAAACACGAACATATCACGATACTCAGCAAGTTCTGCATCATCCGTTAGGTCTGCATCCAGAACTTGGTCACGCTCCTGAATGGTCAGGAAATATGGAGTGCCATAGAGTGCCTTGGGCATGTCATAGCCAAAGAAGGGGTCATTGTTTGTGACTCCCTGCTTTCGTACCCAGTTGCAGACGGTACGCATCAAGGTCATGTTAGTGACGATGGTATTCATAGATATGTCATAGTCAGAAGACAGGAAATCCGCAAACACACGAAGATCATCGGCAGTCATGCTGTCAATGTTCATCGGGTGTTTGTGTTCATCCTCAAAACGAGTAACCTTGTCAATCAGGCATCGGGTGTTGCACTCCTGATGCTTGCCGAAATGCTTGTTCTGAAGGTACCTCTCTGCCCAGATGACAAAGGATTTGCTTACCGCCATGCCACTGCCCATGCAATAGGCATTGGGGTGGTGATAGGCAAATATCAGTCGTCTTAGCCAGTCGGAGTTTGCTCCGATATAGTATTCCCTGGTTATGATACCTGTAATCTCCTTGACCTGTGAGTCAAAGAGGTTTCTGGTATCGTCATCCACAAGATTGACACGGCTCTTGTAGCCCTGTCGTTCTTGGCTCCAGTGATTGGGATTGATCTGAAGTTCGCTTGCGCACTTGACATCAAGCCCTTTGTCACGGACACGGAAGTACACCGAAGCACGGCTGTCAAGGTCGTTCTTCGATGTATCTTTCTGACGTATGTAAGCGGTAACTCTCATTGATATGTCTATGATATGACAAAAGGGAAAGAAGAAACTATCTGCGGAAATGCAGGTGACGATGCTCGGGATAGTCCGAAGCAATGTCCTTCAGCTGCTGTTCAAGTCGCTCGTTCTGGTATGGAGTGAGCGCATGGATAGCCTTGATGCAGACACTCTGCACAAGCAGGGTTCGTCTGCCGATAGTGTTTTCTTGGTCAATGCCCTTGTTGGCATGTGAAATCTCGCACAGTTCATTGAAGGCATCCTTCATACTGTGATAGCCTGTGCCATCCTTGGCATAGGTAACGGCAAGGCTGGCTACCTGAGCCAGTTTGTCGTTGTACTGCTGTTGATTGAAATCCTGATTCATAATACTCATTGATTAGTGGTTGGCAAGTTCATTCAGCTTCTGGGCTGCTGCCTCCTTGGTCTCAGCCTCAGACATGCTGCGGTTCTGACGCATCCACTTCAGAAGTTCAGCCTTCTCAAAGTAGATGAGTTTGCCGTTTGGACGGAAGAAAGGAAGCTCATGACGATGGGTCATCTTGTAGAGACTGCTCTTTGATATACCCATGAAAAGGGCTGCTTCTTCAAGTGTCAATACCTCCTTGGCTGCGCTGAGAGTGTTCTCCAGAACCTCGATGCGATGCTCAAATGACTCTACCTTCAAAAGAAGAGTCTCGTTGTCAATAGTCTTATTCATAATCTTGATATTTAGTTGTTTACGTTATCCTGAATGCTTGGTTTTGAGATAGCAAGCCCCTAAGGGTAGCGGAAACCACTACCTTGAATCAGGGCACTGCTTTTGATGAAATGAAACTGGTTGTTATCCTGAATCGGCTCGTTAGCCGTTATTCGTTATCCTGTATATCTATGACCTTGCGAGGGTGCGTGTTGGTCGCTGCCGTTCGCTTGGTTCGTGGAATCTTCTTGTTCTCGGTGTGTGGCTTGCGACTCCTGAATACCGTCTTGGTATTGGAGATAGCCTTGACCTTTTCCTCAGTCAGCACGTCTGCATAGACTGCGGTTGATTTGAGCGACTTGTGACCCATGAGTTTCTTGGTGGTCTCGATGTCACCAGTAGCCGCTTGGATCAATGTGCCAAAGGTATGTCGGGAGGTATGGAAGGAGATTGTCTTCGTGATACCTACCTTCTTGGCTATTCGTTTGAGAGCTGCATCCACATTGGCATGGGCAGGAAGGTGGAAAACCTTGTCATCCTTCTTGGGTGGCATCCATGCTTCTGCGGTTGAGCAGATTGGGACGGCATTGAGTTCCTTGGTCTTCTTCTGGACGATTACAAGTGTGTTCGTTACCTCGTTCCTCATGATGTTTGACCATCGCAAAGCCCTTATGTCGCTGATGCGTAGTCCTGTAAGGCAAGCGAAGCCAAATGCCAACTGGGTTTCCCTGACTCCGTTAGTCTCTTCGGATGCCATGAAGAGTTTGAGTTCATCGGGTGTAAGGTACAGCTTGTGACCAGACTTTGGCTTGGAGATTGTGTCTTCCTTCTCCAACTGATAGAAGGGGTTTGCCTTCAACTTGCCAGTCTTGACTGCCTTGTTGAATACTGCGACAATGCGTTGCTGCATGTTCCGCAAACTGGCATTACTCAACGGCTTTGCCTTGACTCTCACATACTTCTGAGGTACATAGTCATTCTTCAGCCAAAGAAAGAATGCCTTGAACCATGTCTTATCGAACTTCATCAGAGTGATGTGCGGTCTGCGTTTGGCTTTCAGAAACTCCTTCATGCGTTCTTGAAGGTATTGAGTCTGCTCGACAGTCCTCTTGGAATATTCGGGATTGCCGTCCATCCACTCCATGTAAGTCTGGATCCAGTCAATGACTTCGGGTGAGTCATCGTTGGGAATGTCGGGTACAACCATCAAGTGACCTTTCTCGGGAATGGTCTCGGGATGAAGGACGCGCTCGGCACGAATCTCCTGCGCACGTTTCAAGGTAGCCTCGTTGCGTTCCTTTGTCTCTTGGTTAATCTCAGGGATTAGGTAGAGGGAAAGGAACTCAAACTTGCGCTTGCCATTCTCATAGATGTCAAGATACAGGCTCTTGTTGTCGTTTTCAAGGTCTTTTTGTCGAAGTGTGATGGTCATATCAATGATTGTTATAATTGGTTATACCACTGGGGTGAAACACCACCCTGGTTTATCAAAGGGGGTGATTTCAAGTCACCTCCCTTAACTCTTTGAAGGGGGGGTACTTTCAAAGTACATCCTTTACTTGAACATTCCATCAATGAGGTTGATGGCTTCCTCCTTCTTCTTATCTACGATTTTCGCATAGATTTCAGTGGTCTGAATGTTGGTGTGACCCATCAACTTGCTTGTGGTGAACAGGTCTGCGCCAAGTGTCAGCATCATTGTGCCGAAGGTGTGACGTGAACAGTGGAAACTGATGTGCTTCTCTACACCTGCTGCCTCTGCCCATTTGCGAAGGGCTCTGCCTATGACGGTCTGAGTAGTTGGTATATCAAAGAAGGGAGTTGTTATTCCCTTTGGTTTTGGTAACCAACGCTTTGCCTCTTCAGAGAGTGGGATGATGACAGGCTTCTCCGTCTTCTGCATTTCCATGTCAATATACTCGCCCTTGCCGTCAGGAGTCTTGAAAATGTGAATCGGTGCAAGTTTGTACATATCACTGAGTCGCAATCCAGTGAAACAAGCAAAGATGAAGGCTTGCTTGACCTCTGGGCGGTAACTGTCGGTTGCCATGAGGGCTTTAAGTTCCTCAATGGTAAGGTATTCCTTCTTGCCATCCTTTGGCTGAATGCGCTCCTTGGCATCCAGTTCCTTCATTGGATTGTTTCGGATAATACCTTGACGGACAGCATTGTTGAGAGTAGTCGAGAACATGCCGAGGTAACGGCTTGCCGTGTTCTGGCTGATAGGTCTTGGCTCAATGTACTTGCAGTGTGAGTTTGGGAAGGTGCGAAGGAACTTCACATACCCACGGCAGAAATCAGCATTGACCTCTTCAAGGGTGATGAAGGTCTGATTGGACTCTTCAAGATATTTCTCCACGGTGTGAAGCATTTCAACACGACAATGGAGGGTTGACTTCTTGGTGCTGACTCCACCTTCACAATACTTCTTGATCCATCCTGTCAAGAGTTGTGAACCCTGCTTGACGGTTTCCCAGTCTTGCACTCCGTGACCATGGAGAGCCTTGATGCGCTCTGCCTTGATACGTTCTGCGAGTGCCATCGTTTCCTTGTTCTGCTCCTTGCAGAGTGGATTGACCTCAGGAATGATATAGAGTTTCAGATACTCATACTTTCTGACTCCCTTCCAGTAGATGTCAAGATAGATACTCTTGTTGCCATCTGCGAGAGGTTTGAGACGAATCTTAATCGGCTCCTTCAGTTTGACTTGTTTCTTTGGTCTTGCCATGCTTGTTTATATTTTATTTTGGTAATTTACTCCCGAAAGAAGGGAAAATGAATTTTGCAGAGGGTCTGCGAGGGTTGGGCTTTTCGGATGCTGATATATCGTTTCTGCATCGTGATTATGCCTTTGAAAGCATGTGCAAAGATATGAAAATCAAGCCATATATGAGAAACAAATCAGAAACAAAAATCATTTTATTATATCTTTTTAAGAGTCGGTTGAGCAAGAATCGGAAAAATCAAAAAATCGCTTATTCGCTTGATACTAAGCACTTTATTTGTCACTTCCTTTCTTATCCTTTCCAACCAATTTTGGAGGACTAAGATATTCTTGACATCCTGCTCCTCGTTGTGTGGGCTAAGCACCCAGCGCCATACCCACCTTGCGGTGGGCGGTTTCCGAGTACTCGCCCCCAAACCGTACTTACATGTCTCCATGTATACGGCTTTCCATTAGTAACATTACTCTTTACCATAGTTCTGAATCATAGAGTTGCAGTCCTCACAGACAACAAGTGTCTTGCGATGTCTTTTGAGCATCAGTTTCTCCCACTCATTATTGCCTTTCAGCTTGGTGAGTGTCCTCACATGATGCATGACTACTTTTCCTTCTTTACCACATAGTTCACATCTGCCATCCTTCAACCTTTCTACGAGGCTCGGATATGGCACGTACGTGGTCTGTGGCAGTTTGTCATAGTCAACATCGAACTGCGCATTTCTCTTTTTGAAACCCTCATTGTAGAAGACTCTGTATTTCTGCTTTCCCTTGGCATCGTTGTACGGAATGACAAAGTCCTTGTCCTTCTGATACTTCTGGCGAACTTTCCTTGCGGAAGTGTTCAGTTTCCAGCCAAGTGTCTTTAACATACTCATCTTCATAATGAAGGCGAAAGATGCACATTCTTTGGACACGTTTGCTGCAAGTGAATAGTAGTTGTAAAGTCCTCTGATTTCCGCATTGTATTGGGCAAGAATATCTTCGGGCTTCATTGGAGTCATATATCTGCGAGGCTTTGACCACCAAATGTCTTTGCCGTCAATGTTTCTGACCTCCAATGCGTTGTACTCAGTGAGCTTCTTTTGTATCACAGCCGAGTTAAGGGTTAACACCACTGCGCCGTTGAAGTCTCTTTTGAGAACTCCGTCCTTATTCCTTTTCACTGCGTCTGACTTTCTGATGAAGATTTCATATCCAAGGAATTTCGCCTTGTCCTGTGCGTGTGTTATCAAAGTTTTCTCATCGGACAATTCAAGTTTGAGTTGTTCTCTCATGAATTGGGTGATGTCCGCTTTGATGGTCTCGCATTCAGCCTTGCTTCCGATAACCGATATAAGGAAATCGTCCGCGTACCTTACATACTGCAATCTTCTAAAGTCCGCATCCATTGCATCCTTGTGAGGAGTGGACAGCATCTGTTTGCTCAGTTGGGCAATTTCATACAGATAGCTTTTCCGCATCTGCTCATCGGATGTTTTCTGCAACTTCTGTTTCAGCCTGTTCTTCTTATTGTTCAAACGCCAGTATTCGGGATTGATGCTGCGTCTGTCACCTTTGCGGAATTTGGCTGCGTACTCCTTGATGTACTTGTCAAACTTGTCAAGGTAGATGTTAGCCAGTATGGGGCTGATTATTCCACCTTGCGGAGTTCCTGAGTACGTCTTGTTGTACTTCCAATCCTCTACATACCCTGCATTGAGGAATTTACGGATAAGTCTGAGGAAGCGTTCATCTGATATGCGTTCACGAAGAATGCTAATTAGTACGTTGTGGTCTATGTTGTCAAAGAAGCCTTTGATGTCTCCCTCGATAAACCACTTTGCTCCCGCAAAAGACTTCTGTATCATACCCAATGCCGTGTGGCAGCTTCGATGCGGTCGGAAACCATGTGAGGTGCCTTCAAAATGACCTTCATAAATGGCTTCAAGCAGCAGTCTAACTACCTCCTGCACCAATTTGTCCTCGAATGAGGGAATACCGAGCGGACGTTTCTTGCCGTTCTTTTTCGGTATGTACACTCTGTGTGCAGGGTGGGGTTGGTAACTTTCGTCCTTTAAGGACACAATCAATCTTTCAATCCTTCCAAGACTCATCCCATCAATGGTCTTGCCGTCAGTTCCGGGTGTCATGTTGCCTTGCTTCGCATAGATACGTTGGTAGGCTACAGCGAACATCTCTTCACTGAACAGATACCGATACAGTCGTTCGTACTTATAATCCGAACTTTGACTGTGGTCACTAAGAGCTTTTAATACTCTTTCTGATTTTTCCATACGTCTTACACGTTTTCAAAATTTGTATTAAAACATTACTAACTGTTCCCCTTCGCCATGTACAAGGCATTACCTTGCTCGGACTACTATGGGAACTCCGTTACCATATTGGATATTCAGAGCCAAAGCTCATAGCCACTTTCATGGCTTTCCAACTTAGGTAATCTCCGTTTAGCTGCATGATAACCATTAGCACGACAGATTGTCGGATACGACTTCCGCCCTTTTCTCCGCTTACTGCGGTTGCGTTGTGGCTGGTTCTTTGCTATAACACCAATGACGTTGTTTAAGTGCCACAATGCGACGTTTGTAAAAGCCTTCCGTCGCAGCTACATCTTTTGCCGCTGGGCTATCGTTCAATCAGTATGGACTTTATCCTCATATCTGTCTTTCTCCCTCGCAATTCAGTCGCAGTCTGGCTTTTGACTGACTTATTGCTTTCCCAAAGTGCTATTTTCACCTTTAGGTTTCCCCTCGGGCTTATTTGGGTGGAAGTAGGTCATTTGAACCCTGACCTATCCTCTTGCTAAAGAGGTATTTATCATGCAACCATTACGGACGCACTCATAGCGATGTACACCGAGATGGCACCGACAACGGCAACAACACCAGCGATTGCGTAACACAGCTTGACTACGTAGGGGATGTACTTGGCAATCTCCTCCGTAACTGTGGAGAGAGCGTTAGTTCCAGCAGTGTAGTCACCCGCTGAGTTCTGGGCAAAGGTTGCTACTGTGCCGCAAAGGAGCATCAGGGCTGCCATCTTCATGCGGTTGGGCTTGAAGACGTTCTTTGCGAACATTTTGATTTTCTTCATTTCGTTTCCTGAAGTTTGATTGTTTTACTGATAAACTTTTCACCATTTTACACACGATATATTTCTCTTCTGGCCAGTCGAGAGTTTTTTACTATCTTGTTTCTATATGATACTGTAACCGAAGAATGCCGGGAACAACACATAAGCTCCAATCATGAACAGGCACGCTCCAAGGAGCATCATGATTGACTTTGTGATGTCACCTTCACCAGTCTGCATCTTGATGTAGATTTGCAAGACTCCGATGACGGCTACCAATCCTGCAATCGCGTAGGACAGATAGACTACATAGAGCATCATGGTGACGGTATAGTCGTGGGCGTTCGACAGCGCATCTGCTCCCCAGCTGTAATCGACTCCGCCACATTTGGCTGAAGATGACATTGGCAAGGAAAGCATGATGCCTGTCAACACGACACCAAGCAAATGATTGTTTTTACAGATGGTCACGGACATTCTCCTTTTTGATGTTTCTTGTATTCTTGTGATTCTCGTTGAGCATGGCATAGAATTCGTCGGCATACATAGAGTGCTGTGCCTCCGGCTCGATGTCTTCCATGCCGCATTCGTTCTCCTCATTGAGTTCTTCACTCGTCGTCTTCTCCTTTTCCTCTGGAGCTGGGTCGGGATCAACGACGGGTTCTTCCTCTTCTGGTGACTGGACGATTGTGCCGGTAGGACTGATTACCCGAAGTCCATCATCAGTGGTGGTGTCCGTATAGGTTACTCTGCCACCTTCAAGGTCGGAAGCCTCGCTGATGACTTTGGGATCTTCAACTCCTTCGTCCTTCATTCCTTCCACGTCAATGTCTTCCTCTTCATTTTTTTGACCGTCAGCTGGCTTGGCATGAAGGTCAAGGGTAATCATCACGGCGAAATAGATGAAGTACCCGAAGGTGAGTACGAAAGCGAATATTGCGAATGGTGTCATATTATATGTATGATTTTTGTTTTTAACTTCAATTTTCATACTGACAAGCCACGACGGATTAAGTCTTGCAAGTCAGATTGCGACTGCAAAGTAACAGTGTTTTTAGTGAATAGAGAAAAAATCGCGCTTTGGGGAGGCCAATATTAAAGTTGTTTAGTTTTATAGTATGGAAATTCCGCAATTATCATACTATTAAAGTTATTTAGGGCACAAAAAAAGGAAGTCGCTCAATCTCTGAGAAACTTCCTCTGAAGAAATATAGTCTAATGATCGTATGAAAAAACTCTTATCTCGTTCCAGCAAGGAAATCATTAAGGTCGTTATATCCCTTGTATCGGCCTGAGTCGTCAATAGCCATGTCGGGATAAGCCTTCATAATGGTCTTGGTGGTCGCCCTGCCTGCATCGTCATTGTCAAGATAGCAATGGATGGAGTCATATTCTTTGAGGTAGGGCAGCAGTTGCTTCACCTCGCCGACACCATTGAGAACGAAATAATCGCAAGGAACACCTGTGCAGATTCCTGTTCCGGGCATCCATGTCTCGATAGTTGCGTAGGTGAGCATATTTTCAATTCATTTATTTATGCAGAATCAGAATTAAATCTGGTCAACATTACCTGAAAATCCGGTCAACATATCGCAAACAAAGGGGGCATTTTCCGTCGTTTGTGGCGAAACCACTTTTTTGCTTGGTCAACATGGCCAGAAAAACTGGTCAACAAATTGGGGTACTTACCCAACACGTTCTGCACGCATAACGTGCAGAATATGAGCAAAAAGAACCGAGGCAAGAACCTGTTTTCCAAGTCCTTGCCTCGTATCTCACTAATTATCAGCATCTTTCAGGTTATTCCTCTACAGCAGCCTGCGCGGCTGCGAGACGTGCGATTGGCACGCGGAATGGAGAGCAGCTTACGTAGTTGAGACCTACTCTATGGCAGAACTTGACTGATGAAGGCTCACCACCATGCTCACCGCAGATACCGCATGTAAGGTTTGGACGGGTCTTACGGCCATTGTCGACTGCCATCTCTATCAACTGACCGACACCTGTCTGGTCGAGCACCTGGAATGGGTCTACGTTCAGAATCTTCTTGTCCAGATATACTGGCAGGAAGCTTGCGATGTCGTCGCGGCTGTAGCCGAAAGTCATCTGAGTGAGGTCGTTTGTACCGAAGCTAAAGTATTCAGCCTTCTTTGCGATGTAACCAGCCGTAAGGGCTGCACGAGGAATTTCGATCATCGTGCCGACCTTGAATTCAACTTCAACACCAGCCTCCTCGAAAATCTTATTGGCTGTAGAGCGGATAACTTGCTCCTGCATGTCGAACTCGTTGACGATACCAATGAGCGGCACCATGATTTCCGGCTCCGGATTGAAGCCTTCCTTCTTCAGCTGCACGGCAGCACCGAGGATTGCTTTTGTCTGCATCTCTGTGATCTCTGGATATGTGTTTCCGAGACGGCAGCCGCGGTGTCCGAGCATAGGGTTGTGCTCGCTCAGGCTGTCAACGCGCTTCTGAATCTCTGCTACGGTAAGACCCATCTCCTCTGCCATAGTCTGCTGACCTGCGAGATCGTGTGGCACGAACTCATGCAATGGTGGGTCGAGCAAGCGGATGTTTACAGGGCATCCGTCCATGGCCTTGAGGATTCCGTAGAAGTCCTTAGTCTGATAAGGCAGCAGCTTCTCGAGCGCCTTCTTGCGTCCTTCTACTGTGTCGGAGAGAATCATTTCACGCATTGCCTTGATCTTCTCGTTGTCGAAGAACATGTGTTCTGTACGGCATAGTCCGATACCTACGGCTCCGAAGTTGCGTGCAACCTGGGCGTCGTGTGGTGTGTCTGCATTGGTACGAACCACGAGTCTCGTATATTTGTCGCAAAGCTTCATGAGGTCGGCGAAATCACCTGTCACCTCTGCTGGCTTTGTCTTCACCTCACCGAAATATATTTCACCTGTAGAACCGTTGAGCGAGATGTAGTCGCCCTCCTTGAGTGTGACACCGTCGATTTCTACAGTTCTTGCCTTATAGTCAACATTCAACGCACCGGCACCTGAAACACAGCATTTACCCATACCTCGGGCCACAACGGCTGCGTGTGATGTCATACCGCCACGTGCGGTTACAATACCCTCTGCGGCAGCCATACCTGCAAGGTCTTCCGGACTTGTCTCGATGCGCACCATTATGACGCGTCGACCAGCCTCATGCCATTTTTCTGCGTCGTCGGCAAAGAATACGATCTGTCCGCATGCTGCACCTGGAGATGCAGGAAGACCGCGTGTGAGGACCTTGGCTTTCTTCTGAGCGTCTTTGTCGAATACGGGGTGTAGGAGCTCGTCAAGTTTGTTTGGCTCACAACGCTTGAGTGCTGTCTTCTCGTCGATCTCGCCCTCGTGGAGCAGGTCCATGGCTATCTTTACCATTGCGGTACCTGTGCGCTTTCCGTTACGTGTCTGCAGGAACCACAGTTTGCCCTCCTGTACGGTGAACTCCATATCCTGCATATCGTGATAGTGCTTCTCTAGCTTGTGCTGCAGAGCGTCCAGCTGAGCGAAGATTTCCGGCATGGCCTCTTCCATTGAAGGATACTTGGTTGCACGCTCCTCTTCTGGTATCTGCTGCTGCTCAGCCCAACGCTGTGAGCCGAGCTTTGTGATCTGCTGTGGTGTGCGGATACCTGCTACCACGTCTTCGCCCTGTGCGTTTACGAGGTACTCACCGTTGAACACGTTCTCACCAGTCGCGGCGTCGCGGCTGAAGCAAACACCCGTTGCCGATGTGTTGCCCATGTTTCCGAATACCATAGCCATTACAGAAACGGCTGTTCCCCACTCTGCCGGGATTCCTTCCATCTTTCTGTAGAGGATGGCACGCTCGTTCATCCAACTGTCGAACACGGCGCAGATGGCGCCCCAGAGCTGGTCCATAGGATCTGTAGGGAAGTCCTTGCCGGTCTGCTCCTTAATGGCTTTCTTGAAGAGGTCTACGAGCTGCTTGAGCTCGTCTACTGTCATTTCGTTGTCGAGAGAGATTCCGCGCTGTGCCTTCACTTTCTCTATGATGGCCTCAAACGGATCGATGGCTTCCTTGTTTACTGGCTTCATTCCGAGCACCACGTCTCCGTACATCTGCACGAAGCGGCGGTAGCTGTCGTATGCAAAACGCTCGTTGCCGGTCTTCTTTGCCAATCCCCTCACCACTTCGTCGTTGAGACCGAGGTTGAGGATTGTGTCCATCATGCCTGGCATTGAAGCTCTTGCCCCTGAACGCACGCTGACGAGCAATGGATTCTCAATGTCGCCGAACTTGCTGTTCATCAGTCCTTCTATATGGTGTACCGAAGCGATTACCTCATCTCTGAGGAGACTTACTACGGTTTCCTTTCCTTTCTCGAAGTATTCATTACAAACGTCTGTAGTGATAGTGAATCCTGGAGGTACTGGTACGCCGATAAGGTTCATTTCCGCCAAGTTGGCACCCTTACCTCCGAGCAGGTTTCTCATGTCTGCCTTACCTTCAGCCTTACCATTGCCGAAGGTATAAACTCTTTTTTTGCTCATAGTTTAATAAAAATTACGTGTATTTAGTTAGAATTATTCTCCGTTTTTCTGAATTATTTTTCTTAGTTCTTTAGAATTATGGTTCAGTTTTATTGGAAATATGTTTCCTTTGTTCTGCAAAAATAATAAATTAGGGAATAAAATGCAACATTTCAGACAAAATCTTAACATTTGTGCATGTTTTAATTTTTCAAAAAATGATTTATATCAAAATACTCCTTATGTTTATGACCATTTTGCAAACTCTACTTTATAAATATCAAAGGAACTTTGCTCCTCGTGTCAACACGAACTTCACCTTCTTTCCCTTCATGGCCTCAGGCTTTTTCCATTCTCCTCCCGACACGGCGATTGTGACTTTCCTGCCTTTTGGAGCGCTTGCCACCGCAGACTCGAGGTCGTCAAATTGTCCGCTGCCGTTTTTCGACACATAAATGTCATAGTATACGTGATGTTTTGCCAGCTCGGCCACTTGTCTGCAAAGGGCGTCGGCGAGCAATCCTGCAACCTTGTTGGCGCCAAAGATGTTATAGTGTGTGTTGTCTTGCCTTCCGTCTGGCAGCGATGGAGTTTCTCCCGGCTTGAATATCATGTGCAGTTTCTTGGAACCTTCTTTTCCCATCGACTGTTCCAAATCGTGTGTAATCTTGTTTGCGTCAACGAAGACTACACCCATTTCCTTGGCCACGCGCCTTGGCGAGACGAGATATTCACCGTGGGTGTCTATCAGGGTGTCGCCCTCGGCGAGTTGTTTTGAGGAGTTGTCACGCAGGTCATCGTCGGCAACAGCCGTCTTTGAGTCGCTGAAGTTGCGGCGCACCACGCTGTTCATGAGTATCGGCGTGGCGCCCTTTTCTCTTGCTTCCCTTACAAAGCGTCTGAGGTTGGCGTCGAAGGTGGTTCCTGGTGTGGTGTGGCGAGCCGAGTCAGTTTTCTCGTCGTTGTGGCCGAACTGTATTATGAGGTAGTCGCCGGGCATTATCCTGTCGAGCACAGCTTTCCATCTGCCTTCGTTGATGAAGCTCTTCGATGAGCGTCCGTTCATGGCGTGGTTGTCCACGATGATGCCGTCGTCGAAATAGTTCTGCAGCATCATTCCCCACCCTCTCTCTTGCTTGTCTCCGCTGATGTCTTTGTTAGCCATCGTTGAGTCTCCTATCATGAAGATTGTCTTTGTCTTGTCTGCCCTGAACGACGAGATGGCAAGCACTGCAAGGACCATTGTCAGAATCGTGTGCAATGGAGTTGCCAGGTCTGCAATCGATTTTTTAATTTTCATTTGTTTTATGTTATAAATGTATTTGTTTTGGTATTTGAAATTGTGAATTGCCTCGTAACGGATAGTGAATGGAGTACTGGCATCCTGATGGAATGCCATGATGACAGATGCCGGATAGGCTTTCAGAAATCCTACTACATAATATACATAATATATATGGTGGCGATTATGCAATAAATCATATTATAATGGTCGTTACGCAATAAATCATATTATGATGGTCTTCAAAATTTCCAGGCACTATATGCCTACTATAATTACGCTGGGGGCTTAATCGAAAAAGTGCCGACAGAAACTACTTACTGCCGGCACTCGATATACGTATTATCCCTTCACAATTTCTATCAGTTGTTCTGGTGTTACTTGTTCCTGCTCTCCTGTTTCCATATTCTTGAGCGTCACCACCCCTTTCTGTATCTCGTCGTCGCCGGCGAGAGCCACATATGGTATGGCGTTGGCATTGGCGTATGCCATCTGCTTTTTCATCTTCGCTGCATCAGGGAACATCTCCGTGCGTATTCCGTTCTGTCTGGCTTTGGCAACGACAGGAAGACAATAGCAGGTTTCTTTCTCTCCAAAATTTATGAAGAGCAGTTGGGTGTCGGTCGTTATCTCCTTTGGATAGAGGTCAAGAGTGTTAAGCACATCATATATTCTGTCGGCTCCGAATGAAATTCCCACTCCACTTATTCCTGGCATTCCGAAGATTCCTGTGAGGTTGTCGTAGCGTCCTCCGCCTGTGATGCTTCCCATTGGAGTGTCCAACGCCTTGACCTCAAAGATTGCCCCTGTGTAATAGTTGAGTCCACGAGCCAACGTGAGGTCGAGCTGAAGTTCGTTTTTCAGGTCAACCTGTGATGCGGCATTCAGAATAAAACGAAGTTCCTCTATTCCCTTCATGCCCACTTCAGACGAAGCAAGGAAGTCTTCCATGACCTTGAGTTTTTCTTCATTGCTTCCGGATAAAGTTATGACAGGCTGCAACTTGGCTATCGCCTCTTCACTTATTCCGTCAGTTCTCAATTCTTCGTTCACCTTGTCGAGACCGATTTTGTCGAGCTTGTCGATAGCCACCGTAATGTCCACTATCTTTTCAGCCTCTCCTACAATCTCGGCAATTCCTGATAGCAACTTTCGGTTGTTGATTTTTATCTGTACTCTTATTCCAAGACGCTGGAATACGGTATCCATTATCTGCACCAACTCCACCTCGTTGAGCAGCGAATCGCTGCCCACGATGTCGGCATCACATTGATAGAACTCTCTGTAACGGCCTTTCTGTGGACGGTCTGCTCTCCACACAGTCTGAATCTGATAACGCTTGAAAGGCAACTGGATTTCATCTCTGTGCATCACGACAAAGCGTGCAAACGGCACGGTGAGGTCATAGCGCAATCCTTTCTCGCAGATTTTTGAAGAGAGTGCAAGCGAATTTCGTTCTGCCAGCTGTTCGTCGCTCACCTTGGTGAGATAGTCTCCGCTGTTGAGCACACGGAAGAGGAGTTTGTCACCCTCCTCGCCATATTTTCCGAGCAACGTCTGCAACGTCTCCATAGCGGGTGTCTCTATCTGCTTGAAGCCGTAGAGGGCGTAAACGGAGCGAATTGTATCGAAAATATAGTTTCGTTTCGCCATCTCCGCTGGAGTGAAGTCGCGCGTGCCTTTGGGTATTGATGGTTTGCTCATCTGTTGTATTTATGTCTATATGTTAATTTCTTACGATTGTCTGTTCTCTATCCGGACCGACCGACACGATTTTTATAGGAGTCTCGAGTTCCGTCTCGAGGAATTCGATGTAGTCTTTGAATTCTTTCGGGAACTGGTCTTCTCTCGTTATCTTTGTCATGTCTTTTTTCCATCCTGGCAGTTCTGTATATACAGGCTCTATGCCATGCTCGATATCGAATGGGAAATCACGAGTCTCGACTCCATCCTTGCGGTAGGCCACGCAAGCCTTGATTGTGTCGAATCCGTCGAGCACATCGCTCTTCATCATGATGAGCTGTGTAACTCCGTTTATCATTATAGCGTAGCGAAGTGCAACGAGGTCGATCCATCCGCAGCGGCGCTCTCTTCCTGTAACGGCTCCATATTCGTGTCCGAGATCACGCAGTCTGCTTCCGGTCTCGTCGAAAAGCTCTGTAGGGAACGGACCAGCTCCGACACGTGTACAGTAAGCCTTCATAATGCCGTAAACCTCTCCAACCTTGTTGGGGCCTATGCCGAGTCCTGAGCAGGCCCCCGCACAAATAGTGTTTGAAGATGTTACGAACGGATAGCTACCGAAGTCAACGTCGAGCATAGTGCCCTGTGCGCCTTCGCAGAGCACGGTTTTGCCGTCTCTCAGCACTTTGTTGATGACATGCTCAGAGTCAACAATCTCAAACTGGCGCAAGTATTCTATACCTTCCATCCATGTCTTCTCCACGTCGGTTATGTCGTAGTCGGTATAGCCGAGGTCTTTGAGCATCTCTTCATGGCGTGCTTTATGCTGCTGATATTTCTGTTCGAAGTTGTCGAAGATATCTCCTACACGAAGTCCTGTACGTGAGATTTTGTCTGTATATGTCGGTCCGATGCCTTTTCCTGTCGTTCCGACCTTGTTCTTGCCCTTTCTTGCCTCGTATGCGGCGTCGAGCAGTCGGTGTGTAGGCATGATGAGATGGGCTTTCTTTGATATTTTCAGACGCTTGGTGAGCGGGTGTCCGCTTTTCTCCAGTTCTTTGGCCTCTGCCATGAAGAGGTCAGGAGCCAGAACTACTCCGTTTCCGATGATGTTTGTCTTTCCACCCTGGAAAATACCTGACGGGATACTGCGCAGTACGTATTTCTCTCCTTCGAACTCCAGCGTGTGTCCAGCGTTTGGACCGCCCTGGAATCTGGCAATGACATCATAGTTTGGTGTCAGTACGTCTACAACTTTTCCTTTTCCCTCATCGCCCCACTGCAAACCGAGCAGGACATCAACTTTTCCTGTTTCCATTTTTATATGTTATTTTTATTAGCCGAAGAGTTGAAAATTGGCAAATTGAAAGTCAACGGAATTCTTTGGACCAAAACAAATCTAATGAATTGGTGACAACAAAACTTCATGACGTTGACGGACGACATGCCGACGGTCAACCTTCGCCTTCTGTTATTTCCTGTTCTTTGCCACGGTCAGCACTTTTAAAAAACGTGCATGAACCGTTTCTGCGTACAAAAATACAACTTTATTTTATATTTACGTGTACTACACGAAAAAAAGTGCACTTCTACATGCACTTTCTCATTGCCGCCTCTACTATTTTTTCCTGCAACTCCCCCATATCTGCAAAAGCCACGAGACTGTTGTTTGCGGCATGTCTCACAGCCATGGAATTGTCGGCGAGGGCCGCTATTGCCTGGTCTAAAAATTCATTGATGTCTCTATCATCTGGTTCTGCTCCTTTTCTGAAGAGACACGAGAGCAGGTTGAAACCGCAAATCTGCTCCAGAGTCTTGTCTGAAGCTATCCACGCAAAGGCATGGAGCGACGCGCTGTCCGTATATTGAAACAGGTTGAATGTGGCGTATTCTGCCATCTCTTGAGTCGTAGTCTGCTCCATCCAAAGGTCAACGAGGTCTGAACTCATCCTTTCGGCTGGCATTATCAACGTGGCTAGGATCTTACACTCTCTGACGTTTTCTTTCCACAGGGCAGCGGCCAGGTCATAATCCTTGCCGTACTGTTGTGCTATGTTGCGGAGCGCTGGCAGCTGGATTCCCCAATTCAGGTATCCCCCGATGCCTTTCTCTCTCATCGATGCCGACGCCACACCATTCATCTGCAGCGAGAAGCCTCGTTTAATAAGTTTTATGGTATCCTGTACTTGTTTCTGTTCCATGTCTTGTATGGTTTCATAATTCTACAAAGCTCCATATTCCTTGCCGTATCTCATCATCTGCTGGTCGTAGTCCTCAGAATAGTCAACAAGAATATCCTTTACATCCCCTCTGTCGTCCGTAACAGGCGTGAGCTTCGGATTCAGAAAGCCCTTATATGGCGCAAGGTCAAGCCTGGCATATCTGTCGAGTACTTCTTTGTGGAGTTTCTCGTCCACATTCACGCCATAAGTCTCCACGAGCAGTCTTGCCGCCTCGAGGTCTCCCTCGCTTTTCACGCGTTGTATCTCAGCAAGGAGTTGGGCAAACAGTCGGCGGAGAGCCTCGTAGTCGTTTATGCGCAAGTAAGTCTTCCCGTTGTCGGTATATAACTCGGCCACACTGTTCTTCTTTCCCTTCTCATAACACCACCTGGCTATTAGAGCCCTGTTGCGCATGTGTGCCTCCTCAATCTTGTTGCCTGGCGCAATTCTCACGAGCTGAGTCATGAGTCCGTTGAGCATATAAGAATAATATGCTGCATGATATGCCTCGCTGTTGTCCAGGAGTCCGAGCTGCAGCAGCTTTGGATCCGCTATGAAATACAGACCGAAAAGGTCCGCCCTCGCCTCCTCTATCGTGCTGCCATATGATTTGAGTGCGTCCGGCGACACTCCGTCAAGCAGTTTCCCGCTTCCGTGTCCCAGACATTCGTGCAGATCGGTGTGCAGATTGTCGCATTGGTCACCCCATTTGTCTATCAATTCCACCATCTCCTTGTCTTGTATGAATTCTTCTTTGAATCCGTTACCGTGTGCAGCCTTATTGTATGCGTCGATAAGATTGCTTATCGTGACGCTCTTGCTGCCGTGTGCAGCCCTTATCCAGTCGGCGTTCGGAAGGTTTATGCCGATTGCCGTTGACGGATATTCGTCACCGCCGAGCATTGCGGCCCTCACCACGTGTGCCGTCACTCCCTTCACTTTCTCTTTCTTGAAGCGGAGGTCTACGGGCGAATGGTCTTCAAACCACTGAGCCTCATCGCTTATAGTCTTGGTGCGCCGTGTCGCCTCCTGGTCTTGGTATTCCACTATGCCCTCCCACGAGCCTTTCAGTCCTAGAGGGTCGCCATACACTTCGATGAACCCGTTTACGAAATCAACGTCGGATTCATGCTCTCCTACCCATTCTATGCAGTAGCGGTTGAAAGTATTCAAGTCGCCTGTCTCATAATATTTCACAAGTGTCGAGATGTATTGCGCCTGTGATTCGTTGAGCGCCAGCTGTTGGGCTTTCTTGAGCCAGTATATTATATGACTGATGGCCGGAGCATATTTCCCTTGAGCGCTCCACACGTCTTCTCTGATTTGTCCGTCGGTGCCTTTCACAAGCGTAGAGTTGAGACCGTGCGACACCGGTTCCGGTCCGTCATCTTTTGCCTGGTCACGATAGTATTCTTCCACTTCTTCCTGTGTCAGCCCCTGGTAGAAATTGCATGCCGACTCTTTCACAATGTCTACGCCGTCTTCTGTACACACGCGTTTAGGCATATAGTGTGGGTCGAATATTGGGCGGCGCAGCTCTTCAATGAGCCCATCAACGGTCTGCCCGTCGTCTAGCGGCAATTGGCTGGCAGGCAATGCCCTCACCTGCGTTTCGAAGAATTCTTCTGAGAAACGAGGTTCAAACTTCTCGCATCCATAATGATGATGAATTCCATTTGAGAACCATACCCTTCTGAGGTACTCTTCAAACGACCTGTACTCTTCTTGATTTCTGTCGCCCTTGAACCCGCTATAGATTGCTTCAAGGACCTTTCTGATCTTGAGATTGTGGAATCCGAACTGGTCGAAGGTGATGTCGCGTCCCCATAGCGTTGCCTCAGAAAGACAATATATAAGTTTCTTCTGCTGCAATGACAATCGTCCGAAGCCTTCAAGTCTGTATCGTAGTATCTGTATGTCTGCGAACCTGACGTCTGTGTATTTATAGTTTTCCATTTCTTCCTTTTGGTGGTTATGGGAAATCTTTCCCAATGCTGCCAGAGCCTTGGCTGTCTACTGCTATTGTCGCTACTGCGACTGCATCTCACGCAACCATGTTCCAGTTACTGCTCCTGTGTGTCCTGCTCTATCGGCTCAGGCACCTTCATTTTCTCAGGCTTCGGTTCAGACGACAGCTTATACTGTCTTGGAGTGATGCCTTCGAAGCGGTAGAAGGCAGCGTAGAACGATTGCCGGTTTGCGAATCCCACCATGCTGCTTACATCCTCCATCGTCATCCCACGATACCGGTCGTCCTTGAGTATCTGCATAGCCTCGGAAACGCGGTAGCGGTTTACGAACGAGGTGTAGTTCATGCCGAATC
Organism: Prevotella pectinovora; assembly: GCF_000834015.1. Lineage (GTDB taxonomy): Bacteria > Bacteroidota > Bacteroidia > Bacteroidales > Bacteroidaceae > Prevotella > Prevotella pectinovora. The sequence continues at coordinate 8,838 of NZ_JXQI01000029.1, read as the reverse complement.
TAACATTGAGCACAGCAGACACATATCTAGTGTTAGTACCGATGTCATAAGCCAGGCGCTTTGCTGAATATGCCTTCTCCTTATACATCTTCTTGTTTCCTATATAGTCGATGATTCTGTTTTCCAGTGTTTCCATCAGCTCAGGATTCACAAGATTAAGATAAGTCACCTCTTTTGTTTTCTTTTCTCTAATATTATATTTTGCCATACCTATTAAATGTTTTGGACCATTACGGTCTTTCCTGCTACAATTTATATACCTTAGTATTATGTTTCACGTGCATTATGTCTTACGTTCGATACGCAGACTATCGTCTCATGTGCCATGTTTGCCTGTAAGCAAAAGGCTTGGACCCTTGATTGAATTTATCTGTTGATACGACGCATCCCGGAAATGAGGGAACAGAATGAAATGAATCCATTCATTTCTTATCCCGAGCCGAAGCTTATTTTATGCAAAGATAATGCAAATTATTTACAAACAAAAAGATTTTGTTGAGCTTTTTGTTTTTTTTAAGTTGACATGTCATTAGAATTCTTAGGCTTTGGCTTTTGTCTTGATTTACTATTTCTTCTGAAAGTCATTCATTCCAAGACCTATATCATCTTCGATAAAGCAGACAAACAAAACATTAAAAGCTTTTCAGCAAGCAAAAAAGCAACGTTTTGACAAACATAAACCGCCTTCTTGTATCAGAAGAATAATAGGTTTACGCAACACAAACAAGGGGAATAGAAACAGGAAACAAGGCAAAGAATTAAAGGATTCTCAAAGATTGCCTCAACAGCCCAAAGTGACATTAATCTATGCAGAGCCTTTTCAAATCATAGAATGACCCATTGTAAATGTTGAAGTCAACGTAGCCCTTGATGCCTGGAAGTTTGCCGGCATCGGTATGCTGCCAGAACTTCCATTCGCCCTGGTATTCTATTTTGTCCACATAGTAATGAGCAATCCAGTAAGGATAGTCGTCGAAGACGGGAGTGTCGAGATACTGCTTCTTGAATTTATAATATGTATAGATTATCGGCTTTACATGATACCTGTCTTCCACGATATGAAGCCATGTGAGAATGTCCTGCTGGAAATCCTCCACGCTCTTGTCTTTCGGCTTGTGCTCAACATCGAGCACTGGCGGGAGATCTCCCGACTCGAGAGGTACGTTGTTGAGAAAGAAATAAGCCTGCTGACGAGCCGAAGAATGGTTGCTCCAAAAATGATAAGCTCCTCGGATATAGCCATATTCCAGAGCTTGTTTGAAGTTGTACTTGAATGAGGGATCTATCTTGCTTGAGCCCTCGGTAGCCTTCATGACAATGAAACGGATGGGACATTTCTCTATCATGGCATTCTGCAGCTGATCCCAATCTATATCTCCCTGATAGTGGCTGATGTCGATGCCTCTGATTTCATAGCCGCCCGGATAGTTTGCATCACCATAGAGAGCTCGCCATCTGAATCCGAATGGACCAACGAAGAAATAATAGAATGCCCAAACATACGCCACAGCTATAAGTATTCCTCCCGTCCACCATGCCAACCTTGCACGCGTACCGAAGAGTAGCCTAAACAACCCTCCAAGCTTGTGTTCAGAGCGTCGCTTTGTTACGGGGCGATGCTTCGTTGAGGAGCGTCGCCCTGTTGGCTTTACGGTTCTTCTTCTGTTGGTTGTCATGGTTTAATTTATTATAGATATATAAACATCCAAACCTCAAACCGGCCTTACCCCCATAAAAGGAAGTGTAGAAAGGTTTGAGGTCTGGATTATCATATTCAGGAATCTTCCCTACGCTTTTCCTCCTCTCTCTAATGCGAGAGTCTTGGTAGTGCGGTCACAGAGCTCAGAAGGTCCCCAATACTGCACAGGTCCGGGATATACGAACGATGTCTCCTTCGACCACTCATCGCGGTGTTCAACCAGTTCCTTGAACGGCCTGCCGTTGAGGTCAACAAGCGCCTTGCGTATAACAGGCTTCATCTTGCCATTGCGTCGTTCCACGTTAAAGAGCGACGTGATAGGCACTCCACCCGCTTTCCAATCTGCTGGTTTGGCTGTAGTATTGCGCACCACTGCCATATAGCCAGTCTTGCCGTTGGCGATGAGATGGGCTGCACTTGCTCCAAGAGCATAGCAATAGTTTGCGTCGAAATTGGATGGCGCAGCGCAACGTCCCTCATAACCGAAGAAATGATGGATTGAGTTGAAGCTTCCATTAAACTTCCCTTCTTTTTTCCAGGCCTGCAGCTTTGCATCCACCATTCTCGAAAGCAGACGTTCTGTCTCGATAAGCGAAACCTGAACGTTGCCGTGTGGGTCGCGATCTAGCGAGAGTTGTCGTGCCACGTCATCGGGTAGCGTTTCAAACGTTTTGAGGTTCTCTTCAGATAGATGTTCTAAAATATATTGCTTCTGCTCCATAGGCGAGAGGTCCTTGTAATCCTTGCCATGAAGGGCGAGCAGATCATTTAGTTCGTCAATGAGTCTGCCGATTGCCGGAATGAACTCAATAAGTCCCTCAGGAATAAGCACGACTCCATAGTTCATGCCACGGTCAGAACGATATTTCACCATACGGCAGATGTCTTCAACGATATCGTTGAGGCTCAGATCCTTTGCCTCCACCTCTTCTGATATCAGGCACAGGTTAGGATGGCATTGCAAGGCACACTCCAAAGCAATATGCGAAGCAGAACGCCCCATGAGCTTCACGAAGTGCCAGTATTTACGGCTCGAGTTGCAATCGCGCTCAATGTTTCCGATAAGTTCTGAATAAACTTTCGTTGCCGTGTCAAAACCGAAAGACGCCTCTATCTGCTCACATTTAAGGTCGCCGTCGATGGTTTTCGGACATCCTATCACCTGAACAGGATAGTTCTTCATCTTGTAGTACTCTGCCAACACGCATGCATTGGTGTTGGAATCGTCGCCTCCAATGATGACAAGCGCCTTGATGTTGAGGTATTTCAGTATTTCGTATCCTTTTTCAAATTGGTCTTCCTTTTCGAGCTTGGTTCTTCCGGAGCCAATCATATCAAAACCGCCCGTGTTACGGAAGTCATTGATGTAGGTCTCAGTAATTTCAATATACTTGTGATCTACCAGTCCGCCCGGTCCGAGCAGGAATCCGAAAAGTCTGCTATGTGGATTGATTTTCTTGATGGTATCGAAGAGTCCGGTTATTACGTTGTGACCGCCAGGAGCCTGTCCACCACTCAGGATTACACCCACGTTGATAGGATCCGTGCCTCGCTCCTCGCCTTCTACGAACTCCACGACAGGCATTCCGTATGTGTTGGGGAACATTTTCTTTATCACTTCCTGATCAGCAACGCTTGTCGTTGCCTCACCTTCCTTAATACCTACTGATGTCCGCAAGCCAACCGGCAGAACCGGCGTGAAGGCATCTCTGACTTGCTGGAAAACACTTTTCTCCATAAAAAAAATACTTTAAATTGTTTGTTGTTGTCAGTCTGATAGTGATTGCGCCGCAAGCGACGCTGAGCATCATGAAAAGAAAGCGCTACAACCTACATCGGGAATGTTTACTATTCCCAAGCCATATTGCTCTTTACGCTTTGCTCCACTGAACATTAATATATGTCTAACACCTAATGACGTTCGTCCGCAGACATACGGGATCAGCACCCTGCCTGCTTTCTTCGTGCAAATGTAAGATTTTTATTCTGAATAAAGAAGAAAAATCACATTTAATCATCATTAAAACATTTTTTATTGCATTTATTGTTTTACATCAAAGAAAAAAGGCTATATTTGTCGCTGATTATAAAACGTATTTGTTTAATCTAAAATTTCAACAATATTATGGCAAGTAAACGTGATTTGAAGAAAAACATCAATTATATATGCAGCGAGCTTTTCGCCGAGTGCGTGGCAAGTTCAATATACAGCGCCAAATGCTCGAAAGAGAATTCCGACGCATTGCTCCACTCCATTCTGACTATCCACAACGATTTCGTATGCCGCATCTCGCACCCGGAGCCAGGAATGGAACCTAAGAAATACTTCGCTGACCTAACCAAGAATTTCAACTCGCAAATTAGCGAGATAGTCGATCAGATTGCCAATCTGAACTAACAGAGGAGGACAGGCAACACATGATAAGAACAATTTGCAAATGGATGCTCTACAAGAAACTGGGATGGAAAAAGACAGTAACAGTAGAGCACCCTGATAAATTTATTATATGTCTGGCACCGCATACGAGCAACTGGGACTTCTTCTTTGGACAACTCTACGAAAGGGCTGAAGGACTAAAAATCAATTTCCTGATGAAAAAGGAGTGGTTTTTTTGGCCTCTTGGACCGATTTTCAAACATATGGGAGGAATTCCAGTATGGAGGTCGAAACACACAAGCCTGACGGACAACTTAGCAAATACGGCATTGGACAGAGAGGAGTTCAGACTATGCATCACGCCGGAAGGCACAAGAAAAAGAGTGGAAGACTGGAAAAAAGGTTTCTACTTTATAGCCCTGAAGGCCAACCTGCCGATTCTGCTCTATGGCGTGGACTATGAGAAAAAGGAAATAACATGTACGGAATGTTTCCATCCTACAGGCGATGTGGAAAAAGACATGAAGCACATAAAGCTGTATTTCAAGGACTTCAAAGGAAAGAAACCGGAAAATTTCTCCATAGGAGACGCAGCTCAAGAATAGAAGTGAGCAATAACTTATTGCAACTGCTCAGTGGTTCCGGCCATCATCGACTCGGAAAAATGAAACACACCGGAAAAAGATGAAAAAGAAGATTGTCATATTGGCGGCAGTAGCAATGCTTTGTGCATGCGCAAGCCACCGCGACTCCTCAAAGAAAAAATGGAAGGAGACCCCCTATGCTTCTGTGAAACAAGACGGCAAGGGCAAAAAAGAAAAGAAAAGCAAAAAGAAGAAGAAAGATAAGAGGAATAAGCAGGAAGCCTCAACAGAAAACAAGACCACACCCATTGTACCGGCAAAACGAGGTAAAGAATATGACGGGGAACAATGGGTGAGAAATATGTCGTGGCCACTGAAGCCAACGAAAGGCCTGCTGAACAAGCATTTTGCCGTGTGGGCAAGTCACGGAAGATACTACGACAAGAACAAAGACAAATGGGAATGGCAAAGACCAAACCTATACTCCACGACGGAGGATCTGTTCACACAGACAATCGTAGTGCCTTATCTTATTCCCATGCTCGAAAATGCCGGGGCAACGGTGTTCTCTCCAAGGGAAAGAGACTGGCAACCAAGTGAGGTGATAGTGGACAACGACAACCCACAACTGCCCTACTACACCGAAACCTCACTACAAGGACGTTGGACTGATGCAGCAACGCCGGGTTTCGCTGGAGTAGCGCAAACTATATTATATGGTAATACAAATCCCTTCACATGGGGAACTACCCGCAAAACGAAGGCAGACAAAATGCCTACATGTATGATTTCATACCAACCTCGAATAGAAAACGAAGGAAGGTATGCCGTATACGTAAGTTATCCCACGCTCAAAAACAGCGTGGACGATGCTGAATACACCGTTTACCACAAAGGAGTCAAGACTGTATTCAACGTGAACCAACGCATGGGAGGCGGAACATGGGTTTATCTCGGAACATTCGAATTCGGGAAAGGGTGCTCTTCTGACAACCGTGTAGTACTTTCTAATTCAAGCCGCTGCAAAGGAGTAGTAACGGCGGACGCCGTACGCTTCGGAGGCGGTATGGGAACGGTAAACCGCAACGGCCAGACAAGCGGAATGCCAAGGTGTCTGGAGGGCGCAAGATACTATGCACAATGGGCTGGAGCACCTGAAAACGTATACAACTCATATAATGGAACTGACGATTATAAAGACGATATAAACACCAGGTCGAAAATGACGAACTGGCTTGCTGGAGGTTCTTGCTTCGTTCCTGACAAGGACGGAAAGGAAGTGCCGCTTGAGATGTCACTTGCAGTACACAGCGATGCCGGATACGCCCCCGACTTCAGGTCTATATTCGGTTCGCTGGCAATATGCACAACGCAATTTCACGACGGACTTCTCGCTGACGGTTCATCTAGACAAACATCAAAGACTCTTGCTCAGAACCTGCTTTCCGGATTGGACAACGACATGAAGCGGCTATTCGGCAAATGGAACAAAAGGGATCTCTATGACCGGAACTATTCGGAAACAAGACTGCCAGAAGTACCGTCGGCCATTATAGAGACCCTGTCGCACCAGAGTTTCCCGGACATGATTATGGGACAAGATCCTAACGTGAAGTTTGTGATAGCAAGAAGCTTATACAAGACGATACTGAAATTTACAGCTGAAAGACACCGCAACGACTACATCGTGCAACCACTCGCCCCCAAGAACGCCTATCTTCGTTTCGTTGACGAAGGAGTGGTGGAACTGACTTGGGATGCACAAGCTGACCCACTGGAACCATCAGCAAAGCCAACAGGATATATTGTATATACCGCAGCTGGAAGTCAAGGGGGATTTGACAATGGTGAGCTTGTACAAGGCAGGAAGATACGAATAAAACTATCGCCTGATGCCGTTTATAGATTCAGGGTTACAGCGACGAACAAGGGAGGAGAAAGCTTCCCCTCAGAAACTCTGACAGCTGTTTATCACCCAGGAGCTACTAAAAGCATACTGATAGTTAATGGATTCTACAGACTGGCGGCTCCTGCCATAGTGAAAAACGAATGGCAACAGGGATTCGACCTGGCATCTGACCCTGGTATGCAAATGGGAATGACAGTGGGATGGAGCGGACAACAGATAAACTTCGACAAGTCGCGTCATACCACTGTAGGACCTGATGGGTTGGGATATAGCGGTACGGAACTGGAAGGACGTTTCATAATGGGAAATACCTTCGACTATACCGCTGAACATGCCGAAGCAATGGTTCCGATGAAGAAATACAATGTGGTGAGCGCATCGTCTCATGCTGTTGAAAACGGAAGGGTGAATCTTTCAGAATACGCATGCGTAGACCTTATATTGGGCAACCAGAAATATACCTCCACGGCGACAGAAGATTACAAGACGTTCACATATCTGATGCAGAAGGTTCTTGAAGACTATGTCGCAGCAGGTGGCAACATACTGGCAAGTGGTTCCTATATCGCCTCAGACATGCAGTCTGACAGAGAAAAGACTTTTCTGCGCAACGTGCTGCATATTGATGATTATGCAGAAGATACCGGACAGCCTGTGTCGGGAATGGGAACAGCATTCGACATTTATGATTCACTCAACGACAGGCATTACGCCGCAACAAGAGTAAACGTGGTAACACCCACTCCACAAGCATTCTGCACGCTTACTTACGCCAATGGCAAGTCGGCCTGCGTGGCATATAAGGGAACCGCCAACAGGACTCTCGCAATGGGTTTTCCTTTCGAATGCATAACATCGGCAAAAGCAAGGAGAATGATAATGAGGGGATTCCTGACATTTCTAAATGAATAAATAAACAAGAGGGAACAAATAAACAAATTAATTTGACCCGGCAAATGGTCAAGTAAACCTCCTCATTCACCTGTCAGACCATCGACAGACAGAAGGAGAAATACTTGTCTGACCCATTAATTTGAAAACAAATAAAAACAAAATTAAATGTACAAGATTCAAGCTAACGCTTCGGGAACAAGAAGCATAAACGTGACAGACGAACATCTGGCAACAGTAAAGAAATATTCATTATTAAGAAATCTCATCGACAGCACAGGCTTCATTGACGAAACCGTACTCGACAAACTCAAACTCAACATGAGGTCGATGCTGGAGTCGAACATGGGAGCAGACAAAGGGTTGATAGACCTGTGTCTCGACGTGATTTACAACAAGAACATGAAAGCTTTCGGACTACACCAACTCGTACTCCTATATATAGAATGGGACGAGAAAAACAACGGTGAAACCGAAATGGAGGACTGATGGCAGAACTGAGACTAACAGATTGGCTGCCAACGACAAAGAAGGAAGTAGAGCTCAGGGGATGGGATGAACTAGACGTCATTCTGTTCTCTGCAGACGCATACGTAGACCATCCGTCGTTTGGAGCGGCAGTAATAGGAAGAGTGCTTGAGGCCAACGGATTGAAGGTGGCAATAGTGCCACAACCCGACTGGCACGGCGACTACCGAGACTTCAAGAAACTTGGAAAGCCGAGACTGTTCTTCGGAATATCTCCTGGCTGCATGGACTCAATGGTGAACAAATATACGGCAAACAAAAGACTGAGGTCGGAAGATGCATATAGCCCCGACGGAAGACACGATTGCAGACCGGAATATCCAACCATCGTATACAGCAGAATCCTAAGAGAGATTTACCCAGACGTGCCTATAGTGCTAGGCGGCATAGAAGCTTCCCTGAGAAGACTCACCCATTACGACTACTGGCAAGACAAGCTCATGCCTTGCATTCTGAAAGAAGCCGGGGCAGACATCATAATATATGGTATGGGAGAGAAGCCCATCGTGGAACTAGCCAAGCAACTCGTTGACGGCAAAGAAATCAAAGAGATTAAAGACATTCCACAGACAGTTTACATTTCACCAGAAGATGGAATAAGCGGAGGAATAACAGAAAAGGACATCGTTATCCACTCCCACGAGGAATGTCTGCAAAGCAAAAAGGCAGAAGCGGAGAACTTCAGACACATAGAGGAAGAGTCAAACAAAATCCATGCACAGCGCATCATACAGGGATTGGGCAAAGAATACGTAGTGGTGAATCCTCCTTATCCACCGATGGACACTAAGGAATTGGACATGGTCTTCGACTTGCCTTACACTCGTTTGCCACACCCTAATTTTTTTTT
>NZ_JXQI01000028.1 GCF_000834015.1 Prevotella pectinovora | reverse complement strand
AAAATTCTCCGTTAACATCCACAGAGGATGTTTTGGAGGATGTGCCTTCTGCACCATAAGTGCGCATCAGGGCAAATTTATAGTTTGTCGAAGCAAAGAAAGCATACTGAAAGAAGTGAAGAAGGTAATCCAGATGGATGGTTTCAAAGGCTATCTCAGCGACCTTGGTGGTCCGTCAGCAAACATGTATGGAATGTCTGGACGCAACAAGAACCTATGCGAGAAATGCAAGAGACCATCGTGTATCAACCCACAGGTATGTCCGAACCTCAACACGGACCACACGGCTCTGCTCGACATCTACCATTCTGTTGACGCTCTGCCTGGAATAAAGAAAAGTTTCATCGGAAGCGGTGTGAGATACGACTTGCTGCTGTACAAAAGCAAGGACGATAAAGCGAATAAGGCTGCACGAGAATATACAAGGGAACTTATTTGTAAGCACGTAAGCGGACGACTGAAAGTTGCTCCAGAACACACGTCAGACAATGTGCTGAGGCTTATGAGAAAGCCATCATTCGAACAGTTTGGAGAATTTAAACGGATGTTCGATAGAATAAACAATGAAGAGAACCTGAACCAGCAAATTATCCCCTACTTCATAAGCAGCCATCCTGGTTGCATGGAGGAAGACATGGCGGAACTCGCGGTAAAGACAAAAAGACTGGATTTTCATCTGGAACAGGTACAGGACTTCACGCCCACTCCAATGACGGTAAGTACAGAAACATGGTATACAGGTTTTCACCCATATACACTCGAACCTGTATTTTCAGCCAAGACACCGAAAGAAAAACTCGCTCAAAGGCAGTTCTTCTTTTGGTATAAGCCCGAAGAGAGACGAAACATTGAAAGAGAGTTGAAACGAATTGGAAGAGCTGACCTCATAACCCAACTCTATGCTAACGTCTACAGACAGACATCTGCCGGTCCACGCACCAGCAACCAATGGAAGGACGACGGACAAGATTCACATAAAGGCAACGGCCGAAGCCGCAACAAAAAAGAATATGTTCACAACGACAATGGATATTCGAAAAATAGCAGCGACTATGTATGGAGTAAGAACAGGTACGGAAAGAACACAGGCAGAACGGGAAGACTTACTTCAAGCAACAACGAAAAAGGAAATGACAATCATAGAACAAAAGACGGAAGGAAAGGCGGGCAGGCTGCTAAACGAGGACGGCATAACGGCAGATGACAATTTCGTTGCCGTCGTAGACGGAAGTACAAGCAAAACAGAACTGAAAGTTAACCCTGAGATGAGTAACGGCAGATACTGCATGCTCGCTATCATAAAAGCCATCAAAAAGATGCCACGCGACATCTGTATGGAGAGATTTTGTGAAAAGGTGACAGAAGAAATCCGTTCCATATATAATGCACATGCTGTTGACATTCAGAAGTTGAATGATGTTCCAACGAACAGGATGACGGCAAGTGCCATCGTCTTCAGTCTCAGCAGGAAGGAGATATGGATGGTGGGCGACTGTCAGTGTCTCGTTGACGGTAAACTATACGAGAATCCTAAACCAGGGGAAAAAGAAATTGCAGCCCAAAGAGCGCTGATAATTAGAAAATCCTTGAAAGAAGGTATGTCAGAAGCCGAAATGAGAAGAAATGACATCGGGCGCAAAGCAATATTGCCAACATTGAAGAAAGCATGTCTGGAACAGAACAAGCTCTACCCGGTAATAGACGGATTCAATATACCTACACATCTCGTGAAAGTTATACCCATAGATGACAAAACGCATGAAATAGTGCTTGCCTCTGACGGATACCCAAAGTTGATGCCTACGCTAAACGAAAGCGAAGCAGAGCTACAGAGACTGCTTGAAGAAGACCCGCTATGCATATACGAAAACATAGCGACCAAAGGCCTCAATGAGGGACAAACTTCTTTCGATGACAGATCATATATAAGGTTCAGAATTTGATGTCAAGTCACCCACAAACGCACTCAATGGAATTCCATTGTCAATTTAAAACTAAAAAAAACATAAATATGAAATTCGTAGGAATAATACCGGCAAGATACGCATCACAACGTTTCCCCGGAAAACCACTCGCCATACTAGGCGGTAAGACTGTGATTCAAAGGGTCGTCGAACAAGTAAAGAAAGTGCTCGACGACGTATATGTAGCTACTGATGATGACCGCATTTTCAATGCGGTAGCAGAATTCGGCGGAAATGCCATTATGACTTCCACTAAACACAAGAGCGGAACAGACCGTATTGAAGAAGCAGTAGAAAAACTCAGTGAGGAGTACGACGTTGTGATAAACATACAAGGCGACGAACCGTTTATCCATGAATCACAGATAAAAGAACTATGCCGTTGTTTTGATGACGACAACACTCAGATAGCGACACTCGGAAAGCCCTTCACAAAAGATCAGGACATTGTTGATCTTGACAATCCGAACTCTCCCAAAATAGTTAGAGACAACAATGGATATGCAATGTATTTCAGCCGCAGCGTGATTCCATATCTCAGGAATGTGGATCATGGTGAATGGCTTCAGAACTTCAACTATCTGAAACACATCGGCCTCTATGCCTACAGAAGAAACGTACTGAAAGAAATAACCAAGTTGCCACAGTCGTCACTCGAAATGGCAGAGAGTCTGGAGCAATTGAGATGGCTGCAGAATGGATACAAGATTAAGGTGGGACTGACCGATGTTGAAACCGTAGGCATTGACACTCCAGCAGACCTGCAGAGAGCTGAAGCCTTTCTGACAAAGAACAAGGGATAAATCCTTCATCATCCTAACCTTCTCAAAGGAAGAAACAAATTATCAAAGCAGACTACGAATAGACCTATTCTGTCTCATATATGCACAATAAGATAATAGGCTACAGTTTCTTACTTTGAAAAGATTAGGATGATTTTTCACAATCACGCTCGTCCATGAGTCCGTATTTCTGTTAAAAAACAGTTAATTTAGAGGTTCTACATCTAAGAAACAAAACTTTTCCTCTACTAACACACCCCTTATATCTATTTCATTATCATGCAGGGAATAGAATGCCTATATTTGCAGAGTAATCAAAGAAAGCAAATATGAACAAAATCATTATGACTACAGCCTTGGCATCTTTGTCGATAGTCTCCTCTCTTGCGCAAAGTACAAAACAGTGGACTCTTGAGGAATGCATTGACTATGCCATGGCCAACAATATCTCATTGAAGAAGAAAGCACTCGATAAGCAGACTGCACACGAGAATACTCTCCAGGCAAAAGCCCAACTGCTGCCATCTGTGAATGCAAGCACAACTCAAGGGGTGGGATTCAGGCCGTGGCCAAACGAAAGCATGGGTATGGTGAGCAATGGTACAGTACAACGCAGCGTAGACAAACTGTCGTATAACGGTACATACGGAGTGAATGCCAACTGGACAGTATGGAACGGCAACAAAAGCACCAACACTCTGAAATTAAGCAAAGTGGCAGAAGAACAAGCCGCTGCCGACTCTGCCATAACGGCAAAGACAATCGAAGAGCAGATAACACAGCTCTACGTACAGATTCTCTATACCAACGAGGCCCTGACAGTAAACAAACAATCATATGAGGCAAGTCTGGCTAATGAGAACAGAGGCAAAGAGATGGTAAATGTAGGAAAGATGTCGAAAGCAGATATGGCACAACTCTCATCTCAGGCAGCAAACGACAAATACGGCATAGTGGAAACAGAGAGTAATCTGGCAAAATACAAGTCACAACTTAAACAACTGTTGGAGATTACTGCTGAAAGTGGTTTTGAAATAGTTTTACCAGAAGCAACCGACGCCCAAGCCACAGCAACAGTTCCTGCCCTTAGCTTTGTCTATGAAAATGCCATTACAAACAGACCGGAGATCGTATACAGCCAGCTTGGAATAAAAGGCAGCAATCTGAACATCGCCATAGCAAAGGCAAGCTACATGCCTACGATAAGTCTCACAGGATCAGCGATGACAAGTTCCTCATCGATGAACGAGAACTCATGGGTAAACCAGATAAAAACGAACTTCGACATGGCGCTTGGAGCTACAGTAAGCATGCCTATCTACGATCAGCGACAAACAAAGACAGCATTGAACAAAGCTCGTATTGCAAGAGAAAACGCATTGCTGGAACTGGACGACCAGAAGAAGAAAATATGGAATACCGTTGAGGGATACTGGATAGATGCCAACAATAACCAACAGAAATATCTGGCAGCAAAGAGTAATGTTGAAAGCGCGCAAATGAGCTACGACCTTATGAGCGAGCAATTCAGATTAGGATTGAAGAACATTATAGAATTGATGAACAGCAAGACGAATCTGATTAAGGCCCAACAGGATATGCTACAAAGCAAATACATGACAATTCTCTCAAAACAGATGCTTGACCTTTACGGCAATAGATAGCCAACAAGCAATCTATCCGTGAAGTAATCTTACATGATAAAAAAAGAATCAAGAATATCAAAAAACAAGAAAGTATTAAGAATATGAAAAAGATAAGCAAAATATGGATTGGGATTGGCATTATAGCAGTCCTCGCGATAGCAACATGGATGTTCTCCGGAGGAAAAAAAGAACAGGCGGTGACATTTGACACGGCAAAGGTTGAACTTGCAAATATCAAGAACAGCGTTACGGCTACGGGAAGCGTAGAGCCTGTGACTTCAGTAACGGTGGGTACACAAGTATCAGGAATCATCTCAAGACTGTATGTTGACTACAATACAGTGGTGAAGAAAGGACAGATAATAGCAGAATTGGACAAGACAAACCTCATTAGCGAACTGAATACCGCAAAGGCGAACTTGTCGAGTGCACAGAGTTCACTGAACTACGAATCTGCAAACTACAAGCGCTATGCAACATTGTTCAAGAAAGGACTGGTAAGCGCAGACGAATATGAATCGGCAAAGCTGAACTTTGAGAAAGCTAAAGACCAGGTTGCCCAGTCGAGAGAGATGGTCCAGAAAGCCCAAACCAATCTCAGCTATGCCATCATCACCTCACCAATAGACGGAGTTGTGATTTCCAAGTCTGTAGAGGAAGGACAGACCGTAGCCGCAAGCTATGCCACTCCAGAACTCTTTACCATTGCCAAAGACCTGAAAGATATGCAGGTTGTGGCAAACGTAGATGAGGCCGACATCGGCGACGTGAAAGAAGGCGAGCGCGTATCATTCACCGTCGACGCCTATCCTAACGACACTTTCGAAGGAGTCGTGAAACAAGTAAGACAGGAAGCTACAACGACAAACAATGTAGTAACATATGAAGTAGTGATAAGTGCCCCAAACAGCGAACTGAAGCTGAAGCCAGGCCTCACAGCCAACGTAACGATCTATACGGCAGAACGGCAGAACGTGTTGTGCGTTTCCACAAAGGCTTTGCGTTTCACTCCGACCCAAGATCTGATTAAAGGCTGCAAGATAGTTGACTGTAAGGGGAAAAATAAAGTATGGACACGCGAAGGCAACACTTTCAAGGCACATGCTGTACAAATAGGTATGTCTGACGGAATACATACCGAGATTCTGAGTGGTGTGAGTAAAGGACTGGAGATAATAACCGACGCTAAGGCTGCCAACGGAAATGATGATGAACAGGCTGAAAACAACAGCGAGAGCAGTCCATTCGCTCCTAAAGGTCCACGCCAAAAGAAGAAATAACAACAGTTAAGTTTCACATCAATGAAATTCACCGGTTCCATAACCCCAAATCGGTCATTATGCCGTTTAATGTATAATTTTAATAACTGCTTGCAGTCTTTTGTTTTTTATAAGGCGCCTTTTGCTTGTTTTTAATTCGCAATAGCCCGCTATTACTCATTAAAAGCCAAACAAAACCACTCTTCTAAAATAACAAAATCCAAGCAAGCCTAATGACCGATTTGGGATAAAAACGTGCTTGGAACTTGAATAAATTCATGAATCAGAACAATATGGACAGTAAAAAAGTCGTTATAGAATTACAGAACGTTAAAAGAGAGTTTCTTGTAGGCGATGAGATGGTACATGCCTTGAGGGGCGTCTCTTTCAAGATATACGAGGGTGAATTCGTAACCATCATGGGTAAGTCGGGCTCCGGAAAGTCTACATTGCTAAACCAGCTCGGATGCTTCGATACTCCATCAAGCGGTGAATATCTGCTCGACGGGGTATCGGTGAGAACAATGTCAAGACCACAACGAGCCGTGCTGCGCAACAGAAAAATAGGTTTCATATTCCAGAACTACAATCTGTTGCCAAAGACCACCAGCATAGAGAACGTAGAGCTTCCCCTGATGTACAACTCAGACGTTTCGTCAACAGAAAGACATGACAGGGCAATTGAAGCCCTCAAGGCAGTGGGATTGGGTGACCGCCTATACCACAAGTCCAACCAGATGTCAGGTGGACAAATGCAACGTGTGGCCATAGCCCGTGCCTTGGTGAACAACCCTGCCGTAATACTTGCTGACGAAGCTACAGGAAATCTCGACACGAGGACATCGTTTGAAATCCTCGTGCTCTTCCAGAAACTCTTCGCTGCAGGAAGAACTATAATATTCGTGACACACAATCCCGACCTGGCCAACTATTCGAGCCGTAACATCATGCTCAGAGACGGCAAGGTGATAAGTGACGAATACAACAACAACATACAGTCGGCAGCCGAAGCACTTGCACAATTACCGCCAAGCACCGACGAATAAACCAATGAGGACAGAACAATGAATTATAGCAATCTTTTCAAGATAGCCCTCATAGCTATAGCCGCCAATAAAATGCGGTCTTTCCTTACAGCCCTCGGCATTATCATTGGCGTGGCTTCGGTCATTGCCATGCTTGCCATAGGCCAGGGATCAAAGAAAAGTATACAAGCAAACATTGCCGAGATGGGCTCTAACATGATAATGATAAACCCTGGAGCCGACATGAGAGGCGGAGTGAGACAGGATGCCTCATCAATGGAAACCCTGAAACTTGCCGACTATCAGTCGCTTAAAGACGAATGTAAGTACATTTCAGCAATAAGTCCGGTGGTGAATAAAAGCGGACAATTCATCTACGGCAACAACAACACCCCATCTACTATCTATGGAGTGAACACCGACTATCTCTCAATCCGCCAACTCAGCGTGAGCGATGGAGATATGTTTTCAGATGAAGACATAAAGTCAAGCGCAAAGGTATGCGTTCTAGGACAGACCGTAGTTGACAATCTCTTTCCCGACGGCAGCGATCCCATCGGGCGTGTGGTGCGTTTCAACAGCATACCTTTCAGAGTCGTCGGAGTGTTGAAGAAGAAAGGATACAACACGATGGGTATGGACCAGGATGATCTCGTGCTTGCCCCATACACTTCTGTAATGAAGAGGATACTCGCACAGACGTATCTCGGAAGCATCAACTGTTCTGCAATAACAGAAGGGCTTACAGACAAGGCTACAGACGAGATAACCACAATACTGCGTCGTAACCACAAACTGAAAGAGGCCACAGACATGCAGGAGGCCGACGATGACGACTTCAACATACGCTCACAAGAGGAACTTGCATCAATGATGAACTCAACCACAGATATGATGACCATTCTGCTGGGATGTGTGGCAGGCATTTCACTTATAGTGGGCGGCATCGGAATCATGAACATCATGTATGTGAGCGTGACAGAGAGAACCAAGGAGATAGGACTCAGAATGAGCGTTGGAGCACGCGGAGTGGACATCCTTAACCAATTCCTCATCGAGGCGATACTGCTCAGCGTGACAGGAGGCATTATCGGCGTACTGATAGGAGTCTGTTCATCATATGCCATCAACCTCATTGCCCACTGGCCGATATACATACAGCCATGGAGTATCGTCATGAGCTTCGCCGTGTGTACCTTTACAGGTGTGTTCTTTGGTTGGTATCCGGCAAAGAAAGCAGCACAGCTCGACCCTATCGAGGCTCTCAGATATGAATGATTAAATATAAGAAGAACAAACTCAACGCCATGAACTCATACAAGAAGGCCCTTGTCGCTATCCACGTTGCCGTATGGCTCGTGATATTAATATCCCCGCTCACATTCTTCGATAGAGGTGACCGTTTTGAAGCAGACAAGCTGATACCGATGTTTTCCACACCAATTGCCATGATGCTGGTGTTCTACACCACTTATCTATACCTCACGCCCAAACTGTTGCTCAAAGGACAAAAGCGTAAGTTCTGGACATATACCATAGCATTGGTGATACTAATGGGATTAGGGCTACATATCTGGTTTCAGGTGAGCCATAGGGTATTCTTCCATCCGGAACATCACCTGCATCCGATGAAAAAGATGAGAGAGCCGAATGCGTTGATGGACTTGATATTCATTTTGAGAAACGTTTTCAACATGACTGTTACTGCAGCCATAGCAGCCATGTCGATACTGTCAATCAAATGGCAGTCGTCAGAAACGGCACGTCGGGAAGCAGAGATGGCAAAACAGGATGCAGAGCTGAAGAACCTGAGGAATCAGGTCAATCCTCATTTCCTGCTCAACACCCTCAACAACATCTATGCCCTCACAGCCTTCAACCAGCAGAAAGCACAAGAGGCGATACTGGAACTCAGCGGTATGCTCAGGCATATCCTCTACGATAACCAGCAGGACTTCGTCAGACTCGACGATGAGATTAAGTTTATCCACAGCTATATCAACCTTATGAAAATCCGCATTCCGAAGACTACCAAGATACAAATCCAGGTCAACGTGCCCAAAGACACGGAACTGAGGATTGCTCCCCTAATTTTTATCTCGCTGATAGAGAATGCCTTCAAGCATGGTATAGGAACGGCAGAAAACAGTTTCATACACATAAACATATATGCCGACCGCAACCATATCGCATGCGAGATAGAAAATTCAAATTTCCCCAAAAACGACACCGACAGAAGCGGTCACGGCATCGGCCTTGAACAGGTGGGCAAACGCCTCGAACTTGCCTACCACAAAAAGTATACATGGGAAAAAGGAACAAAAGACAATAACAAGATTTATTATTCTAACATATATATTTATGACACTAAATTGCGTGATAATTGATGACGAGCCGCTGGCAGCAGAGCTGCTGGAAAGTTATGCTCAGAAGGTGCCCTTCCTCAGAGTGGAAGGAGTGTACAACAGTGCCATACAAGCAATTAAGACCATACGCGAAAGAAAGATCGACCTGATTTTCCTCGACATCCAGATGCCGGAACTCAGCGGACTGGAATTTGCAAGGATAATCAGCAAGGAAACGAAAATCGTGTTCACTACGGCTTTCAACCAATATGCGATTGACGGCTACGATGTCAATGCTCTCGACTATCTTCTGAAACCCATCAGTTTCGAGAGATTCCTGCAGACTGCAAACAAGGCTCTTGAGTGGTTTGACATTCAAGACAGACAGAAGACAATGCGCGAAGACCGGTTCGTGTTCGTGAAAAGCGAATACAAGCTGCAGAAAATCAACTTCGACGACATCCTTTATGTAGAGGGTGTTAAAGACTATGTAAAATTTTATTTCACTGACAGTTCTAAAAACATCATGTCTCTAATGAACATGAAGAAGGTGGAGGAATACCTTCCTTCGCCAGAATTCATGCGCATACACAGATCATACATCGTACACATGCCCAAAGTGGAACTGGTCGATCGCTTCCGCATTGTTATCGGTGACCAATATCTCCCCATCTCAGAAAGCTACAAAAACGAAATGCTAAAATACATTGACAGCCACTCACTAGTATGAGGATAATACAACAATAATGCTTGCAAACCAACAAAGGGGATGTGACAGACCACCATTCGTCTATAATCCATCCCCTTCCCAGCTCTGATATTAATCAGACAATTGCAATACGGGTAAGGTAAAAACAATATTTAATAATGTAGAAATTGTGGTTTTAGGAAAATCTCTGTAAACTATTAAAAAAAGAGCATACAATTTAATGCTTTTTTCTTGAAAAGTTTTGCAGAAACAAAAAAAATCCGTACCTTTGCACCCGCAATCAAGAAACAAACACAACAAGAGTTGCAGGAACAAGAAGATTGTCAAGACAAACAATCGGGGTGTAGCGCAGTTGGTAGCGTTCCTGGTTTGGGACCAGGCTGTCGCAGGTTCGAGTCCTGTCACCCCGACACAAGGAGAATGATTTCGGTCATTCTCTTTTTATGTAAGTAAAACACCACTGTGTTGATAACATAAAGACATTAAACAAAACAATCGGGGTGTAGCGCAGTTGGTAGCGTTCCTGGTTTGGGACCAGGCTGTCGCAGGTTCGAGTCCTGTCACCCCGACATAAGGAGAATGATTTCGGTCATTCTCTTTTTTTTATTCTTCTAAACCAACCTCAATCCGCTGACCCATAATTCTGGCTCAGTGGAAATTTAGTGGGGATAAGCATAAATCTTTGCAAGTCGATACAGAAAGAACTTTTCATCAACGATGCCCCTTAGTGATGCTCTGAAAGCTTTGATTTTTGCATTAAAGGATTCAGCTG
>NZ_JXQI01000027.1 GCF_000834015.1 Prevotella pectinovora | reverse complement strand
ATGACTAATTAATCTGCCAATGATTGCAGCCACCTCTCGTTCTCCCCCGAAGGGGAGATGCCGATTACTCTGCTTCTGTCAAGGACTAATGACAATAGATCACTCCGCTTTGTCAAGGACTGTCGAATTAAACCGATGGCTATCAAACAGTCAAGGGTCTCAGTCCCTCCCCTACGGGGGAGGTTAGGTGGGGGCTGATGTCTTAAGATTTGTTTCACATCATGACTAATTAATCTGCCAATGATTGCAGCCACCTCTCGTTCTCCCCCGAAGGGGAGATGCCGATTACTCTGCTTCTGTCAAGGACTAATGACAATAGATCACTCCGCTT
>NZ_JXQI01000026.1 GCF_000834015.1 Prevotella pectinovora | reverse complement strand
TGAAGGTTGCACGCCTTTATTCATTCTTCTTATTATTAGAAACATATAAGAAAAAAGTTCTTTGTCTCCAACAGTTTTCAAGTCACATCCTTTAAGATATTCCGACATGTTGATTTGGCTGCAGGCGAAGCGATAGGAACCAACTTGCATCTCAACCTGTGTGCAAAGAATTCCATACAATTCCTTATAATAATTCACTAATGCAGACAATTCATTCAAATCAGTATTAGCTTTTGTCAGGCCGTCTGGCAATGTTATGCGCGCTATGCGCTTTTTCGTGTCGGGGCTTTCCAAATAATTGTATATCCGCGACGGATAATACATGGTCTCATGCTTGATAGTGCTCAAACAATTATCCAATATGTTATTGCAAACATAAAGCCTGTCTATTTCATAATTCAATTTGCCAAGAGTGTCTTCTAGTATTTGAAGATTGTCTTTCAAATTATATTCTTGTTCAACCGTACTATGATATTCAGACAGAATTTTTGTAAATTCTTCTTTTATTGACTTGTCGGTTATACTATCGCTTATTCCAAGCAAGAAAGACAATTTGTCTTTCAGCTCTTTGTCACAGTCGACAACATTTTCTAGACGTTTCTTCAATTCTTTTATAGAACTGATTTTCATAGCATGCCTGTAATACAGCGTATAAGCTGCCATGAATAGCGCAATTAAAAGTATTATAAGAAGTACAATCGCTATGTTTTTATTCGTCTCTGATTGTTGCATGATTCTACAATACTCTCCAAGAGATTTGTCCGAATAAACTTCTTTGAAGAGTTTTGTATATATCGAATTGTTGTATTCGTATAAACCCCATTCGTGAAGGGCAAGTGCTGCGATAGCACTTTCATTTCTTATGTCAAGTATTATCTTATAGTTTGTACGGATACCCATCCTAAACCATTTCAGTTCAGGAGAATTAGTTGTGCTCGCACCGATTCTGTGCATAAACTCATGCCCATTCTTGTAAGTGCTGGCATAATGTCTGTTCAGCCATATTCTGGCAGAATCGGTAAACTCCAGAGTTTTGGAATAAGAAGCGTTGACATTTGAATAATAGGCAGAATCAGCGTATGTGGCTGCCATTTTAATGCAATAGTCAAAATCACTGTTTTTATGTTTAAATTTATAAATTGAACCGTTTGCGATTCCTAATGCAGGCATCATAAGCAAACATAACGCTGTTACTATTCCTTTGGGCAATTTGAAGAAGAAGCGACTGCCCTTCCCTACTTCGCTTTCTGCAGACAATTCACAAACATTGAATATCTTGCTTGATTTGCGGTATTTGTTAAGAATGCCTTTACAGTTCATGAGCCCGAAACCATGCCCGTCGCTTACCTTTCTGTTGAATACGCAAGACAATTCTTCACGGCTCATTCCCTTTCCATTGTCTTTAATGGAAATCTCAACATAATCGTCTTTCTCTTCAGCAAAAATTCGCACCATGCCCCCAGGAGCGGTGAATTTCCTGGCATTGTCCGCTATTGTGTTTATCATGAATAATGTCAACACCCTATCTGCTTTCACGCAGACACTTGTCTGTTCTACAACGAGAGAAATGCCTTGTAGTTCAAATACAGTTTTACTTTTGTTAACTATGTCAAATAGATCCTGAAGCTTGAAACTGACAATTTTGAGATATATCTCGCCCTGCTCTAACTTTATCCAATCCGTAAGAGTACTATTGTATTTCTCGATTGTCTGTGACAGTTCGGATATGTATGTGATTCTTTCTTCTCTATTTTGTGGTCTTTCTTTTCTTTTCATCAGTTTGTCAACCTCGTTTGCCATACGGTCAATGAGGGGCATGACGCTGTTTACAAGAAATACTTTCGATCTGTTTTCTATATTCCTTCTTTTGTTGTTCTCAAGATGTAGTTTCGCTATTGATATGTTATCTTTAGCGGCTTCAATTTCATCTTCTAATTTTCTTATTAATAGAGTGTTATCACTCTTTGACTTAAGCAATAGTTTGTCAAAGAATTCATATGGTGTACTATCAGCCGAGCGATGTTGTAGTAATTTGTAAATCAAAAGAGAAAGACATATAATCAACACGATGACAACAAGAATCATTATATTCATCGTTCTTGATGTCTGCTCTAGCATAGAGGCTCTTGCATCTAGCTCCATGTCCTGCCTTGTTTTATCCTGAAGATCTAAGTAAAGGTTTCTGTTTACGTCACTGTTGTATTTATCATCCATTGAAGAATATACAATGCTCAACTGCTCATAAATGCTCGCCACAAGGTCTGGAGCCTGTCTTATTTTCTTGTCTGCCAATGATTTCTTCAGACAAATCAATGCGCTTTCATTATCTCCTATTTCCCTATAACATGCAGCAAGAGTTCTCAAAGAGCCTGCAGTCTGATATTCATCTCCATAATCCTTAAACATCTCCATTGACTTTTGTGCAAGATATCCAGCGAGTAGGGAGTCTGGCATGTTGTCACTGTTTAGGAAACCTATAGAAACTCTGTTGTTGTCAAGGATTATGGCTCTGTCAGACAATGACGTAAGGTGTTCGCTTACTGCTTGCATAGAGTTAGCTTCCCAGTAAACAAATCCGCTTTTTTTTGATAGCAGATAGCATTCAACAAGCATTTCATATTCAATCTGTTTTGTCTCTACCCTGTTCTTACTGTGTATTAATCCACCACTACCATATTGATATAGCATATTTAGATACTGACTTGTATCCTTTTGCATCAGTCCTTCTATATCAATTGATTTCAATTCCGCTAGAGACTGCTCAAACATTCCTACATAATAATAGTATGTAGATGCAACCAATGCATACTCTGTTTCAGCGTATATCAATCTTTTCTCATCTTTTGGCAATAGGTTATCACGCTCTTCGTTGATTCTCTTCAATCGCTGCAGAGCACGTTCTTTATAGTCATAGAACTCTTTGTTCTGGGCTTTCCTTTGGCAAAGCCTCATATACTGGACATCGGCAATAAGAAGTTCTATTTGATTGTTCGTCAGTTCCAGGACGCTATCAAGTTGACAAGCAGCGCGATCATAATCCATTTTTGCTATGCTTACAAAAGCCAAATTATTTAGGGCCTCCGCTTTGCCCGAAGAATAATTGTCTGAGGCTACAAATGCTTTCATTGCATAGCAATAAGTCGAATCCAAATTTTTATAGTGGAAAGCATAAGATATTTCGTTCAGCCTGTCTGCATACTCGTGGCGAGAGTCAGTACATGCCAAACAAAGATAAAGGCTCCATAGGCAGACAACGCCTATGAAGCCCTTGTATGTCATAATATTATCCGCGAGCCTTAGCAATGTATCCGAGAGCTTCTGCACATTTGTCTGAAATAGCTTTCCAGTTCTTGGCAGCTACAACATCCTTAGGGAACAACTTAGATCCCATTCCTACGCAATAAACGCCCGCCTTAATCCAGGAAGTGAGGTTTTCCTCATCAGGAGAAACTCCACCTGTTACCATGAGTTTTGACCATGGCATTGGCGCTTTCAAACCCTTAACCAGTTTTGGACCTAAAACATCGCCAGGGAAAATCTTGCACAAATCACATCCGACTTCCTGAGCAGCGCCTACCTCAGACACGCTTCCGCATCCTGGAGTGTATGGGACGAGGCGACGGTTGCATACCTTTGCCACCTCAGGGTTAAACAATGGGCCAACTACGAAGCATGCTCCAAGTTGAATATAGAGAACCGCTGTCGCAGGGTCAACTACCGAACCAACGCCGAGGGCCATCTCTGGACATTCTACTGCAGCGAACTTCACCACTTCTTCGAATACCTCATGAGCGAAATCACCACGGTTAGTAAACTCAAAAGCACGAACTCCACCCTCATAGCAAGCCTTAACTACTTGCTTTGCCACTTCAGCGTCTTTATCATAAAACACAGGCACCATACCTGTCTGGCCAATCTTGTTCAAGACTGCCAATTTGTCAAATTTTGCCATATTTATGTTGTTGCTACTATTTTAAAAATTAAAATTAATACTGCGGATATTGACAGATAGTTTTAAACTGTCACCATCTGATGTTTTCCTTGTTCTCCGTTTTTATCGCTGTACACGACCTGAAGCATCACCACCGGCAAGATTCTCCACCTCTTCTTTGCTCATGAGGTTGAAGTCACCAGGAATTGTATGCTTCAAAGCAGAAGCAGCTACTGCAAACTCGAGAGCTTTGCCCTGATCTTCAGGCCATGTCAGCAAACCATGTATAAGTCCGCCTGCGAAGCTGTCGCCACCGCCTACTCGGTCAATGATTGGCATGATATCGTAGTGTTTGCTCTGATAGAAGTCCTTTCCGTTGTAGATAAGGGCTTTCCATCCATTGTGAGTTGCAGAGTAAGACTCGCGAAGGGTCGAAACCACGAATTTGAATCCGAATTCCTTCATCATTCCCTGGAAGATTCCGTAATATCCCTCAGCGTCGGTCTTTCCACCCTCTACGTCAGCGTCTGGCTTAAATCCAAGGCAGAGTTGTGCGTCCTCTTCGTTGCCGATACAAACGTCAACATACTGCATCAAAGGTTTCATGATGCTTTGAGCTTTCTCTGAAGTCCAAAGCTTCTTACGGAAGTTCAAATCGCAACTTACTGTTACACCGTGACGCTTTGCTGCCTCGCATGCGAGTCTTGTCAGCTCTGCAGCTTTGTCGCTTATTGCTGGAGTTATGCCGCTCCAATGGAACCACTGTGCTCCCTCCATGATTGAGTCAAAGTCAAAATCCTTGGCATCAGCCTCTGCTATAGAGCTTCCGGCACGGTCGTAAACGACCTTTGAAGGACGCATAGAAGCACCTGTCTCAAGGAAATAGATACCAAGACGGTTACCTCCGCGTGCTATGAAATCTGTATGTACACCATATCGGCGAAGAGCGTTTACTGCGCACTGGCCGATCTCGTGTGTAGGAACTTTAGTTACAAAGTAAGCCTCATGTCCATAGTTTGCCGCACTTACAGCAACGTTAGCCTCGCCACCGCCATATACGACATCGAATGAATCACTCTGGATAAATCTCTTCTGTCCAGGAGAAGAAAGGCGAAGCATGATCTCGCCCATTGTTACTACTTTAGCCATTTGTTTTTGATAAATTAATTATTTAAGAATGTTTTTGCCTAATTTTTCGTTTACAAAATTACAGTTTTACACCCATCCACACAAATAAAAATTGAAAAAATTGCGATTTTGTCAAAAATGAGCTTTAAAATAAGGTATATTTAAATTATTCTTCTTATTTTTGCAAATGAACAATCAAAAAAGTAGTTGACTAAGACCTCATTTATAATGACAGAAAAGGTTAGGATAAAAGATATAGCTGAAAAGTCTGGCGTATCGGTCGGAACTGTTGACCGAGTGCTTCACAACCGTCCAAACGTATCAAAAAAAGCACGTGAGAAAGTAGAAAAAGTGCTAAAAGAAATAAACTACCAGCCCAACATGTATGCAAGCGCTCTTGCATACAACAAATCATATCAGTTTTACTGTATTATCCCCCAACATGAATCAGAAGCATATTGGGAGGAAATTGAAGACGGAACAGCAAAAGCCTGTGAAACGAGGCGGGATTTCCATATAAGCACGGAAATTATGTATTACCAACGTTATGACATCAAGTCATTTGTCCAGACAACGAAAGAATGCCTGGAGAAGAAACCGAATGGGGTAATTGTCGTGCCTGCTGATATCAAGGTCACAAAACATTTCTGCGAGATGTTGCATGAAAGGAAAATTCCGTTTATTCTGCTCGATTCTTATATTCCCGACGTCAACCCCCTGACATTTTTTGGCCAGGATTCATTCTCGAGCGGCAAATTCGCTGCCAAGATGCTGATGCTCCTGGCTGTTAATGATAAAGAGATAATGCTTTTCAAACGCATGAAAAACGGCAAAGTGGCAAGCCGTCAGCAGGAGAACCGTGAATTGGGATTCCGTCATTATATGAATGAACATTTTCCGAATGTCAGGATTGCCGAGCTTGACGTACCCGTTGAAGGAAGTCCAGAGAGCAACGAGAAGAAACTGGAACAGTTCTTCTCTGCCCATCCCGGAATTAGAAACTGCATCACCCTCGGCTCAAAGGCCCATATCGTTGGTGAGTTTCTACTCAAGACCAATAGAAGAAGTGTACAGATAATGGGATATGATATGGTAGAAAAAAACGCTCAATGCCTGAGGAAAGGCTCCATTTCGTTTTTGATAGCCCAGCATGCTTACATGCAAGGTTACCACTGCGTTGATTCTCTTTTCAAGGCAATAGTGCTTCACAAGAAGGTGGATCCGACCAACTACATGCCAATAGAGCTGTTGTCGAAAGAAAACGTTGATTTCTACAGAAGAACTCAGTTGTAAGCCTGATGTAATGCATACTGAATCGACATCATTATGTGAACTGTTAAAAGACGGAAATTCAATTATAAAAACAAAATAATACAAATCAAAAAAAACATCATGAATATTTCAGCATTCATCAAAATCAACCCTGCAGACTCTGTAGTGGTTTGTCTGCGCCCTATTGATAAAGGTGAGACAATCAATGTAGATGGAAAGGAGATAACCGTGCTCCAGAATACGCCTGCCGGCCACAAAATTCTGATCAAGGATACGCCTGCTAACGTGAACATCATTAAATATGGTTATCCTATCGGTCATGCTAAGGAGGACCTGAAGCAAGGCCAATGGGTAAACGAGAACAACCTGAAAACAAACCTTTCAGGTACGCTTACATATGAATATTGCCCCGTAAATGAGAAACTCGACATAAAGAAAGACAATCGCACGTTCCAAGGCTACGTTAGAAAGAACGGAGAAGTGGGCGTAAGAAACGAAATTTGGGTTGTGCCGACCGTGGGATGTGTCAACGGCATTGCCGAGCGCCTCGCCAACATGATTGAAAAGGAAACAAACTTAGAGGGAATCGACGCTGTTCATGCCTGGCATCACAACTTCGGTTGCTCACAGTTGAGCGAAGACCACGAAAACACCCGCAAGGTGCTGCGTGACATCGTTCTCCATCCTAATGCGGGAGCAGTGCTTGTCTTGGGTCTCGGATGTGAGAACAACCAGCCTGACCAGTTTGAAAAACTACTTGGCGACTACGACAAGGAGCGAATAAAGTTCATGGTTGTACAGAACGTGAAGGGAGACGAAATAGAAGAAGGCATGAAAATTCTACGCTCGCTTTACAAAGTCGCCAAGGAGGACAAGCGTACAGACTGCCCGCTGAATGAACTCCGCATCGGACTCAAGTGCGGAGGAAGTGATGGCTTCAGCGGAATCACGGCAAACCCACTTGTTGGTGAACTGTCCGATTATATCGTAGCACAGGGTGGTACGTCAATTCTTACTGAGGTGCCAGAAATGTTTGGTGCAGAAACTATACTGATGAACCGTTGTGAGAATGAAAATTTGTTTGAGCAAACTGTAAAACTCGTAAACGATTTCAAGGAATACTTCCTCAGCCATGGCGAACCTGTTGGTGAGAATCCTTCACCAGGCAACAAGGCTGGTGGAATATCCACTCTCGAGGATAAAGCTCTTGGGTGCACACAGAAATGCGGACGCGCACCTGTTAGCGGAGTACTCGGATATGGCGACAGACTTCAGGTTAAGGGGCTGAATCTCCTTTCAGCACCAGGCAATGACCTTGTGGCAGCAACGGCTCTTGCAGCTTCCGGTTGCCAGATAGTTCTCTTCACGACAGGTCGCGGTACGCCTTTCGGCACATTCATCCCGACAATGAAGATTTCGACAAACAGCAACCTGGCCAATAACAAGCCTAACTGGATAGACTTCAACGCTGGCGAACTTGTAGAAGGTACAGACATGCCTACATTGCTTGATAAATTCATTGACAAAGTGATTGCTGTGGCAAGTGGAGAAAAGGCCAACAACGAGAAGAATGGTTATCGAGAGATAGCAATTTTCAAGAATGGCGTTACGCTGTAACGAAAGATTATCCATCCGTTTTTGTAGCTTTGCATTGACTGGATGAGAGATTACGAATAAGAAGGAGTCAACAGAGCGTCAAGTTCTTGACTCCTTCTTGTAAGTATATAATCAAGGCGGATATCAACAACAGGTCCCTGAACCTACAGTCAATTCGGAAGCAAAATGCAATTGGCCACACCATTCAAGAAATTGTTATGCTCCAATTATAATCCTACGGATTTCAATGCTTAAAGCAGCTGCTTGCAAACAAAAAACAGCGGGGTTTTAATACCTAACTCTATGAGTTGTAAATTCAAAGCGGCTGTTCACTATTTTCAAATAACAGAATAGTTCAGATTCTATAGTTAAGGAGTATTTGGAATGAACATGTTATAATAAAGTTTAACCATTAATATAAAAGAAGATATTTCCTAAAAGTCATAATAAGAATGCAAAACGAGAATTTAAACCATAAGAAAGGGCTTTTGGCGTTGTCACCGCTTATTCTCTTCGTGATAGTTTATTTCGTGTCGTCATTAATAGCAGGCGACTTCTACAAGATGCCTATCACTATTGCTTTCATGACAGCCTGCATATATGCAATAGCCGTGTCGAGAGGCAAAGCCTTCAAGCAGAGAATAGATTCCTTCTGCATCGGAGCTGGGGCAAAAGACATTATGCTTATGGCATGTATATTCATTATGGCCGGCGCTTTCGCAAATTCGGCCAAGACAGCTGGATGTATTGACGATACTGTGAATTTCACATTGAGCGTCCTTCCTGACAACATGATAATGCCAGGCCTCTTCATTGCGGCTTGCTTCATTTCGCTTTCCATCGGAACAAGCGTAGGAACAATAGTGGCTCTCACTCCTATCGCTGCAGGACTCGCCCACTCCACCGGCACGAGCGTCCCGTTAATGGTGGCAGTCATAGTCGGTGGGTCGTTCTTTGGCGACAATCTCTCGTTCATATCCGACACGACTATTGTTGCAACCAATACTCAGGTATGCAAACAAAGCGACAAATTCCTTGTGAATTCATATACCACAATTCCTGTCGCGATAATAGTAATGGTGGTATATATGTTTGTTGGCCAGGGAGTGAACTCACCAACCAACATCCCTTCGGCAAATATAATAAAAATCATACCTTATCTGATTGTCATCATATCAGCCATCTGTGGACTAAATGTTCTGATAGTTCTTACGTTAGGCATACTTTCCACAGGTGTTGTGGGCATGGCATTCAATGCGTTTGACTTCTTTGGCTGGTGTCAGTCGATGGGCGACGGCATTACGGCGATGGGAGATCTCATAGTAGTTGCCCTGTTAGCGGGAGGATTGCTCAAAACGCTGAGCGACAATGGCGCACTTGACTATCTGATACGCTTGATAACAAACAAGATAAGCAACAGAAGAAGTTGCGAGCTTACAATTGCTTCGCTCGTAAGCATAGTGAACGTGTGCACGGCAAATAATACTGTAGCCATTCTGACCGTTGGCTCCATATCAAAGGATATTGGCGACAAGTTCGGTGTAGACAACAGAAAAAGCGCCAGCATACTTGACACATTTTCCTGCTGCATACAGAGCATACTGCCATACGGCGCACAGATACTTATGGCTACAGGACTCGCAGCCGTGAGTCCGATGGATATCATCAGCCATCTATATTATCCATTCGTACTTTTTGCCGTTTCTGTAGGTTCGATATTGTTCAGATACCCTAAAAAATACAGTTAACATGAATACCGTACTTGATAATCTCATATCATTGTTGGACGATGGCGCATTCGGATCAAGACACGAGATTGAGCCAATGACAGCATTCAAATGGGGAGTTCTTTATAAAATATCAGTCATTGAAGACGTTGTCCCAATCGTCTTCAAGGCGATTGTTGCCCACGAAAGTGACAAGCATCTCGACATGCCATACGAAATAAAAGTACTATTCGCCAAAGGCACATTCTCTGAAAAAGACGGGGTGTGCTCGGATTTTGACTTTGAAGACCTTGAAATGCAAAACCTTAACTATATCGTCAAGAAGTATGTACTGAAAGACATCGTCTACAAGGAAAGACATAGCATTGACACGTCGAAGATATCTCTGGATTTTCTCGGTTTGATACTTCAAAACTCGAATATCATACTGCGTCATGGGATACGTTTGAGAGGCATGATAGAGTTAGGGGTGTTTCTAAAGACAAAGGGACAGCTCGTTGACTTTGTGAAAGTGGAAAGCTGGATCCAGCGTCTGAAACTTAAGAAAATGGCAAGTCTCCAAGCAAGCGTATTGACGGAATTGTTTTCGTTCGAGACAGACGAGTTCCCATATATAAAGAAGTTTGACAAGCGTGCACGACTGTTGACAGACCAATCGCTTATGAGAACATACAAGGCAAACAAGTTTGGTCGCTCGTTCGGTAAATATAACATCACCAATTGCGTAAGATTCTATAGCTATTCACATTCTGAATCCTTATGCAAAATAATGTCGAACATATCAAAAAGTCTTTCAGAAATAGAGGAATAACTAATTAAGTTTAATTTATTTTGTCAAGCCTGAAGAATGAAGTAACTTTGCAAATCATGAAAATATTCAAAGAAATTAAGATTCTGACGTTGGGCATAATTTCATTCTGTTCCACTTCAGTCAGTGCGCAATCATATGAATCATACGTGCAATGTGAAGACACATGCCGCCACATACATGGTATAGACTTGAGCCACTATCAAGGAGAGGTGTTTTGGGAAGCAGTTGGTGACAACAGCAAAATGGCATACGTTTATCTGAAAGCTACAGAGGGCGGGACACGTATAGACCCTACATACAAAAAGAACATCGAATTGGCTCATCGTTATGGGCTGAAGGTTGGTTCATACCATTTCTTTCGTCCAAAGGTGGATCTGGTTCAACAGATGGAAAACTTCAAATCTCAATGTAGACCAGGCGATCAGGATCTTCTACCGATGATTGACATAGAAACGACAAGCGGACTTGGTACAGAAGAATTCTGCGACTCGCTTATGAAGTTTCTGATTCTCGTTGAAAAGGAATACAGACAAAAACCGCTATTATATACTGGTACGAACTTCTACAACAAGCATCTGAAGGGAAAGATAGACGGCTACAAGTTGATGATAGCCCAATACTCCTCAAGAGAACCCAAACTTGCTGACAACAGAGATTTCGACATGTGGCAATACACAGCTAAAGGAAGGATAAACGGAATCAACACGTATGTAGACAAAAGCCGGTTCATGGGACGTCATAGCATGAGAGAAATACGTTTCAGGCATCATTAACGGCAGTACACAGAAATAATCCGATTATTGGGAGTATTAATAACAAAACATAGAAATATTCATTAAATAACAATAAATCATCATGGCTATTATAAAATGTCCAGAATGCGGCCATCAAATCAGTGACATGGCTGCCAGTTGTCCCAATTGTGGTATCAGAATACAGGGCAATATTCAGAGATGCCCACATTGTGGAAGCGTATATATCAAAGGACAACCAGTTTGTCCTGTATGCCATATGGCTCCAGACACTCCGGCAAGCCAAGGCAACACTGCTTTCACTCCGCAAGGCAACCAAGCCTATCCACGACAAAACAATACAACCCAGGGGAATGTTCCAGCTAATCAAGAAGCTATAGTTACGCCACAGCCAACACAAAGCAATAAAAAGAATATGATTATTGCTATTGTTATAGGTTTGATAGTGATACTCGGAGCAGGAATCTGGTATGCCTCTTCTATGAATACTCTTCATGGAGATGAGCAGGAGGCATATCTTAATGCGATGGAAAGTTCTGACCCGGCGGTGCTACAAGATTATCTTGACAGCTTCAGAGACGCTCCTCAGGAACACAGGGACTCCATTGAAGCGCACTTGAAGATTCTACAAATGAATGACGCAGAGTGGACTAACGCATTGTTGAGCAATTCCAAGAGTGCGATTCAGGCATATCTTGAAAAGCATCCTGACACTATGCACAAAGCAGAAGCTGAGCATAAGATAGACTCTATAGACTGGGCAACCTGTGTAAGACAGAATACTCCGGAAGCATTCCAGGCTTATCTCTCTGAACATAATGACGGAGAGCACGCTGTTGAAGCACAAGAAAAGCTGGACAAACTGGATGCCACAACTGTTAATGGTGAGGATAAGCAGTTGATTACTAGCATATTCCGACAGTTTTTCAACGGTATTAACAGTAATGATGAGATGGGACTGACGTCTGCTGTGAGCAGCACACTGCATTTCCTCAATAATGCTAACGCTACAAAGAATGATGTAATAACGTTCCTCCACAAACTCTACAAGGATGAAGTGAGGAGTCTTACATGGCGTCCTAACGGAGACTACAAAATAAAGAAAAAGGATATGGGCAACAACACATATGAGTATGACGTTGAATTCACGGTAGACGAATCTGTAAGTAATATCGATTCATCAAAAGACAAATTCAACCAATATAAAGTTGTAGGCCACATCGATTCAGACGGTAAGATATCAAGCCTGCAGTTAATCAAAATCGGATAAAGCCGCAATGTATCCCCACTGCAGGAAAACAGAATATGCCTGATGTAATAATAAAAATTATACAGACTGGTGACATTCACGGTTGCTTCTTTTCCTATGATTTCATAAAGCGGAAAGAAGCAACCGCTTGTTTATCACGCATTTCATCATATATAGCTGGCGAAAGGCAGAAACTTGGCGACAAACTTATTTTGCTCGACCTCGGAGATATACTGCAAGGTCACCCTACATGTTATTACTCATCATTCGTAAATCGCTCTCATTCATGTCTTGCAGCCAGAGTTCTTAATCATTTAGGCTATGATGCCGTATGCATTGGCAACCATGATATAGAGACAGGTCATGCGGTTTACGACAAATGGATAGCAGAGACACAAGCTCCAATACTTTCAGCCAATTATATCCAGAAGAAAGATAATAAACCTTATTTCAAACCTTACACCATTATTATAAGAGATGGCATACGCATAGCTGTGTTAGGAATAACTACAACGGCTATTCCATATTGGCTCAGCAGTTCGTTATGGCATGGCATAAGCCTTGAAAATCCTATTGAAAGTGCCAGACGTTGGATTAACACTATTAGAGAAGAAGAACCAGACCTCATTGTCGGTCTCTTTCATACAGGATGGACTGGTGGCATCAACGATGGTGATATGATTGAAAACGCATCCAGAGCCATTGCTGAAGAGGTTGATGGCTTCGACATCATCTTTTTCGGACACGACCACAAAAGCTGCAAAAAATGGATACGCAATAGAGAAGGGCGTGAAGTGCTATGCCTCAATGCCTCAAGCGACGCAATACAATTCAATGAAGTGGAAGTGACATTCAGTTCGGATGAAAAGAACTCAAGCGTGAAACATAAATGGTGTAAAGAACTCATACAGGAACGACAATTATTCTCAGAGAATTATCCTGTCAACAGTGATTTTGAAAAGCTTTTCAAAATTGATATCAACGAAGCGAAAGCACTCCTCGACGAAAGAATAGCTAATATTGATATACCATTACGCACTAGAGATTGTTTCTTCGGTGCAGCACCTCTGTCCTCGCTTATCCATAAAGTACAATTAGAAACAACAGGTGCTGAAATATCATTTGCCGCTCCGCTTGCCTTTGATGAGGAGATAGGACCGGGTGATGTGAGAATAGCTGACATTTTCAACATATACAAATACGAGAATTCTATATTCGTATTGAAAATGACAGGAAAAGAAATCAAAAGATACCTTGAATACAGCTATGACTTATGGATAGAAACCATGTCGTCACCCTCTGACCACATAATGAAGATAAAGACATACGAATACGAAGGCAAGTCGTTTACATTCTTCAAAAACTTAGTTTACAACTTCGAGACGGCTGCAGGCATCAACTATACTGTTGATGTTACCAAGAACTATGGCAATCGGATAAATATAAGAAGCCTTTCTTCTGGCAAATCCTTTCGCTTTGACACATATTACCTCGTGGCAATGCATAGCTATCGTGGCAATGGCGGAAACGAATTTTTGCTCAAGGGAGCAGGAATTTCTCATGAACAACTTAAAAGGAGAAAAGTTGCCGAGAGTAAGGAATGTGAAAGAAATTATCTGATAAAAGAATTCAGGAAGAAACTCGTTTCTAATGATATATCATTCACAGCCAACTGGCACTTCGTCCCATTCGAATGGACTAGAGCAGCCATTGAACGGGACAAAAGATTATTATTTCCTGATGAATCATCTGAATGATATAAGATGTTACATTTTCTCAACTATATCCTGCAATGCGCTGCGGGCAATCTTGCCGGTAGCAGTCATAGGAATCTTGTCAATTACGACATAGCGTTTGGGTTGCCAATACATGGGCAAAGTGGCTTCTATCTGTTCTCTGATGTTAGGTAAATCCGCTTCTGTAAATGGCCTCTGTATTACCATCACAACAATTTCTCCGAACTTCTTATCCGATTTTTTTGTTATGGCAAAGGGAGGGGCAATAATGGGCTCTAACATCTTTTCCACCTCCTCAATATGTATTTTGACACCACCGCTAATTATTACATTGTCTATCCTGCCAAGGACTTTAAATCGGTGTCCTTCAGAATCAAACTTCACAATATCATTGGTTTGCAACACTTCCGGACATATCTTCGGGGCATCTATGCAGAGACACCCCATTTCATTTACAGACAAATGAATTCCATCAAGTGGAATGTAATATTCAGAAGCAGTGGGGCCATTCAAACGCCTCATGGCTATATGCGACAAAGTTTCAGTCATGCCATAAGTACTCCACACGGCATTAGGGAAATGCTGAAGTTTACTGTATAGAAGATCATTGACTGGACCACCACCAATAATCAGGTTCTTTATTCTTTTCAGTTTGTCAGCCTCTTCAGGAACAGACAACGAGTTGAACACCTGCATAGGTACCATTGCGGCAAATGTGGGAATATCTTCCAGATCTTTAAGCGGATGACTTGTTGGAGGGATGGAAATCAGTCTCATGCCAGAAACAAGAGTCCTCACAACTACCATCTTGCCGGCTATATACCGCAACGGCATACAAAGCAAAGCAGAATCGTCAGAAGTAAGCCCAAGGAAAGAGCATGTCATCTTAGCACTTTCAATCATCCGTGACTTCTCGACTCTCATTGATTTCGGTTTTCCTGTAGACCCACTCGTGTTCACTATAACTGTGGACAATGCGCTATTCCATTCTTTATAAAACTCATCAAGAGTCATTTCTTTCCTGTCATCCATATCTTGTCTCCACGTATCTCCGTCTGTGATGGCAGGTTGTCGGCAAACAAGGCACCTGTTCCGAGCCCCTGGGCCATCGTTATGTCATTACCGTAAATGTCGGATGTGAGCTGAGCTATGGCACTCAGACCAACACTGCTCTCCAATGCACTTGTTATCCAACTACCTACATTCCTTAATCGAGACTTTTCTATCCACTCACGTGTACCCTTCATTCCACCATGCAATGTGGGTTTCAGCACAATATATTGTGGCTTGATAAAATCAAGAAGATCATCCTTCATCTTTGGAATATTTACACCTATAAGTTCTTCGTCAAGAGCAATTGGCACTGGAGTATTTGCACACAGGTACGACATCTCATGCCATTGCTTCTGTCGTATAGGTTGTTCGATTGAATGAATATCGTATTTCGATAGCTCTTCTAGACGTGACATTGCATCATCAGCAGTGAATCCTCCATTGGCATCTACCCTTAGCTCAATGGCAGACTTCGAATATCTCTTCCTGATACTCTTTATCAGTGTCATTTCACTATCAAAGTCGATTGCCCCGATTTTTAGTTTTATACATCTGAAGCCTTCTGATAATTTGTCCTCTATACGCTTGTTCATCTCATCGAATGATCCCATCCATACGAGTCCGTTGATAGGAATACCAATCTCTCCTCGCGAAAATGGTGTATCGAAAAGCTTATCTCCATTCTCAAGATTCAGAAGAGCTGTTTCCAATCCAAACAAAGCCGACGGATAGGGTCGCATGAGGGAATAATCAATCCTGCCATTCTGCTTGAAAATTGAGCACAATTCCAGCAATCTTTCATCAAAATCGTCTGAAGCATCACAACTAAGATCAGGAAGCGGAGCACATTCTCCGATTCCCAATCTTCCTGGAATTTTATCGGAAGCAAGCTTTATCAGCCATATATCTCGTGTGGTGTAAATGCCACGAGATGTGCCAGCAGGCTGTTTGAAATGTAATCTCTTCTTCTCAATACTAATCTTATACATATCTACTGATAGCTTTAACTTCTAAAGTTTAAAATCAAAAGTATAGAAGTATGTATTAAAAAAATGGATACTCACTAATACTTGTAAATCAAGGCAGTTTAGGATACTTCCCAAAATCAGGCTTACGCTTCTCCAAGAATGCCTTGCCACCTTCCTGTGCCTCATCAAGGAAATAATAAAGCATGGTTGCATCACCCGCTAACTCCTGAATACCTGCCTGTCCATCGAGCTCCGCATTAAGTCCTGCCTTTATCATTCTCAGAGCCAATGGACTACGTTCCATCATTGTGTGGGCCCACTCCATACATTCGTCCTCAAGACTATCGAAAGGCACTACCTTGTTTACCATTCCCATTCTCTCTGCCTCTTCCGCAGAATATTGTCTACACAAGAACCATATCTCTCTAGCCTTCTTCTGCCCAACGATGCGAGCTAAATAAGAAGCTCCGAAACCTGCATCAAATGATCCCACCTTTGGACCTGTTTGCCCAAAAATGGCGTTTTCGCTGGCTATCGTCAGGTCACACATCAAGTGAAGCACGTGTCCTCCTCCTATCGCATATCCGTTTACCATAGCGATAACAGGTTTTGGCAAGGAGCGAATCTGCTTCTGTACATCGAGCACATTCAGACGTGGCACTCCGTCATTACCTACATATCCGCCCCTTCCTTTAACATTCATGTCGCCACCAGAACAGAAGGCTTTGTCGCCTGCTCCTGTGAGCAATACGACAGAGATATTCTGAGCCTCTCTACAGTAAGCGAAGGCAAGGCTCATCTCATGTGTGGTAAGTGGAGTGAAGGCATTTCTATATCGTGGGCGATTTATAGTGATTTTTGCCACGCCTTCACACTCTTCGAACAATATCTCCTTAAAATCGAATCCTTCGATTTTGTTCCAAATTCTATTTGCCATATATTTTTAAAATTTACTTTTTATCATTTTTTTCAATCCAACGAAAGCTTGCCGATCATCATCTGGAGATGTAAACACCTCAAGCACTATTGGACGATTTGTTTTTTCAATCAAGAAATGTGCCATTGAAATGCGCAGTTCCTCCTCATCTCGCACAGCCATGTATCCTATGTCATTTTGTTCGCATATACCCTTGGCCGTAGCGGTGTGTCTTCCCTCAACATACTTCATGATGTCATCTGGAATATTTAAGCCTTTCAACTGGGAGAATATTCCTCCACAATTATTATTAAGGATCATCACTCTAAAATTACCTTTCAGGTGATTATTCCAAAGTGCGTTCTGATCATAGAAAAAGCTCAAGTCGCCAGTAATGCAGAACACCATCGAGGATGTAGTAAGTGAGAAGCCAGCAGCAGTAGACACACTGCCCTCTATACCATTCACCCCTCTGTTACACCATATGTAATGCGGTGAATACAGGCATCCTATGCGTATTTCCATGCTATTTGCATAATGAACTTCACTTTCATACTCCATGTCTTCTAGAGACTGCTCGAAACAACGTATCGCAAGCATTTGAGAATAAACAGGCACATAATCATCTATACACATTTCAATATGTGTTATAGCTTTATCCCAATGCGTCTTCAGAATGTCTTGTGAAATTTCATTGTCAGCATTTCCTGTTTTTTCTGTTTGCTTTTCTTTGTAATTCTCTTTTGTCAAACGCAGTAGTGCTTTAAGGAAAAGTTTACAAGAACAGTCAATAATGCCAGTCTGACTCATAAACGTGTCGTGTATTATTCCATTATCGTTGATTTCCCAAAGAGATGATATTTTCTTAGTACGCAAATACCTCTTGGTATTTTTGCTCACCAAGGTATTGCCAAGAGAGAGCACCATATCAATATTCTCTATGGCGGAATTATCTTCGAATATATCTACTATGGCGTCAATCGGTTCAGCAGAAGCCGTGGACAATTGCTCACACATAACGATATAATACATCTTCAATTCTTTGACAATCATGTCGATTTCTTCATCATGGTATGGTAGTTGTCCAATGACAATAATCTTCCTTTCCGAAAGGATAAAATCTTTGATTATCTCCATTGCCCTGTATGGCAACACTTTTTCAGCTTGTAAAAATTCTATATCTTTTTTCACTGGCAAAGAAGTCTTGTTAAAAACAAATAATGGCTCATGCAGATGAATATTGATATGAACTGGCCCCCTATTGTCTCTAAGTGCTGCATTCAGAGCATTATTAATCAGTAGAGAAGAATAATTTTCTGCCTCGCCATTACTAATGTCATTTACATCAACCTCAGAATTGAAGAGACCATATGTCGGACCACATTGAACCATGGTCTGTCCATCATTTCTCTCTATCCATTCTTGCGGACGGTCTGCTGATATGAGGATTATAGGAACTTGCCTGTAATGTGCTTCTGCAATGGCAGGTAGTGTATTAAGAAAAGCGGAGCCTGAAGTAACGCACACTATGGTGGGTGTCCCTGTAGCTAACGACACACCAAGAGCATAGAAAGCTGCACTTCTTTCATCAATCACAGAGATGCATTCTATCTCCTTGACAGTTCTGAGATTACTTATAATAGGTATATTCCTTGAACCAGGACATACTACGGCTTTTTTGATTCCTTTTGCAATCAAAAGAGATGTTAGCAAATTGACTATGTTTTTGTCAGAATACATGTATTTTTAGTGTTTAATTCAATTAACAGGTCGTTGCAACCTGTCTCAGATACAGTCCATCATTGTCTTCATTTTCAGTTCCGTTTCTCTCCATTCTTCCTCCATATTGCTTTCGGCAAGGATTCCGCCTCCTGCATATAGTTTATAACAATCGGAGAAAATTTCCATACATCTCAAGGTAACAAACAAATGACTGTCTCCATCTGTATCCACTACTCCACAGAATCCGCTGTAATATCGACGGTCATTATGTTCTTTGCTATTGATAAGACTGTATGACTCACCTGCAGGAACACCGCAAACTGCCGGCGTTGGATGTAATTGCCGTACTATATCACCAGGGCTTATTCTTGCAATACTATCTACTTCTGCGAAAAAATCACTTCTTAAATGCACTACATTGCCTGCAGATACTGTCGTAGGTCCAAGTTCTTCTATTTCAGAAAAAAAATAGGATAACCGTTTTTTTATATAAGAAGAAACGTATTGTTGTTCCCAGATGTTCTTGTTGCTCCAACAGGATATATCTATATCTGAAATCTTGCCAATCGCTTTTGATTCGTTATCGGATATAACCAGTCGTTTGTCCATCGTTCCGGCAAGTGCTATGGTGTGAAAGACATTTCCACAACGTTCTAAAAGAACTTCAGGCGTTGCTACAAGCCATACTCCAGTTTGGTCTGACGAAATGAGAACGATGTATGAATCCGAATTGTTCTCACATGCTTTCAGAAACATTCTTATCACATTCTTCTTGTTGTCGTCCTTTAAAACTAGACTTCTAGACAGAACGGCCTTATCAATCCTCTTCTCCCTAATCGCAGCTTTGAAACAGTTGAAATCTTCTTCGTATGATTTTCTATCATAGAGTTTTCCATTGTATGGCTTAAGTCTTTCATTTAGAACGCAACAGTTGCCATTATACATTACCTCTCTGAGGATATTATCATAATCAAGCTCCGTCACACGGCGGATAGGACTATCGAAAAGCACAGCCGGAGTGTCTTCTGTTATACAGAATGGTGCAAATACGAAACCATCAGCCTTTCCCAATTCTGAAAAGGAATGCAGCTTCTTGAGAGAACTTTCATCTTGTTTCACAATAACACATTTGTTCCCTGCTGAAGGGTAACGATATATCACAAAAGCGTCTTTCACGATAATTAGTCTTGAGAGTCTTTAGGAGTTAATACATAATTTGTGACATGAACGGTGGAAATCAGTTCCCCATGAGAGTTCACTATCGAAACCTCCCACACGTGAAGTTTATGTCCTTTGCTCACTAGGCGAGCGTTAGCAGTAACTGTGTCGCCTTCCTGCACTGCTCTCACATGTTCTCCACTTACGCTAATGCCGACACATATTTTGTCCGGACATATTGAGCATGAGCCAACGCCAGCCAGATTCTCCGCCAACGCCAAGGATGCGCCACCACTCAAGAACCCGAATGGCTGACGGTTACGCTCATCAACTTTCATTGTAGCCTTGCATGTGTCCTGTTCTGGAGTAGAAATGAAATTCATCCCGAGAGCAGTGGAGAGGTTAGGCTTACGCTCTATTATCTTTTTTACATTTTCTATATCCATTATCTGATTGCAATATATATACAAAGGTAATGGAATTATGTTGAACCTACAAAAAAAGGTGTGCAAATAATGCACACCAATTCATATAATGTAGAATAATGAATCGTCATATTCTATAAAAAGACAAATCCGGCCTGTCTTTATTTCTCTATGGCAGCAACTCCAGGGAGCTCCTTACCCTCGATGGCTTCGAGCAAAGCACCACCACCAGTTGATATATAAGACACCTTATCGGCAAGACCGAACTTATTTACACAAGCTACAGAATCTCCACCTCCAATCAGAGAGAAAGCACCTTCTGCGGTTGCCTTTGCGATAGCTTCACCAATAGCGCGTGAACCAGCTGTAAATTCATCACACTCGAAACATCCTGCAGGACCGTTCCAAAGAATAGTCTTCGCTCCTTCGATGGCTGCAGCAAACTTGGCACGACTATCCGGACCAGCATCAAGACCATCCCAACCATTCTCAATCGCATTTGAAGGGAACACCTTGACCTGAGCGCCATCCTTGACTGAGAACGTCTTGAAATCATAGCCAGTGCAACATACAGAATCTGTAGCGAGCACAAGCTCTACACCGTTCTCCTTTGCCATTTTCTCCACGTTGAGTGCGACATCCAGTTTGTCAAGTTCAACAATAGAGTCACCTATCTCACCACCATGAGCCTTAGAGAATGTATATGTCATACCACCGCAAAGGATGAGCTTGTCAACCTTGCCAAGTAGGTTCTCGATGATGCCAATCTTAGACGAAACCTTTGAACCTCCCATAATGGCAACGAAAGGACGTTTTATATCCTTCAGCACATTGTCAACAGCATGAACTTCCTTCTCCATCAGATATCCAAGCATCTTATTGTCCTTGCTGAAGAATTCATCAATTACAGCTGTTGATGCGTGCTTACGATGTGCTGTACCGAATGCGTCCATTACATAACAGTCTGCATAAGAAGCCAATTTCTTGGCAAACTCTTTCTGCTTGTCTTTCATCTCAGCTTTTGCCTGAGCGTAGGCTGGATCTTCCTTGTCAATACCTACAGGCTTGCCCTCTTCCTCTGCGTAGAAACGGAGATTCTCGAGTAGCAAAGCTTCACCGGTCTTCAGTCCTGCAACTTCCTTGTCTGCATTAGCACAATCTGGAGCAAACTTCACGTCAACGCCAAGAGCTTCTGAAACGTTCTTGACAATCTGGCTGAGAGAGAGCTTTGGATTAACTTTACCTTTGGGCTTACCCATATGGCTCATCATGATGAGACTACCACCATCAGAAAGGACTTTCTTCAGTGTTGGGAGCGCACCACGGATACGAGTGTCGTCTGTCACATGTCCGTTCTCATCCAATGGAACATTGAAATCTACACGAACGATAGCCTTTTTACCTGCAAAGTTAAAATCTTCGATTTTCATAACTGTTTGTTTATCTATTAAAATTAAACTAAGTACCTTTGAATCAAGTCAGGACTTTACACTCGCACAATTGTGCATCAGTCCTTTCATACTGCAAAAATAATAAAAAATGATTGTTTAGAGAAACGTATCTGTGATTATTTTTCCTTTTTAATAGGCAACGAATTGTATTTGCAATATCGACCTTGCAAATACAAAGAAACGGAAAAGCCTGGCAAAGACCATTCCATCTCTATGTTGTCTTATAAATATTTGTTCTCAGTAGACATCATATCATTCCACGTTTCCGCTTTTCAACTGGTTGTCAACCAAATTTGTCAACTCTACGAATTG
Organism: Prevotella pectinovora; assembly: GCF_000834015.1. Lineage (GTDB taxonomy): Bacteria > Bacteroidota > Bacteroidia > Bacteroidales > Bacteroidaceae > Prevotella > Prevotella pectinovora. Next base: position 155,829 of record NZ_JXQI01000026.1, on the reverse strand, counting down.
CAGTATCGTCAGTTGTTCAGGACGTTTTGTCATTAGTTCATGAGTAAAGAATTCATCATCATTCTTCAATTTTGAGAATATTTGCCTCAGAGAAACGCGTAACATCTTGCGCCGCTGATTGAAAACGGTTTTTACTACACGTTTGAAAAGATTCTCATCGCAACCGATATTCTGAACGTCGTTACGCGTCATCCTTATAACAGCACTTTTTACCTTTGGTGGAGGGTTGAACACATTTTCGTCTACTGTGAAAAGATACTCAACATTATACCATGCCTGAATAAGCACACTAAGTATACCATATTGTTTGTTTCCTGGCTGCGAAGCAATTCGCAGTGCTACTTCGCGCTGTATCATTCCTGTGCAGCATGGGATAATGTCGCGATTGTCAAGCATTTTGAAGAAAATCTGTGACGATATATCGTAGGGATAATTGCCTGTCAATACGAAAGGGCTGCCAGAGAATACGGTATGCAAATCCATTTTGAGGAAATCTTCACCGATTATGTTATCTCTCAGCATTGGATACGCTTCATTGAGGTATTCCACTGATTCCCTGTCTATTTCCACCACCTTGACTTCTCTTCCCTTTTGTGTGAGATATTGTGTGAGGACTCCCATTCCCGGGCCAACTTCAAGGATCGGAATATCCGGACAAGCGTCAACTGTGTCTGCTATCGCCTTTGCCACATTTAGATCCGTAAGGAAATGTTGTCCTAAATTTTTCTTTGGTCTTACAGCTTTCATCAATCAGTTTCGTTTCTATTTCAATTGTATTGTGATGCAGGAGAGGTCATTTCAGTCTAGATTCTCAAATGATAACGGCATCAGATTCTTAATCGATTCAATCACATATATAGCATTCTCACCATAAAGCACAATATGCAGTGGCTGTTGATATCTCTTTTCTATCTCTACCATCACCTGCCGGCATGATCCACATGGTGATATTGGCTGTTTAGTGAATCCGTTTTCGGTTCTTGCCGCTATGGCAATGGCCAGAATAGCCTTTCCCGGTTGTTGTGCCTGGGCGGCGAATATTGCAGAACGCTCAGCACATAGAGTGACACCGAAGGCGGCATTCTCCTGATTGGCACCGATGATGGTGCTGTCGTCAGACAATCTTATTGCTGCTCCGACTCTGAAGTGGGAATATGGCGAATAAGAATTGGCCGTAGCCTGTTTTGCCAAATCCACAAGTGCTTTGTCCTGTTCGTTGAGCTCATCATATACGCAAGACAATATCTCGATTTTTACATTGATATTTTCCATGATGTCTGTTCATTTTATGGTTTCATTTTATTCTTGTTCTTTAACTGGCTCCACATATTCATAACATCCCAAGTCTGGTTCATCGTCCCTCTTTCGTCCTTCTCTGTCAGTAGGCATGTAATAATTGTCTTCCTTGGTGCCCTTCCCGATGGCTTTGGAAACATTGCTCAGATGAAAATCAAAATGCTGTTTGTTAATATCCACCAGTTTGAAGTTTTTCTCTCCACCATAAACCGTGTCGGTAGCTACGGAATCAGCATCCTCCCATATCACATTTTTGATGTTATCTCCATTGTCGATGGAGTCAGTCCTGAGAATACAGTTCTGGAACTTGTATGTATAAGAAATTGTGGAGTCTGCGACAGAACCCATCACTACGTCATCAGCATATCCTGTCACGATGGAGTTGATGCAATCCATTTGATACAATGGGTATTTGTGGAGTGTTTCCCCGTCATTTTCACCATTGCTGAATCTTAAGGCAGCACCTCTGTTGGAGTCGAACGGATAGAATTGTGCTATGGTACAGTTCAGAAGCAATGCCCCTCCACCATGTATGGCAACGCAATCATTGAGAGTATTTGTCAACTGGCTGTTTCTCACATCGACTACACTGTTTACAGAACGTAGTCCGTAGCCTTGACAGTTATGCACTATGCTGTTATAAAATTTCAGCTTTAGTCTGCTGACATCAGAAGAGTCGCAGACGATGCCATTGAAAGTACTGTGCACATCGGTAAAGTTCATAACGTTTTCGTATGATGACGAATGGAAACGGATACCGTTCCATTGTCCGCTTACCATGTCATAGGGCAGATAGTCGAACATACGGTCGGTACGGTCGCCTCTGAACACAATGTTTTTTTCCGGAGTGCCTTCTGCCACGAGTCTGCCATAGACGTCAAGCCCGGCTTTTGAATGGAAATACAACGTTGTTCCTGGTGCTATGGTTGCAGTTGCAAGGCTATCGATGCGCATGTTGCCGTAGACTACAATCGGTCTGTCCGAAGATATCAACGTATCGTGGCTTACTTTGAGATCTTTCAATATCTCGGCATCCCACGAATATGCGTTGAGATTGATCTTCTGCTCCACGCCGCTTTCAAGTCTGAACACAAGATTGTCTTCTATTAGCTGAGGGTCAAGCTTGTTTGTCATAGGGGATGTCAGTTCCACATTGACAAAAACACTGTCCTTGTTTCTTATTTCCAGATTTGCAGTCTGAAATCCGGATTCCTTGCCGAGATATGTACCGTCGACGTTCACACGGAAACCAGACTGGTTCCCATTAGCGAGTCTGACGTTAGAGCATCTGATGCCATCGCCCGATTTGTTATATACCCAGAAAAACCTTCTGCTTGTGGGCACTCTCGAGAAGACTGTGTCCATGCTTATAGTGTCTGTAGAGAACGTGAGAAGGTGGTCTGGCGACGTCGTGAAGGAGTCGTCGTCAGTACATGCGGACATAATGACTGTCGCTGCAAATGCTAATAAGAATTTGTTAACAGAATATTTCATTAAATACATTAACGATTATTACTCTGAATTATTGTATTTTCTTTCAATAATTGCATTATTGCATAGTATGCAAAGCCTCACGCCATCCTTTTGCTTTATGAGGTCAGGGCTTTGCCTTTCGGCAAAGTCCTATATGGAAAGCTTACAAACTATCTATTTCCTGCAGCCAGAGGCTGGAATCTGCATCTGACGGCATTCTCCAATCGCCTCGCGGACTAAGACTCACGCTGCCCACTTTGGGACCATCTGGAAGACAGGAACGTTTGAACTGTTGATTGAAGAAGCGTCTTGCAAATATTGACAGCCAATGCTTTATGGTATCATCGCTGTATGTTTCCACTCTATTGTCAGTTCCATCAAATGCCTTCTTGGCAAGCAGGAATATTCTTGACGGCCGATAGCCATAGCGGAGGAAATAGTAGATGAAGAAATCATGTAATTCATAAGGACCGACAAGGTCTTCTGTCTTCTGTGCGATGTTTCCTGCCTCATCGGCTGGTGTCAATTCCGGGCTGATAGGTGTGTCGATGATGTCGAGGAGTGTATCACGCGTATTTTCATCCACCTCATTTTCTGCCACATGGCGCACCATATGCTTTATCAGAGTTTTAGGAATACTTCCATTGACACCATACATGCTCATGTGGTCTCCATTATAAGTAGCCCATCCCAATGCCAGTTCGGAAAGGTCGCCAGTGCCAATCACCATACCTGACAGCTTGTTGCTTAGGTCCATGAGTATCTGAGTGCGTTCTCTGGCCTGTGAATTTTCGTATGTCACGTCATGTATGTTAATATCCTGGCCGATGTCAGAGAAGTGTTGTTTCACTGAATCGGCGATGCCGATTTCCCGTATCGTAATTCCGAGTCCTTCCATCAGGGACATGGCATTAGAATAAGTCCTGTCAGTAGTTCCGAATCCAGGCATTGTAACTCCTACTATGCCTTTGCGGGATAACCCAAGTTTATCAAATGTCTTCACGCATACCAGCAGAGCCAATGTGCTGTCGAGTCCTCCACTTATACCGACTACCACGGTTTTGCTGTGGGTATGCACGAGACGTTTGGCAAGTCCCATCACCTGTATAGAAAATATCTCGTCACAACTATCGAACATATCATCTGTTAACGGGATGAAAGGCAATGGATTGATTTTTCTGATGAGCTCGAAATCTTTCTCTGCCACGGGTTGTGCATCTATTATTTCAGCCATATGGTCGCGTTGAGCGTTGGCATAAGTACTGTTTGAACGACGCTCATTGCGCAATTTCTCCACATCGATCTGAGAAATGACGGTCTGTGGGTCAAGGCTGAAGCGTTGGCCTTGAGTCAGAATGTTTCCGTTCTCGCAGATGAGGGCATTACCGCCATACACCACGTCTTGTGTGCTTTCGCCAAAGCCACAGCTACTGTAGACATACCCCGTTATCGTACGGGCGCTCTGTTGCGAGAGCAACTTTTCCAGATAGCTATGCTTTCCTATAAGGTCGTCGCTTGCCGAGAGATTGAATATCAGTTCTGCTCCAGAAAGGGCGAGTTCGTTGCTCGGCGGATTTGGCGACCATACATCTTCGCATATTTCCACGCCGAAAGTGACACCGTCGTATGTACGGAATACTTTATGGCTTGCCGATAGTTTCACCGTCCTGCCTGCAAAACGTATTTCTGTGGGCTTCAGGTCTTGCGAAGACGAGAACCATCTTTTCTCATAAAACTCGCTGTAGTTAGGCAGAAATGTTTTCACTACCACCCCCAGGATAGTTCCTTTTTGAATAACCATGCCGCAATTGAGCAGCAAGTCACCAGCCACGATTGGTACACCAACTATGCTTATGATGTCCAGACTGCGAGTGAAGTCAAGGAGTTTCATCACCGAAAGCTCAGCCTGTTCAATAAGGAGCCGCTGGCGGAAAAGATCCTGACAGGTGTATCCTGTAATTGAAAGTTCCGGGAACACGATTATCTCGACGCCCTTGCCTTCTGCCAGGGCTATGGCATTCTCTATCTGCTGCACATTGTATTGGCAGTTGGCAACCTTTACCGACGGTATGGATGCTGCCACTTTGATAAAGCCGTTTTGCATGTCTCTTGGTATTTTTATGAAAGAATCATCAGTGGATGGTTACCTGTGTGGCTCCGTATCCGTACTCCTGGAATGAAGCGTCCTGATATGTATACTTTTTGTACTTGTATCTTAATTCTCTGATTATGGCATTTCGCAACACGCCTTCGCCCTTGCCGTGGATGAAGATGATTTTGAAACCTTTCTTTTGCTTGAAACTTTCCAAAGTCTCACGGAACTTGTCAAGCTGAAAATTCAGCATGTCTGTATGCGACATGCCCGCTGTAGTGTCGAGAAGTTCATCGATATGTAGGTCAACGACAAGCGGCTCATTGTCATTTCTCTTGTGGGCAGTCCGGGCAGGAGCGGTAATCTCGATGCGTTGCTTTTCTATTATCTTTTCCTTCAGGTCGTCTGCCTCAATGGTGAGCGCCTTCATCGGTACTCCGTTCTCGACGACAGACATCACGAGAGCGTCTTCATCAAAGAAGTCGTTTTCTCTGAATGTGTGGAGCTTATAAAACTTTACAGGGTCTACTTTCAGTTTCACATCTAAACTTGGCTGAAGCTTGAATGGCTTGTCCGTTTTATACGCGTTGATTTGAATAGCTCCATTCTGGAAATCCTGCACATCATCTAATGTAAGCTTTGATATGAGCAGTTTGGTATTAGGTTCCAGGACGTTATGCGCAAGGAGTTTGTAGTCGTCTCCCTGCTGAAGTGAATATGTGAACGAGAGGAAAAAATTGCAGTCATTGATGAGATACATGAAGAATTCCGTCTTACTGATATTTTGCTTGTCTTTTGGAACAAAACCCAAATACAAGTTTATCTGGTCTGAATTCTCACGCTCATACACGTGTAGAGCTTTGGGAACGTTGCAATTTTGGGCAACAGGAGCGTTTGCCATGGCATTGGCGTGTGACGCCGGAATGTCTGGTTCCTGAAATTTCGGTGTTGTGGCTCCTGATAGCATTTTCGCCTGTTTGTCGTCGTTCACCACTACAAGGTCTTGCACCTGAGTCGGCACCTGGAATCCGTCTTCGTCTTCCACAATAGCAATGTTGTTGTTTTGAAAGCCAACGACAACTCCACCGCCTTTCTCACTGATGAATCTTACTTTGTCTCCTATTTTCATTTTTATTGTTTTCTTTTTTCGTTATGGTATTAATAAAGAGCTGTCGCCATAGCTCAGGAATCTGAACTCGTGTGACAATGCATAATCGTAGATTGATTTCCAATCGCCGTTGACGAATGCGCTGACAAGCAGCAGCAGAGTGCTTTGGGGCTGATGGAAATTGGTGACAAGCATCTTGACAATCTTGTAATCGTAACCCGGTACGATAATTATCTGGGTGGAGAAATGAATGGTGCTTATCCTCTTTGCTGACATATAGTCAAGAATCGCGTTTATCGCCTCTTGTGGTTTGAGTTTCGGCAGGTTCTCGTCGTAAGGTTCCCATTGTCCTATGTGAAGCTTGGACTCTTCAATTTCTTTATCCGCGTGTAACTTTAGTCCCAGATAATATAGGCTTTCAATGGTTCTTACGCTCGTTGTACCCACGGCAATAGTCTTGCAGTCGTGACTTATGAGCTTTTCGAGTGTACTCCTATGCACACAGATGAACTCAGAATGCATATCATGGCCTCCTATTTCTTCGGATTTTACAGGTTTGAACGTGCCGGCTCCTACGTGCAGCGTGATTTCCTCACGGTCGATGCCATGGTTGTCGAGATCGGAGAGCACAGAGTCTGTGAAATGCAGTCCTGCGGTCGGCGCAGCCACACTTCCCTTTATCTTGGAATATACCGTCTGATATGTGGTTTTGTCACTCTCCTGTGTCTCGCGGTTGAGATAAGGCGGTATAGGCAGTTCACCCATCGCCTCAAGTATATCTGCAAACGAGACCTTGTCGCCGTCCCAGGAGAAACGTATGAGATGCGAGGTATGATGTTCCTCAACATAGTTGGCGCGTAATGTCACGCAGATTCCCTTGATGTTAACCTCACGCTTCAATTCCTGTCCTTTCCATTTTTTCAGGTTTCCAACGATGCATAGCCATGAGCACTCTCTCGTGGTCTGAAACATCTGTTCATAGTCAGCGGGAGTATGGGGCTCAAGAAGAAATATTTCGATGAGAGCTCCTGTATCCTTTCTGAAGTGGAGGCGTGCCTGTATCACTTTCGTGTTGTTGAACACCATCATAGCACCCTTTGGCAAATGGCTTGATATGTTGTGGAAAATGTCTTCCTCTATCTTTCCGTGGTTGTATATCAACAACTTGCTTTCGTCTCTCTTTGCCAATGGGAATTTTGCAATCTTCTCATCTGGCAAAGGATAATTGTAATCGCTGATTCTTATCTGTTTTACGTCCATTTCCATATTTGATAAATTCTTTAAATTTGCTTTTATAACTTGGTGGATGCCATGTCTTGATGGTATAACCAAACTGTCTACATCAGGTAAATAGGTGGTTTGCATCAGACAAATAGGTTGATTACATGCAATAAACAGGCGGCTTATACCAGACAAACGTTATGTTTCCGACCTGCAAACTGGCTATTCTAACTTATAAACGATCTTAGTATGGCATAGAGAAACAAGAGTGACATTGTGAGCAATACAATGTCGATAGTAATTATTGTATAGCCTTTAGAAGTATACTGGCTGGAAATGAATTCCACATCGGGAAACATCCTGTCGTAGACCTTGAGATATACTAAATATAAAAGTAGTCCAACAAGCGCTCCCCAAGCTATGCCTACCAACACGTCGAAAGGATAATGCATTCCGAGGTACAGCCTTGTGTAGCAATTAATCAGAGCCCATGCCGTCATTGCGACAGTAAATTTCCTGTTTCTCACCAACAGTGAGAAGAACATTGTCAAGCTGGTGGTGTTTGCTGCGTGTGACGAGAAGAAACTGAAGTCTTTGTTGCTCATATCCCCTACTGTATATATTATTCCGTCAAGCATGTCATCGTTGATAGGTCGTGTCCTTCCTATCATAGGCTTGATGATAAAGTCACAGATTCCTCCAGAGAACATCACGCAACCGATTCCACACAGTATTATCAGCATTATCTTGGTCATGTTGTCATTGTTGCTTATCACGAGATAAAGCAATGCGATATAGAGCGGTATCCATGTGAACCCGGAAGTCAACGTAACCATCAGTCCGTCGAGGAACGATGATTCGCTGCCGTTGACCATCTGCAATATGGCTAAATCTATATTCCCTGTCATTTTCGATATTTAGATTTTCTGAATTTGAGAAGAATGAAGCCATCCCTCCCTATTGTCACCTAGCTTTACGTGTTTCCAGTCTTTCATCGAGTCATCTATGATGTCAACACGTGTTCCTTCATGTATTACTGTAACACTTTTCCCTTTATCATCAGGCACGTCTTTCAGCTGCAACGATGGCACTACCACGATTGCTCCTCTCCGATTCTGATACTGGCTCTTTTGTTGATATGCACAAATCTGGGAAAGTACGAACAGAACGGCGAAAAACATTCCTGCAAAGAAGCCAACTTTGCGTCTCGTTACCTTGACCGAAAGTAGATATAAAGTGAAGAATGCCAGAGTGAGCACGAGAGAAAAAATTGACAATGCCGCCCATGAGTCGATACCCATAAGATTGACCAGCGACTTATACCATTGCACCAGGAACATCTCTGCTTCCGGTGTGATCTTGTCTATCGTCTTTGACTGTGCTATCTGCAGATTCAGCTTGATGTCGTCGTCGCTCGGCGACAACAATAGTGCACGCTCATAGCTGAGTATGGCAAAAGTAATGTTGTCTGTACGGTAATAGGCATTGCCAAGGTTATAATACAAATCAGCACTCTTCGTGGTCTTCAGCAACTCGTTATAATCTTTTATTGCCTGCTGATAGTTGCCTTTTTTGTACTCGTTGTCAGCATTCTCCTTTGTTATTGCGGATGCAGGCAATGCTGTCAGTACGAGAAACATGAGGACGAGAATCAGTTTACTTGATTTTTTCTTGCTGTCCTTCAGTGAATCTTCTATCTGTGTTATCGTATTCATTGCATCTTCGAAAATAGTATTCATGTCATTCGACATAGAAGACTGTGAATATCGTTCCAGCTCACAGGCATCAATGATTCCGATGAACTTCGTTGACAATTCTTCTCCTACACCGTTGGCAAGCAAAACACTCTCCACGTTGTTCCTGTTGAGCTCTCCGGCTGAAAGATTAAACTTCTCTTCGGCATACCCCCACATGGCTTTCAGTATATCCTCATAGAATGTGGAACTATTTCCTTTCAGCATTGAGTCATTAGCTGCCTTCAAGCGCTTCAGGGCAAGCCTGTTTGCAAGACGACGCTTGCTTCTCACGGTGTCCTTGCCCAAAGAGATGTATTTTCTCGAGGCAACGGTCAGCAGTGAGAATGTCAGGATTATCATGGTGATGAGTACCCAATATCCTGTAGAACAGAAGAACATGTCGTCGAAATCATGCGAACTCTCGAAACCTTCGTGTATTGGTTGTATATCCTTGTTGCGCAGATCTGACTGATAGTCGCTCACGGACGTTCCGCTTCCATCACCTTTGCCTACTTTAATGGTGAATGGTTGGGTCTTTATTGTCTTGTATGAATTCGTGTTAGTGTCAAAATATGTGAACTCAATGGCCGGAATCGTATACTCGCCCTGATTTCTCGGCACAGCGATGAAATCGTATATCATGTTGCCTTCAAGTCCGTTGGCTGTCACCTTTGTCTTGTCGGTTATCTTTGGGTCATATTTATCGAAATCTTTAGGGAAGTTGACAACTGGAGTCTTGATGAGCTTCAAATTGCCCTTTCCGCTTACCACTACACGCAATGTGAACGGATCGTTGGCCTTGATATCAGACTTGTTTAGTTGCGCACTTATGTTGAATACGCCGACTCCTCCAGAGAACGTTGCCGGTTTGGCGGGCAGAGGCAACACATTTAGCGTTATTCCAGGTGCCACAATGTCGCGTTTCACTTCAACATAAGCCGATCCACCATTGAAAAAGGCTTCCACTGGGTCTACGTCTCTATTCTGCTGAACTACTGATCCCTTGAACACTATGCTTGGTATCTTCAATGCTCCGGACATCTGAGGATACATTATGTACTGGCTCCATGTTACGCAACGGTATGGTCTGCCATTGTGGTTTTCGATATGAAAGGATTTCTGTTGTGGCAATGGCACTTCAAGCGTGTGGAAGCCTGTAAGGTCAGGCATGTCACCCTTAAGTGCGTTGAGATCTACCAGCGTATATACTTTGTATGTCAGTATCATAGGCTCCTGTTCATATACCTTGTTCTTGCTTGCACTTACCTTTATGAAGAGATCTGAATTGCGGATTTCAGATCCTGCAGTCCTCATACGTGGTTGGTCGTCAGCTCCATTGTGCATCCTTGGCGTGCCATTTGCCGACATGCTCTTGCCCGTCACCTTTATTTGTACAGAACGTGAAGCGAATTTTCGCCCGTTAGCCACTACTGTGGCAGAAGGAATTCTATACGAGCCAGCTTTCGTGGCACACAGAATATATGTGAATGTCGTAGAGGATGAACTGCTTGCATGTCCGTTTATCACCTGATAGCTCGACTGAGACGAACGGTATGGACCCGTTATCACCTCGAGTGCTCCAGGTATGCCGCCGAGATGCAGGTCACCAACGTCTTGCGTGTCAATCACATAAGTCAGTCGGAAATTCTCTCCCGTTTGCACGTGGGAGGGAACTGAGACATGCAGCCCCTGGGCGTGACACAATGATATGGCAAATGCCAATAGTATATTCAGTATAACTTTCTTCATTTTATATGATATAAGTATTTCTGGCGTATAATATAATTATCTCTGGATCACCAATTCTTCTCCAGCCTCCTGGTCTGTTGTTGTTGGCGACTGCGGTTCAACCTTTCTTGAGTCTCACGTTCCTGCTGCATAGCTGCATTAAGAAGCTGTTCAGCGTTGTCCTTGCTCATCTGAGGTTGATTCTGTTGCGGCTTATCTTGCTTCTGGTGCTTATCTTTCTGCTTTTCCTGCTTGTCTTTATTGCCTTTATCCTTGTTTTTGTCGCTCTGGTTCTGCTGTTTGTTCTTGTCGTTCTGCTTGTTGTCCTTCTGAAGCTTCTTACAGAGTACAAGGTTATAACGAGTTTCATTGTCTGAAGGGTTGTTGCGCAAAGACTCAGAATAAGCTTTTATGGCATCTGGATACATCTTACTGCCCTGACAGATGACGCCTATGTTATGATAAGACTTTGACTTTCTGAACTTGTTCTTCTCAGTGCTTGCTGCCTTTTGGAAGAATTTTACGGCTTCCGACATCTTGTTCTGCATCATGAGGGCACATCCAAGGTTATAAAGGGCTTGCGGGTTTTCGTGATTGATTGACAAAGCCTTCCTGTATCTCACTTCCGACTCAGGATATTGCTTGGCTTTGTAAGCCTTGTTGCCCTGCCGGATATAGTCTCGGTCGGTCTGTGCTGATGCAATCACAGGAATCAGCAGGAGCAATGCTATTATGTATTTTCTTATTATCATCATCATTGGTCTCATGTTACATACTGGATGTTATTTCTTGAACAGTTTGATATTTCTGAACAGTGGGTTTTTCACTTCCAGCGTGAGTGCTTCGATTATTATAAGGAAAAGTGCCAGAAGTACAAAAGTCTGATACTGCTCGTCATATTCACTGTATACGGCATTCAACAGGTCGCCCTTCTGTAACTTGGCAAGTTCTTCGTCAAGTAACTCCTGTGCGCTGTTGGTGTTGTCAACATGGATATAAGAACCTCCGCCAGCTTTTGCTATCTGGCGACACATATCCTCGTTGAGTACAGACACGACTTCATTGCCGTGGTTGTCACGCATATATCCGCCATGCCCGTCTGGAATAAGTCCGCCTTTAGGCTGTCCGATTCCTAACACAAATACGTTAATACCCATTTTCTTTGCCTTCTTGGCAGCCTCTATGGCGCCTCCCTCGTGGTCTTCGCCATCGGTTATAAGCACTATGGCCCTTCCCAGATTGTTTTTCTTGGTAAAGCTGCTGCAGCACATATTGATGGCTCCACCTATGTCTGTTCCTTGTGTAGCAATAAGCCCGGGGGTAAGACTCTGAAGAAACATCTTTGCAGACACGAAGTCGGTTGTTATAGGCAATTGTATGAATGAACTACCCGCAAAGACCACAAGACCAACCTTGTCGTCTTTGAACCCATCGATCATATTTTCTATCAGCATCTTGCTGCGGTCTAATCTAGATGGGGCCACATCTTCAGCGAGCATGGAGTTGCTTATGTCCAATGCGACCATTGCCTCGATTCCGGCTCGCTTCTCATTGCTTATCTTTATGCCTGCCTGCGGACGGGCAGCAGCAATTATAAGCAATGCCAATGCCGTGAGCGTCATATAGAACTTTACAAGCGGCCTGTACTTTGAGCGTCCTGGCATCAACCCTTCTTGTAGTGCTTTGTCTACTATGCCGTTTATTTGTTTCCTCTTCCTTCTCGTCTGCACTGTCCAGATTATCATCAGAACCGGTATGACAAGCAGAAGATATAAATATTCCGGATTTGCGAATCTCAACATAATGTTTATGTTTTTTGCTTATATGCTATTTCCTGATTGTATGATGTTGACTCTCAAACTTCTAACGCAGTCTACTAAACTCAGAAAGTTTGTTGTCTCTATCGTTTTCTTGTTTATGTCCCTACGGTTTTAAGGAAGACGCCTGAATACTGTCAACCTCAGCAACATGTCGATTATCAAAATCAATACAGCCGCTATGGCGAATGGGACAAAAGCTTCAGAACGCTTGGAGAAGTTTTTCGTATTCAAACGAGTCTTTTCCAATTTGTCGATGTCCTTGTATATTTTTTTCAGTTCTGCAGTATTTGTAGCTCTGTAGAACTGACCGTCTGAAGTATTGGCAATACGCTGCAAGGTCTGTGTGTCTATATCTGCACGCATGTTAACGTATTTTACAGTTCCGCCCACATTGATTGGATAAGGAGCAAGGGATTTGCTTCCGATGGCGATAGTGTATACGCGGATATTGTAGCTTTTGGCAATCTGAGCCGCCGTTAGTGGTGATATGTCACCCATGTTGTTACTACCGTCTGTAAGCAAGATAACGACTTTGCTTTTCGTCTTGCTGTCTTTCAGACGGGCTACTGCGTTGGCGAGTCCCATTCCTATTGCCGTTCCATCCTGTATCAGAGAACGTTCGGCCAAGTCTGTTCGCACATTCACAAGCATATTCAACAACGATTGGTGGTCGGTTGTCATTGGACATTGAGTGAAAGCCTCACCGGCAAATATAGTAAGACCGATATTGTCGTTCTCACGGTCCGATATGAAATCAGCCGCAACGGCCTTTGCTGCTTCTATTCGGTTTGGCTTGAGGTCCTGTGCGAGCATACTTGTCGATACGTCCATCGCCAACATGATATCGATTCCCTCAGTCTCTTTTTCGCCCCAACTGTTGCGTGTCTGCGGACGAGCAAGGACAATCACTATCAACACGAACACCAAGACGCGCAGCAGATGAGGCAATTCTATAAGCCGCAACCTGAGACTCTTGTGAACATTCTGATAGGCAAAGGTATCAGCCATTCGGAATGTTGGTTCGTATTTCTTCCTGTAGAGCAGACACCATAATATATATGGTATCAGCAGAAGGAGTAAAAACAAATATTCTATGTTTGCAAATTCCATGAAACTTTCTCTACACGATTAAATAAACCTTATATATCACTACAATCAACGCAAAAAGTGCAGCTGCCGTCAACACGACTATAGCCAGCTTCAATGTCCTGCGCTGACTCTTGACTTTCTTTTCTACTTCATTCTCTTCAACGACTAACTTTACAGGTTTCTCTTCCTCTTTCTTGGTGTCATTGATGAACGATAGAGCATTGACGAGATTTTGGTCGTTCTCGTTGGCCAATACAGAATACTTTGCGAATTTCACGAGGTCTGCAGTACGGAAAAGACTAACCATCTCTTCAATCGCGCCCTCATTTTCATCCCGGAGCCTTTCTATAATTTCTGAGCTTGTCATTTCCATAGCATCGAAATTGAAGCGCTCAGCTATATACTGGCGAAGGATCATTGTCAGGCGGGTGTAATAACTCTTCTGATCTTCTGAAACAGCCGCCTTCTCTTCTTTTAGCTTTTCTATCTCAGTGATTGCCTTCTGATGGGCAGATACTTTCTTGATGAATTTTATCGGTTTTATTACAGACTTGTTGGTATTTAGTCTGTTTATCAGATATGCAAGCAGTATTAGCAATAATACAAACAATATTGAATATCCGAAGACCGTTGCCCATTCGCCCCAGCTGAAAGGATTGTCCTGCACGTCCTTCGGACCGTAGAACTTCTCTGTGTGTACTGTATCCACAGGCATCGTCATTACTTTCAATGCGAGATCCTTAGTCTGATACGACTTTCCGTCTACCTTTATGCTCTGTGATGGAATGCAATATAATTTCTCGTCGAATGAAGTAAGCGTATAAGACTTGCTGTATTTTATGAGATTATCTTCAACTCCTAATGTGTCGATATTACTGCACTCCAGTACTTCCACTCCTGGGGTGATATATTGCGATCTTTCGAACTTAGGGAATGACACCTTATGATGCTTCTCATCAAGGGTGACACTAAGGGTCAACTTGGTCTGTTCACCTATCAATATCTGCATAGTGTCGATCTTCTGGTCTATGGTCACCTGCGACCATATCGACATTGTGAGCGACACAAACAATATAGATAGAAATAATCGTTTCATCTTTGTTATAAAATCTTATGAATAAAGTATTTACGACCTCAGCTTAAAGAGTTGTATGAGGCTCTTCACATAGTCTTCATTCGTAGCAATTGAGATATTGTCAGTATTGGTCTTGCTGAACAGTCTATCGAGTGACGCCCTCCTCTCCTGCCAATATTGGCGATGCGCCTGACGTAGCTTCTTGTCACTCGTGTCGATATACATCTCATGTGAAGTCTCGGCATCACATATCTTGATGAGCCCCACATCGGGCAACTCTCTTGCGAACTGGTCGTATAGTTGTATAGCCACGACATCATGCTTCTTGCAGCACACTATCATCTGCTTCTCATAATCACCTCTGTAATAGAAGTCACTAAGAATGAAAGCGGTACAACGATGCTTCACGGCACTGTAAAGGAACTGAAGAGCACAGGATATATCTGTGCGCTTGCTCTCAGGATGAAAGTCAAGCATCTCGTGGATTATATACAATATGTGTTTTCTTCCTTTCTTGGGCGGAATATACTTTTCTATCTTGTCAGAAAAGAACACTACTCCAATCTTATCGTTATTCTGTATCGCACTGAAAGCCAATGTTGCCGCAATCTCCGTTGCCTTGTCACGCTTTGTCTGCATGCGGGTGCCGAAGTCAAGAGATGCGCTGACGTCGATAAGCAGCATTACAGTAAGTTCTCGCTCTTCTTCATACACCTTCACATATGGTGAATTCATCCTTGCTGTGACATTCCAGTCTATATCACGCACGTCATCGCCATACTGATATGCACGCACTTCGCTAAAGGCCATTCCTCGTCCTTTGAAGGCCGAGTGATATTGACCAGCAAATATATTATTGCTAAGTCCGCGAGAATGGATTTCAATCTTGCGGACCTTCTTCAACAAATCCTGAGCTTCCATCAAGGAACCTCCACTTTATTTAATATTTTACTTATGATCTCCTCTCCTGTCACGTTGTCTGCCTCAGCCTCGTAAGAAAGTCCAATGCGGTGACGCAATACGTCATATGCTACGGAACGTACATCCTCTGGTACCACATATCCTCTGTGATTGATAAATGCATACGCTCTGGCAGCTTTGGCCAGATTGATGCTGGCACGAGGGCTTCCTCCAAAGGTTATCAGAGGTTTGATATTCTCCAATCCATAACGCTCAGGATAACGTGTCGCAAACACGATATCTGCGATATACTGCTCAATCTTTTCGTCGAGATATACTTGATTTACTATTTTCCTGGCATTGAGTATCTCAGACGCTTCAACAACTGGTTTGATATCTGCCTTCAGACCATTGAGATTCTCCCTGATAATCTGCTTTTCCTCTTCGATAGTGGGATAATCAATTATCACTTTCAACATAAAACGGTCTACCTGCGCCTCTGGCAACTGATATGTTCCCTCCTGCTCTATAGGATTCTGAGTTGCCATTACTAGGAAAGGACTTGGCAGGTCAAATGTTGTACTACCGATTGTCACTTGATGTTCCTGCATAGCCTCGAGCAATGCGCTCTGAACCTTTGCCGGAGCACGGTTTATCTCATCTGCAAGAATGAAGTTTGAGAAGACCGGACCTTTCTTCACTTGGAAGCTCTCGGTCTTCTGTGAATATATCAATGTACCAATAACGTCGGCCGGCAACAGGTCTGGTGTGAATTGTATGCGACTGAATTCCGTGTTGACGAGTTGTGCAAGGGTCTTGATGGCAAGGGTCTTTGCCAATCCCGGTACACCTTCCAACAATATATGTCCATCGCTCAGCAGGCCAATAAGCAGGCTGTCCACCAAGTGTTTTTGTCCCACAATGACACCTTCCATGCCACGCTTGATGCTTGTTATAAAAGAACTTTGCTGTTCAATCAGAATGTTTAGCTCTCTAATGTCTATAACTTCTGCCATGATTTTCGTTGTATATTTTGTTAAAATAAATGTTCCAAATCTCTTTATACCGCAAAAGTAATAATTTTAAATTCGGTTATAAGAGATTTAGAACATAAATAATATTAAAATGAGTTGACAGGCGCTTAATTTTAAGAAACTTTGTTATTCGCAGCTTTCTTCTTGAGTTTAAGTTTAGGAATATTTATAGTTTCCCCAACTTTAACCTCAGATTTGCCGTTATGCACCTGAAGGTAACATTCCATTCCCTCTCCAAGATAACGGCGTGCGAGCACCTTCATCGTTTGACCATCCTTCACTTTCACAGTTCTGTCGGTACCTTCTATCACATATGCCCCTGTCTTGACCATTCTTTTTGCACTTTGGATTTCAGAATTCTCAGTTTCTGAAATATGATCTTGTACATCTTTTATTTCAGCCTTCCCCCCTTTCTCAACATTGTCTTCCCCTGCAATATTCACCTTTGCGGCTATGGTGTCGGCAGCCTTTGATACTGCAGCCTTATGATAACCGCTTTTCTTTGATGGATAAGCCTTTTTGACAACCACAACTTTACTGGCAGGAACACTTCTTTCGTTTTTGCCTCCAAGATACAAACCCGCAACAAAAGCCGATGCAATGCTTGCCAACGCAAGCAACGACAAAAGAACAAGTTTCACATTTCCTGCTTTCTTATGCGCCTTTCTTGTGTCACCTTCAGGAATTCCTGAAGCAACATAAGCCATTTGAGATTGTCCTTGTGCATTTCGCCTCTCTGTTTCATCGCTAACCACGAATGGATCTTGTGACTTTTCCTTGTTGTCCAGGGCATTATTGTCGGAGTCAGGAAATGTCTCGTTGACAACATTCGCGCTATCACCAGCCTGCAGGGCTGACGGTGATGGCTGATTATCACTTGGATCCTTTTCCGTTTCTGATTCTGAATCTGGAGTTTCTCCAGAAACCAACGATAGTTCATCTTCAGTCTTGAAGGAAATGCGAGATTCTGCTTCATTATCAGCATGCACCAGAGCGTCTGTGTTGCCTGATTGTGAATTATGAGAGTCAAGAGTGTCGGTTGAATTATTCAATATTACTTCTTCTTCAGTAGCAGCTTCAGATTCGGCTTCAACGATCCCGTCATCCGCCCCAACTTCTTTCGCAATGTCTAATTCAGACCCGCAATGGCCATCATTCCCATAATCAACTGATAATCTGGAGTTTTCTCCACTAACCGAAGTGTTATCGACTGTTGAATTATTCTCAGATTCACTATCCTTATTACCTATATTCCCGTTTTCTGCTTCTACGTTTTCGTTTGGCATACTTCCAAACTCAACTCCATCGTTCAGCTCAACGGTTTCGAACTGTGAAAATGGCTTGTTCACCATTTCCTTCAGCGAATTCTCGGGTGTGAAAGTAATTTTCGTATGACCATCGATCAGCACCCTCTCGCCAGTATTCACGTCAACGCTCTCGCGGTCTCTGACTTCTATAAGCTTGAAAGTGCCAAATCCCTTTATCTTCACAAGTTTGTCAGCCTTTAGGCCATCATGGATTACGGCAAAGAAGGCATCAAGATAGTTCTCTGCTTCTGAAATTCGTATGTTCTTCTTTTTCGCGAGCTGACTGGCTATGTCTTTCATCAATATCTTGCCCATTTATTGAAGTCCTCCATTTTTTATTTTTTCTTTTATAGTGGACGAGGGCTTGAAGGAAAGTACCAATTTCGGTGGGACGAGCATTCTCTTCTTTGTGTTCGGCGAGACCATTATACGCTCCATACGTTTCTTGACTTCAAAAGAACCGAAGTTGCTGAATGATACAACGTCACCTTTTTGAAAACACTCGTTCATTACATCTACGAGCGTGTATGCAAACATCTGAGCATCCTCAGAATCCATGCCCGTACGATTAGCCACTTCAGAAATGAAACTTTTGTTGTTCATATAGTTTCTCCTTATACACATTTATGCCCTTCCCAATACGGTGGCATATACATCAAACTCTTCAGAACCGGTGATTTCGACAATATAGAATCCTCCGATTTCCAATTCCATCCCGTCATGGGCCTCGATAAGAACCTCCGGGTCAACCTCTGGTGAGGAGTATTCGCTGCGCGCAATGTAATAATCACCTTCCCTGCGGTCTACAATAACTTTCAGTTCTTTTCCGATTTTCTCAGCTTCGAGCTCAGCACTTATACGCTCCTGCACACGCATAAGTCTGTCAAGACGGCATTGTTTCACGTCGTATGGAACGTCATCTTTATAATGCTCTGCACTATATGTACCTTCTTCCTCAGAATATGCAAAGGCTCCCATTCGTTCGAATCTTGCCCATTTCACGAACTTCACCAGCTCGTCAAAATCCTCATCGGTCTCGCCTGGGAATCCCACCATCAACGTAGTACGGATGCAAATCCCTGGAACAGCCTCTCTGAGTTTCTCAATCAGTTTGTATGTTTCCTGGCTTGACGTGTTGCGCCGCATCGCAGTCAGCATATGGTCAGAGACGTGCTGCAAAGCGATGTCGAGGTAATTGCAGACATTATCGTGGCTTCTAATTACATCCAACAATTCAAACGGGAAGTTGTTAGGATAGGCATAATGCAATCGTATCCATTCCACTCCCTCAACATTTGCCATTCTCTCCACTAGTTCAGCGATGCTTTGCCTGCCATAGAGGTCCACTCCATAATACGTAAGTTCCTGAGCGATAATCTGGAACTCTTTCACACCCTCCTTGACGAGAGTCTCCATCTCTGCAATTATATCTTCCATTGGGCGGCTCTTGTGCTTTCCTGTGATGATAGGTATGGCACAATACGCACAATGACGGTCACATCCCTCACTGATTTTTATGTATGAATAATGAGCTGGTGTGGTCTTTTGTTTAAATGATCCGTCCGCACATGACGATACGGTTGCTTTCTCGCAGACAAATCCCTTTGCGGCTCCCAAATCATCAATCAGATCCTTGAAGTCGAATTTGCCATAAAACTTGTCCACCTGTGGAATTTCCGCAGACAATTCTTCTCTGTAACGCTGTGACAAGCAACCCATTACAAACAATTTATCAAGCAAGCCTTCATCCTTAGCTTGAGCGAATCGGAGAATCATCTCTATGCTCTCCTCTTTTGCGTCGCCTATAAATCCGCATGTATTTATTATAGCAATCTCTCCCTCAGGATGGTCGCAGTCATGGGTACATGTGTAACCGATTCTCTTGAACCGTCGCATCAGGGACTCCGTATCAACAAGATTTTTGGAGCACCCCATGGTTATGAAATCTATCTGATTGCGTATCACTTGTCTGTATCGAATAATGAGTCTACGAATTGTTTCTTGTCAAAAATCTGAAGGTCGTCAACACCCTCTCCGAGTCCTATGTATTTCACTGGCACTTTGAGCTGGTCTGATATTCCTATCACTACGCCGCCCTTTGCAGTACCATCGAGTTTCGTTATGGCCAGGCTCGTAATCTGAGTAACGGCAGCAAACTGTTTTGCCTGCTCAAAGGCGTTCTGTCCTGTAGAGCCGTCGAGCACGAGCATCACCTCGTCCGGTGCGGTCGGTATGAGTTTCTTCAGCACATCCTTTATTTTCTTCAGCTCGTTCATTAGTCCCACCTTGTTGTGTAGCCTTCCTGCCGTGTCAATAAGCACCACGTCAGCATCATTAGCCATAGCAGAGCTTAACGTGTCGTAAGCTACGCTTGCAGGGTCTGCACCCATCTGTTGTTTTACTACAGGCACTCCGACTCTCTCTCCCCAGATGCACAACTGCTCTACGGCAGCAGCCCTGAACGTGTCGGCCGCTCCGAGATAGACTTTCTTTCCTGCGTTTTTGAACTGTTTTGCGAGTTTTCCGATTGTCGTGGTCTTCCCCACTCCATTCACTCCGACAACGAGCACGACGTATGGTTTGCGACCCTCCGGCAGGTTCCAGTCCGTCACATCATTGCTGTCATCGAGGAGCTTTGATATTTCATCTCTCAGAATACCGTTCAGCTCAGAGGTGGAGACATACTTGTCTCTTGCCACACGCTCCTCTATACTGTTTATTATTTTGATGGTAGTGTCTACCCCCACGTCGGAAGTTATCAACACTTCCTCCAGGTCGTCAAGCACTTCGTCATCAACCTTAGATTTGCCTGCCACCACATGAGCGAGTTTTGAGAACACGCTCTGTTTTGTTTTTTCGAGTCCTTTGTCAAGGGTCTCTTTATTTTTCTTTGTGAATAGTCCGAAAAATCCCATAATGATATTTTATATTATGCTACAAAATTACGCAAAAAAGCTCATTTCCACAAATAAAAAACCAACAAGCTAACGAAAAAAGGGCTGCAACCTGTAATTGCAGCCCTTAATATCATTTAAGAGATAGATTTATTTGAAGAAATCTTTCACAGCCTCATTGGGAACCATACGCTCATCGAAACAATAGGCACCTGTCTTGGGGCTCTTTACCATCTTTATAACCTTTGTATATGCGCGACCATCGTTTGAACCATCACGAAGGGTGGCGACTGCTTTCTTTGCCATTTTCTAATGTATTTTATTAGATTATTTAATTTCTTTGTGGAGAGTCATTCTCTTGAGAATAGGATTGTATTTCTTCAGCTCCATTCTCTCAGGAGTGTTCTTGCGGTTCTTGGTCGTTACGTAACGACTTGTTCCCGGCATTCCGCTCTCTTTCATCTCAGTGCATTCAAGGATTACCTGAACGCGGTTGCCTTTAGCCTTCTTTGCCATTGTATTATTCTCCTATAACTTTTATATCTTTCCAATCACAATAGCCCTTAGATACAGCCATCTTGAGAGCTGCATCGAGACCAGCCTTGTTAATCAGACGAAGACCTGCAGCACTAATCTTCAGACTAATCCAGCACTGCTCTTCTACATAATAGAATTTCTTATTAAACAGATTTACGTCAAAGCTGCGCTTTGTGCGATGCTTTGAGTGGGATACGTTATTACCCATCTGGGCTTTCTTTCCCGTGATTTGACAAATTTTAGACATTTCTATCTACGTTTTTTGTTGTTTCCTTTTGATACTTATTCCAAACAGGGTGCAAAATTACAAACTTTTTCCGATTTAGCAAAGTTTTCCTACTTCACAGTTATTAAATTAAGTTTTTTTTACGTTTAAACGCTGCTAATCCATAACTATTCAAGTTATCAAGCGATTATAACCATCTGACCGGAATAGTGTCATCAAAATATAATGGACAAAGTATATGTCAATATCAGTAGATTGCAGCGCTCCAACTTACTCTTTCAAGCCTGTGCATCACAGGCAAGGAGAATTACACCTCTACCGCGGATATCGTAACGTCGGTAAACTGGTCCATATAATCTATGACGCGTAGTTTGTCGTTCGACCCACGCTTTACTTTAAGGTGAAGGTTTGCCTCTAGGAATTCTCCCTGTGATGTACGCCGCTCCTTTATCTCATACGACCTCACGTCCATGCCGTCGTGCCGCATTTTTGCTATAAGCTGTCGGATGCTTTCTATCGAAGGTGCGGAAAAGGACAGATCAACCACCGTAGAGCCGAGTTGCGGAATCAGGGCATTTATCACTTCGAGACCGAACAACACCATTACCGTGGCAATGGTGGCGGCCAGATACATTCCCGTACCACAAGCCAGTCCTATGGCCGCCGTCACCCACAAGCCGGCTGCCGTTGTGAGTCCGCGCACCACGTTTTTCTGAAAGATGATTGTTCCTGCTCCAAGGAATCCGATGCCCGACACGACCTGCGCCGCCACACGTGATGAATCCTTCAGGTCGAAGCCGAAACCGAACTGCGACACCACGCAAAACAGCGCACTACCCAACGCCACGAGGAAATGGGTGCGGAATCCTGCCTCCTTGGCTCTATACTCCCGCTCTATGCCTATCGCTCCTCCCAGCACAAGGGCGAGCGAAAGACGGATGGTCAAATCTACATATGAAGCTTCCATAGCTAATATCAAGAGTTTATCAAATCAAAGCCTGCCACAATCGACATGGCGAGCATCCAGATGCAAATTTACTAATAATCGGGAACAATACAAACTTTCATGACGTGAAAAAGAACGACACGGTCGAAAAGCGAATCGAAAAAAATGCGTTTCCATCGGCAGGCTGCCAGAGGTTGCTGTTGTCAGAATACCCGATGAAATCAAGCAAAAGCCAATATGTGGCCGAGCATCAAGCATAACCGCATATTGGCTTAAACCATTATATTTCACAATTGTCTGCAGGATTTCGCCTGCAAGTATTGTTCTGTCAATCCAGTCCGAGAGATTTCTTGATTGCCTCTATCTTTTCGTCGGCAGCCTTGCTGCAGCGCTGGTAGCATCCAGCACACTTCATCGTGTCTTTAACTTCAAGATAGAATTTGATTTTAGGCTCTGTGCCGGAAGGACGGACGCTGACCTTTGTCTTGTCGTCGCAGAACCACTGGAGCACGTTGCTTGTGGTCGGCATATCGAGTTTCTCCACGGTTCCGTCTGCCTTCTTTGCCTCCAGTGTCTTGTAGTCTTTCCAGAGCACCACCTTGCTACCTCCGAGCTCTTTAGGAGGATTGTTGCGGAAGTTCTCCATCATCTGCTTGATTTCATCGGCTCCGCTCTTTCCCGGGCGAACCACATTGACTGTGAATTCCTTTGAGAATCCGTATTCGAGATATATCTGCATGAGCAGGTCGTAGAGCGTCTTGCCCTGGTCTTTTGCCCATGCTGCGATTTCACAGATGAGGCATATTGAAGCAGGAGCGTCCTTGTCTCTCACCTTGTCGTAAGGCAGGAATCCGAAGCTTTCCTCTCCTCCTCCGATATAGTCTTGCTTGCCCTCAGAGATGGCTATTTCGCGTGCAATCCACTTGAATCCGGTGTAGCAGTCTCTGAGTTCCACATTGTTCTTCTTTGCTATCTCGGCGATGACTTCTGTCGTCACAATAGTCTTCACGAGATAGTCTGTAGGCTTCAGCTTGCCCAGTTTCTTCTTGTTTTCTATGATGTAGTAGCAGAACATCATGCAAGTCTGGTTTCCGTTGATGATCACCCACTCTCCCTTGTCGTCGCGGCATACTATAGCGAGGCGGTCGGCATCAGGGTCGGTGGCCACCACGAGGTCGGCATTGAGCTTTGTTCCGAGTTTCATTCCTAGAGTCATGGCCTCGGAATTCTCCGGGTTTGGCGACACTACAGTGGGGAAGTTTCCGTCTACCACCATCTGCTCCGGCACGACGTTGATATTCTGGAATCCCCATGAGCGCAGGCAGAGAGGCACAATCACCCTACCCGTTCCGTGCATTGGCGAGTATACGATATTGAGGTCTTTCTGTCGGTTGATGACGTCCTGGTCAATCATTGCCGTGTGAACAGCCTGCATGTAGTCATAGTCCATTTCTCCGCCGATTATCTTGATGAGATCTTTGTTGGCTTCTGCCTTCACGTCTTCCATCTTCACTTTGTTCACCTCTTCGATGATTCCTGTGTCGTGTGGCGAGAGCACCTGTGCTCCGTCGCTCCAGTAAGCCTTGTATCCGTTGTACTCTTTAGGGTTGTGGGATGCTGTCACATTCACTCCTGCCTTAGCTCCGAGCTTTCTTATGGCGAAAGATATTTCCGGTGTCGGGCGCAGGCTTTCGAAGAGGTAAACCTTTATACCGTTGGCTGAGAATATTGCCGCCACGGTCTCGGCAAAGAGTCTGGAATTGTTTCTGCAGTCGTGGCCTACCACCACGCTCAGTCCCTCTTCGCCGGGGAATGCTTTCAGGATATAGTTTGCGAATCCCTGTGTCGCCATTCCTACAATATACTTGTTCATGCGGTTTGTTCCGGCTCCCATGATGCCTCTCAGCCCGCCTGTACCGAATTCCAGGTTCTGATAGAAAGCGTCAATCAGCGCCGATTTGTCTTCAGCGTCGAGCATAGCCTTGACTTCTGTGCGTGTTTCTTCGTCGAAAGCCGGAGAAAGCCACTGCTTGGCTCTCTCTTCACACAATGCGATGAGTTCTTTGCTATTTTCCATAATTGCTATTTTGTTTTAGATTATTGTTTTTAGACTGTCTGAAAGTTGCCGTCTCCGAAGAGTGGCGGTAAACATGCCCATTGCAAAGATAGTGCATTTTATCCAAGTAGAAAAACAATTATGCATGCAATATTAAAAAAAAATGCAAAAAGAAAGGGCGCCCCGCATTTCTGCGAAACACCCGGGATGCATCATAGTATATAAAGGTTAGTTTCGTTAAGGCAGCCCAACGCTTGTCCTTGGGGCGTCGTCATACGATTCCCTGTTCCGTCATCGCCTTTGCCACCTTCAGGAAAACCAGCCGTTCGATGATATTGGGCCTGTCGAACTCAGGACGCTTGTTATATGCTTGGTTACTGAAAAAAATCTCACTTATATATATGTAGTCATGTTTTTTATAGTGCAAAGATACACTAAATACCCAAAACACCAAACATTCTTCAAGTATTTCATGGCAATCAACATGAAAGCGTAAGTATATTTGACTGATTTGATAAATTAATTTACAAAGTGCCTTGACAACGTGCCATTTTTCAACTAACCGACGCTAAGAGAAACAGAATAAACTGATTTGACATACAAACAGACGGGGTAAACAAACTGGCGGGAATCAAGACATGAAAAACGCCAGAGAGAGAATAACCAGAGGGCAATGGATAGAAGTAGCCAAGAGACCACCGTAGAGCAGGGACCAGCAGACAACTGACAGAAGAAATAAACAAGCTGGGGGAGAGGACCAGCCAAAGGGGTATTTACGAAAAAAGGACGAGGGGCAAAATAAACGCCCTTCGTCCTTATAGCAAATATCAATTTTCCATGACAGACCCCACTGTCGCTTGCGCCTGCATGGCACGTCTGTCAGAATCCTTTATCATTCTTACAGAATAGTCTTCACAGCCTCGAGCATACCCTTCTCCTGGATGAGGTCGAGGTCTTTCTTCACGAGCTCTGCAAGTCCTGGAACTGTCTTGTTCAGGTCCTCATGCCAGATGTAGTCGAATGCGAGCACGCCTTCAGCCACCTTCTGTGTGTCACCAGTAGCCCAGAGCTCCTGCAGCTTCTCGATTATCTTAGCGTCATCGTTTGGCTTGATTTCTGCTCCGTCTTCGCGCACTCCACCTTTATAATATGTGATGATGGCAGCCAGACCGAACACGAGTCCCTGTGGGAGTTCTCCCTTTCGTTCGAGGTAAACCTTCACTCCTGGCAGGTCGCGTGTCTCATACTTAGGGAATGAGTTAAGCATGATGCTTGTCACCTGGTGGTCAACGAATGGATTCTCAAAGCGCTCCAGCACGTCAGATGCGAACTGCTGCAGCTCGTCCATAGGCAGGTTTAGAGTCTGCATGAGTTCTTCAAACTGCACTTTGTGTATATACTTGCCGAGCACAGGATGCTCGCAAGCGTCGCGCACGATATTCACTCCGCTCAGATAAGTTACAGGGCTCAACACGGTGTGAGGGCCGTTGAGCAATGTCACCTTGCGCTCGTGGTATGGTTTCTCGTTGTCTGTGATGAGCACGTGGAGTCCAGCCTTGTCTGCCGGGAATTCTTCCTTCATCTGCTCCACGGTCATGTTCTCTGCCTTCTCGATTACCCAGAGGTGGAAGCTCTCAGCCTTCACCACGAGGTTGTCCTTGTAGCAAACCTTCTGCTGGATTTCGTTGATGGTATCGCGTGGGAAACCAGGCACGATACGGTCTACGAGTGTTGCGCATACGAAGCAATGGTCGGTAAACCAAGCTTTGAATCCCTCGTAGTCTGCACCCATGTCCTCTTTCCAGAGTTCGATATACTGGTAGATGCATTCCTTGAGATGGTGTCCGTTGAGGAAGATGAGCTCGCAAGGCATGAGAATCATTCCCTTTGATGGGTCTCCGTCGAAGAACTTATATCTGTGGAAGAGCAGCTGCACGAGCTTGCCTGGATATGAAGATGCAGGAGCGTCGGTGAATTTGCAGCTGTCGTCGAAGGCTATACCTGCCTCTGTGGTGTTCGAGATGATGAATCTCATCTCCGGCTGCTCAGCGAGAGCCATGAAAGCCTGGTTCTGTGAGTATGGGTTGAGGGCGCGACTGATCACGTCGATGCGCTCGAGTGTGTTTACCGGCTGTCCGTTTTCCTTTCCCTGAAGGTTCACGTGATAGAGGCAGTCCTGACCGTTGAGCCAGTCCACCATGCCGCCTGCCAATGGCTGAACCACTACTACAGAGCCGTTGAAGTCTGTCTTCTGGTTCATCTTCCATACGATCCAATCAACAAACGCACGGAGGAAGTTTCCTTCGCCGAACTGGATGATTTTCTCTGGCATTACACTTTTTGGTGCAGTCCTTTTGTTTAAAGCTTGCAATTTCTTCATGATTTGTATTTAGTTAATTGATTATTAGTTTCAGATTAATTGCCGGTTTCAGCTATTCTTCTTTGAAATCCTTTGCAAATTTAATGTTTTTATAATTGAGCCGACATGGATTTGCAATCTTTTCGTCGAAAAAAATACGAAAAGGTTTGCGCAATCCATGCCGGTCGGCCTTGTCGTTACATGGCAAACACGTTGAAGCCTCCGTCTACCACGGCTACCGTGCCCGTGACGAACTTCGCCGCATCGCTCATCAGATAGTGTATCGTGCCGCAGAGCTCCTCGGGGTCGCCCATTCTTCCGAATGGAGTCTGATGTATCACGTCTCTGCCTCGCTGCGTGTATGTTCCGTCGGGATTGGTGAGCAGGTTGCGGTTCTGCTCCGTGATGAAGAATCCCGGGGCTATGGCGTTCACTCGTATTCCCTCTCCGAATTTCTTTGCGCATTCAGTTGCCATGAATTCGGTGAAGTTGCTGATACCCGCCTTTGCAGCTGCATATCCGCAGACGCGTGTGATTGGTCTGAAGGCTGCCATCGACGAGAAGTTGATGATGGAGCCCTTTCCCTGCTTCACCATCGGCTCGAGGAACACCTGTGTAGGTATGACGGTTCCCGTGAGGTTCAGTTCCAGCACTTTCTGGAAGTCTTCCACCTCGAGGTCGAAGAAGTTTCCTTCTGGCGCTATCACGGCTCCTGCCATGTTTCCTCCTGCGGCATTGAGCAGCGTGTCGATCCTTCCGTATTTTTCGAGGATGTCCTTGCAGTTCTGCTTCACGGTCTGCTGACACATCACGTCGGTCTTCATGAATTCACAATGTCCTCCCTCTGCCGTAATGTCGGCAACGATTTCGGCTCCCACATTTTCCTTTCTGCCGAGGATTATCACTTTCGCGCCTTCTTTGGCGAGATATTTTGCTATGGTGCGTCCGAGCACTCCCGTGCCTCCTGTTATGACCACCACATAGTCTTTGATGTCAAATAGTTTGTTCATGCCTTTGTCGTATTTTATGCTCCAGGCGCCATTACGGCCGGTCTGGAGCTTGATTTGATATAATGATAAGAAATGTCTTAGTTTCCGCTGCTGCGGTTTACCACAATCCCGGCTGTCGGTATTCCTTCCCGAGCTCTCTGTCAACGGTTGCTATGATTCCCTGCACCTGTCCCATGGCGAACATCCGTCCCAGGAAGCTGTATCCGGCGTTGTAGCCCCGGTTTTCGTCACCGAGCATCGTCATTCCGTGGTCCACTCTCATCGGCAGCTTCCCGATGTTCGGGTTGCCGGAGCGTCTTGTCTCCTCTTTCTCGAAGATGCGCGCCAGTTCTATCAGGTCTGCGCGGCCTCCCAGATGCGAGGCTTCGGTAAAGTCGCCGTTGTCGAACACGTGGCATGAGCGCAGATGTACGAACCACGTGCGTGAACAGTATTTCCTTGCCAGTTCCACCACGTCGTTGTGTTGTCCTGCCGAGAGCGACCCTGCACAGAAGGTGAGCCCGTTGTGAGGATTGTCCACCGCCTCGAGAAACCACCTGATGTCCTCGTCAGAGGTCACGATTCTTGGCAGTCCGAGTATCGGGAATGGAGGGTCGTCGGGATGCACACACATATACATGTCATACTCCTCGCATGTTGGCATTATGGCATTGAGGAAGTATTTCATGTTCTCTCTGAGCTGCTCTTTGGTGATTCCCTTATACAGGTCGAGCAGCTGGCGGAAGAGCTCCACGGGATGTTCGTCGTCCTCCTTTATGTTTCCGCTCACGAAGCCCTGTGTCTTCACTATGATGTTCTCCACGAGCTTGTGGTTGTCTTCAGCGGTCATGGTCTGCTTCATCTTCTCCACCTCTGCCGCCACGTCCTGCCAGTCCTTCTCTGCCCCCTGGCGTTTCAGTATGCAGATGTCGAAGTAAGCAAATTCCGCCCTTGAGAAGAAGAGGTTCGTGGTGCCGTTAGGGTTGGGGTGGCTGAGGTCGGTCCTCGCCCAGTCGAGCACGGGCATGAAGTTGTAGCAGATAGTATGTATGCCCTCGAGCGAGAGGTTCTTCAGGCTCTCCTTGTAGTTTTCTATCAGCCGGTCGCGGTCATCTCCCGCATACTTTATGCTTTCCGACACAGGCAGGCTTTCCACCACCGACCACCTCATGCCGTAGCTTTCGATATATTCTCTGAGGTCTCTGATTTTCTCTCTTGTCCACACCTCTCCGTTTGGCACGTCATGAAGCGCGGTGACGATTCCTTCCACTCCTATCTGCCTGAGCATGTCGAGTGTTATCTTGTCGTTCTTGCCGAACCATCTCCAAGTTCTTTCCATTTTTTGATTATGTTTTAAATTTGCTGAATAGCTATTTTAATATTGGTCAAATAGCGTTTGTGTAAACCATGCCTGACATGGCTGATTATGCATTGCAAAGATAGTGCTTTATTTTCCAACTCCGCCCCGCGAGCCGTTAATAATAGTAAAAATAATGTATAAACTTTGTTCTCTCGAAAAGAAAAGATACCTTTGCATTACAAAACAATAATTCATTTAACAATAAAAACATTTAAAGAGATGAAAAAGCTATTGTTCACAACGATAATGTTGTTTGCGCTTGTCGCCACCGCCTTTGCCCAGAGCGACGCCAGAATAAGTTTTGATGCCACCACCTTCAACTTCGGCACGTTTCCCGAGTCAAAGCTGCAGACCCACGTGTTCACGTTCAAGAACACGGGCACGGCTCCACTCATCGTGAACCAGGCCGTGGCAAGCTGCGGATGCACCGTCGCCACATACACCAAGAAGCCCGTAGCTCCGGGCGAGAAAGGCGAGGTGAAGGTGACCTACAACGGCAAGGGCAAGTTTGAGGGCCACTTCAAGAAGAGCATCACCGTGAGGACAAACGGCACTCCGGAGCTGGTGCGCCTCTACATCGAGGGCAACATGACCACCGACGGAGCGAAATAACCCCCTCCGAAAGAGCAAACGCAAGCATACGATTACTTTTTTATGAATATCAGACACATCATTCTCCTTCTCTTCCTCGCCACCTGTGTGGGAGCTTCTGCCCAACACCCCTTCAAGACGAGAAAGAGCAAGGCGAAAGACACCCTTATAGTGAAAAGCTACGCCGACTCGCTGCTCTCGGCCAGGGAGAGGATATATGCCGCCCCCGACAGCTGCACAGAAGCCGACGGACGTCTCTTCCGCCTCTTCTCCCCCACAACATTCTATCATTCCGTGGCGGGCGACTATCTCGGCAGCACCCCCGTTGACGACCGCGACATGGCTATCGACATGGCGCTGATGAACGTCTACCTTAACAAGCCCCGGTTGGTCACAAAGAGTGAACGCTCGCTCAGGCGCATGGGCGAGATACACGAGGAGATGAAGACTCCAATAAGAAAAAAGGAGATGCTCGTGAGCAGAGCCGACGACGACGTGATAGACAACGCCGGCTTAGACCTTCCGCTGGAGATAATCGTGAAGAAACCGAACTTCTGGAAGTATCAGGGCGAATACTACCTGCAGATGCTCCAGAACTACGTGTCGTCAAACTGGTATAAGGGCGGCGAGAGCAACTACTCCATGGTGGCAAGCGCAATAATGCAGGCCAACTACAACAACAAGCAGAAAGTGAAGTTTGACAACAAGCTGGAGATGAAACTGGGCTTCCAGACATCGCGCGGCGACACTCTCCACAGCTTCAAGACCTCGGAAGACCTCATACGCTACACCGGACGACTCGGATTGCAGGCATCCAAGAAATGGTATTACTCACTGCAGCTCATCGCCTACACACAGTTCGCACGCGGATTCAAGAGCAACGACGCCACGGTATATTCCGACATCCTCTCGCCTCTCAACGTCAACGTGTCTGTCGGTATGGACTACAACGTGGTGTGGCTCAACAAACGCCTCACCGGAACCATACAGATGGCTCCGCTGGCATACAACTTCCGCTACGTGGGACGCAAGGCGCTCGCCACACGCTACGGACTGAAAGAGGGAGACCACACGCTCAACGACTTCGGTTCGGAATGCACGATAGACCTCACATGGGCTTTCGCGCCGAACGTCAAGTGGAAGACCCGCCTCTACGGCTACACCACCTACAAGCGAGCCGAACTGGAATGGGAAAACACGCTGATGTTCCAGTTCAACAAATACATATCCTCAAACGTCTTCGTCTATCCCCGTTTTGACGACGGCGCCAAGCGCGACAAAGACCACGGATACTGGCAGCTGAAAGAATATGCATCAATAGGATTCACGTATTCGTTCTGACAAAACGGGCTTGTGAGAGAAGAGGTTACACCCATCTGACAAGTTCCGGATACAACGGCACAGAAAGAGAAGACCCAATCGAGTAGGAGGTAAACACTTATCATAGGTGTTTATCTCCTACTCTCGTGTTTACCGGCCTTTCACACCACCGCACATGCGGTTCCGCATACGGCGGTTCCTATTTAGTGGTAAAATTTTCAATCCGGAAGAATATCCGGAACACAGAGCTACGACAACTGCATGAAAGGAAACAAGGGAGGAATCACTATCGCCACTTTCTTCCAGATGGCAAGAGATCTGGCAAATGTTGACCTCAAGGAGATGGCAAGGGAAAGAGGGAAAAGAGAGGAAGAAAGTACCAAAAGTACCAAAGTACCAAAGTACCATAAGAACAATATAAAATGTAATAAAAAAGATAATATATTGATATATAACGACTTAGACAAAAGTACCATACTCCATTGGAACTTTGGTACTTTGGGACTTTTGGGACTTTCTTGTAAAAACTTTTCCAACGGCTATACATTCTCCGACAAGTTGGATACGGAAGACCTCCCTCCCATACTCAAGAGAATCATGCAGCTACACGACGACGTGGTGAGCCGCGACAAGATGATAATCGGAACGCTGAACATCGTTTCGGGGATCATCGGAGCGGCAAGCGGAACGCCGGACATGCCCTCGGGAGTTTACGGACTATACGACGGCAGGAAAGTGTATGCTCCGTTATACAACATTCTCTTTGCCAATGCAGGTTCGTCAAAGGGCGACCTGAACTTCTGCCGACAGCTCGCCAAACCGCTGAAAGACGAGATGCGACGGGAATATGAGGGAAAGAAAATGGAATACGAAAGGCTGATGGCGGCATACGAGGCGAAACGGAAGCAGAAAGCGGCGGAACAGAAGCGCAAAACGGCGGGACAGAGAATGCAAACAACAGATTGGCTGGCCACAAAACACCTCTTTTTATATGAACAACAACAGCAGACGCCCCTACAAGTCATGCTAAACAAGAATTAACTAACCGACGGGGAATATATTTGTTTTTCTCAAAAATTATGCTTATCTTTGCATTATATAAAGAGCTGCAGAAAGCAGACCGGCGCCACGAGGCTGCACTTGTCATCCCACAACACCTCCAAAGCCCTGTATGCCATAGGAATACAGGAAGACAGGCAATCTCGATGGCTCAGGCATACAAACAACATTTCAAACATATTCCAATAAGCAATATGGACAATAATATAGTCAACAACGAAATCAACAACGAAACCGGCAACGGATTCCCCACCAGAAGGCACAGAAGAGCCCAAGGCAGGGGCAAGTTCTTCATGCTCAGAAACATCCTCAACATAATTTTCATCATAGGGGCAGTGGTCGGAATGCTCTGCTATTTCTTCAAGAACGAAGAGATTGGAATCGTGATCGTACTCGGAGCCATGGCCTTCAAAATGTGTGAATGCGTAATCAGACTGGTGAAATGAAATTGAAAAGAATACTCCCCGCACTTCTGCTCTCGTGCGCCTTCCTGACGGCACAGGCGCAAGATCTGCACAGGATAACTGACAACGACAACGCCACGGACGACCCGGCATACAACTTCGGAGGAAGGAAGGACTCGACGAAAGTGAAGGACAAGATAGTGCCCAAGGGACTGAGCGTGTGGACCGTGGACGAGAGATTCGGCGACAGGACTTCCTGCACGCCCGACACCGCCTCACACATGTTCATGAACACCATCTTCACCTCAGGACTCCGTGGCGAATACAACACCACGGGCAACCTGGGAGCCCCCCGCTACAACCGTATCTTCATAGACAACCCAACGGCAGGACAGTTCCTCTTCACACAGCCTTACAGCTTCTTCAACAAGCCCGTGGGCCAGTTCCTCTTCACCAACACCCTATCCCCCATCACAAACATCAGCTACAACGAGTGCGGCGACAGGTCGAACGGAGAAGATCACCTCAAGGCTCTCTTTGCCGTGAATGCCGGAAAAGACTTCGGGGCAGGCTTTAAGTTCGACTATATATACGGCCGCGGCTACTACCAGAACCAGAGTACCTCACACTTCAACTACTCCATGTATGCCTCATACCTCGGAGAGAGATACAACGCACACCTGCTCTTCTCGCTCAACCACCAGAAAGTGACGGAAAACGGAGGAATCACAGACGACCGCTATATAACCCATCCGGAGATGTTCGACGACGACTTCAGCGAGAACGAGATACCGACCGTGCTCGAGCAGAACTGGAACAGAAACGACAACCAGCACATCTTCTTCTCCCACCGCTACAACGTGGGCTTCAGCCGCAAGGTGAAAATGACCGAAAGCGAGATTCAGGCAAGGAAATTCGCCATCGAATCGAAGAAGGAAAACGAAGAAAGGGAAAACAACGGAGCTAAGGACGGCAGACTCTCACAAGGCAGGAGCAATGACGACAAGACATTCGGACGCCCCGAAAACTCCACCATAGCAGGCGACGAGCCCTACGAGGAGAAAAAAGGCAACCCGGCGGCTGACAGAATCACCGTGGACGGGAAGGCGGCAGCCGACAGTCTGGCAGCTCTGGAGGCTAAGAGGCGGCAGGAGGAGCAATGGATGAAAGATGAATACGTGCCTGTAACGAGCTTCATCCACACACTCAGCTTCGACAACTACAGGAGGATTTACCAGGCTTACCAGACACCAACAGACTTCTATGCCGACACCTATGACATGGACCTCAGACTGGGCGGCGACTCCATCTACGACAAGACGCGCCACTACTCGCTGAAGAACACCCTGGCGATTGCAATGCTCGAGGGATTCAACAAATGGGCAAAGGCAGGACTCAAGATATTCGCCACCTCGGAACTGCGCCATTTCTCGCTCCCCGCACCCACAATGGGCACCGACTCATACAACGAGCACAACCTGAGCATAGGGGCGCAGATGAACAAGACACATGGCAGCTTCCGCTTCAACGCCACGGCTGAGGCAACGCTCACAGGAACAGACGCAGGACAACTCAAGCTCAACGGACAGACCGACCTGAGGCTGCCGCTACTGGGCGACACGCTAAGAATCGACGCCAAGGCAGGAATGGAAAGACTTGTGCCCACGTTCTACTACAGGCACTATCACTCAAGACACCTGTGGTGGGACAAGACGCTTGACAAGGAAACGAGGGCCAACCTCGAGGGTGTGCTCACCTTCAGCCGCACAAAGACAAGGCTCAGAGTGGCGTTCAGCGACATCAAGAACTACACGTATTTCGCACAGCGATACACGATAACCGAAGGCTACGGACGCACGGGAAACACCGTGGAGCCGCTGCAGCACGCAGGAAACATAACGCTGCTCACCTTGCAGCTCGACCAGAACTTCAGGTTCGGACCCGTGTTCTGGGAGAACAACGTGACCTACCAGAAGTCGAGCAACCAGAACGTGCTGCCCGTGCCGGAGCTAAACCTCTACACCAACCTATATCTGAGATTCAAGATAGCGAAGGTGTTGAAGGTGGACCTCGGAGCTGACATGAGATATTTCACCAAATATTTCGCACCAGACTACAGTCCGGCACTCGGACAATTCACCATTCAGGACAACGGAGAGCAGAACGTGAAGACAGGCTCCTACCCCATCGTGAACGTTTATGCCAACATGCACCTGAAGCAGACTCGCTTCTTCATAATGATGAGCCACGTGAACGCAACTGACGGAAACGCCTTCCTCACACCACACTACCCCATCAACAAGAGGGTGCTGAGATTCGGACTCTCGTGGAACTTCTTCAACTAAGGAGTCTTGTAGTACTTCTTCAAACAAGAAGCCATGTGGAACTCACCTCAACCGGAATGTCCCGGTGAACGCCTCCAACCGGGAAGCTATACCCACACAGACACAATACGATAAAGAACAATAGAACAAAACAATACAACAAATGCCACAAATATCAGAACGCGGACTGGAAATGCCTGAGTCGCCAATCAGAAAGCTGGCGCCCCTGGCAGCAGACGCAAAAAAAAGAGGAATCAAAGTATACCACCTGAACATCGGACAGCCAGACCTGCCTACACCGCAAGTGGCAATCGACGCGATAAAACACGTGGACAGGAAGATACTGGAATACTCGCCCTCGCAGGGCTACCGAAGCTACAGGGAGAAACTCGTGGGCTACTACAGGAAATACGGCATCAGCGTGACGGCAGACGACATAATAGTGACCTGCGGAGGAAGCGAAGCCGTGCTGTTCGCCTTCATGTCGTGTCTGAACCCAGGCGACGAGATAATAGTGCCAGAACCGGCTTATGCCAATTACATGGCGTTCGCAATATCGGCAGGAGCCAAAATCAGAACCATAACCACCACAATAGAAGAAGGGTTCTGCCTGCCGAAAGTGGAGAAATTCGAAGAGCTCATAAACCCCAAGACAAGGGCAATACTGATCTGCAACCCCAACAACCCCACAGGCTATCTATACACACGCCGCGAAATGAACCAGATCAGAGACATGGTGAAGAAACACGACCTCTATCTCTTCTCCGACGAGGTGTACAGAGAATATATCTACACAGGGTCGCCATACATCAGCGCCTGCCATCTGGAGGGCATAGAGCAGAATGTGGTGCTGATAGACTCCGTGAGCAAGAGATACAGCGAGTGTGGCATCAGGATAGGAGCGCTGATAACGAAAAACAAGGAGGTGAGAAAGGCTGTGATGAAATTCTGTCAGGCGCGCCTCTCTCCGCCGCTGATAGGA
This sequence comes from Prevotella pectinovora, assembly GCF_000834015.1. Taxonomy (GTDB): domain Bacteria; phylum Bacteroidota; class Bacteroidia; order Bacteroidales; family Bacteroidaceae; genus Prevotella; species Prevotella pectinovora. The sequence continues at coordinate 119,903 of NZ_JXQI01000026.1, read as the reverse complement.
CAGATAGCGGCAGAAGCCTCGCTCGACGCGCCGGAGGAATACAGCCGCGACGTCTACGACGAATACGTGGAAAGGAGGAAATGCCTTATCGACGGACTGAATAGAATACCGGGAGTGTATTCTCCGATACCGATGGGAGCATTCTATACTGTGGCGAAACTGCCCGTGGACGACAGCGAGAAATTCTGCCGCTGGTGTCTGGAGGAGTTCAGCTACGAGAACGAAACCGTGATGATGGCTCCTGCAAGCGGATTCTACACCACACCCGGAGCCGGCAGAAACCAAGTGAGAATAGCTTACGTGCTCAACAAGGAGGACCTGAGAAAAGCATTGATATTATTACGCAAGGCACTGGAGCAATATCCGGGCCGGGCAGAAGATGATTGAAACAAGAAAGAAAAAGAATAAAGAATGAATTTCCCGTTATTCATAGCCAGAAGGCTATACTCTGAAAGAGGCGAAAACAACAAGGTGAGCAAGCCTGCTCTCTATATCGCCACGACCGGTGTCGCTCTGGGACTGGCCGTGATGATAATCAGCGTGTGCGTCATCCTGGGCTTCAAACACACCATCCGAGACAAAGTGACAGGACTGGGAGCCCACGCCACGGTGGCAAACTTCGTCTCCCTGCATGGCAGCGAGCAAAGACCGATAGATTATTCTGACAGCATCAGAAACGTGCTGAAGAAAACACCGGGGCTGAAATCCATGCAGAGCTTCGCCATGACGCAGGGAATACTGAAGACGGACAGCGACTTCATGGGAGTGGCATACAAGGGAATTGCAGCCGACTACGACACGGCGTTCATTCACTCCTGCATGACCGAAGGGAGCATACCCAGATTCAGCGACAAGTCGAGCGGGAACAAAATTCTGATTTCCAAAAACATAGCCACAAAACTCAGGCTCAAGACCGGCGACAGGGTGTTCTCTTATTTCATAAACAACGGAGACATAAGGGTGAGAAGATATACCGTGGCTGGTATCTATCAGACCAACATGACGAAGTTTGACGAATCGCTCTGCTTCTGCGACCTCTATTCTGCCGTAAAGCTCAACGGATGGAGCCAGGGGCAGGTGTCGGGAGTGGAACTGCAGCTACACGATATAGCCAACGTGCCGATAGCAGCCAGATATCTGGTGAAGAACGTGAACAGGCAGGGCGACAAATACGGAGAGACATATTCGTCGGAAACCGTATATGAAATGTATCCGCAGATCTTCTCATGGCTCGACCTGCTAGACCTCAACGTGTGGATAATCCTCGGACTCATGATCTGCGTGTCGGGCATCACGATAATTTCCGGACTCCTCATCATCATACTCGAGCGCACACGCATGATAGGCACACTGAAAGCTATGGGATGCAGAAACAGGTCGGTGAGAAACATCTTCATCTGGTTTGCAGCCCTCGTCATCGGGCGAGGACTCATTCTGGGAGACATCATCGCTCTGGGACTCGTGGCGCTGCAGAAATACACCAAATTCGTGAGCCTCGACGCATCAGTCTATTACGTGGACTACGTGCCCGTGGAAATCAACGCGCCATTGATCCTGCTCATAAACGCGGCAACCCTGGCAATATGCCTCCTCGTGTTCATAGGACCTAGCTACATAGTGTCGCACATAAACCCCGTGAAGACGATAAAATACGAATAAGCAAAACGTTTGGTCAATACTGATAAACAAAACGAATAAATACTGATTCAATCAATATGAAAGCACGGACAAGAAATTTCATAATCCTATGCAGTCTGCTCTCATTGGCTGCACAGCCTTCTGACGCACAGGTTAAAAGGCGCCAGAAGCCCAAACCGGCGCAGGAGCAGAACGCGCTGGCGGTAGCTGACTTCTATCCGTCGGCAGCAAAGCTGATGGTGATAGACAGCGTGGTGGTAGACAAGGAAAACTTCGCAAAGCATATTCCGCTCAGAAAAGAATACGGACAGATAGGGAAATATACAGACATCCTCAATTCTGCCACGCAGACAAGCCATACATCATCAGCATTCCTCAACGGATTCGATGACTTGTGCATCTACAACAAGAGCGTGGCAAAGGACTCCACGCTGCTATTCATGGCAGAGAAAATCGGAAACGAATGGAAGGCAGGAAGAGCGATAGAGGAATTCGCTGATGATTTCAAAGACGTGGACTATCCTTATCTTATGCCAGACGGCGTGACGCTCTATTTCAGTGCCATAAACAAGAAAAACGGGTTCGGAAAGAGAGACATCTTCATCTCAAGGCTCAACACGGAGACGCAGACATTCTACAAGCCCGAAAACCTGGGACTGCCCTACAACTCGGAATTCAACGATTATATGTGTGTGGTAGACGACATCGACTCCCTGGGGTGGCTCGTGACCGACCGACATCAGGAGAGCGGCAAAGTGTGCATCTATACCTTCATACCGTCGGACGAAAGATGGAGCGACGATGAAAACATCTCTGAAGAGAAACTGAAATCCGTGGCTACGCTACGCAGCATAAAAGACACACAATACGACAGGAAACTGCTCGACGAAAGCCTCAGGAGAATGAACACCCACACCTCAAGCGACAAAGCGAGACACGGCTTCAGATTCGTTATAAACGACGATGCCGTATATACTGACATAAACGACTTCAAGTCGGACACGGCAAGAGGACTGTTCCTGAAACTCATGCAGCTGAATGACAGACAGGCTGATATAGAGAAGAAACTTCCTACCCTCAGAAAAGGCTACAGGAGCAAAGGAAAAGGTGTTGACCGCAAGACGATTCTGAAAATGGAAGAAGATTTAGAGAATATTATGATTCAGAAAAAAAATCTTGAGAAGAAAATTCGAAATGCAGAAAATCTGTAGTAAATTTGCATCATATACAGATTGCATGGCAATCCTGCAGAATATGCAGAGATGACAGATGTAAGTATAACTTAAAGCGATTTTATCATGAAAAAGTATTATCCAGAATCAGAACTCATAATCAATAGCGACGGAAGCGTATTCCATCTGCACCTCAAGCCGGAATTCCTGGCAGACAAAGTAATACTCGTGGGCGACCCCGGAAGAGTGGCACTAGTGGCAAGCCATTTCGACGAAAAAGAATGCGACGTGGAAAGCAGAGAATTCCACACCATAACCGGAAGCTACAAAGGAAAACGAATAACCGTTCTCTCTACGGGCATCGGATGCGACAACATCGACATCGTGGTGAACGAGCTGGACGCGCTCGCCAACATCGACTTTGAAACAAGAACCGACAAGGATGAATTCAGACAGCTGACAATGGTCAGAATAGGCACCTGTGGCGGACTGCAGGAGAACACGCCTGCCGGAACTTTCATCTGCTCAAAGAAATCCATGGGATTCGACGGACTGCTGAACTTCTATGCCGGAAGAAATGCGGTGTGTGACCTGCAGATAGAAAAAGCATTCCTCAACCACATGGGATGGACAGGAAACATGTGTCAGCCTGCGCCATACGTGGTTGAAGCCGACAAAGAACTCGTGGACAGAATAGCCGGCGAAGACATGGTGAGAGGAATAACGATTGCCTGCGGAGGATTCTTCGGACCGCAGGGAAGACAACTAAGACTCCCTCTGGCTGACCCCAACCAGAACAGGAAGATAGAAGAATTTGAATACGACGGTGACAGAATAACAAACTTCGAGATGGAGAGTTCAGCACTTGCCGGACTGTCAAAACTGATGGGACACAAGGCTACGACTTGCTGCATGGTGATTGCAAACCGCAGGGCACAGAAGGCTGACACCGGATACAAGTCGCACATAGACGACTTGATAAAGACCGTACTCGACAGAATTTGAAAAATATAATCATGGCAAAATCATTTATTTCACAAAAAAAGTATATCCTGTCTGCATTGGGATGCCTCCTGATAATAATAGGATTGGTTTACTATTTCTTCTTTTCTGCGCTGTCGGTAAAATCCTCAACACAGTATGTATATATTGACGACGACGACAACATCGACTCCGTATACACGAAAGTGAAGGAAATCTCAACGGACAGAGGCTACATGGCTTTCACCACACTTGCCCGCCATTGGGACCTCGCCGAAAAGATACGGCCTGGAAGGTATGAAGTGACTACAGGCAATGGAGCATTTACCGTGTTCCGCAAGCTCAAGAACGGACTGCAGTCGCCTGTAAACCTCACAATCCCCTCGGTAAGGACTCTCGACAAACTGGCCGACGAGGTTTCAAAGAAACTGATGTTCTCAAAGGATGATTTCCTGAAAGCCGTTTCCGACACGGCAACATGCAGGAAATACGGCTACACTCCGGAGAGCATCGCAGCTATGTTCATACCAAACACCTACTCCGTGTACTGGAACATTTCCGTAGACAAGTTTCTCGACAAGATGCAGAAGGAGAACAAGAAGTTCTGGTCGTTTGAAAGAGAAAACAAGGCGAAAGCCATGGGTCTCTCCCCTATCGAAGTAATCACAATGGCAAGCATCGTGGACGAGGAAACCGCCAACGACCAGGAAAAGCCGATGATCGCCGGAATGTATTACAACAGGCTGAAGGGAGACATGCCTCTGCAGGCTGACCCCACGGTAAAGTTCGCACTCAAGAAATTCGAGCTCAAGCGCATCTACCACAACATGCTCTCCTTTGACAGTCCTTATAACACATACAAATACAAAGGTCTACCGCCAGGGCCAATCAGAATACCATCGGTGGCAGGCATAGACGCCGTGCTGAATTATGTACACCACGACTATCTGTATATGTGTGCGAAAGAGGATTTCAGCGGCACCCATAATTTTGCAAGGACTTATGAGGAACATAAGGAAAATGCAAGGAAATATACCAAGGCGCTGAACGACAGGGGAATAAACTGACAAGTCCGTCATCGGACAGCAAAGACAACATTTACAATCTTGTCACCTGACAGTAAAGACAATATTTACAAGCCCGTCGAAACAGACAACATTTATATACACAGCTAAAACAATAGCCATAAGACTGTATACAAAGATACTTTCTTATGGCTATTTTTTATGCTCGGGCCGAACATACCTCCTACTCGATCGTTTATGGATGATTTAAACCAAATGGTCAGTATGCCTTTTAAACTAAACCAATTTTATTTAAGTTAAAACCGAAATCAATCCTGTATTACCAAAGTTTGAGTCTCTGGTCAGCAGGAACGAACAATTTGTCTGTAGGCTTCACATTGAATGCGTCATACCACATGTTGATGTGAGGCAGAGCACCGTTTACACGCCACATACCAAGAGAGTGTGGGTCGCTCTTTGTACGGTTTCTGATTTCAGCATCCGTGATGTTTGCTGCCCAAACCTGTGAGTAAGCGATGAAGAAGCGCTGGTCTGCAGTCAGACCGTCGATTACAGGAAGAGGATTGTTCTTCGTAGCCTCCTTGTATGCCTCGTAGGCAACCATCAGACCTCCGTGGTCAGCAAGGTTCTCACCAAGAGTGAAACGGCCGTTGGCGTTCAGGTCAGGCAATACCTTGATGTTAGAATAGAACTTGGCGTATCCGTCAGCTCTCTCGTTGAAATTCTTGCCGTCGTTTTCTGTCCACCAGTCTTTCATGTTGCCGTCTTTGTCATAATGACGACCCTGGTCATCGAATCCGTGAGTCATTTCATGACCGATTACAACACCGATAGCTCCATAATTGAATGCGTCGTCGGCTGTTGGGTCGAAGAATGGAACCTGCAGAATACCGGCCGGGAAGCATATCTCGTTGGTCGTAGGATTGTAGTAAGCATTGACGGCCTGTGGAGACATCTGCCACTCATCCTTGTCTACTGGCTTGCCCACCTTAGTTGCGATAACCCATTTGTTCCAGAATCTACGACACTCCTCGATATTTGAATAATAAGACTTTGCCGGGTCGATGTTGAGGTCGCTCATGTCTATCCACTTGTCAGGATAGCCAATCTTCACATAGAAGGCATTCAGCTTGTCAAGGGCGTTCTTCTTTGTTTCCTCGCTCATCCAATCCTGAGCCTCGATGCGCTTTGCCAAGGCAATCTGCAAGTTGTGTACAAGAGTCTTCATGCGTTCCTTTGATGAAGCAGGGAAATATTTCTCCACGTAAATCTTGCCCAAAGCCTGGCCCATCTGGCTTTCCACCTGGCTTGTAGCACGCTTCCACAATGGATGGTTTTCTTTTCTTCCACTCATTGTCTTGCCGAAGAAGTCGAAGTTTGCAGCAATTACGTCATCGCTCAAATAAGCAGCCGCACTCATTATCTGGCCCCACTCCATATAGTCTCTGTATTCATCAGGGGTGATAGCAGACAAGAGTTTGTCGGCACCTGCCACGAAGCCAACCTGACCCACTACCAGATCCTTCACGAGATTCAGGTCTACGCCAGATGCGACAAGCACCTTGTCAATATTGATATGAGGATACTTTGCCATGAATTCAGACAAAGCCATCTTGTTGTAGTTAGCCTCAGGGTCACGAAGTTCTGTGTTAGACTTAGACACCTTAGCCAATTCAGTTTCGAGACGCATCACGTTCTCCATCTTCTTCTGGGCAGCCTTGGCATTGAAGCCGAACATCTGGAACATTCTTACGATGTGCTTCTTGTAAGCCTCTCTGATTGCAGTTGTAGCCGAGTCTGTATCCAGGTAATATTCTTTCTGTCCGAGGGTGGTACCGCTCTGCACTACGTTCAGGATATTCTGTTTGGCATTCTTCTCGTCGGCTCCAAAATACATGCCGATGAATTCGCTGTCGCCATAAGGCACAAGCTCCAGCTGAATCTTGAACAAAGCCTCCTTGGTTTTAGCCTTCTCCATCTTCTTCAGGATTGGCATGAGTGGAGAAACGCCATCTGCGTTGCGGCGCTGCTCGTTCATAGCAAGCTTATACAAATCGCTGAGCTTCTTCTCAATGGTGCCTTCACTATAGGTATTCTCAAGCAGTTCCTGAAAAATACCGTTGATGCGTTTTTTTTTATCTCCCCCCACCACAACAAAGCTGCCATAACGGGAAAAAGCAGCGGGCAGCGTTTTTTTCTTCACCCAACCGCCACAAGCGTAATGGAAAAAGTCGTCTTGTGGCTTGACGCTGTTGTCCATGTTGGACATGTCGAGACCAGAACGCAATTGCTGAGAATGCGGATTCTGTGCCACAGAGGTCATCGATACTGTGGCCAAGGCCACAATAGGAATAATTGATTTAATTTTCATAGTCTTAATATTTATGTTACTAAATTGATAACTGTATTTCGATTGATATATTGCAGATCCGGTGATAAAACTTTCATTACAGTTAGCTATTGGGAAGAAAGCTGCTCGTATTCCTCAGAGAGTTTCTCCCAATTGTCCACTTCTTCATCCAGCTTTGCCTTTATTGATGTATATTCTTCAACAATCTCCATATTTGAGGAGTTTTCCGGTTTCAGAAGCAATTCGTCAAGCTCACCGAGTCTTTTCTCAAGTTCCCCTATCTGGGATTCAGCTTTATCAACGGCTTTCTTCATTTTGTTGAGCTTCTTCTGCAGCTCCTTATGTTCGAGATAGTTCTGCTTGCCTTGTGAGGGTTCAGAAGCGGTCTTCGCATCAGAAGCGGCAGGAGAGGGATTATTGTTGGTGGCAGCATCAATGCTGTCTGTGTGGTGTTTCTGAAGAAAATCATATATTCCTCCGATATGCTCTATCACCTTTCCGTTGCCGAACTCATATACTTTAGTAACCAGACCATCCAGGAACTCGCGGTCGTGGCTTACGACAATGGCTGTACCGTCGAAAGCTTTTATCGCTTCCTTCAACACATCCTTTGAACGCATGTCGAGATGGTTGGTAGGCTCATCAAGAATCAACAGGTTTACGGGCTCGAGCAGAAGGCGGATCATTGCCAGTCTGCTCTTCTCTCCACCGCTGAGAACTGAAACCTTCTTCTCTGAAGCTTCACCGCCAAACATGAAGGCGCCTAATATATCGTTGATTCTCAAGCGCACATCACCTCTTGCCACGCTGTCAATCGTGTCGAAGACGGTAAGGCTGTTGTCAAGCATCTGGGCCTGGTTCTGTGCAAAATATCCAATCTGCACGTTATGGCCAATCTTGAGAGTTCCGGTATATGGAATCTCATTCAAGATACATTTGACGAGAGTGGACTTTCCCTCTCCATTCCTTCCGACAAAAGCGACTTTCTCTCCTCTCTTGACTGTAAGATTGACATTGCCGAAAACCATGTGGTCTCCATAATCCTTCCTCACGTCTTCGCATATGACCGGATAGTCGCCGCTTCTCATGCAGGGAGGAAATTTCAGATGCATTGAAGAATTGTCAACTTCGTCTATTTCTATCGGAACAATCTTCTCCAGCTGCTTTATTCTGCTCTGCACCTGTACTGCCTTTGTCGGTTTGTAACGGAACCTTTCGATAAAATCCTTGATATCAGCTATCTCTTTCTGCTGATTCTCGTATGCACGTATCTGCTGCTCGCGTCTCTCTTTGCGCAATTCCACATACTGGTCATACTTCACCTTATAGTCTGCTATCTTTCCGCAACTGATTTCCAAAGTCCTGTTCGTCACATTATTAAGAAATGCGCGGTCGTGGCTCACAAGCACGACAGACTTCGCACTTTGGGAAAGGAACTGCTCAAGCCATTGGATACTTTCGATGTCGAGGTGGTTGGTAGGCTCGTCGAGCAACAACACGTCTGGTTTCTGCAGAAGAATCTTCGCAAGCTCAATTCTCATACGCCAACCGCCACTGAACTCCTTGGTGGGTCTGTCGAAATCCGTACGCTTGAAACCTAAGCCGGAAAGAGTCCTCTCAAGATTGGCCTCACAGTTGTCTGCACCTAGAATCTGCAACTTGTCATGAGTGGCAGTAAACCGTTCTACAAGGTCAAGATAGCTCTCGCTCTCATAATCTTCACGCTGGGCAAGTTCGGCATTAAGCCTGTCAAGTTCCGCTTTCAACGAACTTATTCCTGCAAATGCCTTAGAAGCCTCCTCGCGAACAGTGGTGTCATCCTTCAGATTCATCACCTGAGGAAGATAGCCGATTGTTGTGTCGCTCGAAACAGACACATTGCCCGATGTCGGACTTTGCAGACGGTATAGAATTTTCAGCAACGTGGATTTGCCTGCGCCGTTTTTACCGACAAGGGCTATCCTGTCATTATCGTTTACAACGAAGCTGACGTTACTGAAAAGGGGCTTGACCCCGAACTCAACACCAATATTATTTACAGATATCATTATTACCGATTATAATATGGATACAAACCTGTAACCCTAATGGCGGTAAACCGTAATGTCACAGGCATGTCTTGATTACATGCTTTTCACACAATATCAACATTTTACAAAACAATGGCAAGCAAGAGGGTTTATTCAATGCAACCTCATGCTTGCCATTTTGTCAATATCGAAGTGCATTATTTGATAATGCCTTGTTCAACAAAAATCTTCTTCAAAGCTTGTACGCCTTTCTCTACTTGCTCCTTAGTATGTGTTGCCATCAAAGCAAAACGTACCAACGTGTCTTGCGGAGCACAAGCTGGAGGAATCACAGGATTTATGAATACTCCTGCATCGAAGGCCAACTTCGTAACGAGGAATGTCTTGTAAGGATCACGCACATATAGTGGGATAATCGGGCTCTCGGTTTCTCCTATCTCAAATCCTTCCTCGCGGAAACGCTTCAAAGCATAGTTCGTGACATCCCATAGACGAGTGATTCTCTCTGGCTCTTTTCTTATAATATGCAAAGCCTCCATTGCCGCAGCTGTAGCTGCAGGTGTGTTAGATGCGCTGAATATATAAGTTCTACAGGCATGACGCAGGTAATTTATCGTATCCTTGTCGCCTGCGATAAATCCGCCGATGCTGGCAAGACTCTTTGAGAAAGTTCCCATAATCAGGTCAACGTCGTCAATCACACCGAAGTGGTCACACACGCCACGTCCCTCACTACCGAAGACACCAAGGCCATGAGCTTCGTCAACCATTACGGAAGCATTATATTTATGCTTCAGTTTGATGATTTCAGGCAAATTAGCCAAATCGCCCTCCATAGAGAACACACCGTCAACGACAATGAGCTTGACAGCTTCAGGACGGCATTTCTTCAACTGCTTCTCCAGGTCTTCCATGTCGTTATGCTTGTATTTCAAGCAAGTGGCAAAAGACAATCTCCTGCCATCTACAATACTGGCATGGTCACGCTCATCGCAAATTATATAGTCTTCTCTGCCACAGATGACCGAGAGGACTCCTGAATTGACGAAAAATCCGGTTGAGAAGCATAATGCCTCATCTTTGTGTTCATAAGCAGCAAGCTCTTTCTCCAACTTCACATGGAGGTCAAGCGTTCCGTTAAGGAAACGGCTGCCTGCGCATCCTGTACCATACTGATCTATTGCAGCTTTTGCAGCTGCCTCCACACGAGGATCTCCTGTAAGTCCCGTATATGCATTAGAGCCGAACATGAGCACCTCATGCCCATCCATCTGTACTACAGTACCCTGTTTTCCTGTTATCTCACGAAAATATGGGTATATACCAGCCTCCATATACTTCTGAGGCTCACGATATTTCTTGTATTTCTCTTGTAAAAGTCCCATTATAAATATAGGTGTAATAAACCACTGTTGTTTATATTTCTTGCAAAGATACGAAAAATAGGTAAAACAGAGCATTATTTCAAAAGAAATGTTCATTTAGGATTAAAATAATGCGCTACAAACTATAAATAAGATATTATTTACTATATTTGCATATTACAAAGTTAAAACAAAATTATATAGCCAAAGCATTATATTTATGCCCCAGAAGAAGATTGCTTTTATAATGAACCCCATATCCGGCACAGTAAAAAAGGCCGGCATACCTAAGCTCATAGACGAGTATTTGGACAAGGATACCTTCAGTTACTCTATCTTGAATACTGAATACGCAGGACATGCGACCTTGTTGGCGAGGAAAGCCTGTGAGGATAATTGCGATGTGATAGTAGCTGTAGGCGGAGACGGAACCATTAATGAGATAGGCAGGGCGCTCATCGACACAAATACTGCTATGGGAATCATACCGTGTGGTTCGGGCAACGGACTGGCGCGGCATCTGATGCTACCCATGGACATAAAGAAATGCATAATGATTATCAACAAATGCATGACCCACGACCTTGACTATGGAGTAATTGACGGCCATCCGTTCTTCTGCACTTGTGGCATGGGGTTTGACGCTTACATTAGCATGAGATTTGCCGAGGCAGGCAAACGAGGCCCCGTGACTTACCTTGAAAACATTCTAAAGTCCGGATTGAAATATGAGGCTGAGGAATACACTATTGAAGCCGAAGAGATAGGCACAATACACAAGCGTGCTTATCTCGTGTCGTGTGCCAATGCCTCACAATATGGCAATAATGCATACATAGCCCCACAAGCCTCGATGAGTGACGGATTGCTCGACGTTATTATAATGGAACCTTTCGACATGATTGATGCACCTCAAATTAGTATTGACATGTTCAACAAGACAATTAACAAAAATCCGAAAGTTAAGACTTTCAAGTCGAGCCACATATTGGTACATAGGAAAAATGAAGGGGTAATTCATTACGACGGTGACCCTGTAATTGCAGGAAAAGACATTGACATAACCTTACACCATAAAGGGATAAAAATTGTTGTAAATCCTGAAGCAGACAAGAGCAGAAGAAAGCCCAATATGGTGCAGAACGCCTTTTGTGACTTGTTCAATGACATTTATGCAGTAAGGACAGACATAACGAAACAGGGAAAACACATACAGACAATAAACAAGCTTCTGCTGAAGAAGCTTAATAAATGACATAGACAAACTGATTATTCTATCCAACCAATGAAGTTGGCTGGTAATAAAAAATTTAAGCCGGACTCAAACAAATGGTCCGGCTTAAATTTTAATCATCGGGTATGTTGAACATATTAGTTGTTTACAGAACCACCAACAATATCCAACAATTCATTAGTAATGGCCTGCTGTCTGCTCTTGTTATATTGCAAATTCAACTCTCGCAACAATTCATCTGCATTGTCCGTTGCCGTCTGCATGGCAACCATACGGGCTGCATGCTCGGAAGCTATACTATCCAATAGAGCCGTATACAGCATAAGATGCGCCAGCTTGGGAATCAGGAGCTTGAGAACCGTGTTCATGTCTGGCTCTACAATGAAATTGTCATTCAGAGGTACCACATGCTCTTCTTTCTTTTGCTCTTCCTTCTGATTCTCTTTCAGATAGGCTTGCATTTCTGCAGTAACAGTCTTATGCGAGAGATCACGGTTGTTGTCTTGTCCAACACCAGAAGTAATGTCAATAGGCAGGAAAGTCTTGCGCTGCAATATTTGAGAACCGGCACTCTTGAAATGATGATATAGAAGCTCAACTTGATCAATCTCGCCTTCAACGAATTTCTTTCCGAGTTCTTTAGCTATTTCTATACATTCTGAGACATTAGGCTTCTCGGCAAGTCTTGTGAAATCACCAGCTATCGGCAATCCCATTTTCTTTGCCTGTTCCGCAACTTTTCTTCCTATCGGATAGACAATTATGTTCTCTTTACCCAAGGACAAGTTCTCTTCTACAACAGAGTGTAGCAGTTTCGCGACATTTGTATTAAAGCCACCACAAAGACTGCTGTTCGACGAATATGCAACGAGTGCTATACGCTTTACCGGGCGAACCTCGCTGAAAACAGTATGTGCATCAGCCTCACTGGCAAGAAAAGTCTTGAGAATGCGCTCAAGCATATTTTCATAAGGAAGCATATTCTCTATCATCTGCTGTGCATGATGAAGTTTTGAAGATGCCACCATTTTCATTGCACTTGTGATTTTGCGCGTACTGTTGACGGAAGAAATTCTACCTTTAATTTCTTTTAGTGACGGCATAAGCAATTACTTTTTATATTGTCCGGAGATGTCGGCCATTACTTCCTCAATCTTATGGCAAACATCATCATTTATAACGCCTGAAGCAAGGACGTCTATGACATCTTGCTGATGTGTAGAACGAAGTTTGTCAAGGAATGTATCCTGACATTTCCTCACATCCTCTACTGGAACATCACGCATCAGTCCATGAGTACCGCAATAAAGAATAGCTACCTGCTCACCAACAGTCATAGGACTATACTGTGGCTGGATAAGCAACTGGTTATTCTTACGTCCTCTGTCCAGAGTCATGGATGTCACAGCGTCCATGTCACTTGAAAATTTAGAGAATGCCTCAAGCTCTCTATACTGGGCCATATCGATCTTCAGCGTACCGGCAACTTTCTTCATGCTCTTTATCTGTGCAGAACCTCCAACACGGCTCACGGAGATACCGACATTGATTGCTGGTCGGAATCCCTGGTTGAAGAGATCACTCTCGAGATAAATCTGTCCGTCGGTAATTGAAATCACATTCGTCGGAATATAAGCAGAAACGTCGCCTGCCTGTGTCTCGATGATCGGAAGAGCTGTCAAAGAGCCTCCACCTTTCACATGTCCCTTCATACACTCTGGAAGATCATTCATCTGTTCTGCAACTTCCTGCTGGTCATTAATTCGTGCTGCACGCTCAAGAAGACGGCTGTGCAGATAGAATACGTCTCCAGGATATGCCTCACGTCCTGAAGGACGTCGAAGAATCAGAGATACCTCACGGTATGCTACGGCCTGCTTTGAAAGGTCGTCGTATACGACGAGTGCAGAATAGCCACGGTCGCGGAAATACTCGCCGATGGCTGCACCGGCAAATGGTGCATAATACTGCATGGCGGCAGGGTCTGCTGCCGTTGCCGATACGATAATAGTATAAGGCAAAGCACCATGCTCCTTCAGATTAGATACGAGGGCAGCCACAGTAGACGCCTTCTGTCCTATGGCAACATAAATACAGTATACAGGTTTGCCTGCATCATAGAAACTCTTCTGATTAATGATAGTATCAATTGCAATGGCGGTCTTTCCGGTCTGACGGTCACCGATGATAAGCTCACGCTGACCACGACCAATAGGAATCATGGAGTCTACAGCCTTCAAACCTGTCTGGAGAGGCTCCTTTACAGGCTGACGGTAGATAACTCCGGGGGCTTTACGGTCGAGCGGCATCTCAAACGACTCAGTAAGATCAAGATCTCCCTTGCCGTCGATGGCTTGTCCCAATGGGTTGATGACGCGACCAAGCATATTGTCGTTCACTCGGATAGACGCGATACGCTTAGTACGTTTCACAACCATGCCTTCTTTGATACCATCAGTAGAACCGAGAAGCACACAACCTACGTTGTCCTCCTCAAGGTTCATGACGATAGCCATAGTACCATTCTCAAACTCCAGGAGCTCGTTGGCTTCGGCATTACGCAATCCGTAGATGCGCGCTACACCATCGCTGACCAGAAGCACAGTGCCCACCTCGTCGAACTGCTCGCCATTACTGATTCCTTTCAGTTGTTCGAGAAGCACCTGGGATACTTCGCTTGGTTTAATTTTATCTGACATATTAATCCTTTTAATTATTTAAGATTCGACAAAATGGTGCTGAGCTGGCGCTTTACGCTGGCGTCGAGTCGATAGGTGTCGTACTCGAGCACGAAACCTCCGATGAGTTCATCATCGACAGAAGTCTTGAACTCAACATTACCATTTGTCTTACTCTCCACTAACTTCCGCAGCTTCGACTCCGTTTCTGGAGTCAGAGCAACGGCAGTTGACAGTTTTGCATGAATCAAGTTATTCTGCTCTCTATAAAGAGAGACAAACGAGTTTGCAATGAATTGCATGATGTTCGCCCTTCCCTCTTTCAATACAAGCCTGATAAAACGGCAGGTCAATTCACACTTTGTACTTCCTGTGGCAGTAATCAGCAATGCTTCTTTCTGCTCCCTTGAAAGCATAGGATTAGCTATGGTGACACTCAGTTCTGGCACATTAACATATTCTGCGGCGAGAGTCTGCATGTCAGCATAGACCTGCTCAGACTGCTTCTCCAGGTTGCTTGCCTTGAGCAATGCTCGAGCGTATCTTACCGATATTAATCCTAAATCCATCCTGCTTATTTATTTAAGTTCACTTCATTCAGCATAAGATCTATGTAGTCCATCTGTGCCTTGTCGGTGTCGAGATTCTTTCTCAAGATCTTCTCTGACACCTCAACACTCAATATGGCTACTTGCTTGCGGATATCGCTGATGGCGGCCTGCTTATGCGCTTCAATCTCGGCTTTGGCCTCGCTGATGATGCGCGCACTCTCCTCACGTGCTTTATCCTGAGCTTTCTCCACAATAGCGTCACGTGTTGATGCGGCCTCCTTGAGTATGGTGGCCTGCTTCTCACGTGCTTCCTGCAGGATCGCTTCACTTTCTTGCTTGATGTTTTCAAGCTTCAGAGAAGCCTCATGGGCTTTCTTCAGGCTCTCGTCGATATAGTTCTTCCTTTTCTCCACCATGACCGTTATTGCCGGGAAACCGAATTTGGCGAGAACAAAGAATACTACAAGGAACGCAAGAAGCATCCAGAAGAGCAATCCTAAGTCAGGAGTTAATATTGATGGCAAACTTGATAAATCCATTTGCGTTAATTTACAAACACCTATTAGTTAAAAACTTCTCCCAAGAAAAGTTCATTAGATAAGGAAGGCACAAGCCACGATTGCGAACAATGCACAACCCTCAACGAATGCAGATGTAAGAATCATGTTTGTCTGGATTTTACCTGATGCCTCAGGCTGACGAGCGATAGCATCCATAGCGCTGCTACCGATCTTACCAATACCCAAACCTGCGCCAATTACTGCGATACCTGCGCCTAAGCTGCAGCCCAGCTGTGCCAGACCTTCAGCAGCCAAAAGTGATGAAATAATCATAATTCCTTAAATTTTAATTGTTATTAATTTTTTGTTTATTCTCTTGTTTAACTCTAATTTTTATTTGTCACACCTCATAAAAGAGGCTTTTACTCCTCCTCCTTGTGGGCAAGTCCGATAAAGACAGCACTCAAGAGGGTGAAGACGTATGCCTGGACGAATGCCACGAGCAATTCCAGAGCATTCATGAAAAGCATCATTATTCCGCTCACGAAGTTGAGTCCTATGCCATAGCCTACTCCCATCGACCATCCGAGGAATATCACACAAGTGAAGCTCAGAATGATTGCGTGGCCTGCCATCATATTGGCGAAGAGACGGACCATCAAAGCGAATGGCTTAGTAAAGACGCCAAAGAACTCTATTACTGGCATAAGCGGTACTGGATATGCTTTCAGGAACACTGGCACTTCTGGCCAGAAAATGTCCTTCCAGTACTCCTTGTTTCCAAAGAGGTTGATTACCACCATTGAACAAAAAGCGAGGAAGAATGTGATGTTTATATTTCCTGTTACATTGGCACCACCAGGGAAGACCGGTAGCAAGCCAAGAAGGTTGGTGGTCAGGATGAAGAAGAACACGGTGAGCAGATATGGTGCGTAAGGACGGAAATGTTTCTCTCCGATGGACGCCTTTGCCACATCTTCGTAAATCATCATCACGAACATCTCCATCATGCCTACGAATCCACCCGGCGCCTCGCTCTTTTCGTCACGATTCTTGTACCAGCGGGCACAGGACAGGAATACGGCTAACATTACGAAGACCACAATCCATATCTGAGCTACAGTCTTGGTGATACTCAGATCGAGCGGACGTTCCGTTGTGCCGTCAGGCATCTTCTCGTAAATCTTGCCATGGTGGGCTTCGTCAAAGAAGAAAGGTTCAGGCAGACTTTCCGCCGTACCTACGAACCAGTCTCCCGTAGCGGAATTCCGCACGATAATCGGCAACGGAATGCTCAAGTGCTTTCCCTCGTAAGTGGCGATATGCCATTCGTAAGAGTCGGAAAGGTGCTCAAGCACGACTTTCGGTATGTCGAGTCCTTCACTTTTCTCTCCACCTTCGTTTGTAGCAAAAGCCAACAAAGGCATCAAGGCAAAAGCAACGAGGATTAATAATGACCTTAATCGTTTCATATAAAAATGTTTATTTTTCTTTGTCACACTTGGCGTGAGAATTCAATACACGAGTGAAGAACACTGAATGGTGAATAAGAAATACAAAATAGAACGACATGAATACAACGCAGTAAGGCAGCATGGCATCACGCCCCTCAACGAGGTAGCACCCAGTCAGGGTGAACAATGCGAGAAACATGCGTAAGCCCGTAGCTGCGGTGAAGAAATTGTGCAGATTCTCCGTGCCGTGTTTTGCTACAATGCGCAACACCAAAGCTTCTGCAATGCAGACTGTCAGAGAGAATATGTCGGTCATTATCATCGGCGCAATCAAGTTCCACTCTGGAAACTGTATGTATAATGCCACGACTATCAATGAAAGGAACACTGTAATCAGGATTCCCTGCACGAAATAACGCCCACTGGCCTGTTCCACATTTCTTTTATTCAACATATTTTATGCTAGCTTGTTAAAGTTCAACACAAATATTGACGATATTTTTCTGTACTTCCACGAATCCCATTGAGACATTGAGTTCGTGTTCCCCTTCTGAATCGTGATATATCACCCGTCCTTTCTCAAGTGTGGAAATGATGGGAGCGTGGTTTTCAAGAATCTCAAACAGTCCGACGGTGCCGGGCACTATGACTCTATCCACTTTTCCCTCATACTCCACTTTCTCGGGAGAGACGATTTTTAATTCTAAACCCATATTGCAACATTTTAGCCTTTAGCCTTTAGCAGCCTCAAGCAGTTTCTTACCCTTCTCTATTGCATCTTCTATGGTTCCGACATTGAGGAATGCCTGCTCTGGCAGGTCATCAACCTTTCCGTCGAGAATCATATTGAAGCCCTTTATGGTTTCCTCTATAGGAACCATCACTCCAGGAATACCCGTAAACTGCTCGGCTACGGTAAATGGCTGTGAGAGGAAACGCTGAACGCGGCGTGCCCTGTTTACGGTAAGTTTGTCGTCATCCGACAACTCGTCCATACCAAGAATAGCGATGATATCCTGAAGTTCCTTATATTTCTGGAGAATTTGCTTTACTCTTTGGGCACACTCATAATGTTCCTTGCCTACAATCAGCGGATCAAGTATTCTGGAAGTAGATCCCAACGGATCAACAGCCGGGTAAATTCCCAACTCCGTAATTTTACGGTTCAACTCAGTCGTTGCATCAAGGTGAGTAAATGTTGTAGCCGGCGCCGGGTCGGTCAAGTCGTCTGCAGGCACATAAACAGCCTGGACAGAAGTAATGGAACCTTTCTTTGTAGAGGTAATGCGTTCCTGCATCGCTCCCATCTCACTGGCAAGAGTTGGCTGATAACCTACAGCCGAAGGCATACGTCCCAGCAATGCCGATACCTCTGAACCTGCCTGTGTAAAGCGGAAGATGTTGTCGATGAAGAACATAATATCGGCAGCTTCTCCGTCCTTACCTCCATGGTCACGGAATTCCTCGGCTACTGTCAGTCCGGAAAGAGCAACGGAAGCACGTGCGCCAGGTGGCTCATTCATCTGACCGTAGACAAGGGTTGCCTGGCTTTTCTTGAGTTCCTCCTTGTCTACGAGACTCAGATCCCATTTGCCTTCTTCCATGGCTTTCTTGAATTTTTCGCCATAACGGATAACTCCTGATTCAAGCATGTCTCGGATAAGGTCATTACCCTCACGGGTGCGCTCTCCTACTCCAGCGAACACAGAATATCCATTGTGTCCCTTGGCGATATTATTGATCAGCTCCATGATAAGTACGGTCTTTCCAACTCCTGCTCCACCGAAGAGTCCGATTTTACCGCCTTTCATATATGGTTCAAGAAGGTCGATCACTTTGATTCCCGTAGCGAGCATCTCTTTGTGGGTGGACAAGTTTTCGAACTTAGGAGGTTCGCGATGAATAGGATAGGCTCCGTCCATGTCAAGTGTCTTCATACCATCAATAGGCTGACCTATTACATTCATCATTCTTCCTTTAATCTGCTCACCTGCCGGCATAAGGATAGGTGATCCTGTCGGTATCGCTTCCAATCCTCTCTGCAAGCCATCTGTATTGTCCATAGCCACGGTGCGTACAGTATCTTCACCGATATGCTGTTGAACTTCGATAACAAGTTCTCTGCCATCCGGACGCTTTACTTTCAATGCATCGTGAATCTTTGGCAACACCTTCTCCGGATCTTCTCCCTTGGTATCGAAATATACATCGATAACAGGTCCGACAATCTGAGAAATTCGACCAATTACTTGTGACATATCTTTATATTTTTAAATATTAGTTTTTCGTTTCCAGAAAGTGCACATAAAGAGAAGCTTAACATCAGAATATGTGTACCTAATTTGTTTTCAAAAAAGTCCTTTCCTTTTTCTCGTCTGCAAAAATAACAAATATTTTTAATCTCACAATATTTTTGGCATTAAATATCGTTTTCTTATTACGTTTAAGGCATTTTCTTTCCTAAACGAATCACGCTATCAAATTAGCGTTTTCGATATAATGCATTTAAAACTAAGATTTTAAAGAATATTCGTTATAGCATACCTCAAGAATTGAATCTTGGGGTATGCCGAATTCATGCCAATAACAAATCTGCAAGTTTATATACTCAACTCATCTAATACTGTTATGAGTTTCTTGTCGAATGGTTTGTCTGAACGGATAGCGTCAAGGAAGGGGACATATACAATCTCGTTGTTTCTGACTCCAACCATAAGATTCCTCTGTCCCTGCATGATAGCTTCTATAGCACCAACACCTGTGCGGCTGGCAAGGATGCGGTCGTGTGCAGAAGGGCTTCCTCCTCGCTGCAAATGGCCGAGTATTGACACTCGCACATTGTAGTCAGGAAATTCCTTATGCACGCGGTCTGCATAATACAAAGCTCCGCATTTGGGGCTTTCGCTTACGATTACTATGCAGCTACGCTTGCTCTTTCTGATTCCACGCTCCATGAAACGTGCCAGCTGGTCGACATCCGTTGAGTCTTCAGGAATGATGGCTGCCTCTGCCCCACTTGCGATTGCGCTGTTCTGAGCCAGGAAGCCAGCATCGCGCCCCATGACTTCAACAAAGAAGATACGCTCATGGCTAACGGCGGTATCTCGGATTCTATCCACACATTCCACAATTGTGTTGAGTGTCGTGTCGTAGCCGATTGTGGAATCGGTTCCATACAGGTCATTGTCGATTGTTCCAGGCAGTCCTATGCAACAGACATCATATTCTTCAGCAAATATTTTGGCACCTGTCAGAGAACCGTTACCTCCGATTACGACCAATGCGTCTATGTTATTGCTGCGCATATTCTCGTATGCTTTCTTCCTGCCTTCCGGGGTCTCAAACTCGCTGCTTCTTGCAGTACGGAGGATTGTACCGCCACGATTGATTATGCCACTTACGTTTTCAGTCGTGAAATCTTTAATCTCGTTGTTAATCAAGCCATCATAACCACGGAATATTCCTTTGATCTTAAAACCATTGCTGATACCGGCACGTGTCACGGCACGTATAGCAGCATTCATACCCGGAGCGTCACCTCCTGAGGTAAGTACACCAATTGTCTTAATCTTCATAACTCAAATATATATACCTATTAAATTTCAAAAGTTTATCTCAATACAAGGAATGTGCAGAACGGTTCTTTAGTATATGAATGTCGTACCCCACATTATTGCCAATCCTATCAGCCATGCAACAAAGCATATCCAGCCTACGTTTCGCAGATACCAGCCAAGCCGTATCCGTTCCATCTTCATGAGGGCCAGTCCGCTGACAGATCCTATCAGCAGCATATTACCTCCCATAGCACTGCAATATGCTATTATTTTCCAATAGACACCATTTCTGACAAAGTCTCCCACATAATCAGAATCTGCCCACAAGCCAAGGTTTGCCACATCCACTACCGGATGCAATGAAACAAATGACATGGACGTGGCAAAAGTGTCTAACACAGAGCCGAAGAATCCTGAAACGATTCCCAGAATCCAGACGTTATGCACATTGTCGTCTATCCATTGGGCCAATGTTGAAACGGCACCTGTTTCCACTACGACACCGACGGCAAACATGATGCCGAGTACAAAGAGCACCATCTGGATGACGCCATACTGCAACACGCGAGGAATCCTTCTTTGAATCATCTTGTCAACATCCATGAGTCTGCGGTTGAATATTTCGTTCACCACCCACAACAGCGAAAGAACACACAATGCCCCGAGGAACGGACTCAGTTTTGTGATATTATGGAATGTCGGAATAAACCATAATCCCCCTATACCGAGAAACAGCATGAGCATTCGTTGCCATCTGTTCAGATTGGTGTCGTCCCCGCGATAAGGAATGGCAAAGCCTTGTGTTTCGACACGCTCCGGCAACTGTCTTCCCAACCACCATACCGGCAAAGCCATTGACACTAGACACGGCAAGGCGAGATACATGGAAAAATCAGATGCGTCCACAGCTCCTATATTCCATAACACAAGACCTGTCGGATCACCGATCACCGTCAGGGCGCCGCCACAGTTGGCAGCTATTATCACCGCGCTGCCATAAAGCATTCTCTGCCTTCTGTTTGCCAATATCTTGTGAATGATGACCAGCATCATCGTCGTTGTCGTCAAGTTGTCGAGATTTGCCGAAATGACAAAGGTCACGATAGAGATAAGCCACAACATCTTCTTGCTGCTTCTCGTATAAAGCAATTCCGTCAGGAAGTCAAAGCATCCGTTGTTGTTCAGAATCTCCACTATCGACATCGTGGCCAACAGGAACAAGGCTATCTCCGCTCCCCTGCCAACATAGTCAAGAAAAATGTTCTGCGAGATGAAATGCTTCACGTTTTCAGGGTTTGGCGCTACCCCCATAAGGAAATCGGAATATTCACGAGGATGTTGTGCCAACACGAAATCTGTTCCATAACAGATATACAAGACCCACCCGACAGTTCCCATGAACACGGCCACTGCGGCCCTGTTGACATTGGTCATCCATCCTGTGGAAATCAGCACATAACCTATTATAAGAATTGATACTATTACAAGTGTCATATATAATACATTGTTTATTTTGCAAAAATACTAAATATTATTTGTAATTGGAAAAATATATTCCCATTTTAGTCAGGTTTAACCTGTTTTTCACAGTATTGATACCATTTTGCCTGGTCTTGATAAGTTCCTGACAACAGGTTAATTTTTCAGTCTGATGATTCTGATGCCTGGCATCGTCTTTCGCTTTGCCAGATATGCAGACAGGAGCATCGGCTCTTCTACCACCTTGTGGTGTATACTGGAGGCATTGAGCAGATGCAGTCCGTCCTTATGCCATACAGCGAAGCCGATATGCTGAGTGTCAAGTCCGCTCTTGTTGGTGATTATCGCGATTATATCGCCATTTTTTATAGTTGAGCGCAGCAGTCTAGTGTTCTTCACCTGCGATTTGGGGATATACCTGTAACTCTTGCCGCTTATGGCTTTCTCCATCTTAGATATTCCTGCGCGATTGAAGCTGTTGTTGAACAACATCGGATATTTATCAGAATGCCTTGACATGTAATCAACTCTGACATGCTGTATCATTGTGAACGGAGGATTAGGCGACTGTATTTCCTTGCAGATCCCGAGCCTTGTGTTGTCTTCTATCCATTCTGTAAAATAATGCAGCCTTCCGATATAGCTCACGTCCTTGCCTCCTCTGTATCTCAGCGTCTGAAGTTTTTTGCAGAATTCCCTGAATGTCTTTTTCCCCGACTGGTGGGTCAGCGCCAAAGCAAGCGAATTCTCAACAAATGTAGTGCAGTCGAGTTGTCTGAGATTTACTACAAGCTGCTCCTTCCGGTTCACCTCCAGGGTGCTTGCCACGTATGGTATTCCTATCAGCTTTCTTGCAAAAAACAGTGTGCGCTCTTGGATGTTGTTGAACTTCTGACTATCAGCTTGAAGGAATAGTCTGACTACTTTCAGACTGTCGGCTTTGCTGTATTGCAGTGACAATGCCGATTGGCTGAAGGAGAGAGCCAGCATCAACAGTAATGTTAGTTTTTTCATAATATCAATTGTGTTTTATTTATACTCTCTTTTCTTTCCGAAGTTAACTCCGGCATATATGTTGAACGAACCGAAGTAGCCGTTTGAAGAGAAACGGCTTTTTTTGTAATTGTATGTATGCAACACCGAACTTGCCCCGACATACCATTTCTTGTTGTTCCACACCACTCCGAAGCGACCGATTCCGTCGAGATTGAAGTTGTTGAAATTAAACGCCTTAAGCTTTCCGTCGTCAGCCGAAGACTGGTCGGCCTCTGACTCTTTATATGCTATTGCAAGCGACAGAGACGCCGAGAAGAGACAATTCTTCATAAACACCCAGTTGTAGGCATATCCTCCGGAAACGGAAATGGAACTGTATTTCACATTACGGAACATCAATCCGCTGTCGAGTGCCACTTCATCCTCCGACATGCCGAAATGGGTCTTGCCGTAAGTCTGCAGCGCCTTCTCGAGCTCTTCATAATCAAGTGATATGGAATGAGATGTGTATCCTACTCCCACAAGTGGTGAGCCGCAGCTCCTTTTCTGACATGTACTCTGGCTGAATGCTGCCGGATATGAGAATTTCTTGTGGTTGAAGATATAATACACGTCGAAGCCTTTGATGCTTGAGTTTATTCCGCTGAATGCCACTTTCCTGAACGATTCGCGTCCCTTGTCACCAAACACGTTGGTTGAGATTATCCTGTAATTGTCACCAGACTTGCGATAGTAAAGGTCTAGCCCGAGCAGGGAACTGTACAGACTTAAATCAAACTCCTTCTTGTTGCCGCCTCCGGCAAAGTTGTCCACGTCAAAAGTATAACCGATGAAGAACCACCTCCAGCCAATATACGGACCGACCTTTATCGTCGGTTTAGGAGCGAACGTCACGCTTTGCCCGGATTTGCTCTTCAGTGTGTATTCCTCATAGGTATTCGTGTTCTGCATCATGAAAGTGTAATTGTAATGCTGCGGTTCGATATAAGCCGTATCTATATCATTGAACCCACGGAAGATACGCGTAAAGAAATTGCCTACAGAATGGAGGAAGTCGGTTTTCCTGGCGCTACGCACCGTGTCGCAGGTCCGGCTCAACGAGTCTTGATGCAATGGCACGCCACACTCCGAAGAAGCTTTCATCTTCGAAATGGAAATTGACATAAGTATCATCAGAAACAGTAATCTCATAAGCGCAAGAATCCGTTAGCGTTCAGAATTTACCCAGAATCCTGTCCATCACCCAATTGACGGGCGTTGCTGAAACACTGGTACAAGAACAGACGCCCTTTCCCTGAAGGCTTTCGACTACACATTTCACAAGTGGCTCCTGCACATAAGCAGGATTGACGACGGAAATCGTAGACTCTCCCATTCTGGAGATGAGCGAAATGGGCTTGTAGTCGAAGACCGAAAAGCTCAACGTGCCGTTTTCTCCCACTATCTCAATTCTGTCTTCTTTTGCAGATTCATGACCGACAAAGCACCACGAGCCGCTTCCCGGCAGTCCGTTTTCAAATCTGAAGCATGCGCTTACGCTGTCCTCCGCCTCATACAGGCCGCCCATGTTCGAGCATATGCCATCAGCATCCACTATCACTCCGAATAACTCCTGCAGAAGGTCAAGCTGATGAGGGGCCATGTCATAGAAATAGCCACCTCCTGAAATCTTCGGCTGTATACGCCAGGGCTGTTCTGTGCCCTTTTCCGCATCGAATTTGCGTGGAGGGTTCGATAGTCTTACTTGAACATTGACGATCTTGCCTAATTCACCACTGTTCACTAGTTCTTTCACCTTCTGGAAATATGGAAGATACCTGCGATAATATGCCACATAGCAAGGCACACCAGTCTGCTCGCTCACTCTATTGATGCGGGCGCAGTCGTCGTAGCTTGCGGCAAGTGGCTTTTCCACGTATACTGGCTTGCCTGCATGCATGGCCATGATCGCATATGTGGCGTGGCTCGAAGGAGGAGTGGCAACATAGATGGCATTAACCTCCGGATCGTCGATCAATTCCTGGGCATCAGTATAAAACCTCTTTATATTATGGGCTGATGCGAAAGCCCTCGCCCTTGATGCTGTCCTGCACATTACGGCAACCACTTCCGATCCTTCTATATTACTGAATGCCGGCCCGGATTTCTTCTCGACCACCTCGCCACATCCGATAAAGCCCCATTTTATATGCTTCATAAGAACTAATTTCTGAACTATACTTAATAATGCAAAGCCAAATACTATATTCAGCCAACAAATCCAAAATTTGATTTTATAATGCAAAGATAATGAATTTTGTCGACAACAAAGAAGCAAATTCTTTGTTATTATTATTACCTTTGCAATAATTAAACATTAAGAAACGATATGAACAACGACAAAGAGTTATACAACGATTTCAAAAGAAGAAGTTACCGTTCTTGTGTATCCGACGCCTTCAGAACCACACGAAAGACCATTTGGCCTCTGACGAAAGCCAACTGGAAACTGTTCTTGTTCCTTGCGTTAATGCAGGGTGCGATTGGAGTATGGACTGAGTATCTGACGCCCGGTGTAATGTATGTCGGCTTTGATTTCCACCCGCTTTCGTTGTTCATGCTGGCCATAGTGGCATTGGCCACCTGCCTGACAATCAGCAGCAAGATGTTTGCAACCATAAACGGCAGAGGACTAAGATGGAACTTCACCAGACAATTGAAGACACTGCCGGTAAGCGCAGGTTTCCTCATCGTCTTTTTGTTGCTGAGCATCCTATGCATATACTTCTGCATTGTGAAGGGTAAAAACCCCGACAGCATTCCGCTTCTAAACGCATTGTCGGTCCCTGTCGCCTTGTCACCGATACTTTTGATATTCTCCCTACCATTGGCATTTGCGTTTACGCAATATATCATGGAACCGGAAAGGAAACTATACAGGTCATTATGGAAATCCTATTCCACGGGATTCCGACGCTGGGGATTCATCTTCACCACCATTGCCCTTGGGGAATTGTGCGTCATAATATTCCAGACTTTCGTATGTCTGCCAAACTATATTCTCACAACAGCTCACAACTACTCCGCAATCGGAGTTTCATCATACAATGACGCACCTGATTTGCCTGCATATTTCTATCCGCTGCTTTTCGGGGTATCCACTTTCAGCGGTATGGTGAAAATATGCGTTACACTCTTTGAGGTATACACATTATATTATATGTATCAGACCATCTGCATAAGACAAAAGGAACGCAAGATGTAATCATTGCCAACACACGGCATCATTCTTCAATCCGGCAGACCATACACCGTCAACCGCATTGGCACAACTGTGGCGACATGTCAGACGAAGAATGCAACATAAGACGACACGAGAGAAATCTCTATAGGGGCCAACAGGTTGCACAACTTGCCGTTTACGAAACGAAAGCAAGCCATTTACGTACAAGAAAAGGCTGGTTTACACAACATAAACAGCATATTTACGAACCTATAATCAAAAGAAAACGATTAAGCCGTTGACAGTCAACAATAAACGGCAACGTGTACAAACGGCCACATCAAATAAAACTCAAGAGCCCGTTTTTTTATGTGAAAAGTCTTTGTCGCCTATACGATTTTTCATATCTTTGCACCACTGAATTCAAAACAAGCAACGGAAAACTTTCTACGTGAGCGATATCTAAAAGTTATCCAAAACGGAAAACTTTTACAGCAGGTAAAATAAAAAAGTTATCCAAAACGGAAAACTTCAGGTAAACGGAAGTTTAAAAGCTGAAACAAGAATTCATGGATAAACAGGAACAAGAACAACAATCATATAAAACAAAATTTCAAACATAACATCATGGAAATCAAGAACTTCACTATCACCAAACGAGACGGGTCCAAAGAAAGATTCAGTCTCGACAAGATAATGAGCGCGATTATCAAAGCGTTCAACTCAGTTAACGAACCAGCAGACCTCGGCTGCATTTCCAAAATAATCGCAAATCTTGATATTCATGAAGGAATCACAGTTGAAGACATCCAGAACCAGGTGGAAGAGTCTCTCATGAAGGAAGGTTATTACAAGGTGTCAAAGAGCTTCATGCTATACAGACAGAAACACACCGAAGACCGCGAGACAATGGACAAACTGAAGTTCCTGTCGGAGTATTGCAAGGCCTCTAATGCCGCAACAGGATCGAAATATGACGCCAATGCCAACGTGGAGCACAAAAACATCGCGACACTCATCGGAGAGCTACCAAAATCAAGTTTCATACGACTGAACAGAAGACTCCTGACCGACAGGATAAAGAAGATGTACGGCAAAGAACTTTCAGACAAGTATATTGACCTGCTTACACACCACTTCATATACAAGAACGACGAAACGAGCCTGGCAAACTATTGTGCATCCATAACCATGTACCCATGGCTTATCGGAGGAACAACATCCATAGGCGGCAACTCCACAGCACCGACCAACCTGAAGTCATTCTGCGGCGGATTCGTAAACATGGTATTCATGGTGTCGAGCATGCTGAGCGGAGCCTGCGCAACACCGGAATTTCTGATGTACCTGAACTATTTCATAGGGCTGGAATACGGGAAAGACTACTGGAAGGAAGCGGACAAAGTGGTTGACCTCTCATTAAAAAAGCGCACCATCGACAAGATAATCACCGACTGTTTCGAACAGATTGTATACTCCATCAACCAGCCTACAGGCGCAAGAAACTATCAGGCTGTATTCTGGAACATAGCATATTAT
The DNA here is from genome assembly GCF_000834015.1 of Prevotella pectinovora. GTDB lineage: Bacteria > Bacteroidota > Bacteroidia > Bacteroidales > Bacteroidaceae > Prevotella > Prevotella pectinovora. The sequence goes on along the minus strand of NZ_JXQI01000026.1, from coordinate 92,153 downwards.
GACAAACCATACTTCGAGAGTCTCTTCGGAGAATTCTTCTTCCCAGACGGAAGCAGACCTGACTGGAACGGACTAAGCTGGCTGCAGAAACGATTCATGAAATGGTTCAACAAGGAAAGAACCAAAACCGTACTCACATTCCCTGTAGAGACAATGGCTCTTCTTTCCGACGGCAAGGACGTGCTCGACAAGGAATGGGGAGACTTCACGGCAGAAATGTATTCTGAAGGCCACTCATTCTTCACATATATGAGCGACAATGCAGACTCGCTAAGCTCTTGCTGCCGACTGAGAAATGAGATCCAGGACAACGGTTTCAGCTACACGCTTGGAGCAGGAGGAGTGTCTACCGGTTCTAAAAGCGTACTGACGATAAACTTGAACAGATGTATCCAATACGCTGTGAACCACAAAATTGACTACAAGGAATATCTTGCCGAAATAGTTGACCTGACACATAAAGTGCAATTGGCATACAACGAGAATCTCAAAGAATTCCAAAAGCACGGAATGCTCCCACTCTTTGATGCCGGATACATAAATATGAGCAGACAGTATCTCACTATCGGAGTCAACGGACTCGTAGAAGCAGCTGAATTCCTCGGACTGCAGATCACAGACAATCCAGACTATCTGAGCTTTGTGCAGGGTGTGCTTGGAATCGTGGAAGAATACAACAAAAAGTATCGCACCAAGGATGTGCTCTTCAATTGCGAAATGATTCCAGCAGAAAACGTAGGAGTGAAACACGCCAAATGGGACCGCGAAGACGGATACTTCGTGCCACGCGACTGCTACAACAGCTATTTCTACATCGTGGAAGACGAATCGCTGAACATAATCGACAAGTTCAAGATGCATGGAGCCCCATATATAGAACACCTTACAGGCGGTTCTGCACTACACATGAACCTGGACGAGCATCTCTCAAAAGCCCAATACAGACAGCTACTGCGCGTTGCTGCCAAAGAAGGATGCAACTACTTCACGTTCAACATCCCGAACACCATCTGCAACGACTGCGGATACATAGACAAGCGCTATCTCAAGGAGTGCCCACATTGCCATAGCAAGAACGTGGACTACATGACAAGAATCATCGGCTACCTCAAGCGCGTCAGCAATTTCTCTGCCGCAAGACAGGAAGAGGCAGGCAGAAGATTCTATGCCGGCAAAAACGCTCTCAGCAAGGAGGACTAAAGAATATTATTCACCGACAAACCATAACGTCAGCATCAATTCTGCAAGCAATATCAAAGACGCTTGCAGGATTGATGCGATATAAAGTGAAATCTTATCTAACAAAACAAACAATGCTGAAATACGTCAACTGCGGAATTGTGTTCCAGGAAATCCCCGATGAAGTAACTCTCTCGATAAACATTTCCAACTGCCCCTGCCATTGCCCTGGCTGCCACAGCAACTATCTGTGGACAGACACAGGCACTCCACTCGACGAAAAAGCCATAGACGGTTTCGTGAAAGAATACGGAAGCGACATAACATGCATCTGCCTGATGGGTGGCGACTCCGAGCCGTCACGCATCAACTCATTGGCAAGATATATCAAAAAGAACCCCCACGACCTTCATGTAGGTTGGTATAGCGGAAGGACAAGAATCTCAAGCCAAATAGAAAACCGCCATTTCGACTATATTAAGATAGGTCCATACCTGAAGCATCTCGGCGGGCTGAAAGAGAAGACAACCAACCAGCGGCTTTACAAAATCGACAATGATTTTGAACTCAAAGACATTACAAATGCATTTTGGAAAAAACCGGTATGATATTCATGTCATCTGTTCCGAACACACGAATATGAAGCATTCAGAACAGATAATATGAATAAAGAATTATCACAAATCAATAAAGACACACAAATTACAAATTAGGAAACAATAAAAATTGTAGTTTTGGCACCTTCATGCTATCTTTGCAGAGAATACAATTGCAATTTGAGTATGAATACAAACCAAACAATCCCTGACTACATTTTTGAGTCAAGCTGGGAAGTATGCAACAAAGTTGGCGGTATATATGCCGTATTATCGACAAGAGCCAATACTCTACAAAAGAAATTCAAGGACAGAATCATTTTCATCGGTCCTGATTGTTGGCAAGAAAAAACATGTCCTTATTTCAAAGAAGACCTTTCGCTGTTTCCAGATTGGAGAAATGAAGCAGAAAAAGACGGTCTCAGAATCAGAACGGGAAGATGGACAATCCCGGGAAATCCAATAGCCATTCTGGTGGATTTCAACAAATACTACAAAGACAAGAACACCATTTATACACAACTTTGGGAAGATTTCAAAGTGGACAGCCTTCATGCATATGGCGACTATGATGAAGCTTCTATGTTCTCATATGCCGCGGCAAAGGTGGTGGAAAGCTTCTACAACAAATATCTCGGAAAGAAAGACAAGGTAATATACCACGGAAACGAGTGGATGACAGGATTGGGACTGCTATACATAAAGAAGCATCTGCCGCAGATAGCAACCATATTCACTACACATGCCACGAGCATCGGAAGAAGCATCGCAGGAAACAACAAACCACTTTACGATTATCTCTTTGCCTATAATGGAGACCAGATGGCAGAAGAACTGAACGTTCAGAGCAAGCATTCCATAGAGAAGCAGACGGCACACAACGTAGACTGCTTTACAACAGTAAGCGAGATAACCGGCAAGGAATGCGAAGAACTTCTCGACAAGCCCGCGGATGTCATACTGCCTAACGGCTTCGAAGACGACTTCATACCCAAAGGGGCAATTTTCACAAAGAAACGGGCTGCAGCACGCAAGAAAGCCCTACAGGTAGCAAACGCCCTACTCGGCACTCAACTTGACGACGATACGCTGATTGTATCGACAAGCGGAAGATATGAATTCAGGAACAAAGGCGTTGACGTTTATATAGAAGCATTGAACAGGCTTCTGAGAGACAACGGCATGAAGAAAACCGTTGTTGCCTTCATAGAAGTTCCGGGGTGGTGTGGAGAACCAAGACAAGACTTGATAGAACGGTTGGAATCGGGAAAGAAATATGACACACCGCTGGATGTGCCTATGATTACCCATTGGCTACACAACATGAGCCACGACAATGTGTTGGGAATGCTGAAATATCTCGATATGCAGAACAGAAATGAAGATAAAGTGAAGCTTATCTTCTTGCCATGCTATTTAGACGGCAATGACGGAATATTGAACATTCCATACTATGACATCATCCTCGGAAACGACTTGTGTATCTATCCATCCTACTATGAGCCATGGGGATATACCCCTCTTGAGGCCATAGCATTCAAAGTGCCATGCATAACAACAGATCTTGCAGGCTTCGGACTTTGGGCTAATGCAGAAAAAGGCAGATACTGCGAGATTGAAGATGGTGTGAAAGTAGTACACAGAACTGACTACAACTACTCTGAAGTAGCAGACCGCATAAAGGAAACTATAATCAAATTCTCTAATTTCACTCCGGCAGAAGTAAATAAAGCAAGGTCAAACGCATACAAACTTTCCAAGAAGGCTCTTTGGAAGGAATTCATAGAGAATTATTATATCGCGTATGACTTCGCACTCAATAAAGCAGAACAAAGGAAAAATAATTTGAATTAAATAAACAGATTAGAACCTAATATTAACTAAAATGAAAATTAAAGCAGATCATGTCAATGCTCCCCAGTGGAAAGAGGTGACAGTGAAATCAAAACTCCCTGAGCAACTGAAATGCCTGGACGAGTTGGCTCATAACATGTGGTGGGCATGGAACTACGAGGCACGCGACTTGTGGAGAAGCCTTGATGAAGAACTTTATGAAGAAGTTGGACACAATCCTGTATTGCTTCTTGAGCAGTTGAGCTACGAGAGGAAAGAAGAGATTGTGAAAGACAAGGCTCTGATGAAGCGTGTGAAGGACGTTTATGCGTTGTTCCACAAATATATGAACGTAAAACCAGACAGCAAACGTCCGTCAGTTGCATATTTCTGCATGGAATTCGGTATCAACCAGGTACTGAAAATCTACTCTGGCGGTTTGGGAATGCTTGCCGGTGACTATATGAAAGAGGCTTCCGACAGCAACGTCAACATGTGTGGTGTTGGCTTCCTCTACAGATACGGATACTTCAAGCAGTCGTTGAGCATGGACGGACAGCAGATTGCAAATTATGACGCACAGAACTTCAATTCTCTGCCTATCGTACGTCAGCTCGACGAAAACGGAGAACCGTTGGTAATTGATGTGCCTTATATGAATTACAACGTTCACGCCTATGTATGGAGAGTAAACGTAGGCCGCGTGCCTTTGTATCTCCTTGATACAGACAATGAGCTGAATTCTGAATTCGACCGCCCTATCACCCACTCACTCTATGGTGGCGATTGGGAGAACAGACTGAAGCAGGAGATTCTCCTGGGTATGGGTGGTATCCTTTTGCTGAAGAAACTTGGCATCAAGAAGGACATCTACCATTGCAATGAAGGCCACGCTGCCCTCTGTAACCTGCAGCGCCTTTGCGACTACGTGAAAGAAGGACTGACATTCAACCAGGCCATGGAACTCGTAAGAGCTTCTTCTCTTTATACTGTTCACACACCAGTACCGGCAGGACACGACTATTTCGACGAGGCTCTCTTCGGAAAATATATGGGCGGCTATCCTCAGCAGCTCGGCATAACATGGGATGAGTTCATCGGTATGGGACGCAACAACCCTGATGATCACAGCGAGAGATTCTGTATGTCTGTGTTTGCATGCAACACATGTCAGGAAGTGAACGGTGTGAGCAAACTGCACGGATGGGTAAGCCAGAAGATGTTCAACAACATCTGGAACGGATACTATCCGGAAGAGAATCATGTGGGATACGTTACAAATGGTGTACACTTCCCTACATGGGCAGCTACAGAATGGCGCAAGCTTTATGCCCAGTACTTCGACGAGACATTCATGAGCGACCAGAGCAACGAGAAAATCTGGCAAAATATCTACAACGTGCCGGATGATGTGATCTGGGGTACCCGCATGGCTTTGAAGAAGAAGCTTACAGACTATATCCGTTCGAAGTTCCGTGAAACGTGGCTGAAGAACCAGGGTGACCCATCAAGAGTGGTATCACTTCTGGAGAAAATCAACCCTAATGCTCTGATGATAGGATTCTGTCGCCGTTTCGCCACTTACAAACGAGCACACTTGTTGTTCACAGATCTTGACCGCCTTTCAAAGATTGTCAACGACCCTGAGCACCCGGTACAATTCCTGTTCTCTGGTAAAGCTCATCCGGCAGATGGTGCAGGACAGGGACTTATCAAGAAAATCTACGAGATTTCGCAGCGCCCAGAGTTCTTGGGCAAAATCATTTTCCTCGAAGACTACGACATGCGTCTGGCTAGACGACTCGTATCCGGTGTTGACATCTGGATGAATACTCCAACCAGACCACTTGAGGCATCTGGCACCTCTGGAGAGAAAGCAGAGATGAACGGAGTCGTAAACCTTTCCGTCCTCGACGGCTGGTGGCTTGAAGGCTACAGAGAAGGTGCAGGATGGGCTCTCACAGAGAAGCGCACATACAAGAACCAAGGCTATCAGGATCAGCTCGATGCTGCCACTATATATGGTCTTCTTGAGAACGAAATCATTCCTCTGTACTACAACAAGGGAGAGAAGAACTACAGCGAAGGCTGGATAAAAGTAATCAAGAACTCTATCGCTCAGATTGCTCCTCATTACACAATGAAGAGACAGCTTGACGACTATTACGACAAGTTCTACTGCAAGGAGGCAGAGCGTTTCCACAAGCTTGAAAGCAACAACTACAGTCTCGCCAAAGAGATTGCCCAGTGGAAGGAAACCGTGGCCGAGCGATGGGATTCTATCAATGTAGTTTCAAAAGAAACCGACATCCCATCAACAGGAATGGTTACCGGCGAGACATATAAAGTAAGATATGTCATTGATGAGCAGGGCCTTAATGACGCTGTCGGATTGGAGGTCGTTGTTGTAAAGACAAACAAGAACGGAGAGGAATATGTTGTTAACAAGCATCCTTTCAACATAATTGGCAAGGACGGCAACAACTATATCTTCGAAGCAACGATAGAAGCTGACGAAGCCGGCTCTTTCAAGACCGGTGTCAGAATGTATCCAAAGAATGAAAACCTTCCACACAGACAGGATTTCTGCTATGTGAAATGGCTTGGATAATGAGCAAATGAAAACGATTAGGAGGTAAGCACAATTCATTGGTGTTTATCTCCTATTTTCGTTATGATCAGATAAGGGGATGCATCACATTTCTGATGCATCCCCTTAATAATAATGGTGTGTCTGAGATATCGTATCGCGACACACCATTATTGGTTTCATTGTAAAAACAGTATTGTATTTTTCGGATTATTATCCCTGATGCTGCTCACGCAACAGATCGTTTACCGTCTTCACAGGATTGAATGTTGACAGAGGTACTTCAACAAATACAGTATTCCAATCACTCATTGCACCATTCCACAATCCCGGTAGTTCCAATGCTTTAAGTTCCTTTCCGTTCTTGCTTTTGCTGCTGATAAAACCTGTGGAACGGTCAACGAAATCAGGCAAATTAAATTTATCCCCATTGTAATCCTTTGTCGCACAAACCAAATCAACAGGATTGAAATGCGTACCCTCTGTGAACATCTTCGTATAGTCAGAATTATCTTTGTCTATCTGGCTGCTCTCGAGTATCTGCAGGCTGACGGTACCATCACTATTATAAGCAAGGAAAGGACCACCACCTGGTTCGCCAACATTCTTCACCACTCCACAAACACGCATCGGACGATTAAGTTTCTTCTTGAGATATGCCACAAGTTCTGCGCCTTTCAAGTCGTTTATTCCTGGTTTATGGCAACATAGTTCTTGCTCGAGGAACCTTACAATTTCTTTCAACGTGTCATCATCAAATTGTCCGCTCTCAAGAAGTCTAAGATACTCAAACGCCTTTGTCTGAAGAGATACGAGCACTCCTGCAAGTAACTGTTTGTATGTAACGGTATCTTCCTTGAACTTATCGAGGACTACATTGTCTATGTTCTTGATGAAAACAATATCTGCATCAACATCATTAAGATTCTCGATCAATGCACCGTGACCACCAGGACGGAAAAGCAGACTACCGTCGGCATTACGGAATGGAGTGTTGTCAGGATTTACCGCAATGGTATCTGTAGAGGGTTTCTGAACGGAGAAAGAAACACAATATCTGACATTGAACTTCGATTCGTATTCACCTTTTACATGATTGACGCAGTCTTCAAACAAGTTCTTGTGTTCTGGACTTACCGTATAATGTAGATGTACCACACCATTACAGTTGGCGTAAAGTGCACCTTCAACGAGATGTTCTTCCAACGGAGTTCTCTGAGTGCCGCCATATTTGTGGAAGAGCAGCAATCCTTTCGGCAACTGACCGTAACCGAGCCCCTTGTCATTCAGCAGGTAATCAACCACAGTCTTGTAGCAGCCTTTCTCCATCAACTCATGAATACTGCAATTCTCTTTCTCTTTACAAACTTTATCTAAGACGTTATAGAAAGCGAATTTCTCAATATTGCTGAAGAAAGCTTTCTCGAAATCTGTTTCCGGAGCGTCATATTCGGCACTAAGAAAGGCGAAAAGATTCTTGAACATCCTGCTTGCAGCTCCACTTGCAGGTACGAACTTCAGTATCTTCTTGTCTCCCATCTTGTATTGATTCCACAAATCAATATATTTGGAGATGTCACCAGCAGCAATTGACTTTATTCCTTTGCCTACACTTGCTGCAGCTTCCAACTTAAGATATGGGAAACCTGTCTTAAACTCGTCCAATTGTCTTTCGATCTTGGACTGGGTAATTCCTTTTTCTGAGATTTGCTCTAAATCCTTAGGAGAAAATGTCACCATAAGTATTTGTTTTAAAGATTATATAATAGTTATCGATATTCTAAAGTAAGATTACCCTACAAAATTACAAAAAAACTTCATATGAAAAGACTTTAAGCGAAAAAAAATGGCATACGAAACAATATCGTATGCCATTTTTATCGGATTTATATCTTTTATTTAGAAGAACAAGTATCTGTTGTCTACTACATTAGCCTTGAAATAAAGCTCCTGCATGAAATTTCCAGCATATTGCATTGCCTTCTGCTTGAGACGCTGCTCATACTCTTTCTCATTGAACTTGCCTGGGCGGTTGCTCTTGCTTATAACCTGGAAGAGATAAACACCAGCCTGTCCTTTTACTGCGTGGTTGACAAACTTACCCTTTGCTGTAGCTGCAACAGCTCCGCTCAATGCCGGTTCGCTCGAACCTGTAAGAGTTACGAATGCTGGAGAAGCAAATGTCACCTGATTGAGTTCTGCAATCTTGGCACCCTTTGCCTTTGCAGCAGCAATGCTGTTCACTCCTTTCACCTTGGCGATGATCTGCTCAGCCTTCTTGTCTCTGAGGACTTCCTGCTTCAGATATTCCTTCACCTTGCTGTCATCGAATGAACGATAACCCTTCTCGTGAGTCTTTGTCAGAGCCAATACCAACAGGTGGTCATTGTCTCCACACTCATATAATGGAGAAATCTTTCCGTCTTCTGAATCAAACAGCCATTTCATTGCATCACGGGTTCCATGGATGCCAGCGACGAAATGTTCCTGTGTAGAAACATCGTTGCGCTCCTGCAACTGGTATCCATACTTACCGGCATTCTTCTCGAGAGCCTGAAGTGTCTGACTTTCGCTGACGAACTGGCTGAACTTGTTGAATGCTGTGCTGTATGTATTCTTAGAGAACTTGATCTCCTTCTTGATTACAGCGGCAACATACTTAGAAGTCATTGCCTTGCGGTCTGTAACCTGAACGATCAAACTGCCCTGCTGCAATGATATGTTCTTGATTGCATTCACTCCAAGAGTGTTGAGGGTGTTAATGTAGTTCTTTGTATCTGCATCCATAGAAGGCGCATTCTGATACTGTGCTGAAGTTATCCATTGCTTCTCACCAGTCTGGTTATATTTCTTGGCAATAGCCTCGAAATCACCTCCGTTCTCAAGTGCGGTGTAAATGCTGTCAGCACTCTTCTTTACGGCATCCGGAGTTGCTCCTACTACCTGAATTGCACGGAACTGGACAGAGTCTGGCAACTCAGACTTTGACAACAGTCGAATGATGTTGAGAGTGTTGTCCTGCTTGTTCTCCACTACTCCTGTGGTTGAACCGACTGCCATGGAATCAAGTCTTGCGGCAATGTCGGATGGGAAGGCTGCCTTTGTCTGAGGAATACCCAAATAGTTTACCAAAGAAGCGGTCTTGTGCATGAACTGTGTTGGGTCTTCCACGCCTCTGATTTCAGTTTCATAGGCTTTGAATTCCTTGTTCAGCTCTGCCTTGTCTGCATTTGAGGCAACTACCTTTACATCGACGTATTTGATGTCGCGTGTCTCAACGAACTGCTTGAATCTTGGCTTCAGTTCTTCATACTTAGCCTTGAGCTCTTCATCAGTAACCTTGATGGTGTTATCGTTGATGTCGGCGTATGGGAATGCAGCGAGCTGGATATTGCTCTCCTCTGTATCTTCCTTGAAAGCCATCTTTGCTGATACCGGATTTGACAAGAAGCAGTTGGCGAAAAGCGACTGGTACTTGCTTGCAAGAATCTGCTGTCTCAAGCTCTTCTCTACGAATGTCCAGAAATTATAGATGCTCTGATACTGCTCAGCCATCTGAGGATTTGTGGTCTTTGCCGACTTGTATTCTGTCAAGAACTTCTTCAGCATGTTGGCGTCGAAGCGTCCTGTCTGCTGGTTCACGAAAGGAGTCTGCAAAAGCATTGGGTTTGTACCTGCGGCGAGAACGTTCTGAAGCTCCTTGTCCGTTACGGTGAGCCCCAGCTTCTTGGCCTCTTCTTCGATGATGCGGTTCTGCACGTATGTCTGCCAAACCTGATCCTTCACCTGATTCAACTCGTCGTCAGTAAGGTTGTCTCGACCTTGAGTAATCTTCAATACATTTGTAAACTCATCAACAAGCTTCTGATACTCCTGCATGCTGACTTTTTCGCCTAACACTTCGCCGATTTGCTGTCGGCTCTCATTCTTATGAGAGTCACACGAACGGAAAGCTTCTTCAGCGATAAACGCCAATAGCGCGGCACCGATAACTCCGACCAATATTGCGCCATGGCTTCTAATTTTTCCTAATGCTGCCATTAATTTGTTTTATTTAATTATTATTTTTATGTTCTGAAAATGTTATATTTCCACTTTAGCGCACAAAATTACAAAAAAGATAAGACAAAAATAAATTTTGCGCCAAAAATATTGACTAATCAATAACTTTTAGGCGTACCAGCTCTATTTTGGTCATGGTATTCTTTATAATCTTGAACTCAAAGCGTCCTATTCTGACTACTTCATTCAACTTGGGGAAGTTTTCATATTCGTGGAGTATGAAGCCGCCAATGGTCATATAATCCTCACTTTCGGGAATATCGAGAGAAAACAAGTCGTTCACCTTGTCTATCTCCAGTCTTGCTGAAAGGAGGTATGATCCGTCCGGATTCTTCTGCGCTATATAATTTGAATTGTCGTGCTCGTCTTCAATGTCGCCGAATATCTCTTCTACGATATCTTCGAGGGATATGATTCCGCTCGTTCCTCCGAACTCGTCGACGACTACGCCGAGGCTTTTCTTCTGCTGAAGGAAGGTCTGCATCATCTTTCTGGCAGACATGGTTTCAGGAACGAATGGCATTGTTCTGATATGATTGTGCCAGTCATTTGGATTCCGGAATAATTCCAATGAATGTATATAGCCTATGATATGGTCGATGTCGTTATCGTATACCAGGATTTTGGATTTCCCGCTCTCTATAAATATGTTTTTCAAATCTGAAAGCGACGAAGACTTTTCTACTGCACATATCTCGGTGCGGGGCACCATGCAGTCCCTTACTTTGGTGTCGGAGAAATCCAATGCATTCTGGAATATCCTGACTTCATCATCAATCTGAGAGTTGTCGGAAGCGTTGTCAATGCTCGACTGCACGAGGTAATCCAGGTCTACTTTTGAGAACTCCCCGTCATCATTGTCCTTGTCCACCTTCACTCCGCTTATTTTAAGCAGGATTTTGGACAGTAAAGTGGAAAAACGGGAAACCGGCCATAGCAGCAGATAGAACAGGTATGCCGGAAAGACAAAGAACGAAAAGAACTTGTTGGGGTTGCTTTTGAACAAAGTTTTGGGCAGGAACTCTCCTGTGAAGAGCACTACCAGTGTAGACAGAATAGTGTCTGCCGTAACTGAAATAGCCGGGTCAAGTCCTTTGAAGATTGTGTTGTCAAGCAGTCTTGCCACAAAGATTCCATATACGACCAGCACGATATTGTTGCCCACAAGCATCGTGCTCACGAAGTCATTGGGGTTCTTGTAAAAGAACGTCTGAAGTCTTCGGGTCAGTTTAGATGAGCCTTTGTCCATCTCGGCAAGCATCCTGTTGCTCGACACGAAGGCGATTTCCATACCGGAAAAGAACGCAGACAGAAGCAATGTTATGAAAATACCAACCACCAAAGATATAGATACTTCTTCCATAGAGATAATTTAAATGTTTTTCCTTGCTGCAGGCGTAACTGGCAATCTCAGTTTTTGCTTTGTCGTATCAGGAGCGTTTACGATAGTGTCGCTCTCACTATTGAACACGTTGCCTTTGAGGAACGAGCCCTTGGTGTTGCTGATGAAATAATGTGTCATTCTTTCGTCGCTTCTGAAATATGCGCCCTGCAGCTCTCTGTCCGGTGAGACCACGCGGGAGAACTTGTTGCTGTAGAGTTCATGGCGGTTCTGATCCCAGAACAACTCCTCGCTGGAGAACCTCACGCCATCCAAAGTGCGGATACGGACCCGGCCTCTGAGCTCCCACACCTTGTTTTTGTCATAGTAATAGGCAGTATCACATTGTATATAGGCCTGGACATGGAATCTCTCGTCAAACTGTTCCAGGAACAGACCCCGTTCAAACATCCATCTTGACGGATTCCGCACTTCATTGACTTCCCATTTCTCCGTCACGATTCTATACTTCATGACCCCAGAATCGGATATGAGGGTATTGACTCCGAAGGATGTCATCAGCGAAACGGAATCCTTGGGATTTATTGCCGGTGCGGTATGTTCCTTCTCCTGAGAGCAGGAAACGGCCAAAAACAATGAAACTGCCAATAAGAAGAAAGGTGTCTTCATCATCAATCCACTTTCCACTTCATGAACCAACGCTCATTGAATGTCAGTCCAATGTTGATTCTGAATGTATTCTCTTTTATGAAGTTCTTTGCAGAAGTGCGTACCCACTGTCCGGAAATGTTGAGCATGGAACGATTGTTATAGCTGTTCATGATAGGAATTCCCAAACCGGCGCTCACACTGATCTCGCTCGGGCCGTCTTGTCCGTTTATTTTATAATATGGTGTAGCGTATGAAGCACCAGCACGGAAATGCAGACGTTTCAAGAAGCTGCGGTTGTTTTCATCACCGCAGAAATCGCCGCCCACATTGATTTTATGACGGTCGCTATAATAGTCGTTGTTCATCACATAAGCCGGAACCTGATTGTTCACGACATAAACAGGGAAACCTATTCCGCTCCATTTCTGGAAGCTGTAATCCACTCCCAACTTGATGCGGTTGGCATTGTTCCACGCCAAGCCTGCGCCAACTGTGGTAGGTATCTTGAGACCTTCTTTCAAGGAATACGGTGCCGTTTCCGGAGTTGACGTCGTTGGATTTGTCGAAGTAACCACGCATGAAGGGTTTCCTCCAATATCATGCCCGGGAGAGTATGTAGCTCCAAGGGTGAACTCGTTTTTCTTGTCCACGGCGAATGCGTATTGGACACCGAAATCCAGCTTGTAGTTTGTCACCGAAGCGGAATACACTTTCTGGATTGTCTTAGCATAGGAGTCGCTGTATGAATTCGTCACGGTCTTGTCGTAGCGGCCCCACAGATATGAGACATTGGCTCCCAGGGAGAATCCTTTGAACAACTGATAGCCTAAGCCCACATACACCTGATGCAAGCCTCCTTCTCCGTAATATGAATTTGAATATGTGGTCGAGAGGACATTGCTTCCTGGTGTTGAAGAGGTATAGTTATATCCCACGTTGGTATATGGCAGGATACCGAAACTCACACCGAAACCTTTTGCAACTCTGAACGCCGCTACAGCATATTCGAAGTCTGCATTCTTGGCATTGATTTTCTTGCCGCTTTCATTGAAGTTGGTGATCTGGCCGGAGAATCCCACATCGAAGATAAAAGAAAGGGAGTCAACTGCAGAATAAGACGCCGGATTTATGAAGTTCACTTGGTTGTGCTCTCTGAAGCCAAGCCCCACCCCATTCATTCCTCGGTTGAAGCCGCTTGTCTGGTCGCTCAACACTCCCAATCCATATTGGCTGTAAGGAGAGTTTGTGCCACTCTGAGCATATATACCTATAGAAAATGCAAGCGCTGCAAAAGCGCAAAATACCCTATTTGTTGATTTCATCATTATATTCTAATATTCGGTTAAGTCCTTTCGGGACTATGAATCTGTCTGCAAAGATGGTGATTTTTTCCGAGAAATGCAAATCTAATTGTACACCACCTGTTAAATATACAAAAAGGTGTGGATATTTAGTCAAAAACCTATGGATATAGCCATTTATCTCATACTCTATGCCATGCAAAACACCACTTCTTATCGCAGTTTCCGTAGAATAACCTACCAGAGGAGCCTCTCCCCTTCTTTCCACCAAAGGGAGTCGTGAGGTGTATTCGTGTAACGCCTTCAAGCGCATCGTAGGTCCTGGCGAGATGTTCCCGCCCAAATATTCTGCTGACGAGCTGATTAAGTCGTAAGTGACGCAGGTTCCGATATCAATGACGAGTATATCCTTACCTGGCGAACAATCATTCGCCCCTACGACGGCAGCGAGACGATCCGTCCCTAAAGTCAACGGAGTGTTGTATCCGATTGAAACCGGCACGGGCGTCACGCCACTTTCAAATTCCAAAACACGGAACGGAAGCCCTTTCAGTTTCTCCATAAATGAATCTGAAACAGACGAAACTGAAGACACTATACCTTTTGAAAACGGATACTTCGAACAAAACCGCGACAAGGCCTCGACGTCGTTGCCATCAACGCGTTTCTCTTCTATAACTTCACCATCATCAAAACACACCAGTTTGACGCATGTATTGCCAATATCAACGATTAAATTCACTCTATTCAAAATTTGTGAGCTGCAAAATTATTGAAAAAAATCGAAACTTCATAACTATAAGTGAAAAATATCGCTTATTTTTGCATCGTGAAAAAGCTGAATATTTTTTTATATAGGTTACTTTTAACGTTCATCTTGCTTGATATCAGCAAGATAGCAATAGGTAACACAACCAATTATGCCGAAACTCCAGCCGACTCGATCAGAGTCAGCCTGCTTACATGTTCGCCCCACGACGAGATTTACAGTCTCTACGGACACACGGCGATAAGATACGAGGACAAGGCATCGAAGACTGACATCGTGGTCAATTACGGTATGTTTTCCTTCAAGAAACCCTTTTTCGTCGCCAGGTTTGTCTTGGGACTGACAGACTATGAAATGGGGATACAGGACTTTAACGATTTCTGCTACGAATACCAGTATTTCGGATCACAGGTCACACAACAGGAAATAAATCTTACGCCAGAAGAAAAAGGACAGTTGCTCAAAGCCCTGCAGGACAATTACGACAATGCCAGGGTATACAGATACAACTATTTCTACAACAACTGCACCACCAAAGCGAGAGACATCATCCTGAAGTCAATCAACGGCAAGATAGAATACGAAAACGCCATTGACAAGTCTGTATCATTCAGAGACCTGATACACGGCTGCAACGCCAATTATTCGTGGGCAAGCTTCGGCAACGACCTTCTGTTAGGATTCAAAGCCGACATGCAGACAACACGTGAGGAGCAGCAGTTCTTGCCAGACAATCTGATGAGGGATTTCGGACAGGCAAAGATAGTATCGGCAGACGGAAGCGCAAGGCCTTTGGTGAAAAACACCGAAATCATCGTAAAAGGAAACGATCACGCGATTGCGGGAAAGACAAAAGTGACGCCTCAATTCGTCTTTATTACATTATTATTATTAATCGCTGCGATAGTCGTTGCGGAATTCAAGACAAAAAAGAGGTTTCTCTGGGTAGACATCTCGTTGTTGCTCGCGAGCGGACTGGCAGGATTGATTCTGTTCGTCATGCTCTTCTCTGAGCACCCGACAACAAGTACCAATCTGCAAATATTCATATTATGCCCGCTGAATTTGTATTGGGCAATATACATCATCAAGAACAAACGAAACGAAAGGAAACTAAGAAAGGCCTGGACTTTCCTTTCCATAATGCTCTGCATAGGCCTGTCAGGACGATTAATACAAGTTTACGCTGAGGGGATGCCTCTTTTGGCATTATCTTTGCTATTGAAAAATTGCTGCAATCTATATGCAACGAGAAAGAATGATTAAAACAACGGCTACGAAATACAGTATAATAACGGCGACCACAATAGCCATTTTGGCTTGCGGCACTGCAAGAGCACAGATCCATACATCTGTGCCAAGGCTTGTTGTAAACATCACCATCGACCAGCTGCGTTCGGATCTGCTGTCTGACTACAAGCGATTCTACAAGGAAAACGGATTCAAGGAAATCCTACGCAACGGTATCGTGTTCACAGACGCAAGATTAAATTTCGCATCTGCAGACCTGGCATCTTCTATCTCCAGCATAAACACAGGAACCTCTCCGAGATACAACGGCATCATTGCTGAAAAATGGTTTGACCGGAACAACATGAAAATCGTTTCATGCGTTGAAGACAACAATTTCGACGGTATCTCCACCTTGGAAAGGAATTCCGCGGAGAACGTACAGACGACTACCATCAGCGACGAACTGAAGATTGCCAACAAAAAATCTGTAGTCATCAGCATTGCCGAAGACCCGGTTTCAGCCATAATCCCCGCAGGACACAATGCCGACGGAGCTTACTGGATTGACACGAAAGAAAGAAAATGGTGCACTACATCATATTATCAGAAAGAAGACCGCAGACTGGAAACCTACAACTCCAGCAACCGGATCAAGACCGGAGATGTAAAGTCAAACACAAACGTGACAGACTTTGCCATCCACTGCCTCAATGAATATTCATTGGGAGCAGACAACACGCCGGACATGCTGTTCGTGACTTACAAGGCAAACCGACCTGAATCCAAATCAACCGACAAGCAGTTCATATATACGGATCTGGACAACAACATCGGCAGATTGATAAATACAATCAGCTCAAAAGTGGGATTGTCAAACGTGCTTTTCGTCATAAACTCCACCGGATACTACAACGAAGCCAGAACCGCAGAAGAAAAGAAGTTAAGGATACCTGGCGGCACTTTCTATATCAACAGGGCATCAAACCTCCTGAACCTTTACCTCGGGGCTTTGTATGGAAATGACAAATACATAGAGGGTTACAGCCGCGACCAGATATACTTCAACAACAAACTGTTTGACAAGAAGCGACTTAACACAAACCAGATCTGCGAATTGTCGAAAATATTCATCAGGCAATGCCAGGGAGTGGGCAATTGCCTTTCGGCAAACGACATCCTGTCTTTCAATACATCTGAATCGGAAACGGTAAGGAACTCATACAATTTACGGAACAGCGGCGACCTTCTCGTTGAGGTGTTGCCAGGTTGGAACATAGCCAACGAAGACAATGGAGAAACATATATACAAGGGGCAAACTGTCAGAATTTCCCGATAATCTTTTACGGTTTCGGACTGAAAGGCGAAGTGGTGACGACTCCTGTCTGCGCCGACAGAATAGCCCCGACAATATCAAAAACTATAAGAATCAGAGCCCCGAATGCAAGCAAAGGCGAACCTCTATTCTAAAAAAACAACGTGCAAAACAATAATAAATAGATGTTAATGCCCTTAAAAGGAATAAATTGTATAAATTTGCACACGAATATAATCAAGAAATAAAAAAAGCATAATATATAATGGGATTCAACAATTTACTGAAATCGCTTTTTGGCGACAAGTCAACACGCGATATGAAGCAGATTCAGCCTATCGTAGAGAAGGTAAAAGCTGCTTACCCCGAAATCAAAGCTCTCACAAACGACCAGCTGAGAGAACGCACAAAAGAACTGCAGAAACAATTGCAGGACGCAGTAGCCAATGAAAAGGAACAGATCAAGGGTCTGAAGTCTAAAATCGAAGACACGCCTATCGATGAGAGAGAGGAAATCTTCAATCAGATAGACAAGTTGGAAAAGGAAGTCCTGGACAAATATGAAGTAGTGCTCAACGAGATACTGCCTGTTGCCTTCAGCATCATGAAGGATACAGCCAGAAGATTTGCCGAGAACGACGAAGTGGTTGTTACTGCAAATGATTTCGACCGTGAACTTGCAGCTACAAAGGATTTCGTAAGAATCGAAGACGACAAGGCTATCTACAGCAACCACTGGATGGCGGGTGGAAACGACCTCAAATGGGACATGGTGCACTATGACGTACAGCTCTTCGGAGGTATCGTACTGCATCAGGGAAAGATTGCGGAGATGGCTACCGGTGAAGGAAAGACCCTCGTGGCAACACTCCCTGTATTCCTTAATGCCCTGACAGGAAACGGTGTGCATGTCGTAACAGTGAACGACTATCTGGCAAAGCGTGACTCGGAGTGGATGGGTCCATTGTACGAGTTCAACGGTCTTTCAGTAGACTGCATCGACAAGCATCGTCCGAACTCACAGGAAAGAAGGAATGCATATCAGGCAGACATCACTTTCGGTACGAACAACGAATTCGGCTTTGACTATCTTCGCGACAACATGGCGTTATCTCCAGCCGACCTCGTTCAGAGAAAGCACAACTACGCCATCGTCGATGAGGTTGACTCCGTATTGATTGACGACGCACGTACACCACTTATCATTTCCGGTCCGGTGCCGAACGGAGACGACCAGATGTTTGAGGAATACCAGCCGTTGGTAGAGAAACTGGTTGAAGTGCAAAGGAAACTTGCAACAAAGTATCTTTCAGAGGCAAAGCAGCTCATCGCTGAAGGTCAGAAGAACAATGACCAGAAAAAGATGGACGAAGGTTTCCTGAGTCTCTACCGTTCACATAAGGCCCTTCCAAAGAACAAGCCACTCATCAAATATCTCTCTGAAGACGGCATCAAGTCAGGAATGCTGAAGACTGAAGAGATATACATGGAGAACAACAACCGCCGCATGCCGGAAGCTGTTGAACCATTGTATTTTGTCGTTGACGAGAAGCTGAATTCCGTTGACCTTACAGACAAGGGAACGGAATGGCTGGCAAAGGAAGTGAACGACAAGGAGTTGTTCGTGTTGCCAGACATCACGACCCAGCTCTCTAATCTGGAGAACGAGAACCTCTCTGAGCAGGACAGACTTGACAAGAAAGACGAACTTCTCAACCACTACTCAGTACAGAGCGAACGAGTACACACCTTGCAGCAGCTGCTCAAGGCATACACTATGTTCAACAAAGACGACGAATATGTCGTTATGGACGGAGAAGTTAAGATTGTGGACGAGCAGACAGGCCGTATCATGGAGGGTCGCCAGTGGAGCGACGGACTCCATCAGGCTGTTGAGGCAAAAGAGCACGTCAAAGTGAAAGAGGCCACACAGACATTCGCTACAATCACCCTTCAGAACTATTTCCGTATGTATCACAAGCTTTCGGGAATGACCGGTACTGCAAGCACGGAAGCAGGTGAGTTCTGGGATATCTACAAACTGGATGTGGTTGAAATTCCTACCAACCGCCCGGTACTGAGAAAGGACCTCGACGACAGACTCTACAAGACAGCAAGAGAGAAATATAATGCCGTGATTGAGGAGATACAGGAAATGATCAACCAAGGCCGTCCGGTACTTGTAGGTACGACATCAGTTGAAATTTCGGAGCTGCTTTCAAAGATGCTCACGATGAGACATATTCCTCACAATGTACTCAACGCAAAGCTTCATCAGCACGAGGCCGACATCGTGGCCAAGGCTGGTCTCAGCAAGACTGTCACCATCGCTACCAACATGGCTGGCCGTGGTACCGACATCAAGCTTTCTAAGGAAGTGAAAGACGCTGGAGGATTGGCAATCATCGGTACGGAGAGACACGAGAGCCGCCGCGTAGACCGTCAGCTCAGAGGACGTGCCGGCCGTCAGGGCGACCCTGGAAGTTCCGTATTCTACGTCAGCCTTGAAGACAAGCTGATGCGTCTTTTTGCAAGTGAGCGCATTGCTCGCGTCATGGACCGCATGGGTATAAAAGAAGGTGAGAGAATTGAGAGCTCACTCATGTCGAAGAGTATCGAAAGGGCACAGAAGAAAGTTGAGGAAAACAACTTCGGTATCCGTAAGCGCCTCCTGGAATACGACGACGTGATGAACAAGCAGCGTACTGTGGTGTATGACAAGCGCCGCCACGCCCTTATGGGTGAACGCATTGGCATGGACATAACCAACATAATCTGGGATAGAGTCGTGAACATAATCGAAAACCATGATTATGAGGGATGCAAAGAGCAGTTCCTGAAACTTCTCGCTATGGAATGTCCTTTCACCGAAGCTGAATACCTGAACGAGAACCACAACAATCTCGCTGAGAAAGCCTTCCAGATGGCTATAGCAGACTTCAAGCGCAAGACAGACCGCATACAGGCTGTCGGATTCCCGGTAATAAAGCAGGTGTATGAAGAGCAGGGTGCTATCTATGAGCGCATTATGGTGCCTATAGCCGACGGCAAGAGGGTTTACAACATACCTTGTAACCTGAAGGAGGCATACGAGACTGAAGGCAAGAGCGTGGTGAAGGAGTTTGAAAAGACTATCATGCTCCATATCATCGACGAATGCTGGAAAGAGAACCTCCGTGCGCTCGACGAGCTGAAACACAGCGTTCAGAATGCTTCTTACGAGCAGAAAGACCCGCTCGTGATCTTCAAGCTGGAAAGCGTAAAGCTCTTCGACGATATGGTAGACCAGATGAACAACAAGATTGTCAGCATATTGATGAGAGCCCAGATTCCGGTAATGGAACAGCAGGAAGTGCAGGAAGCGGCTCCTGACAAGCCAAGCCAGCGCTATACAGAAGAGAAAGTCGACCTGAACGACTCTGTACAGCAGGCTGCCGCCCAACATGACACAAGGGAAACGGCTGCCCAACAGCATCACGAACCGATAGTAAAAGACAAGCTTCCCGGTCGCAATGACCCATGTCCTTGTGGCAGCGGAAAGAAGTTCAAGAACTGTCATGGCAAAGGACTCGTTTAAGACGATATAAAAGATGAGACAATTAAGGTGTATCTATGCGTATTTATATACCATGATACACCTTAATGCTTTTTTCACAAAACTCAATTGCGCAATTCTAAAACCATAAATGACTGATTATGGAAATCCAGATTCATAAACTGAAAAAATCATTTTCAACCAAAGTTGCAGTAGACATAGACTCATTGGAAATCCCTGACAATACGTTATTAGGCGTTGTCGGCAACAACGGAGCAGGCAAGACCACCCTATTCCGCTTGATGCTCGATTTGCTGAAACCCGATGAAGGTGAAGTACACCTGACATTCAGGATGAAAGACGGATCGACATACGGCACCAACGTCAATGTTGATGAAGAATGGAAAAAATATACAGGAGCATTCATTGATGAAAGTTTCTTGATAGACTATCTTTCTCCTGAAGAATATTTTGAATTCATAGCAAAAATAAGCAACATAACAAAAGAAGAACTGTCGGAACATCTGCAACGTTTCGACGCTTTCATGAATGGAGAAATCATAGGACAAAACAAATTGATAAGGAGCATGTCTGCCGGAAACAAACAGAAAATCGGAATAATATCATCACTCATACATTCTCCCCAGCTTGTAATTCTTGACGAACCGTTCAATTTCCTTGACCCTACAAGCCAGAACATCCTGAAGAAGATGCTAGTTGACTATAACAAGGAAACCGGAGCATCAATATTAATAAGTAGTCACAATCTGATGCATACCGTAGACATATCAAACAAAATCGTATTGATGGAACACGGCAGAATCATACGCTACATAACTGAGAATGACGAAAATACAAGGAATGAGCTTGAGCAATACTTCAACAAAGATTAACGCGCCTCAGAAATGTGAAGTCTTGTATGATATAGCTCAAGCAGTACCGATTATTAGGTATTTTAATCTATGCATATAAAACTTGTACCATTTTTTTTATACCTTTGCATTATTGAAATAATCCACCGAACAGGATTATCGTAACAGTAGCAGAATCATGAAATTATCAGAATTAAGCACCGGACAGAAAGGCGTCATTGTAAAGGTGTTGGGCCACGGAGGTTTTCGCAAGAGAATCGTTGAGATGGGTTTCATCAAAGGACAAGAAGTAGAGGTTCTTCTGAATGCCCCTCTTCACGACCCCGTTAAATACAAGATAATGGGATATGAGGTGTCTTTGCGCCATACCGAAGCCTCAATGATAGAAATCATCACAGAGAGCGAAGCGAGAAACAAAGACATCGCCAATCCTGACACCACAGAAGAAAACGGAATCTCCGTGGCTTCAAATAGCGAACAAGACACGGAATTCAACAATCTACACGAAGAAGCGCTAAAGAAACGAAGAATCATCAATGTAGCTCTTGTGGGCAATCCGAATTGCGGCAAGACCTCATTCTTCAACTATGCTTCGGGAGCCCATGAAAGAGTGGGCAACTATTCAGGAGTTACCGTAGATGCCAAAGAAGGACGTGCTGAATACAAAGGCTATAACTTCAACCTCATCGACCTTCCCGGCACATACTCTCTCTCTGCATACAGCCCTGAAGAACTATACGTGAGGCGTGAGATAATCGACAAGACGCCTGACGTTATCATCAATGTAATCGACTCAAGCAATATTGAGAGAAACCTCTACCTGACAACGCAACTCGTGGACATGAACCAAAGGATTGTCTGCGCGCTCAACATGTTTGATGAATTTGAGGAAAGGGGCGACAAGCTCAACTATAAGGTTCTGGGCCATCTCCTGGGAGTACCTATGATTCCTACCGTGTTCAGAACAGGAAGGGGTATAGACGAATTGTTCCAGACCATAATAGATATGTATGAGGGGCAGGATTCCACCTTCAGACACATACACATAAATCATGGCAAAGACATAGAAGAGGGAATTGACCGTGTGAAGCAGCTCATACAGGAAGACGAGCAGATACGATACAAATACTCCACACGTTATCTTTCCATCAAGTTGCTTGAAAACGACAGCCATGCTGAAGAGTTCATCAAGACACTGCCCAACGGTAATGAGATTCTGAAACTACGCGACAAAGAAGCGGTAAGGATAAAGGAAGAGTGCAAGGAGGACAGCGAAACAGCCATTATGAACGCGAAATACGGCTTCATACATGGTGCGCTCAAGGAGGCTGAATATCAGGAAGGAAACATCGAGGACACTTACCAGACCACGCATGCTCTGGATAAGCTCATAACAAACAAATATCTTGGTTTTCCATTGTTCTTCCTGCTTCTGTACATAATGTTCCAGGTGACATTCTCCTTAGGACAATATCCGATGGACTGGATAGACAGTATGATTGGCGCATTAGGAGGATGTATAAGCGACACGATGTCTGACGGCCCTCTGAAGGCAATGCTCGTAGACGGCATTATCGGAGGTGTAGGCTCGGTTATAGTATTCCTTCCACAGATACTCATCCTCTATGCCTTCATTTCATTCATGGAAGACAGCGGATATATGGCAAGGGCAGCCTTCATCATGGACAAGCTCATGCACAAGATGGGGCTACATGGAAAATCATTCATTCCTCTGATAATGGGCTTCGGATGCAATGTGCCTGCCGTGATGGCTACGAGAACCATCGAAAGCCGCAGGAGCCGCCTCATCACGATGCTCATATTGCCGTTCATGAGCTGTTCTGCCAGATTGCCTATATACATCATGATAACGAGCACGTTCTTCGCACTGAAATACCGCAGCGCGATAATGATTTCTCTCTATGTGATAGGCATCGCCGTGGCTGTAATCATGAGCAAGGTGTTCAGTCGCTGGCTGGTGAAGAGCGAGGACGTTCCATTCGTGATGGAACTTCCGCCTTACCGTTTCCCTACTTCAAAGGCAATCTTGCGCCATACCTGGGAGAAAGGAAAACAATATCTGAAAAAGATGGGAGGCATCATCCTTGTTGCCAGTATAATAGTGTGGGCATTGGGATATTTCCCGCATAATGACAAGCTGAACCAGCAGGAGCAGCTTGAGCAGAGCTATATCGGCAGTATAGGAAAAGTGGTAGAGCCCGTGTTCAAGCCTCAGGGATTTGACTGGAAACTGTCAATAGGACTCATTTCCGGTGTAGGAGCCAAGGAGATCGTGGCTTCCACGATGGGCGTACTCTACGCTGGCGATGAGACAGTAGCCGATGATGAAGCCCAGGACACGGCAAAATACAGCAATCTATACCGTAAGATGTCGGCAGACGGGGTGACTCCATTGATAGCATTCTGTTATCTGCTGTTTGTCCTGTTGTATTTCCCGTGCCTGGCTACGATAGTAGCGATAAAGAACGAGTCAGGAAAATGGAAATGGGCTATATTCACAGCCGTATATACCACGGCTACGGCATGGTGTATTTCTGCATTGGTCTACCAGACTGCAAGATTGTTTCTATAAGAAAATCGGTCATTAGGAGAAGCAAAAGACCGCACAAACAGTTATAAAAGACTACCATTTAACGGTCTAATGACCGTTTCGGGATTAAGAAACTAACGTAAAGACAACGGATTATAAATGAAATAGAAACAGGGTGTGTTGATTCATCAAGAATTACACACCCTGTATTTATTCTGCATACAGTATAGAAATGGCATTAGGCAAGAGTAGTCCTGTTTTTACATCCCTACTCTCACACTCTCAACCCTTCGTCCATAAACTTGCCAGAACGGATACTGGTACAGATTATTACAAATCGGTCATTAGTGACAATCAAACGTTCTGATGACCGATTTGGGGATTATCATCACAACAGATCAGTTCTGTCCTGAGAATTGTTTTATCCTTTGCTCTTCAGAGAGTTTGCATATCAGCAATCTTCCATCCTTCTCCGCAACGATATAACCATCCAGACCTTGAACCACAACCTGCTTGTTCTCTGTGGTATGGATAATGCAATTACGAGTTTCAAAAGTGGAAATGCCATTGCCTATCAATGAGTTGCCCATCAGGTCATGCTTGGTCTGAGTCCAGAGAGAGCCCCATGTCCCCAGGTCGCTCCATCCGAAACTTGCAGGACATACGAAAATCTCTTCAGCCTTCTCCATTATAGCATAGTCAACAGAAATGTTTTCACACTCCGGGAATCTCTCGTCAATCACCTTCTGCTCATTTTCCGTTCCGTACACGTCTGCGATACTCTCAAATATATTTGCCAATGAAGGCTGGTAAATCCTGAATGCGTTGACAACGGTCCTCACGCTCCAGATGAAGATACCTGCATTCCAGAAATATCTGCTCTCGGCAATATATTTCTGAGCTGTTTCCAAATTAGGCTTTTCCTTGAAAGAATCAACTCTGTAGATTTCCTTGTTGCGTGGCGAACAGCAGGTCAGATCAGCCTGAATATATCCGTAGCCAGTCTCCGGACGTGTCGCCTTCATTCCCAAAGTGACAATGGAATCCGTCTCGGCCGTGAATTTCAGGCAATTGCCCACAACTCTCTTGAATTCAGGAACATCCATCACAACATGGTCACTCGGAGTGACAACTACATTGGCATCAGGATTAGCTGATTTGATTCTCCAGCTTACGTATGCGATACATGGTGCCGTATTCCGGCGGCACGGTTCACACAAGATATTCTTTGCCGGTATTTCCGGCAATTGCTGTTTCACTATTTCTGCATAATTCTTGTTTGTCACCACCCAGACATTCTCTGGCGGACAGATTGTTTCGAAACGGTCGTATGTCAACTGCAACAAAGAACGTCCCACTCCGAGGACGTCGATGAACTGCTTAGGACATTCTGCTGTACTCATCGGCCAGAAGCGGCTGCCCACTCCACCGGCCATTATTACAAGATGGTTATTATTCATATATTTTCAATTTTAGATTTCTGTTGCTAACTTCAATTTCTTGTTCCTACGATATAATCTTGTGTCCGATATATAACTTTTGCAAACTTAATTATTTTTTCCAAAAAAACAAAACAAAACGACGAAATCAGCATGATTGGAGGCATCTGAAATGTTGGAACAGTATCAACGCACATAGAATTCTGATGTAATATCAGAATACCATTCCGACCTTCTGCCGTCGTTATCCTGCAGGCAATGCTCCTCGTGCTGCATTTCTATTCCACCATGCAAGACATATTCCAGCAGCATCCTCTTGGGGGGCTTCCTTTCCACAGTCCTGATCCGGCACAAGCGAGAGCATCTGAATCCCGACATCCGGGCCTCAGCATCAAAAGAGGGATGGCTGTCGGTAGGGATTACCACAGACAAGCGTCCTTCATCTGAAAGCAGATTCTTCACCGACCTCAACAACACATCAAAAGGGAGCGATGATGAATGCCGGGCTATATGGCGCTTGTCGTCGGGACATCCCAATGAATTGACATAAAAGGGGGGATTGCATACTATCGAGTCGAATTTCTCATCCGCATACTCCGTGCTGAAATCCTGTATAGACTGGTTGAAGAGCTTTATCCTCCCGTTGAAAGGCGAGTTCTCCACGTTGTCCATTGCCTGAAGATGAGCGTCGCGGTCTATCTCCACTGCATACAGTTCAGCATCTTCAAACCGCTGCGCCATCATCAGCGCCACAAGCCCCGTGCCTGTACCGATATCCAGTATTTTCCTGCCGCCACGAGCCCATGAGCCCAGCAGCGTGCCGTCTGTGCCGACCTTCATGGCACATAAGTCCTGGCGGACGACAAACTTCTTGAACTGGAAATAATTATTTGACATCAGCAATATAAAAGACAGTTTTTTCTATTTCATTCCAATGCAAATTTAAGAAAAAAGATTAAAAACGACTTATAAAAGCATTAATATAATTTATGTTTTCAGCATTTATGGTTTTACACACAATATAAATGAAGAAAAATGACTACCTTTGCACCTCTTATTATATAAATAAAGAGACGGATTTCCAAAATTACAGATACAGATTTTCAAAATTATTTAAAATAGAGACCGACAATAACTTATATGAATGCAAAAATAGGAAATGGTATTTCAATGATAGCAGATTTCGATGGTGACATCAAAGAATTGTTCAAGGATCACCCCGAAGGAGAAATACCTATATTGGCAACACGCAACCTCATGATGTTTCCTGGTGTCGTTTCCCCCATACTGGTGGGCAGGGAAACGAGCAAGAAACTCATCAAAGCCGTAGGCAGCAAGAAGAAAGGCAATCAGATCTTCGCCGTTTTCTGCCAGAAAGACATGGAGCAGGAAAGTCCTACGGCAAACGATCTTTATGAATATGGAGTTTACGGCAAACTCATAAAGGTGCTTGAATTCCCTGGAGGTGGCGGCAACAGCACGGCAATCATACAGGGACTCGGCAGATGCCGTCTGGACGACATCACCAAGCGGCGCCCATATCTCAAAGGCCATGCCAGCCAAGCCTCTGAGACAATGGCCGATGAGGGCGACAAGGAATACGCTACTGCGGTGGAAGACCTGCAGAAGAAGAGCATACAGTTCATCATGGGCAATGACGACATCCCGGATGAAGCATCCTTCGCCATGAAGAATATCTCTAACAGATATCTCCTCACAAACGTGATCTGCGCCACCCTGCCCTTCTCCATCGAGGAAAAGGCAGAGCTCATCTATATGGACTCAATCAAAGACAGGGTGTTCGCCATGCTCAAGATAATAAACCGTGAGCTTCAGCTCCTGGAGCTCAAGCAGAACATACGTTCTAAAACCCGGGAAGACCTCGACGAACAGCAACGCGAATATTTCCTCAAGCAGCAGATCAAGAACATTAAGGAAGAACTCGGAAACGAAGACGGGCAGCCAGAACGCAAGGAACTGCTCGACAAAGCCCAAAAGAAAGCATGGAACGACGACGTGGAGAAGGTCTTCAAGAAGGAACTCGACAAACTCGACCTGCTCAACCCGCAGAGTCCGGAATACAGCGTGCAGCTTACATATCTGCAGACTCTCGTCTCACTTCCCTGGAACGAATACACCATCGACGACCTTGACCTGAACAGGGCAAGGAAAGTTCTTGATACCGACCACTACGGGATGGAAAAAGTGAAGGAACGCATCCTGGAATACATCGCCGTATTGAGTCTGCGAGGAGATTTCAAGTCGCCAATCCTCTGCCTCTACGGTCCTCCAGGAGTGGGCAAGACAAGTCTTGGCAAGAGCATCGCCAAGGCAATGGGCAGAAAATACGTCAGGGTGTCGCTTGGAGGTCTTCACGACGAGTCGGAAATCCGCGGTCATCGCCGCACATACATTGGTGCGATGCCAGGAAGAATCATCAAGAACATCCAAAAGGCAGGAGCTTCCAACCCCGTTTTCATCCTCGACGAAATCGACAAGATAACGCAGAACACCGTGAACGGCGATCCCTCGTCGGCTCTTCTCGAAGTACTCGACCCAGAACAGAACAACGCTTTCCATGACAACTACCTCGATGTGGACTACGACCTGTCGAAAGTACTGTTCATCGCTACTGCAAACGACCTGAACACCATCCCGCGCCCTCTGCTCGACCGCATGGAGACAATCGAGGTAAGCGGCTATATCACAGAGGAAAAAGAAGAGATAGCCAAGCGCCACCTCATACCCAAAGAGAAAGACAACACCGGTCTTGGCGACCAGCGCCTCTCGTTCACCAAGCAGGCCACAGAAAAGATCATCGAACAGTATACGCGAGAGAGCGGAGTGCGCCAACTCGAAATCCAGATAAACAAGGCGCTTCGCAAACTCGCATTCATGAAAGCAAGCAAGGGAGAACTCCCGTTCTCGCGCATCACGCCGAAGGAGATAGAATCCCTGCTCGGCAAACCGCCTTTCTATCGCGACATATACCAAGGCAACGACTATGCGGGAGTGGTAACCGGACTGGCATGGACAAGCGTGGGAGGAGAAATCCTCTTCATCGAGACAAGCCTCAGCAAAGGCAACGGCAACAAGCTCACGCTTACCGGCAACCTTGGCGACGTGATGAAAGAGTCGGCTATGCTCGCACTTGAATACGTGAAGTCACACTCCGACGTGCTCGGAATAGACTACCGCATCTTCGACAACTGGAACATACACATCCACGTGCCGGAAGGAGCGACTCCAAAAGACGGCCCTTCTGCCGGCATAACGATAGCCACATCCATCGCCTCAGCCCTCACACAACGCAAGGTGAGAAAGAACACTGCCATGACAGGAGAAATAACGCTGCGCGGCAAGGTGCTTCCCGTTGGAGGAATAAAGGAGAAAATACTGGCAGCCAAAAGAGCAGGCATAACAGATATCGTGATGTGCAGGGAAAACAGGAAAGACATCGAAGAAATACCCGACATGTATCTGAAAGGACTTTCATTCCACTATGTGGAGAACGTGCTCGACGTGTGGGACTTCGCCCTGACAGACGAACTCGTGGACAACCCGACGAAATTCACGATAGAAGAAAAGGGAAAGACCGACAAATGAAACAAGCATCCACAACCGCCTTTCCCTAACATGAATAATACAACAACAGCAACAGAAAGAATATCAAAAAGAAAATGACATTCGAATTAGAACATACCGATCCAGCAAGCGACGCACGCACCGGAACGATTACCACTGCCCACGGCAAGATAAAGACACCCATCTTCATGCCTGTAGGTACATGCGGCAGCGTGAAAGGACTCCATTTCAGCGAACTCAGAGAGCAGGTAAAGGCACAGATAATACTCGGCAACACTTACCACCTCTATCTTCGTCCAGGACTCGACACGCTGCAAAAGGCAGGCGGACTACACAAATTCAACACCTGGGACCGCCCCATACTTACAGACAGCGGAGGATTCCAGGTGTTCTCCCTCACGGGAATCAGAAAACTGAAAGAAGAAGGCTGCGAGTTCCGTTCACATATCGACGGATCGAAACATTTCTTCACCCCTGAAAACGTGATGGACACCGAAAGGATAATCGGAGCCGACATTATGATGGCATTCGACGAATGCCCTCCGGGCGAGAGCGACTACCAATATGCCAAGAAGAGTCTCGGACTGACCCAACGCTGGCTCGACAGATGCGTGAAACGCCTCAACGAGACCGAGCCTCTCTACGGCTACGAACAGTCTCTGTTCCCAATCGTGCAGGGCTGCACCTTCAAGGACCTGCGCCGCGAAGCAGCGAAGCATGTTGCCGACAAGGGAGCCGACGGCAATGCCATCGGCGGACTCGCCGTGGGAGAACCCACAGAAGTGATGTATGAGATGATAGAGACCGTGAACGAGATACTGCCGAAAGACAAGCCGAGATATCTCATGGGCGTGGGCACACCTCAGAACATCCTCGAGGCGATTGAAAGAGGTGTGGACATGTTCGACTGCGTGATGCCGACACGAAACGGCCGCAACGCCATGCTCTTCACCTACGACGGCACAATGAACATGCGCAACAAGAAATGGGAAAACGACTTCTCCCCCATCGACCCCGACGGCTGCGACATCGACAGACTTCACTCCAAAGCCTATCTGCACCACCTCTTCAAAGCCCAGGAGCTGCTGGCTATGCAAATCGCAAGCATACACAACCTGAGCTTCTATCTGCGCCTCGTTACCGATGCCAGACACCATATCGAGCAGGGCGACTTCGTGGCATGGAAGCGCTCAGTAATAGACAATCTGGGAAGACGCGTATAAAGGCGGTCTGGCAAGACGCACTTATAAACGACAAGGAAGACGCGTAAAAAAAACAAATGTAAAAGAAAAAGCAAATGAGCATCAAATCTTTGGCTACCAGATTCAAGCAGCGCATGCAGAAAACGGACCATCCTCTCACCTCCCGTCTAAAGTGGCTGGGAGAGCACATGAGGTGGCTCCGCTTCATCAACCCACGCCGCTACATCAAGATTCTCGACTGGTATATAATAAAGAAGTTCATAGGAACATACATTTATTCCATACTTCTCATCATATCCATCTCGATAGTCTTCGACATCAACGAGAATCTGGCAAAGTTCACACAGTATCATGCACCCCTCAAGGCGATAGTCTTCGACTACTACATGAACTTCGTGCCATATTTCGCAAACCTCTTCAGTCCGCTATTCGTATTCATAGCCGTAATCTTCTTCACCTCCAAACTGGCAGGCAACTCGGAGATAATATCAATGCTGGCAGCAGGAGTAAGCTTCAAGCGACTGATGAGGCCATATATGATTTCGGCTTTGATAATCTCGGTCCTCACATTCTATCTCGGTTCCTACATCATCCCCAAAGGCACCATTGTGAGACAGAATTTCGAGACGATGTATAAGAACAAGAAGAAGAACACGTCGGCCGACAACGTGCAGCTGCAGGTGGGCAGAGGCGTCATAGCCTACATACAGCATTACGACAACGAACTGAAAAAGGGCTACGGATTCTGCCTAGACAAATTCGAGAACAAAAAGCTCGTGAGCCATCTCACAGCCAGCGAAATACAATACGACACAATCTCCGACAGCAAATACCATTGGAAACTCACCAACTGGCGGCTGCGCAAACTGCTGGGAATGCGCGAAAAGATAACCAACGGAATGCAGCGAGACTCCGTGATAATGATGGAGCCGACTGACCTCGTGTTCTCCAAAGGCCAGCAGGAAACATTCACCAGCCCTCAGCTGAAGGAATACATCAGCAAGCAGATAGACAGAGGATCAAGCAACGTAGTGCAATACGAAGTGGAATACCACAAGCGCATAGCCACCTCCTTTGCCTCATTCATCCTCACCACCATCGGACTCTCGCTATCCTCACGCAAGAGAAAAGGCGGAATGGGAATGTATCTGGGAATCGGACTGGCTCTGAGCTTCGGCTACATCATGCTTCAGACAGTATCGGCAACATTCGCCATACAGGCAGACACACCGCCTATGCTCGCGGCATGGATACCGAACATCATATTCGCCGTGGTGGCATACTTCTGCTACCGTAAGGCACCTAACTGATAACAATAAAAAGCGAAAAGCATCCAACAGACAACAAAAAAGCGAAAGCATATAACTGATAACAATAAAGAAAAGTTTTTAGAATAACAACGATATGGATTTCTACGATTTGGATTTGAGCGACAACACTCTTGACGCTCTCGACGATATGAACTTCACCACCTGCACACCCGTGCAGGAACAATGTATCCCACCCATCCTCGACGGACACGACCTGCTGGGCGTGGCACAGACAGGCACGGGAAAGACGGCAGCCTACCTGCTCCCTATCCTCAGTATGCTCGACGACGGAGGGTTCCCCAAGGATGCCATAAACTGCGTCATCATGAGCCCTACGCGAGAGCTGGCACAACAGATAGACCAGGCTATGCAAGGCTTCTCGTATTATATGAGCGACGTGAACAGCGTTGCCGTATACGGAGGCAACGACGGCAACCGCTACTACCAGGAGGCTAAAGGAATGAAGCTCGGGGCCGACGTGATAATAGCAACTCCAGGACGACTCATAAGCCACATCACGATGGGAAACATAGACCTCAGCCGCTGCGCATTCTTCGTGCTCGACGAGGCTGACAGAATGCTCGACATGGGCTTCTCTGAAGACATCATGAACATCGCCAAGCTGCTGCCAGACGACTGCCAGACCATCATGTATTCTGCCACTATGCCGCCAAAGATAGAGCAGCTGGCGAAAACGCTCCTAAAGAACCCTACCGTGGTGAAGCTGGCGGTAAGCAAACCGGCAGAAAAGATTCATCAGGCAGCATACGTGTGTCATGAGAACCAGAAGATAAAGGTGCTGCAGGAGATATTCAAGAACGAAGAGCAGCAGAGGATAATCATCTTCTCAAGCAGCAAACTGAAGGTGAAGGAGATAAACCGCGAACTGCTTCGTCTGGGCATAAACAGCTGCGAGATGCATTCAGACCTCGAACAGGCGCAGCGTGACGAAGTGATGTACCGTTTCAAGAGCGGACAGACCGACGTGCTCGTGGCTACCGACATCGTGGCTCGAGGCATCGACATCGACGACATATCAATGGTCATAAATTTCGACGTGCCACGCGATGTGGAAGACTACGTACACCGAGTGGGACGCACGGCAAGGGCAAACCGCGACGGCAAGGCGATAACGCTCGTGCGCGGTCTTGAAGTGGGCGACTTCATGAAGATTGAAGAATTCCTCGGTCGCACGATAGAGAAACTCCCTCTGCCCGACTATATCGGCAAGGGACCGGAATACAAGAAGATGAACCGTCCGGCAAGAAACGGACGAGGCAGCAAGACAAGAGGAAGAAATAATGGTCAAAGAGGAAGGAACAACGTCAAGCGTAATGATGCTCCCAAAGGCAAAGGCGGCGGAAGGAATTCAGACAAAAGGAAAAGCAAAAAAACCAAGGAAACCATTGTGACCAATGCTCCTGAAAATTCTCAAATACTGGAAACGAACAAATCCAATGCACCGGTGACGAACAACAAGAAACCACACAAACGCAGGAGAAAGCCTTCTGCCAATAAAACTAACAAAGATTCCAAACAAGACAAATAGTCTTGTATAAAAAAGACGGGTAGTCAAAGCATTCATGGCCGATAAGTCAGACAGAATACTTAGGCTACCCGTAATTATTTGCACCTACGAGAGAAATTACTCCTCTTCCGGAGTGATGAGCTTATAGCCCTTGCCGTGGATGTTTATGATTTCAATCTGGTCGTCATCCTTCAGATGCTTGCGCAGCTTTGTGATGTATACGTCCATCGAGCGGGCGTTGAAATAGTTGTCGTCAATCCAGATAGTCTTCAGGGCGAAGTCACGCTGCAGAATCTCATTGGCGTGGCTGCAGAGCAGAGCGAGCAGCTCATTCTCTTTCGTGGTGAGCTTGGTCTGCTTCTCGCCGATGGTGAGCAGCTGCTTCTGTGTGTCGAAGGTGAATCTGCCGATATGATACAGCGTGTTCTCCTTGTTCTTCTTTCCACGAACGCGTCTGAGTATCGCCTCAATACGGAACACCAGTTCCTCCATTGAGAAAGGCTTCGTGATATAGTCGTCGGCACCAATCTTGAAACCCTCCAGTATATCCTCCTTCAGCGTCTTGGCTGTGAGGAAGATGATAGGCATGTCCGGGCTGCCCTGTCTGATTTCCTGTGCCAGTGTGAATCCGTCTTTCTTTGGCATCATCACGTCGAGAACGCAGATGTCAAACTTTGTCTTCATGAAAGCCTTGTAGCCAGCCTCCCCGTCGGGGCAGAGTTCTGCTGCATAGCCTTTGGCCTGCAGATATTCACGAAGCAACATTCCGAGGTTCTCATCGTCCTCGCAAAGCAAAATCTTAAGCTTGTCGTCCATAATCATATATTTTTATATTAGTATTCTTTTTGTTGAATATTAGTGTTTCACTTGTTTCAGAATCCGTTTCCTTTTTCAGAATCCGTTTCTACATTGTCTGTCCGATGTTGCAGGGGTATACAGCAATAGTGTTGATCACTCGTCGGCTCCTGTCTGTTTTCCGCTTTTTATCTCGGGCAGCGAGATGATGAACTTGGTTCCTTTTCCCCTTTCGCTCTCCACGTGAATCTCTCCCTTGTGGAGTTCCACGATTTTCTTCACGTATGCAAGTCCGAGTCCGAAACCTTTCACGTCATGCACATTTCCCGTATGCACTCTGTAGAACTTCTCGAATATCTTCTTCAGGTTCTCCTTCTTGAGTCCTATGCCGTTGTCTTTCACGGAGAGATACAGCCTACCGCCCTCGTTCCATGATTTTATCATCAGCTCCACTGGTCGGTCCGGATGCTTGTATTTCACGGCGTTGTCGAGCAGATTGAATATCACGTTGGTGAAATGCATCTCGTCCACATATATCGTCGGCTCTTTTGCGTTGAGCTGTGTCTGTATGTGTCCGCCCGTATGCTCCACACGCAATGTGAACGTGTTTGCCACATTCTCTGCCAGGTCATTCAGATCAAGTTCTTTCTTCTTGAAAATCGCCTTCTTGCGGTCGAACATCGACATCTGCAGCACTTTCTCCACGAGGAATCTCAGTCTCTTCGACTCGTCGTTTATCACTCCTCCCAGATGTTTCATCATCACCGGGCTCTTCGTCACGGTATCGTCAGATAGCATCTGTGCCGCGAGCGAAATGCTGCTGATAGGCGTTTTCAGCTCATGGGTCATGTTGTTTATGAAGTCGTTCTTTATCTCCGTATACCTCTTCTGTCTGAATATCACCACGATGGTGAATATGAATGTGATGAGAAGCACTATGGTGAATGCTATCGACGGTATCATGAACTTCACGCTGCTGAAGATGTAGTTGTCCATGTCGGGGAAATGTATCCTCACGATGCCCGACTTGTTGAGCGGGTCGTTTCTGAATAGTGTCTGAGAGTAGCTGTATTCCTCTCCCTCGTCGCTATAGTCGGGACATCTGTATTGCTCTCTTCCGTCCTGCGTTGAAACCGTGAAATGATACGGGATGCTCACTCCGTTGTTCATCAGCTCCGTCTTCAAGTCCTGGTCGAGCAGTTTGAAGTTAACCCTCTCTTTCAGAGGCTTGTCTGAAGCCGTGTATAAGATATTGTATACCACCTCGTCGAGCAAAGCCTTCTGATAGACATATCTGTTTTTTATTATCTCCCTCATGGATTTCGTGGCTTCCGAGATGGAGTTCTTGTCGCTTCTCAGTATCATCGCCTTCGGCATCGAGGCTGGTCTCATCGTTATGGTCTTGAGCTCGAACGATGAATACACGTTTCCGTTCTTGTCTGCCACGGCATATTGGTGGCTGTGCTGCACGGTACCGTCCGGATGTCCGGAGCGTGTCCCCACGGAGTCGCTCTTATATGCGCGCCTCTCCGTTTCGTTCACCTCCTTTTCCAGATACTTCAGGGTTTCGTTGAGTTCCAGATTCCGGGCTGCCTGATAGAGGGCTTTGTTCACCGACTCGTCGAGCTGCTCCTTCTTCATCTTTATCATGGCATCCATGTATGTGAGCTGAAGGAAGAGCAGAGCGAGGAATGAAAATCCCATCACGCCAGCAATCAACCATATCGTTTTTTTCTTCATGCCGCAAATATATCCTATATTTAGCATTTGGCAATGGATAAAAGTTAATTTTCTGTTCCTTTTTCTATGTCGTTAACAAATATCGGTGTTTATACTTGACAATTATCAACTTTCACCAAACATCAAGTATTCAAAATCACGGCAAGCCCTAATAAATGACCGGCATAAAAATCCCAGACGAGGCCATATAAACCCAAAACGGTCATTAGGCCGTTAAATGTGATATTTTATAACTGCTTGCAGTCTTTTGCTTTTTATAAGGCGTCTTTTGTCCGTTTTTAATTCGCAATAGCTTGCTATTACTCATTAAAAGCCAAACAAAATCCACTCTTCTAAAAATCAAAATCCAAGCAAGCCCTAACGACCGATTTGGGATAAAAGATAGGAATAAAAATCCCAATCAAGACCCTAATGACAAATTTGGATCAGAGACCTCTGTCAGGACAAAACGGAATAAGACGGGCAACCAAGTTCTAATTCCTTGATTGCCCGTCATCCGGTTATATATCCGGGTCTTTACATTCCCGGTCATATCTGTTATCTCATCATCAGGAAATCTCTCTACAGATCTCATGATGAAGGAGTCGTCATCATCAGATTATCTCTACCGATCTCTTGATGAAGGAGTCAAGCGCCTCACCCTTTAGCATTCCGTTCTGCAGCAAAGCCAGGTCGATGAGCTGGTGTACCACCTTATTGTCTTTTGCATGTGCTGCCACAATCTGCTCCTTCTTTGCGCGTTCATCGCTGAGCTTCTTTTCGGTAGCCGTCATGTCGTCTTTCTCCTCCTGTGTCACCTCTTCGGGCTTCTTTGCCTTGCGAGCCTCGCCGAGAGCTGCGAAACGAGCCTGGAGTCCCTTTATCTCTGCCACTACAGGTTTGAGCTCCTCTTCACATTCCTTCTCGCTCTTTTCGAGCACCGCCTTCACGAGTCTGTGGTCTGTGTTGAGCACGATGCTGTAGGCGTCTGGCATTTGGGCATAGAAGTTCATTCCGCTCTGGAATTTGCTTATGTCCTTCATTCTGCGCATATACTCGTTCTGTGTTATCACTACCGGCTGTGCGTTCTCTCCCAGTGCACCAGTCTCCACGTTGAACTCGATATGGTCGAGATGTGGCAGCTGGGTGCGGAAGGTAGCTGACAGAATGTCAGTCTGCTCCTGCGTCAGGTCAGTCTTCTTGAGGTCTTCCTTCACGATGAGTCTCTCCACGATGTCGCTGTCTACACGTGTGAAGCGCGACTTCTCCCATTTCTGCTCAAACATGTTAACGCATGGCGTGTCGAGTTGTCCGTCAAGCAGCAACACGCTGTAGCCCTTTGCCTTGGCAGCCTCTATGTATGAATACTGTTCGTCCTTGTCGGTGGCATAGAGATAGATGAGTGTGCCGTCCTTGTCGGTCTGTGCGTCCTTGATGAGCGTCTTGTATTCTTCTGTCGTGAAGTATTTGCCGTCTACGTCCTTGAGCAGTGTGAAGTCCTTGGCGCGGTCGTAGAAGTCCGGCTGCGAGAGCATACCGTAGTTGATGAAGAGCTTCAGGTCGTCCCATTTCTTCTCGAAGTCCTTGCGGTCATCCTTGAAGATTCCGTTCAGTCGGTCAGCCACCTTCTTTGTGATGTATGTCGAGATCTTCTTCACGTCGCGGTCGCTCTGCAGATAGCTGCGGCTCACGTTGAGCGGGATGTCCGGAGAGTCGATCACTCCATGTAGCAAGGTAAGGAATTCCGGCACGATGCCTTCCACCTGGTCTGTCACGAACACCTGGTTGCAGTATAGCTGTATCTTGTTGCGCTGCAGGTCGATGTTCGACTTTATCTTCGGGAAATAGAGTATACCCGTGAGATTGAACGGATAATCCACGTTGAGGTGTATCCAGAACAGAGGTTCGTCCTGCATCGGATATAGCTTGCGGTAGAACTCCTTATACTGCTCGTCAGAGATTGTGCTTGGTGTCTTTGTCCATAGCGGCTCCATGTCGTTGATGATGTTGTCCTCGTCGGTATCCACCTGCTTGCCGTCTTTCCATTCTGTCTTCTTGCCGAATGCCACTGGTACTGGCAGGAACTTGCAGTATTTGTCGAGCAGCGTCTGTATACGGCCTTTCTCGAGGAATTCCTTGCAGTCGTCGTCGATGTGGAGGATGATGTCCGTTCCGCGGTCTTCCTTCTCAGCGTCGGATATCTCAAACTCCGGACTTCCGTCGCAGCTCCATTTCACGGCTTTCGAACCGTCTTTCCAGCTTCGTGTCACGATTTCCACCTTTTTGCTCACCATGAAAGAGCTGTAGAAACCCAATCCGAAGTGTCCGATGATGGCATTTGCGTTGTCCTTGTATTTGTCGAGGAAGTCGGTCACTCCCGAGAATGCGATCTGGTTGATATATTTGTCAATCTCCTCTTCTGTCATTCCGATACCGCGGTCACTGATTGTCAGCGTTCCCTTCTCCGCATCGAGAGACACGCGAACTGTCAGGTCGCCCATCTCTCCTTTGAACTCGCCTCTCTCAGAGAGAGTCTTTAGTTTCTGAGTAGCGTCCACGGCGTTGCTCACCATCTCACGCAGGAATATCTCATGGTCTGAATAGAGAAATTTCTTGATCACCGGGAAGATGTTCTCGGTTGTTACTCCAATATTTCCTTTCTGTGTCATAATATTTAATTTTTAACTTTTTACTTTGAATGTTTGTTTTCTGACCATGTTTATACAAAAACAATGCCAAAACGAAATACGATGAGATGAGAATGCCAAACAAAATCCTCTCTTCTGATATTCTGAAATACAGGCAAGCCCTAATTACCGATAGGTTTGAGTAACACAATGCGGTTCATCACATAATATAAAGAGGTAATATAAGCAGGCTAAGGAGGTTGTTAAGGCAACACAAAGAGGATACTTCGGCAAGCTAAAGAGACAGTTGGCAATGGGCTGGAACGGTATGCCTCTGACACAGCTATAAAGAAAAAAAGACTAACCGCCCGGCAACAACCAGACAGATAGTCTTTTTTATTATTATGTGTCTTGCGGATGTAATCCTCTATGGATTAAGCTGACGAAGGATGCTCCCTCATCTTTTATCCACAAATACAGAATCAAGGGGTCTGATGACCCGTTGTGTGTATATTAATATGCGAACAAAGGATAATCCTTCATCACGTCGTTAACGCGCTGGCGTACAGACGCTATCACGGCTTCGTTCTCAGGGTCGTTGAGCACTTCCTCGATGAATTCGGCTATCTTCACCATCAGGTCTTCCTTTGCACCACGTGTGGTGATGGCAGGAGTTCCCAGACGGATACCTGAAGTCTGGAATGCGCTGCGGGTATCAAACGGCACCATGTTCTTGTTCACGGTGATGTCGGCAGCCACGAGAGCCTTCTCTGCCACCTTACCGGTGAGGTCAGGATACTTTGTGCGCAGGTCTACGAGCATGCTGTGGTTGTCAGTACCGCCGCTCACGATGGCGAATCCGCGCTTTATGAGCTCTTCGGCGAGCTTTGCTGCGTTCTTCTTCACCTGCAGAGCCCACTCCTTGAATTCAGGCTGCAATGCCTCGTTGAATGCCACTGCCTTTGCTGCGATGACATGCTCCAGCGGACCGCCCTGCTGTCCTGGGAACACGGCGCTGTTGAGCAGCTGGCTCATCATCTTCACCACTCCCTTTGGAGTTGTCAGACCCCATGGGTTTTCGAAGTCCTTGCCCATCAGGATGATACCTCCGCGAGGTCCGCGAAGAGTCTTATGAGTTGTAGAGGTCACGATATGAGCGTATTTCACGGGGTTATCGAGCAGACCTGCTGCGATGAGTCCTGCCGGGTGAGCCATGTCAACCATGAAGATGGCACCCACCTTGTCGGCGATTTCTCTCATGCGCTTGTAGTCCCACTCACGGCTGTATGCCGAACCACCTCCGATGATGAGCTTTGGCTTGTGCTCGAGAGCGAGCTTCTCCATCTCGTCGTAGTCCACGCGACCTGTTTCCTTGTTCAGGTTGTAGCCTATCGGATTGTAGAGTATTCCCGATGTATTTACTGCCGAACCATGTGAGAGGTGTCCACCATGAGCGAGATTAAGTCCCATGAAAGTGTCTCCGGGCTTCAATACAGCCAGCATCACGGCGGCGTTTGCCTGTGCTCCGGAGTGAGGCTGAACGTTGGCATACTCTGCTCCGAAGAGCTTCTTGACTCTCTCGATGGCGAGTTTTTCAACTTCGTCAACGCCCTCGCAACCGCCGTAATATCTCTTTCCTGGGTAACCCTCAGCGTATTTGTTCGTAAGCCACGAACCCATTGCCTGCATCACCTCGTCGCTGACGAAGTTTTCAGATGCGATAAGTTCCATACCCTTGAGCTGACGCTGGTGTTCTCTCTCGATCAAATCGAAAATCTCTTGGTCTTTTTTCATATGTACAAATATTTAAGATGAATATTAGTTGTCTGTAAAATCCATGTTGAAGAAGGCCTTCCTTCAGGTCAAACGAGTTTCACCTCGCTTATCACCTGCTCCTTGTCGCAGTAGTGACATTTAATTATGCCGCTGTTCTTGTCAATCACGTGGAAGATGGTGTTCATCGGCTCATTGTTTGTGATGCATTTAGGGTTGTTGCATCTCACGATACCTTTCAGCGTGTCAGGTGTCACCACTTTCTTCTTCTCCACCACCTCGTAGTCTCTTATCACGTTGAGCACCACGTTTGGCGCCACCACTGAGAGGCGTGAGATTTCCTCGTCGGTGAAGAATTTGTCTTCTATCTTTATGATACCCTTTTTCCCGAGTTTCTTCGACGGGTAGTTGTATCCTATGGTAACCGGTGTCTGAAGCTTCTGCAGTCCCAGCAGCGTTGCCACGGCATAGGTTTTCTCTGCCGGTATATGGTCGATGACGGTGCCGTTCTCTATAGCGGCCACGAGTCTTTCTTTCTTGCTCATCATAAGACTTTGTTTATTTTATTATCGTTGTGTCTGCCTCCACTTCTTCGAGGCTTATGCCCAGCACGTCGCAGAGTATCGCCTCTCTGGCATATAGTCCGTTCTGTGCCTGCTGGATGTAGTATGCATGTGGGTTCTCGTCCACGTCGTATGCTATCTCGTTCACTCTCGGCAGCGGATGCAGGATCTTCATGTTCTCTTTCGCCTTGCCGAGCATGTCGTTCTTCAGGATATACACGTCTTTCACTCTCTCATACTCCATGAGGTCTGAGAAGCGCTCCTTCTGCACTCGTGTCATATATATGATGTCAGCCCCTGCTATCACGTCTTCGTTGAAGTCTGTGTGCTCGATATACTTTATTCCGTGCTGTTTGCAATACAGTTTGTATTCCTCGGGCATCGCCAGCTCCTCTGGGGCTATGAAATGGAACGTAGGGTTGAAATGTCTCATCGCCATGATGAGAGAATGCACGGTACGTCCGTATTTCAGGTCGCCCACGAGGTATATGTTCAGGTTCTCGAGGGTTCCCTGTGTCTTGTAGATTGAATACAGGTCGAGCAGACATTGTGATGGATGCTGGTGAGCGCCGTCACCTGCGTTTACGATAGGAACGGGAGCTATTTCTGAGGCATACTGGGCGGCGCCTTCGATATGGTGGCGCATCACGATGACGTCTGCATAGTTAGACACCATGAGGATTGTGTCTTTCAGCGTCTCGCCCTTGGTAGCGCTCGTAACCTTGGCGTCTGAAAATCCTATCACACGCGCTCCCAGGCGGTTGGCTGCCGTCTCGAAGCTGAGCCTTGTCCTGGTGGACGGCTCGAAGAAGAGTGTGGCTACTACCTTGCCTTTGAGAATCTCACGGTTAGGATGCATTTCGAACGCCTGTGCCATATTCATCAGATACATTATTTTCTCTTTCGACAAATCGGCAATGGTTACAAAATCATGTTTTTCCATAAAATGAATTGTGTTTATATTTATCGACTGCGAAGTTAAACAATATTTTTAATTTAACCTTTCAAAGAGTGGAAAAATTATGTTTTTTGACGAATATAACTACATTTAAGACATAAAAGAGGGATTATTCTTAACTCGTTGGCTTAATTTCATTATCTTTGCAAGGATATAACATAATTTGCATGCGCATGATATGACATCAATACACGGCTGACGTATATGCGCATGATACTCCATCTGAAACAAAAGACAAGAAAACGAAGAAAAAAAGAAAATGAGAAGAGCATTGATACATTTCCTGTGGGCGGCGCTCGGCTGCGTCACTCTCGCGTCCCTTATAGCCTTCATAGCGATATGGAACGGATGGATCGGATACATGCCCGATGTGGAAGACCTTCAGAACCCTATCAGCAAATACGCCTCACAGGTGTATACGGCTGACAACAAGCTGATGGGAACCTACAACATGAACCAGGAGAACAGAATACATGTAGACTACGACAACCTGTCGCCATATCTCGTAAAGGCACTGGTGGCTACAGAGGACGAACGCTTCTACGAACATTCGGGAATAGACTTCATAGCCCTCGGACGTGCCATTATTAAAAGAGGTGTGTTGGGACAGACCAGCGCAGGAGGAGGCTCTACAATCACACAGCAGCTCGCCAAGCAGCTCTATTCAAACACGGCAGAGAGCACATCGGAACGACTGCTGCAGAAGCCCATAGAATGGGTGATAGCCATAAAGCTGGAGAAATACTACACCAAGGAGGAGATAATAACCATGTATCTCAACTATTTCGACTTCCTTCACAACGCCGTGGGAATAAAGAACGCCTCAAACGTGTATTTCAGCAAGGAGCCAAAAGACCTCAAGCTCGAAGAGGCCGCCACACTGATAGGACTCTGCAAGAACCCCTCGTTCTTCAATCCCGTGCGCTATCCCGACAGATGCCGAGAGAGACGCAACGTGGTGCTCGGACAGATGCTCAAGGCTGGAAAGATAACCCGCGGCGAATACCTCATGGCTACGGAGAAGCCGCTGGCCCTCAACTTCAAGCGCTCCGACCACAAAGACGGCATAGCAACGTATTTCCGCGAATTCCTGCGCCAATACATGATGGCAAAGAAACCGGAAAGGAGCAAATACCCATCGTGGAACCTCGTGCAATACAGCATCGACTCGCTGGCATGGGAGACAGACCCTCTGTATGGATGGTGCAACAAGAACGTGAAGAAGAACGGCGAACCATACAATGTGTATACCGACGGACTGAAAATCTTCACCACCCTCGACTCCAGGATGCAGAAATATGCCGAAGAGGCTGTGCGCAAACACGTGGGAGGATTCCTCCAGCCTGAATTCAAGAAGGAGAACAGACTCAAGAAGAACGCCCCCTTCACCACCAACCTGAAGCCATCAGAGGTGAAGGCGATACTCGACCGCTCGATGCGGCAGAGCGACAGATACAGGATGATGAAGGCCCACGGAGCCACAGAGGAGGAAATAAGAGAGGCTTTCCAGAAGCCTACGGAGATGACCGTGTTCACATATCGCGGCGACATAGACACCATCATGTCGCCTATGGACTCCATACGCTACGTGAAGTCGTTCCTCAGAGCCGGATTCATGAGCATGGACCCACGCACGGGAGCCGTGAAGGCGTATGTGGGAGGAATCGACTTCAACCACTTCAAATACGACATGGTGACACAGGGACGACGCCAGGTGGGTTCCACCATCAAGCCATTCCTTTACGCCCTGTCGATGTCTAACGGCATGTCGCCATGCGACGTTGTTAGAAACTCTCCCAAGCGCTTCGGCAACTGGGCTCCGCGCAACAGCTCCCACGCCAGAATGGGACAGATGGTGACGCTGAAATGGGCACTCACGATGTCGAACAACTGGGTGTCGGCAGAGCTGATGAGCAGGATAAACCCTCAGGACTTCCTGCGGATACTGCGCGACTTCGGAATAAACACCTATGGCATATACCCCTCTTTAGTGCTCTGTCTGGGACCTAACGAGGCTTCGGTATGCGAGATGGTGAGCGCATACACCACCTTCGCCAACCACGGCATACACACATCGCCCATCTTCGTGTCGAAGATTGAAGACAGCGACGGCAACGTGATAACCAACTTCCAGCCGAGGATGAACGAGGTGATAAGCGAAGAGAGCGCATACAAGATGCTCGAGATGCTGATGTCGGTAATCGACCACGGAACTGGCGGACGACTGAGATACAAATACAACATCGACTGCCAGATGGGAGGAAAGACCGGTACGACGAACAAGAACGCCGACGCATGGTTCATGGGCTTCACCCCGTCGCTCGTGAGCGGATGCTGGGTGGGCGGAGAAGACCGCGACATCCATTTCGACACCACGCGCATGGGACAGGGAGCCACCATGGCCCTGCCTATATGGGCTTACTACATGAAGAAGGTGTTTGCCGACAAGACCCTGGGATACGACCCAAAGGAGACATTCGACATACCTGAAGACTTCAACCCCTGCTCTTCTGAAGACGACAACAACGGACAATACAGCATTGAGGATATATATGAATAAGATAACACTCTTTCCATGTGCCAAGATAAACTTGGGACTGAACATCACAAGAAAAAGAAGCGACGGCTACCACGACCTGGAAACCGTGTTCTGCCCCGTGCCAATAGCAGATATACTGACTATTGAGAAAAACGGAAAACCTGCGGGATGCTCTCTGAAGACAAACGGTATAGTAATCGACGGAAGGGCGGAAGACAACATAATAGTGAAGGCGTATGACGAAATGGCAAAAAGACACACTCTGACGGGTGTCGACATCACGATCACCAAAAACATACCCATACAAGCCGGTATGGGAGGAGGGTCGGCAGACTGCGCATTCACGATAAAGGGACTGAACCAACTCTTCTCTCTCAACCTGACAGACGGGGAGATGCGTGACATAGCCAAGGGTCTGGGTGCCGACTGCGCCTTCTTCATCAACCCCACACCTGCCTACGCCACGGGCATCGGCGAGAAGCTGACTCCCATCGACATTCCTCTCGACAACCACTGGATAGTGATAGTGAAGACCGATACCGCCGTGAGCACCCGTGAGGCTTTCGCCGGCATCTGCCCTCATGAGCCGGAAAGAAACTGTCGGGATATTGTGACTTCCGTTCCGCCAAGGGAGTGGAAGGACGTATTGCATAATGATTTTGAGGAAACGATATTCAAGCTCCACCCCACCCTTGCCGAAATCAAGCAAAGGCTCTACGAGGCGGGTGCCTGCTATGCCTGCATGAGCGGAAGCGGAAGCGCCGTTGTGGGACTGTTCGACGACCGGCCCTCTGTGGAGTCTACCGACAGGCTCAGAAGCGACTACAACGCCCTTGTCGCCACCTTCAAGCTGGGCAGACAGAAGGACAACGCCTTCGAGCTGCTGCCTCTCGTGGATGCAGAGGGCAGAGTGACGGGCAAGACAACCCGTTCTATGGCACATTGCGGCACGAAGCTGCTCCACCCCGTCGTACACCTCCACGTATTCGACACCCACGGCAACCTGTATCTGCAAAAGCGTCCGGCATGGAAAGACATCCAGCCTGACAGATGGGATACTGCCGTAGGGGGCCACATAGGATATGGAGAGAGTGTGGAGGAGGCTCTCCAGAGGGAGACCCGTGAAGAGAT
This sequence comes from Prevotella pectinovora, assembly GCF_000834015.1. Lineage (GTDB taxonomy): Bacteria > Bacteroidota > Bacteroidia > Bacteroidales > Bacteroidaceae > Prevotella > Prevotella pectinovora. Next base: position 47,157 of record NZ_JXQI01000026.1, on the reverse strand, counting down.
TTCCATCGCAGACTTCAGCGCCGAGAAGATCGACGCCTACGTGTTTGAGAGCAGATACGAGAGGGAATACGTGAATGTGTTCAAGACTGTTTACGACAAGGAAATACGTCCATCTGCCAATGAGCTCGACGGTGGCCGCTTCTGGAGCAGGGACGAGATACTGTCGTCTATCGGAAAGGGAGTCTTCACACCAAACTTCGAAAGCGAATACGTGAAGTATTTCAAGTAGAGGCTGCTTCTGCTAATTGGGTATTTTTAATTCTATATATTGTCATATTCACTTCGCCCTCTTGTAGAAATCTCTTAGCGACGCCCTTGCCACTCCCATCCTGACGAGTTCGTCGAGCTGTTTCCTTGCCTCTGCCGTCCGCCTGTCGCGTATCAGGGCGTCGGTATAGTCTATGCGGTATTCGGTGTTTGTGGAGTCGCGCTTTATCGCCTCCTCATAGTCGAATATGGCGAGCGCCACCATCCCTTGCTCCATCTCTATTCCCGCCCTTGCGGCATACGCCACGGCATTGTCGGGATACTGCGTCACGAGCCTGTTTATCTGGTCGAGAGCCTCCGTATGCCGCTTGCTCTTCTGGTTGAGCAGAGCCAGTCCGAGCTGTCCTTCGAAGTGTCCCGGCACTACCGTGAGCAGGCTCTCATAGTCTCTTCTCGCGAAATCGTCTCTGTGAAGCTTCTCGTTCGTGTAAGCCCTGTAGAAGAGGGCTGCCGGGTTGCCGGGTTCCCTTTTCAGGATATAGTCGTATTCGTCCTGCGCATACGCCCATTGTTCGAGTCTCAGGTTGTATCCCGCCTTCTTGAGTCTCAGGTCAGTTGAGTCCGGACTGTATGCCAGTCTGTCGGCAGCCACCTTGAGCGAGTCTCTGAGCTGGCTTCTGGTCTGCGCTCCCGCCTCTGTGTGCACACACATAAGCGCCATCACCACTATTGTGGCGTATCGTGCCACAATGGGTCTTGACAGGAAATAGAATTTTCCTGTCGCAGCCATGTTCCACACGTATGCCGTCTTGTCCACACATACCATCTTCCGTCTGATGATTTCCGCGAATGTCTGTATTCCCAATGGATATAGTCTTCTTGCCATGCCCTTGTCTTGATTTTCAATAATGCGTTATCAAGTTGCAAATATAATGATAAAAAACGACAAGCTGACAATAATAAGTTTTTTTCGATTTCAGCAACGCCTGTTAACCGTCATCTGTCATCTGTTAACCGTCAACTGTCATCCATCATCTGTGAACCGTCAACTGTCATCCATCATCTGTTAACCGTCAACTGTGAACCGTCAACTAAATTAAGTTAAAATTCAATTTTTTTCCACTTTCTTCATTGTTGCAAGCGAAATAATCACTAACTTTGGAATTTGTGAGTCATGAAATCTCTACGGGTGTGTAATGCAGCCTTTGCGGACTTCGCCGCCAATAGAAGAAAGCAAGTCCTGACCCATGGTCTGAAGTTCTCGCTGCCCTATCAAATCATCTAAAACTGCTGCCATGAACAACCTCTTCCCCACCTCCATATCCCCCGACGCCGCAGCTCTCGACATTCTCGAGAGGATGCCCGTCATGGAGCATGACGATATAGAAGACAAGCTGGCATTTGCCATCAGCAGCCATGGCATGAACGACGAAGACATCAACCGGCTCTGTTCCGTACTCAGCTACAGACTGTTCATCATCGAGAAGGAGCACGAGCATTTCCTGGACTTCACGCATCAATACAACGGGCTTTTCGCCGTGAAGAAGAAGGGCTATGTGAAATCGGTCCTCGACTGCTTCATGCGCCACAAGAAGATGGTGTTGCCGCTCATTACCATCATCCAGACGCTTGCCCCCCAGCTCTACACCTCAGTGAGCAGCATGGCGTCGTCATCTTCTGCCGACATGTGGGCGGCTGCCTCTGCGATTGTCTGCAGCGACTGTCTCTTCGAGCGAGCCTACCCTTCGAGCGTGTCGAAGTTCATCGGTCTGCTTGTCAGGTATTTCGGATTCATCGAGGCTATGATCGGCTGCACCACGCAGCTGCTCCATGAAGAGCAGTGCATAAAGAATGATGCAGGGAAATGCCTCTACCGCATGGAACTCTCGATGAAGGAAGCGAAAGCGTATTACGAACCTCTTCTCAAGGAGGAGCGGCTTCCCGCGTTTGCCTTCTTGATAAAGGAGAATGACCGCCTCTTCGATGAATACATGGCAGCCGGTGACAAGCGGCAGTTCGCCCAGAAACTGTTCCACGAAGTAGACGAAGCCGAGATGCGCAACCTCGCCTTCAAGGTTCTCATCGCCGAGCGCCTTGCCTGTGGGATGACCGCCGAGGAGCGTCTGCTCTTCGGCAACGACATGGTGAAGACCCGTCAGGCCCGCCTTCTGATAGATCATTTCGACTCTCTCTTCCTCGACTCCGCCCCCCGGCGCGACCATTCTCTCCAGGCTCTCATGTTCTGCAAATGGGCTATCGAAGACAATCCCAAGGCTTCTGTGAAGTCTGCCCACCGCTATCTGCTCTCGCTCTATCACGGGCATCACCGTCTTGCCGGCTACAACACGGTGAAGGGAAACGAACAGAAGCTCGGAACCGGCAGGCATTCGGAGCCCTACGCCACGTTTCTCCGTCGTCTCACAGACTTCCTGCTATCCTCCGGCGCACTGACCGATGGCGACGCGGTGGCGGCTGAGATATAGTGGGTTGTGGCTGGGCTACAAGACATGTCATTCCTGCGTCAGCCATTCCGTTATGTTCCGTTCTTCCTTCACGCAGAAGTTTATGCCCACCTTCACTATCTTCTTGCCTTTCAGCACAAAGGCATCTGCATATCGCGCTGTGTTGATTTGTGCGAGAGCTTCTTCAGCCGTTTTGTCAAACTTGAGTTCCATTATAAAAATGTGGGTCTTCGTTTCAAGTACAATGTCAATCCTCCCCTTTGCCGTGCGCTGCTCCACCTGTATGTCATAGTCGGTGAGCAGAGCGAATATCAGATATAGCATCTGCTGATAATGTCCCTCGTATAAAGTATTGTCGCAGTATGGAACCGCTTCGAGAAAAGACTTCAGCAGTTCCAGGGCTCCGTTGATGTCTCCCCTGTTGATGAATGTCGACATGTGGGCAATCGCCACACGTCCCTCATCAGCGGCAGTCTCCATATAGTTTGGCAGCAGACTGTCGTATAGCCCAATACGTATTTCCTTGTTCGGGATATCGAGTGTATAGAGCCCGAGTTGCGGGTCATAGTCTTTTATCGTGAGATATCCACTTTGATAGAGCAGCGGCATGATGCTCGACATGCTCTCTGTAGGAGCGTCGAACGATGACTCCTTTGCCTGCACTCCGCCGATGCCAGACGGCACGGTACCGAACTTCCTCATCATCTCTATCAGGAAAGTTGGTGTACCAGTGGCAAACCAGTAACCTGCCACCTTCTGTCTCGAGAAGCAGTTAAGCAGGCTGTAGGGGTTGAAAACATCTGGCGATGGCCATGCAAAGTGGTATCCGTCATAATTTTCGGTCAGCAGCCTTACTGCCGCCTCTCTCCCAACCGAGAGTTTTCGGGCGAGCTCATCCACATCGGCAGTCATCTGCGTCAGCAACTCCTCTCTTGTTATTCCACAGATGCCAGCATATTCATTGTCCATGCTGATGTTGGTAATGTTGTTAAGCTCGCTGAATATGCTGACCTGTGAAAACTTCGTTATCCCTGTGATGAACACGAAGCGCAGCATCCTCTCGCATTTCTTCAGCGGACTGTAGAAGTTGCGCATGACATCACGCAGTATGGCGAGCTGTCCGTCCTGATGCGCCACGTCGAGCAGCGGTGCGTCATATTCGTCTATCAGCACCACCACCTGTCTGCCTTCTTTCTCGTATATTGAAGTTATCAGATTTTCCAGACGCACGTTCTCGTCCACAGCATCACACTCAATGCCGAACCGTCTCTCCTCCTCTTCGAGCATATAGCCGATATAGCGTCTGAGTTGTCCGGCATCCTGATGTTTCCCTCCCGAGAAGTCGAAATGCACCACGGGATATTCCGTCCATTCCCTTTCCATATCCTCTATCTGGAGTCCTCTGAAGAGTTCTTTATCTGCCTTGAAATAACTTTCGAGTGTCGACACGAGGAGCGACTTGCCGAATCTCCTCGGACGGCTCAGGAAGAAGTGTTTGCCGCTGGTATGCGTCATGCGGTATACATACCCCGTCTTGTCTATATACAGGAGATTTTCCTTTCTAATCCTTTCGAAAGTCTGTATGCCAATAGGATATAATTTCAATGCCATTATCTTGCGTTCATTTTGTTTGGCCGTAAAGATAATCAAAATTGTCTAAAACGCCTACAATATTCCGACAAAATCAAAAATAAAAATGGCAGATTTGGATTTGTAGCCACTCCCGATGCCTGCGACCCAACGGCAAGACCGACCACCGACACTGATCACGGATCACGAATTCACCACACGCCATCACAATTCAACCACCATGAATCACGAATCATGAATCCCACGCGCCAACACAATCATTGATCGTGAATGATGCATCACGATATTCCGGCTGCCATAATCCTGCCGACACGATATTCCCACTCCCCCACCGGAAACCGACATCCCCACCCTGCCTGCTGACACGATTCCGGCTCCGAGAGGAACACTATGCAGAATTTCATCCTTCTGCCGCCTATCGCTACCTTTGCAATGCCATCCCACCGCCGGGGCGAGACAATAGTGTCTGACCCCCTCCTTCACGGCGGCTCGGGACTGACCGACACCGGCTGCCACTCAACAGGATGAAGGATGAGAGCGAGGCGAGCACGGCTACTGACATCATGACACACAACGGAAACCTGAGTCCCGACAGCTTGACAAAACGACAAGAGGGGCTGTTTTCTTTCTTCCTGGCTCCTGCCATGCAGGTGAAGCCCTGGAGCACTTTCAGCATCGGGAAGGCATACGAGTATATCACAACCGATATGGACGCACTGACGGCGACATACCGTCTGCGCGACATACACGACGAGAAGGAACGGAAGCTCTTCAAGAAGCGGGGCTTCGCCTTCTGCACCTTCTCGGGCATCTTCAGATACAGGTCGCGCGACGGGCTCATCAGCCACTCCGGACTGCTCTGCATCGACATCGACCATGTGGGCAACCACCTTCAGCTCGACGACTTGCGCAAGAGGCTCATCGACGACGAGCAGTTTCTCACCGAACTCTGTTTCGTGTCGCCATCGGGCGACGGACTGAAATGGGTGGTGAGCATCAACACGGAGCTGTATCCCCACGAACTGTGGTTCGACGCCACACGCCAGTATCTGCTCGACAGGTATGGCATCGATGCCGACAAGGCATGCCGCGACGTGTCGCGCGCCTGCTTCCTGCCACACGACCCGGGATGCTATGTGAGAAGATAGAGATTACTCCTGCAAATCACCATCAGCCCCCACCTAACCTCCCCCGAAGGGGAGGGACAGATACACTTGACTGGTTGATTGTCAATGGCTTATCAGATCCGGAGTAACCTGCATCCCCCAGTCTTTGACAGAACCGGAGTAACCTGCATCTCCCCTACGGGGGAGAACGAGAGGGGGCTGATGTTCATTGGCAAAGTAACCTGTTCCTTCCCTTTGGGAAGGTTAGGATGGGTTTGAGAACGAGAGGGGGCTGAAGTGATTGTCTGAAGTTCAGATACAGAGTAACCAGTTCCTTCCCTTTGGGAAGGCTAGGATGGGTTGCCCTTTGGGAAGGTTAGGATGGGTTTTATCCTACAGGGGAGGGACAGATAGCATTGAGTGCTGACTATAGAGTTTAAAAAATCAAACAAAACAACAAATTATGAAACATACAATTTTCAATCCAGCAGAATATCTGGAACACAACGGCAACAACAAGCCGGACAACAAGAGAACCGCAAACGGCAGCAACGCCACACATGACAATGCCCTCAACGCCACACACTGCGACAACCTCAACGCCACACACTGCGACAACCTCAACGCCACACACTGCGACAACCTCAACGCCACACCCCACGACACCCACTACACCACTCCCGACGACACTCTCGCAAGGGTGGCAGAAGTGGCTGACAGAGTGGCAGCCTCGGGACGCGACATCACACAGGGCTACGACAACTGGCTGAGACTCGCCTTCGCACTTTCAGACGGACTCGGAGAGGCTGGCAGACAGATTTTCGACCGACTCTCGCAGATGAACGCCGACTACGACACTCGGGAATGCAACCGACTCTACGACAACTGCATGAAAGGCCACAAGGGAGGAATCACTATCGCCACCTTCTTCCAGATGGCAAGAGATCTGGCTAATGTAGACCTCAAGGAGATGGCAAGGGAAAGAGGGAAAAGAGAGGAAGAAAGTACCAAAAGTACCAAAAGTACCAAAGTACCAAAGTACCATAAGAACAATATAAAATGTAATAAAAAAGATAATATATTGATATATAACAACTTAGACAAAAGTATCATACACCATTGGAACTTTGGTACTTTGGGACTTTTGGGACTTTCTTGTAAAAACTTTTCCAACGGCTATACATTCTCCGACAAGTTGGATACGGCAGACCTTCCTCCCATACTCAATAGAATCATGCAGCTACACGACGACGTGGTGAGCCGCGACAAGATGATAATTGGAACGCTGAACATCGTTTCGGGCCTAATCGGAGCGGCAAGCGGAACGCCGGACATGCCCTCGGGAGTTTACGGACTATACGACGGCAGGAAGGTGTATGCTCCGTTATACAACATTCTCTTTGCCAATGCCGGTTCGTCGAAAGGCGACTTGAACTTCTGCCGACAGCTCGCCAAACCGCTGAAAGACGAGATGCGACGGGAGTATGAGGGAAAGAAAATGGAATACGAAAGGCTGATGGCGGCATACGAGGCGAAACGGAAGCAGAAGGACAAGGGCGACCGCGGAGAGCCGCCCGTAGAACCCGTGTTCCGAACGCCATTTGTGCCGGGCAACAGTTCATCCTCGGCGGTATACCGCGCCATCGACGCCAACGGAGGATGGGGACTCATGTTTGAGACCGAGGCAGACACCGTGTCGGCAATGATATCATCAGACTATGGCAACTACTCCGACCTCATGCGCAAGGCGTTCCACCACGAAACGATAAGCATGAACCGAGTGAGCGAGAAGCTCCACATCGACGTGGACTCTCCGCGGCTCTCCGTGATGCTCACATGCACACCCGGACAGCTGCAGCCGCTATTCCCCAACTGGGAGAACGGACTGGGCAGCCGATTCTTCTTCTATCAGTTTCCGGAAGAGGAGCCGCGCTTCAACAACGTGTTCGCACGCAACACCCGTCCCCTCGACGAGGAATACCTAAAGATGGGCGAAAGTCTGCTCAAGCTATACCACGCCCTGGAGGAGAGAAAAGGCAGACCCGTACAGTTTGTGATGAGCTCCAACCAGCAGGAGAGCTTCCTCGCCTCGTTTCAGGAGATGCTCAAAGACCAATACGAGATGCTGGGCTCCGAATACAAAGCCTTCGTTTACCGTCTCGCCCTCGGCGGATTCCGCTATGCCATGGTGCTCTCCACGCTGCGCCGCCTCGCCACGATGACCGACCTGGGAGGCATCTTCCAGCCCGAAGAGAGCGCAATGGTATGCGACGACCGCGACTTTGCCACAGCCATGACCATAGTGGAGACGCTCGCCAACCACACGGCACGTGTATACACAAGGCTCGCAAAAGAAACGGAAAACCCGTTTGCAGACAAGGGCATAAAGCTGACGCCGGAGGAAATCAAAATTTACAACAAGCTGCCTGACGACAAGGAGTTCAAAGCAAGTGATTATATCGCCATCGCCCAAGAACAAAACATATCGCGGGCATCCGCCTACCGTCTGATCAACCTCTTCTGCAATGCCTACGGCATCATCATTCCCACACGCTACGGCCACTACCGCAAGGCGGCTGCCGGCAACGATGACGCATCTAAAAGCGGCGAAACGGAGGCGCAAAGCGGCGGAACAGAGAATGAAAGCAACTGATTGTCTGACCATAAAACACCTATTTATATATGAACAACAACAGCAGACGAAACCCGCAGCCAGAACCCCAGAGGATGGCGATACGAACATACGGCAAGTCAGAACTGGCAATGCTATATTTCCCTGACTCGCAGCCACACACCGCCGTAAACCATCTCATGGCATGGATAAGGAGATGCGGGCCTCTGAGCGAGGAGCTCAAGAGCCAGCACTATGTGCGCACGGCAAAATGTTTCACCCCCAGACAGGTGGAAACCATCCTGAGACACCTGGGCGAACCGTGAGAAAAGACAGAAATAATCACTTATCCCACGCCAACGTATACTAACCCACGACCGCCAACGGCAGATGTGGTATCTTTGCAATGTGAATGATGAGAGAAGCAGTTGAGCACAACTTGCCGGAAGCTTTTTGAAGAGCGATTGTCAAGGCTTGGCGAATCTCCTCATCAGAAACCTATACTTTAACCCTTTAACGTAAAACAGTTATGATCAAGTACATCCTGAAAAAGAACAACGTGGAAGGCAGTCACTCCTTCGGCAAATGGTATGCCTTCCCGGTGAAAGAGAGCACCGTTGACATCGACAAGCTCGCTGAACACATGGCGGCTCACAACACTCCATATTCGGCAGGTGCCATAAAGGGGATCATCACCGACATGGTGTCGTGTATCAAGGAGCTGCTCCTCGAAGGACGAAGCGTGAAACTCCCCGACCTCGCCATCTTCAGCATCGGCATCAAGAACACCAGAGGCGGAGCTGTGAAAGAAGAGGAGTTCACCGTTGCTGCAAACATCGACGGACTGAAGCTCAGGGCGCGCGCCACCGGTTCGCTGCAGATGAAAGACCTGGAGACCAGTCTCAGACGCGCCACCGTGGTGGAAGCGAAGAAGAAGCAGCCCGTCACCCCTCCGAAGGAATAATAACACAAAAACTTCATAGTGCATCTCAATTGTTTTTATTCTGTATCTTTACCATGAAAAGCACAGTCTCTCAGCGGAGAGCAAATGACCGGCGTGCTGCCTATGTTTCCTGAGCGCAGGAAAAGGCAGCACGCCTTTGTATTGGAACCCATCCTATGGGGAAGGTTAGGATGGGTTTAAGGTTAGAAAGGGTTCTATGAATTAAAAGCCACCGCATGATTGGCAATCTTGACAAAAAATCGTATCTTTGCACACGAATTACTACCTATGCCAGAACAAAAGCCCATCCGGGCAGATGAATCCATGATTGCGGCCACATGAATCCGCAGCCCATGACAGTACGGGCAATGACCATTGAAAACATATACGCAACGATGTTTCCAAACAATCATGAACGACATAAGACAATATAAGCACAACTATTCAAAACATATATATAATAGGTATTCACAAATTACACGACTATGAATTGGAAAAAACTACAGAATGGTTCGGACATAAGAGGAGTGGCTCTCGAAGGTATTGAAGGAGAGCACGTGAACCTCACGGAAGAGGCGGTGGAGACTATCGCCAGATCCTTCGTTTGCTGGACCAGAAAAACCACAGGCACAAACACACCCACAATCACCGTGGGAATGGACTGCCGCATTTCAGGTGACATGATTAAAGGAGCCTTCGTGAAGGGAGCCAAAGAGGCGGGAGCAAACGTGGTGGACTGCGGGCTGGCGTCAACGCCGGCTATGTTTATGACCACCATCAGCGAGCAACTGAAAGCCACTGCTGCAGTGATGGTGACGGCAAGCCATCTGCCGTTCAACCGCAACGGACTGAAATTCTTCACACCCAAGGGAGGTCTCGACAAGAAAGACATAACATCGATTCTCGACATAGCCGAAAGCGGAGAATATGCATACGACGGAGCTGAAGGCAGCTGCAAGACGCTCGACTTCATGACCATATACTCAAAGCATATCGCCGACTATATCTGCCAGGGAGTGAACGCCGACGAATTCTCTCAACCGCTGAAGGGAATGCACATCATTGTGGACGCAGGAAACGGAAACGGAGGATTCTTCGAGAAGATACTCAAATCATTGGGAGCCAAGACCGAGGGAAGCCAGTTTCTGGAGCCGGACGGACACTTCCCTAACCACATACCGAACCCGGAGAACGCAGAGGCTATGGCTTCGGTATGCAAGGCTGTGGAAGAGAGCAAGGCTGACATGGGAGTGATATTCGATACCGACGTGGACCGTTCGGCTATCATCGGACACAAGGGGGAGCCCATAAACCGAAACGCGCTCATAGCGCTCATAGCATCGGTGATACTCGAGGAGCACCCGGGGAGCACGATAGTGACAGACTCAGTGACGAGTGACGGACTGGCTGAATTCATCACCCGACTGGGAGGCAGGCACCACCGCTTCCGCAGAGGATACAAGAACGTGATAAACGAGGGGATAAGGCTCAACCAGACCGGTGAGGAATGCTGGCTTGCAATAGAGACATCTGGACACGCAGCACTGAGAGAGAACCATTTCCTGGACGACGGAGCTTATCTGGCAGCAAAGCTCATCGTAAATGCGGCTAAGCTATACAGGCAGGGCAAGCGTCTGGACGAGATGATTGCCTCTCTCAAGCAGCCGAAGGAGAGCAAGGAGATAAGGATAAAGCTGACGGAACCCGACTTCAAGGCGCAGGGAACGGAAGTATTGGAAGACATGAAGGCGAAAGTCGCAGGAATGGCTGGATGGACTATCGTGGAACCCAACTACGAGGGACTGAGAGTGAGCTGCACTGACGACGGGGAAAAGGGCTGGTGGCTCTTGCGTATGTCGCTGCACGACCCCGTAATGCCTCTCAACATAGAGAGCAACGTGGAAGGAGGAGTGGCTGCAATAGAAGCCAAGCTGAAAGGAATGGGACTGCTCTGAGAATGACAGGACCGGCTGACGAACGTTTTGTGGCATACCGCAAGACAAGCGTTTTGGAGCATTCCGCAAGACAAGGATTTTGGGGCATACCATAAGACGAGCGTCGGGGAATAAATCTATAAGAGAAAGAAATTAGAACAAGACTAAATATGAAAAACGAAAGCGAGAACATCGTGGCACAGCCACTTGACACTCCCGAAGCACAGGTGTTGTGGGGAATACTCATGGCGTATGGATATCTGGGAGAGGATCTGAAGCCCGCAGACCCCGACGCCAAGAAGGCGACGCTGCTGGCTGACTCTATCGCCACCCTACTGCAGATAAGCCCCAAATGGGAACCTTTCGAGCGGATGTGGGGAATGACCGGCATGGAAGCGACATTCAGCAGCATTAGCGAAACGGACAGCTGCAGAGAGTGGATAAAAGAGGTGAACGCCGTAATGCCTTCGCCGGACATTCTGAAGATGTATGGAAGCATGTGATTGGGAATAAAATAAACAAAGAAAAAAAACAAACGGAGTGTTGAAATATGCGAATATACAACACTCCGTTTCTTTTTTTTTCAACCCAAATCGGTTTTTGGGGTTATTTCAGAGGTTCAATCTTTATTCCGAAGAGATTGCGTGAATCTGCCTTCGTCAGTTCGTGGGCGCCGGCAGAGAGAGTCTCTGTATAGTAGCTCACGGTTGCAGTCTTCTTCTCGCCGTCTACCTTCAACGAGGCAGTCTCGGTGTCGGCGAAATAGAAAGTGGCCTTCATGCTCTCAGCAAGTGTGAAAGTGATTGATGTGGTTGATTCCATCTTCACACAGGTGTTGTAGGTAGTGCCGTCGATAGTGGCAGTACCCTTTGATGTGGAGTAGTTGCCAGTAACAGTGAAGAGTGAGCTTGATGGTGTCTTGCCCTCAAAGGTGCAGAGCACGGTACCCTCTACGGTAGTGCTGCCGCCACCGGGCTGGGAGCCGGAACCGCCTTCAGAACCGCCACCGGGCTGTGTGCCGCCTGTCTCTGAGGAGTTGCCTCCCTCGCCATAGATCTTCACGAGTGTGGTCTTGTAGTTGTCGAGGGCTGAACCGAGAGCTGAGTCGTATTCGTATGACTGGTCTTTGCCTGTGAAATCCCATGAGAAGTCGCCGTGGTTGATGCGTCCTGCACCATAGAAGCCTGTGACTACAGCAGGTACATCCTCTGCAGCATCAGCCTTGTATGAATACATCAGAGAGGCGTTGGTGTCGAAATTGTCGTATGAAGTGGCACCCTGGAGTGTCTTTACTGACGAAGGCACCTGCTCGTCGCGTGACGATGCCTCGTAGGCGTCGAAGTTCACGTTGTCCTGCTGATAGGTGACGAATGAGAAGTTGGAGGTCTTCTCGGCGAATACGTTACCGAAAGACTTTATGATTCCACCATCCTCACCTGAGAATGTGCCCTTGGGATCGTACTTCACGTCGGAACCCTGCTTGGAGATGAGCATCGGCTTGTTGGTAGAACGGAAATAGTTGTTCTCGGCAAAGACGCTCGAACCGCTTGTAGCTCCGATACCGTATTTTGCCACTCCGTCGAAATAGTTGTTCCATACGTGAACGCTCATAGTGCGGATACGCGGACAACGGGAGTCTGCATGGTCGAACCAGTTGTGCTGATATGTGATATAGTTTGGCTTGCTCTCGCTTGTCATACCGCAGAGAGAGCTCTTGCCGGTATCCCAGAAGCGGTTGTATGAAATGGTGAGATACTGTGAGTCGCCCTTCAGGTCTACTGTTCCGTCGCCCTTGGCATGGTCGCCGCCTCCGTTAGGACCATAGAAGAAGTCCATGTTGTGTATCCAGATCTTGGAGTTCTTGGTGTCGAGAGAGATGCAGTCGTCCATGCAGCGCATGATGGCAAGATTGCGGAACTCCACGCTCGAAGCGTTGCGGCAGAGGAATCCAAAGCTGTGTACTGTGGCATCGTCGCCCACGCCCTCGAATGTGAGGTTCATCTCGCTGTATTCTCCCTTGCCCTTGATCTGAAGACCCTCTTCAGAGCTTGACACCTTGTCGAGGTCAGACTTCTTCACCAGTCCGATGAAACGGAAAGCGACAGGTGTCTTGTCCTGACCTTTCTGATAACCGTCGATGATTGCCTGGATACCGGTACAGGTGCCGGCTCCGGCAACATCGGTAGAGATTGTCTTGGCTGTCTTGGCAGTAACGTAGAACACCTTGGCTCCGGCTTTCAGCGTACCGTCGGTATTGTAGGCTCCAACGCCGTTAGCGCCGCTCTTGAACTGAGCGAAGCCCTCACGACTGTAGTTCTTCACTTTCAGGTTTGTTACGTAGCTTGCCGAGCTGGCTATCTCGTTTCCGTTGGCGTCAACGGCAACTACCTTCAGCGAATATGTTCCGGCAGCAAGACCGAGCACGTCGGCACGCACATACGACGGATAGAGGCGTACGAGCTGCTTGTCGATGAGCTTGTCGTTGCAATACACATTGTAGGATTCTGCTCCGGAGAATGGTGCCCATTTGGCATAGGCGCTCTCAAGCCAGCCCTTAGACTCCGTGATGTTGATGGCTCCGGCAGGATTGTTGATGTCGCCGCTCTCACCACCCTCTTTTGCCTTGGCAAAGGCTATGCGGCTGACATTGCCCGAATACACGTCGGATGCTGAACCGCTGAGAGGATTGATGGTGATGTTGCCGCCATTGATGTCTACGGATGATATAGACTCGGTGTTGTAATACTTCACGTCGTTTGAAGTGAGCGTGAGGCGCATCTGGTTCTTGTTCACGTTGAGCGGCACGTTGTTGCCTGTGGATGGAGTGAGTGAGCCTTGATTAGTGGTCAGGTCACTCTTTGTCTGTGCTGAAGCACTGACGAACAGCATACACAGGAATGCTGTGAGTATTGATTGTAACTTTTTCATTTCGTAGTGATGGTTTTAGCGTTTTACAAATTTCACGATCTGCGTGCCAGCCTTCAGGATGTAGACTCCCGAACGGAAATCCCCGACATTGACCTGTGTGGTCTCCTCGCCTGCTCTGAGAGAAGCAATCTTCTTACCGGAGATGTCGAAGACAGCAACCGGAGTGCCTGCAGCAAGACCGGAGATGTCGAGACGACCGTCAACAAGACCGTTGAGCCTGAAAGTGTTGATACTGTTGATTGATGAAACGTCGCTGAAATCCAACACGACATCGTCTAATGCGTATGACTCCTCAGAGCCTTCGAAATGCAACACTACGTTGTCGCCACTGAAAGTGAGCTGGGTGACGGTTTTCTCAACCTTCTGACCGTTGATGGTCAGGGTTTGCACGACATCAGCATTTGCCGAAAGGCACAATGACATCAATGCCAGTGAAACCGCAATGATTCTTTTTTTCATTTTTTAATTTAAAGATTAGTTCGGTAGATTAATTCTATATAATTATCGTCCTTTCATAAAGAAGTCCGACAGACATCGAGGACGCTTGTGTTCCTCGTGGAGTGTTTCTGATTTGCATCGGCAAAAATAAGAAAAAAACCGGCAAAGAGATTATGCTCCAGCCGGCTTTCTATCGTAAACGTTTACACTAGTATCAAAACTACACTATCGGGAAGTCATGAAGCCCTCAAGGTTGGCATACTTCCGCTTCATCATGCGCACGTATATATTGTTTATCCAGTATTTATGGGTGAAGATGAATGCCAGACCTACAGCCATCAGGATTATATAAGTCATCGTGTCGCTGAAAAACATCTTGAGCATAGGGAGGATGAATGAGGGGGCGAAAAGGGCTACAACCTCATAGACCACCTGGATATAGTTGGTTTCAAGACCGCTCTTCTTCGTAAGCTTGGTGTTGAGAGGAAGCGTCTGCTTGTTGGTAACGGCAAGCTGCATCAACAGACAGAACAACGGTCCGGCTGTGAATATCATCATCGAGACGAGCATCAGGAGGCTGTATTTGCCCGTGAACACCGTAGGGAGCATGAGCAGGAGGGGAAGAAGGAGAACGACGGAATAGAAGTAATATTTCGCTTCCAACAGACTGCGGATATTCTCTTTCCTTACCATAAGGCATTCGATGAAATTGCCTTCGTAGCTCATTATGCGCACGTGGTTGACACCGACGAGGATGAAGGGATAGACGCTCCAGAACTGGGTGGAGAAGTCATCGTCGTAGATATCGGTGAATGAGTTCAGAAGGCTCAATATCACCACGAAAACGATTTGCAGAAGGAATGTCTTGCGCATGTTCTTGTTGCGGAGCACCATCTTGAGCTCGAGTTTCAGATATTCGCCGGTCTGATTGAAACGGTCGAAGAAATCGAATGAGGAGATGGAGCGCAGATTGAGTTCTTTTTCTGCCTGTGTCTCGGATTTTATGCAACGGTATTGTACCGTTCTGTTGACCATGAACAGGACAAGCAGAAGACCAAAGAGAAGAAGGAACAGAAGGGGGTTGCAGTCTGCCACAAGGGTTCCGATGCCGGAATATACGGACAACAGCTTGGTGATGCCACCTACAGGCCATGGAATAAAAAGCAGAGCATAGACAAAAAGAGGCAGCAGGATGAGCCAGGCTCGCTCTATGACAAGTGTGCGGCAGAGCATATAGAACAAACTGTTGCACACGATGAACAGATGGAAGCCCAACACAAGAAACAATGTGGGGAAAAGGCCATAGCCGAACAATACGCTCATCAGAGAGAATGGCACAGTGACTGACAGCCACAGGAGATTGCCATAAGAAAAGACGCTCGACAGAAGGAAACAGTCTACGCAGTCGTAACGCCGCAAAGGCAGCAGCAGATAGGGCTTCACCATCTGAGACGGAGTGTGCTGCATGAAAAAGCGAGCCAGAAAGTCTACAGCAAGCAGAAACGGCAGTATGGAGAAGAAGAACTGGGGAGCCGTGAAAGTGGTGGAGTCGTTGGCTATAAGCGACAACAGGACGGCTATGAACATCATATACAAGACGAGCATCACACCGCCAAGAATCATGAAGAACTTGGCTATGCTGTTGGTCTCGAAAGCCACATTGCGACGTTCTGAGAGTCTGACATGACGACGCAGAGTACGGTAAACCTGGAATTTGTTCATATTCTTGATGAAATGTCTTTAAACGGCAAAATTACCGTGGGCGTTAAACCGCATAATGACCGTTGGGGATTATCTCAGGTCGATAACTTCAGCATTGGGATATTCCTTGCTGTTGAACCGGAAATGGGAATCTGAGAGATTGACCTTACGGAAGTTGGACACGCGGATAGTGGTCCATCCGCTTGACTGACGCATCTTGACTGTCTGGAGCTGATAGCTCTTGCTCACGGTGACATACATCTCCTTTATCGTGCGGCCCTTGTTCACGGCATCCATGTGTACCTGCCATCCATTGCCCAGCTTCTTCACGGAGAGTTTGTAGCCGTTCTTGTAGATATACAGGAACTTGTATGGATTCATTGACTGCTGCTGAGCCTCGGTTGGAGTACTGATGTTCACCTCCTGAGACTTTTTCATGTATGTCCATTGAGTGCGACCGTCATACCATACTACGGATGCCGGGGTGTAGGCATAGAACTTGTTGCCCTTGACGGCTACTGTGCCACTCACGTTGCCCAACTTGCCGGAGGCGCTGAAGTTGGCTTTGGCTCCAGACTTGCTGTAGAGCGTCTGTGCTGTCTTGTCGAGTATCTTACGGGCTTCCTTGGCGTTCTGGCCATAAGAAAGGCAGAAGACCATGACAAGAGAGAATATTAACAATAAACGTTTCATGAATCGTTGAATTTTATTTGTCTGTTATTATATGTCCTATCCGTCATATATGTCCTATCCGTCATATATGTCCTATCCGTCATATATGTCCTATCCGTCATATATGTCCTATTCGTCATATATGTCCTATTTTGATAATCAGCCTCTGAGAGAGACGAGCAGGTTCTCCAGACTGTTTTCATCGGCAAGAAGCACCTCACGAGGCTTGCTGCCTTGTGCAGCCCCTACGATGCCTGCCTTCTCGAGCTGGTCCATCAAGCGTCCGGCACGATTGTATCCGATAGAGAAGCGGCGTTGTATCATAGAAGTTGAACCCTGTTGGGTAATCACTATAGCGTGGGCTGCCTCCTCAAACAACGGGTCGAGAGCATGACCGTCTAATCCGCCACCAGATACTTCTGCCCCCTCTTCGGATGCCGGCTCCGGAAGTTCGAGAGGTTCTACAGGACCTGGTTGTGAACTGATATACTGGTTTATCCTCTCCACCTCAGGAGTATCCACGAAGGCACATTGCACACGCACAGGCTCGTTGCCGCTGAGGAAGAGCATGTCTCCCCTACCGATAAGCTGGTTGGCGCCAGGACGGTCGAGGATGGTACGCGAGTCTATCATCTGGCTCACCTTGAAGGCCATACGTCCAGGGAAGTTCGCCTTGATGTTACCGGTGATGATTGAAGTGGTAGGACGCTGGGTTGCGATTACCATGTGGATACCTACGGCTCGAGCGAGCTGGGCGATACGTGCTATAGGAAGCTCCACCTCACGGCCTACCTGCATGATGAGGTCGCCGAACTCATCAATTACTACAACGATATATGGCATGAACTCGTGTCCGTCGGTAAGGCGGAGCTGATGGTTCAGGTATTTGCGGTTATACTCCTTGATGTTGCGTGCTCCAGCCATCTTCAAAAGGTCGTAGCGGGTGTCCATGAGCTTGCAGAGACTGTTGAGCGTACGCACCACCTTCTTCACGTCGGTAATGATAGGTTCGTCATCATCAGGCACCATAGCCATGAAATGGTTGGCGATGGAAGAATACACGCTGAACTCAACCTTCTTGGGGTCGATGAGCACAAGCTTCAGTTCATTAGGGTGTTTCTTATATAATAATGATGTGATGATGGCATTGAGTCCGACAGACTTACCCTGACCCGTTGCACCGGCCACGAGCAGATGCGGTATCTTGGCGAGGTCTACCATGAACACTTCATTTGTGATGGTCTTGCCCAGGGCGATAGGAAGTTCAAAACTGGTCTTCTGGAATTTCTCCGAATTCAAGATGCTCTCCATCGACACGATGTTCATCTTTGCATTCGGCACCTCTATACCGATGGTTCCCTTGCCTGGAATAGGAGCTATGATACGCACACCGATAGCCTTGAGGCTCAAGGCGATGTCGTCTTCAAGGTTTCTGATTCTGGAGATCTTCACTCCCTCTGCAGGTGTTATCTCATAGAGGGTGATTGTAGGGCCTACCGTTGCAGAGATTGTCTTTATCTGCACACCGAAACTGCTGAGCACCTCTACGATACGGTTCTTGTTTGCCGTCTGCTCCTTCATGTCGATATATGGCTGGTCGTCATCATCGTATTTCTTGAGCAGGTCGAGAGTAGGGTATTTATAGTTGAGCCAAGGCTCCTTAGGGTTGATTGGCGTGTCGAGAGGATTCCCGGCAGGAGCCACAGTCCTTGATGTTGACGACTTGGAATCTCCCTCTGCCGGACGTATCGTGAAGCTCGGATCTGAAGTTTCTTTCGATTTCGGTATAGGTGTGGCAGGATTATTCAGAGGCGTTGTCTCTGTCTCCTCAGCATCATCATTAGGCACGATGTTGACAACCGGCGAACCAGAGTCGCTGAAGTCCACCGTCTGCTTCAGAGTCTCCCTGTATTTGCCTGTTTCAGCAGCCTCTGAACCGGCAGCCGCAGAGACAGCAGAGGATTGTGCAGAGTCATTCATATCAGAAGCGGCGTTACCTCCGCCCTCGCCCTTGGCGTTGGTGACATAGAAGCCGACGCGGTTCTGAATCATGCTTACGGGGTTTAATATTTTCCTTACCACCATCACCGTTTCCGAACTGAGATATGTGAGGAAAAGGATAGCCACCAAGACGAGGATGCCGATAAGTCCCGGCAGTCCGACAACATTCTCAAGCCACTGGCAACAGTACTCTCCATGTCCGCCTCCTGGATTATACACCTCGCCACCGATAAGAGGCGTGAGGAACTTGGTGGCAAATATTGATGTCCAGAGCATTATGACGCTGAAGCACAAGAATGTCTTTATCAGATTGGGATTGTATGCCTTGACGAGTTTCAGACCCACGATACACAGGAATACGGGTATCATGAAGGCAGAATAGCCGAAGCATTGGCAAATGAAGAAATCCGACAACAAAGCGCCCAATGGACCACAGGCATTATGGAAGGCGCTGTTCTTGCTAAACCAGTCGCCGGGACGCATATCCATGACAAGGCTCTGGTCGATGGACGCTGTGGCGAAATAGGATATGAATGCCACGACAAGCCATACGGAACAGACAAACAGAATGATACCGAATATGAAATTGAAGATATCATTTTGTAGCATCTGTACTCCCATGACTTCTGCAAAACTTTGTTTTTGCGCTTTCTTTTTCTTTGCCATTATTACGCTTGATTGATTGTTTTAATGAGTGCGCGAAACCATTTCACGCTTATGTTCATGCAAAAGTAACCGAAAATTGCAAGAAATACGCAAAAACTCATATTTTTTTTCTAATTTTGCAAGTCCATTGATATTTGAGAATGAAAAAAGTAATATATAACAAAATCGACAAACACGCAGTGACAGAAATGCCAAGGGCTGTTTTTGAGGGACGCATCTTCGTCATAACAACCGAAAGAGATGCAGACAGAGCAGTGGAATACCTTCTCACACAGCCTATTCTCGGCATTGACACCGAAACGAGACCTGCTTTCAGAAAGGGGAAGCAATACAAGGTTGCCCTGCTGCAAGTGGCGACAAACGACACTTGCTTTCTGTTCAGACTGAACAACACAGGCATGACAAAATCAATAATAAGACTGCTTGAGGACGAGAGCATTCCGAAAATCGGACTCTCGCTACACGACGACATAATATCGCTGCACAAAAGGGCTGAATTCAAGCCGGGCAACTTCATCGACCTGCAGAAGCATGTGGGAGAAATCGGAGTGGAGGACCTGAGTCTGCAGAAACTTTACGCCAACTTCTTCGGACTGAAAATCAGCAAGGCGCAACGGCTCACGAACTGGGAGGCGGACATACTGACGGACAAGCAGAAGGTGTATGCCGCAACAGACGCCTGGGCATGCATAAAGCTATACGACGAGCTGATGAGGCTGGAGAGAAACAAGGATTTCGAACTGAGAATCGTGAAGCCGGCAGAAGAGACAGTAGAGGCAATGGCAAAGAAGCAAGCATAAAGTATTTCACCTACGGCTTAATGACCGCTTGTGAAACCAACGGTATGATGACCGTTCGTGGGATTAACGGCATGATGACAGTCAGTGGGAGTAACTGACTGATGACCGTTTGTGGGATTAACATAAAAATAATATAATATAGAATTCGATTATAGTATGACTCAATACAAGTCTGTTTATTTGAAAAGAGGGAAAGAAGAAAGCTTGAAACGCTTCCACCCTTGGGTTTTCTCTGGTGCCATAGCAAAGATGGACGAAAGTATAGAAGACGGCGACACGGTGAACGTGTACACGTCGGAAGATAAATTCATAGCCGTAGGCCACTACCAGATAGGAAGTATTGCCGTGAGAGTGTTGTCGTTTGAGGAGCGATCCATCGACAGGAACTTCTGGGAAGAGCGCCTCTCAGAGGCTCTGAAGATGAGACTGGCAATCGGAATTGCCGACAACTATGAGAACAACACCTACAGACTTGTTCATGGCGAGGGAGACAGCCTGCCGGGACTGGTGATAGACTGCTACGGAAAGACTGCCGTGATGCAGGCCCACAGCGTTGGCATGCACATCAACAGAACGGACATTGCCGAAGCATTGGTGAAGGTGATGAACGGAAGGATAGAGAACGTGTTCTACAAGAGCGAGACCACCCTACCCTACAAGGCAGACCTCGGACAGGAAAACGGCTTCATCATCGGAGGCTGTACCGACAATACGGCAGTGGAAAACGGACTGAAATTCCATGTTGACTGGCTGAAAGGACAGAAGACAGGATTCTTCGTTGACCAGAGAGAGAACCGCAGTCTGCTTGAGAAATACGCAAAGGGGAAGAACGTGCTCAACATGTTCTGCTACACAGGAGGCTTCTCCTTCTATGCCATGAGAGGAGGAGCAAACCTCGTACACTCCGTTGACAGCAGCGCCAAGGCAATAGACCTGACCAACGCCAACGTGGAACTCAACTTCCCTGGCGATGAGAGGCATCAGGCTTATTGTGAGGACGCATTCAAATTCCTTGACAACGCAGAGGATTTCTACGACCTCATAGTGCTCGACCCACCGGCTTTTGCCAAACACAGAGCCGCCCTACACAATGCCCTGAAAGGCTATACACGACTGAACGTAAAGGCTTTTGAGCGTATCAAGCATGGCGGAATACTGTTCACATTCAGCTGCTCACAGGTAGTGACGAAAGACAATTTCAGGAATGCCGTGTTCACTGCAGCTGCCATATCAGGACGAAACGTGAGGATACTGCATCAGCTGCACCAGCCGGCTGACCATCCTATCAACATCTACCACCCGGAGGGAGAATACCTCAAGGGTCTCGTGTTGTATGTGGAATAATTAGTTGCATGGTGAACAATATGTTGCATGTGGATTAATTGCTGTATGTGATTAATTGCAGCATGTGGAATAACATATAGAAAAGACAACCGTATCTTGAAAAGTTTTCTAAATAGCGTCAGCAGATTCATAAAGGAAGAAAAGCTGATGGAGGCAGACGGACTATACCTTGTCGCGCTGTCGGGAGGAGCCGACAGCGTGGCACTATTGCTATGTCTGAAAGATCTGGGATACAGAGTGGAGGCCGTACATTGCAACTTCAGGCTCAGAGGAGAAGAGTCTGACCGGGACGAAGATTTCTGCAAGAGGCTTTGCGAGAAAGAGAATGTCATGCTCCACATCACCCATTACGACACCCGGTCGTATGCCTCGCTCCACGGGATAAGCATAGAGATGGCGGCAAGGAATCTGCGCTACAGCTATTTCAAGCAGCTCAGAGAGGACATGGGGGCGGCAGGCATCTGCGTAGGCCACCACATGGAGGACAGCGTGGAAACCATGTTGCTCAACATAATAAGAGGTACGGGAATAAAGGGCGTGACGGGAATAGCAGCCAAAAACGGACATGTGACAAGACCCATGCTCTGTGTCTCCCGCAACGAGATAGAAGACTATCTGAAGGAAAGGGGGCAGACTTACATCACAGACAGTTCAAACCTCGTGAACGACGTGAAGAGAAACATGCTCAGACTCGACGTCATGCCTCTGATAAGGGGAATAAACCCTTCGGCAGACAAGAAGATGTTTGAGACTACAAGAAGGGTGACAGAAGCCAACAGGGTGTTTGAACACGCAATAGAAAAGGCTGCGGAGGACTCTACAGCAGTAAAGGACAACTATCTATTCATCAATATAGAGAGGCTCAAGCGCCAGGTGTCTCCCGAATACACACTCTACCACATCCTTTCAAGACACTCGTTCTCATCGGCTACCATAGACGACATATTCTCAAATCTGGACAATCTGAAGAACGGAAGCATCTTCTCTTCCGACACCCACAGACTCGTTGCAGACCGCGGTTTTCTCGTGATAGAACGGAATGAAGACAAGGACAGCAGAAATGAGAAGCCTTTCATATTGCCCGAAAGCGGCACATACATTATCAACGAGACCACGAAAGTAAGAATCAAGGAGGAAACCACAGAAGAGGGATTCACGCCAAGCCGAAGCCAGTTTACCATAAGCGCAGATGCTTCGAAAGTGAAATTTCCTCTCAGAATACGCCGTTGGACCCAGGGCGACTGGTTCATCCCCTTCGGAATGACAGGAAAGAAGCTTGTCAGCGACTATCTGACAGACAGGAAAATGGCATTCTTCGACAAAGAGAAACAGCTTGTCATGACAGATGCCGGAAACAACATCCTATGGCTTATAGGCCAACGCCTGGACAACAGGTTGAGGATTTCTGGAAACACAAAGAAGATCTTGACAATCGAGTTTATTTGCAATTGAAATATAGGCAATTGAATATATTAGACAATTGCATAACCAATTGAAGTTTCCATATAAACACAACTTCAAACCAACAAGTTATGAACAGGCGTTTCACCGGTTTACAATGCAGAAACGCCCTATACCCAAGCAACAAACTTGCGGTTATTGACGAGCAAACAAGCAGACCGCCTCTGATGACTAATAGCCCTTGAAATCCATGATTTTGGGGCAGAACCCTTTAAAGGGACATTTCTCGCAATGCGGCTTTCTGCTTGTGCAGACATACCTGCCATGGAGCAAGAGCCAATGATGAGCGTCGGCCAGCAACGCTTCAGGGATGTTTTTCGTCAGACACCGCTCCACCGCCAATGGAGTGGCAGCAGATTTCGGCACAAGCCCCATTCTGTGGCTCACACGATAGACATGGGTGTCGACGGGCATTGCAGCCTTTGAAAAGGCAACGGCAAGCAGCACGTTGGCGGTCTTGCGCCCTACACCCGGCAGACTGGTGAGATCGTCGAGTGCCGAAGGGACCTTCCCTCCAAACTTCTCCTGTATGGCCACCGAGAGTTCCACGAGGTGCTTTGCCTTGGAATTGGGATATGAAATGCTGCTGATAAACGAAAGCACATCTTCAGGATCTGCCTCTGCCATTGCCGCCGCATCAGGATAATGCCTGAACAATTCCGGCGTCACCTGGTTCACCCTCTTGTCTGTGCATTGGGCGCTCAGGACTGTAGCCACAAGCAGTTGGAAGACGCTGCCGAATTCCAGTTCCGTGGTGACGTGTGGAGAAACTTCCGCAAAATGTCTCAAGACAGCTTCATAACGTTCAGAGCGTTTCATATCTCAATTTCAATGAATATCCAGGTCGTTGACTTTAATAGTCGAGGACTAATATGTTAAAAGACTATGTGGTCGAAGCATATTGTTGCCGTAGACTATTATTGTCGTAGACTTTGTTATCGTAGACTATATTTTGGTTTACTCAGCCTTCTCAGCAGCTTCTGTAGCCTCTTCTGCATTTTCCTCAGGGTCAACGAAATTCGTCACACCGTTGGAAACCAGGATGTTATACCACTGGAGAAGCTTCTTGATGTCGCTGTCGTGAACTCTGTCGCGGTCGTAGTCAGGAAGAATTTCGGCAAAATAAGCGTGAAGTTCGTCCTTGCCACACTTCTTGTAGTCGAGCGAGCATACCTTTCCGTCCTCCTTGCGGAGCACAGAATCGAGAATATTCATCAATGGAACATCCTCAGCCACTGTATACATGGCGATGTCGGAAAGACTTGTCACTCTGTCGCTTGCGAAGATTGGCAGGCGGCGATGGGTTTCGTCCAAGGCTTCAACGATAAGGTTCATCTTTGAACTTGACACAAGCTTATAAAGTCCGGGCTTTCCGGAAACTGACAAAATTGTAAAATCCATTTCAAATATTTGTTTAATAATTAATTAATAAGTTCTCATTATCGTCCCGACGATGTCATAGGGACTTGACACATCAGCAGACGTTCAGATTTCAGCGTAGGCGCAAAGCCGCCAGCACGTCGTCAATCTGCGGTTCCAAAGGTTTGCTGCCGTCGTTGAGGATAACGAAATCGCTTTTAGCCTCCATCTCCTCCTGACTCATCTGGCAGTTTATCCATTCTCTTGCCTTCTCTCGCGTTATAGAGTCGCGGACGATGATTCTGTCCACCCTCACCTCTATCGGTGCCGATACGCAAACCACGCAGTCCACGAGCTTGTCGAATCCGCTCTCGAAGAGGATGGCGCACTCCATGAATTGAAGTCCCGAGGCTTTGAAATCGTCGGCCACAGCGGGATGCACGATGGCGTTAATCCTTTTCTTGTTGTCTTCGGCGTCAAGAAGAAACTTTGAGATGACAGCCTTGTCGGGCTTTCCGTCTGCATAGGCATCCTGTCCTATCAGGTCTGTCAAAGCCTTTCTTACGGATGACGACTCGCGCATTATGCGTTTGGCTGCGCTGTCGCAGTCGTAGACCTCTATCCCCCTGCTTTTCAACAAGGAGCAGACGTATGATTTTCCGCTTCCTATTCCGCCTGTAATGGCTGCTTTCATAATTGTCTCCATTATTATAGACAGCCACCATCGAAGGGCTATACATGCTCTCTAATAGCCGCTGTCAATATTCTATCTATTTATATAATAGCTGCCAGAAAGGGAGTTCCTGTGGTATTTATGACTTTCTTTTCCGCTACTGTTCTTCAATGAGGTAGTCCACATGTTCTATTTCGGTATGCGCATTCTTCACGCCATGCGGCACGGATGCAATCTTGAGCGTGCATTTGTCAGAAGGCGCTGAGAGAATCTCGTTGTAGTCTACCACCACCTTGAACTTGTTGGTGTTTATGGTTCTGAAGATGCTCGCGCCAACGGTGAAGACCACTTTAACCCTCGACGGGAATGTTCTCAACACCTTTCCCTCCGGCATGTTGAGCGCCGAGATGGGAACCTCTGCACTTTCCTCGGTCAGCACATCCGGATAGACAGCCATTCTGACACGGGAGGGCACGCATTTCACTCCTCTTATTTCCATGAGGTCAAGGTCGCGTCTGATGGTGTCCTTGAGGTTTTTGATATTGATCCGCTCTGTGTAGATGTACTTTATGCTGTCGAGCATTTTCTGACTGCCGTAAACATCCACCATATCGGGCGAGAATTCTATCTTCGCCAGATAATAGCTTGCGTCAGCCTGTATGTTTCCAGCCAGCCTTACGGGCAGCCGCTTGTGCATTCCGTAATTGTAGAAGTATTCCAGCTTGTCGGGCTTCACTCCTGTCACCTTCGACGAACTGTATAGTTCGGCATAGATCAGCTTGGTGAGTTCCGACGCAGACACGGAGCCATACCCCTTGTTCTTGATGTATGAAGAGAAGGGTATGTCTATCCTTTTCAGTTTGTCACCATATATATATGTACATAGAGTATAGCCTTTGTCTTTCACAGTCACCTTTATTGTGTCTTCGGTGTCGCTCGTCGGTACCACGTTTTTAGGTATGTTCACGATGCGCACGGGAATCCTGAGTTCTTTCTCATAGGTGTCGTTCAGGGCCAACAACAGCCAGAACGCTCCGCTCAGGGCGAGGAAGAACAAAAAAATCAGGAACTCCTTGTTCACGATATTGAAAAAGGAGTTTCTGACTATACTGTATATACTTTTCAGGATGCGTTTCATTATTTTTCCTTGCTGACGGTTGCAGAAGCTGCGACATCAGCAAATACAGAACCTTTGTCAACTGTTATAACCACGCCCTTTGCGATTTCGAGCTCGATTTTGCCTGTAGCGATGTCCACTTTCTTGATGGTGCCGTAGATTCCTCCGCCTGTCACCACCTTTGAGCCCTCCTGCAGCGAGTTCTGGAAATTGCGTATTTCCTTCTGCTTTTTCTGCTGCGGACGAATCATGAAGAAATACATGATGGCAAAGATCACCACCATCATTATAAGGAACTGCATGCTGCCTCCACCCTGTTGCTGGGCAGCCAAAAACATTGTTGTGTTCATAATTTACTGTTATGTTTGTTTTAAATGTTAATCGTTTGTCTGTTTTTGGGCGTCTCGCCTGTTTTAATGTCAAGCACTTTACCTGTTTTAATGCCAGGCGCTTTGCCTGTTTATATGCCAGCCGTTATGCGTGCTGAATTACGGATGCGTCATCTTGTCGGCATCACCTTCATCATCTTGCCTGTGTCGATGAGGTAGCGGGCGATGGCGTCGAGCATTCCGTTGATATAGGAGCCGCTTCTCGGAGTGCTGTAGAGTTTCGCCAGGTCAACGTATTCGTTGATGGTCACGTTCACCGGTATGTTCGGGAAGTTCATCATCTCTGCAATGGCTATCTGCATTATCACCACGTCCATATAAGCCAGGCGCGAGAAGTCCCAGTTGCGCGAGGTCTCGCTCATGAAGCGCTGATACTGGTCGGCGTTGAGGATTGTGGCGCGGAAGAGCTTCACGGCGAACTCCTTGTCTTCCTCGTCCTTATATTCCGGCAGGAGCTCCTGCAGTTCCTTGTTTGCCGGATCGAAGCGCTTGATGGTCTTGAGCACGAAGGTGTCCACGATTTCCTTGTCGTCGTTCCAGTAGAGACTCTTCTCCTCGAGCATGGCGTCAAGGTTGTCGTTGTCCATGATGATTACCTTGTAGAGCTTGCGCCACGCCTCGCGGTCGGCTTCATACGAGTCGGTCTCGTCAGCCACATAGTCGGCATAAATCCGGCTCTGCTCTATCTGTGTGAGCAGGTTTCTCACGAACTCCACGCTGTCGTCCCATGTCTGCTTCTGATTCTCGAGATACTCGTTGAGCTGCTTGTTAGCTTCGAGCTGAAGGGCGAACTTGTTGTTTGCAAACTTGCCTGAGGGCAGAGGTGTGCCTTCTCTCTTTGCACGGGAGAGCTCCACTTCATAGCGCAGGCGCGACTCTTTGGAAACAGCTACAATCAGGGACAGCAGACAATTATACAGGTCGTATGCCTTGGAGAGGCTGAACAGCAGCTCCTTCTCGGCATTATCCATGTTGTGGTTACCGTTTTGATAATATGCGTAGGTTAACTGGACAATTTTTATCCTTATCAATTCTCTGTTTATCATCTTATAATATTAAAATGAACGTGTATTTCAAAAAAAACCGATGCAAAAATACTTATTTTATGCGGTACTTGCAAGAAAACCACGGTGTTTTATCTATTTTTATTTATAATATTTGCGTATTAATCAAAAAAGAAATACCTTTGCACCGCTTTTTCGAGCACTACGTGAATAGAATTCTCGTGTGATGGTGAATTAAGCATTAATTATTAACAACTTAATTTAGAGTAACACAATTATGAAAGAAATTGAAGTAAAAGGCCAGAAGAGAACTGATTTGGGCAAGAAGGCAGCCAAGGCTATGCGTAAGGAAGGTCTGATTCCATGCAACCTCTACGGTGAGGCAAAGAACGCTGACGGCGCTCCTGAAGCATTGTCAATCGCTTGTCCTATGAGCGAGTTGAGAAAGATCGTCTACACTCCACACATCTACGTTATCAAGCTCGTCATCGACGGCGAGGAGCGTACTGCGATTCTCAAGGAACTTCAGTTCCATCCGGTAACAGACGCCCTCCTTCACGTTGACTTCTACGAGGTTAACGACCAGAAGCCTATCACTGTGGGCATCCCTGTCAAGCTCAACGGTCTGGCACAGGGTGTACGCGACGGTGGACGTATGAACCTCTCTATCCGCAAGATCGACGTTACAGCGAAATACCAGGCTATTCCTGAGCATCTCGACATCGACGTTACTGCCATGACTATCGGCAAGAGCATCAAGGTTGGCGACCTGCACTTCGAGGGTCTTGAGATGGCAACAAGCAAGAACGTTGTGGTTTGCTCAATCAAGGCTACACGTAAGTCTATCGCTGCAAGCCAGGCTGAGGCATAATGCCATAGATTTAGCAAGAAAAGAAATTTATCACGGGGTGGTTCTGAATTTTAATTTGGAATCACCTTTTTTTAGATTCAACCCAAATCGGTCATTAGGGCTTGCTTGGATTTTGATTTCTTAGAAGAGTGGATTTTGTTTGGCTTTTAATCAGTAATAACGAGCTATTGCAAATTAAAAACAAGCAAAAGACGCCTTATAAAGAGCAAAAGGCAACAAGCAGTTATAAAATATCACATTGAACGGCATAATGACCGTTTGGAGTTTAAAGCAATACGTAATGGAAAAATTCTTGATTGTAGGATTGGGAAACCCCGGCAGCGAATATTCGGGAACACGACACAACACGGGATTCATGGTGGTAGACGCCATGGCTGAGGAGGCTGGAGCCTCTTTCGACGACAAGAGATACGGATTCGTGGCTGAGACTTCGGTGAAGGGAAGGAAACTCTTTCTGCTGAAGCCTACCACATTCATGAACCTCAGCGGCAACGCCGTGAGATACTGGATGAACAAGGAGAACATACCCATGGAGCACCTGCTCGTGGTGGTGGACGACCTGTCTCTGCCACTGGGAGCCCTCAGACTGAAAGGCAGCGGAAGCAACGGCGGACACAACGGACTGGGAAACATACAGTCGGTGATGGGCACGCAGAAATACGCACGCCTCAGAGTGGGAATAGGCAACGACTTCCCCAGGGGAATGCAGGTGGAATGGGTGCTCGGCAGATATGATTCAGAGGAAATGGAAACCCTCAAGCCGGCGATAAAGACTTCGTGCGAGATAATAAAGAGCTTCGCCCTTGCCGGCATTGACATAACGATGAACCAGTTTAACCACAAGAAATAAGGAAACATGCAAGAGTCTGCGAGAATAGACAAATGGCTGTGGGCGGCAAGGATCTTCAAGACCAGGTCGCTGGCTGCCGATGCCTGCAAGAACAGCCGCGTCACGAAAAACGGAACCAACGTGAACCCTTCCCACATCGTAAAAGGGGGAGAGAGGGTGAGGGAAAAAAAACCGCCGATAACCTATTCGTTCAAGATACTTCAATGTATTGAAAAGCGCGTGGGCGCAAAACTCATACAGGACATCTACGAGAACGTGACCGACCCGAAACAGTATGAGATACTGGAAATGAGCAGGATAAGCGGATTCGTGGACAGAGCCCGTGGCACAGGACGCCCCACGAAGAAAGACCGCCGCAGCCTCGACGCCTTCATAGAGCCTGCAATGTTCGGATTCGACGAATACGACGACGACCCGGACGACTGAAACCCAACCGCCCGCAAGGGCAAGCTGCAATGAAAACTAACGGCAGGACGACCGTCTGGACGGTTGCCCAGCCAAACCTAACATAATATAATCATAATATCATTTACCCAATATGAAGAACATAGCCATATTCGCATCCGGCAACGGAACAAACTGCGAGAACATAATCAGATACTTCGAGAACTCGGAAACGGTGTGCGTGGCTCTCGTGGTGTGCAACAACAAGAGTGCACAGGTGATAAAGAGGGCGGAGAAATTCGGAGTGCCCGTGGAAATAGTGAACAAAGAGGGATTCAAAGACAGCTCCAGAGTGCTGCCCCTGCTGGCCGGCCACAACATATCACACATAATCCTCGCAGGATTCATGCTCCTCCTGCCCGACTACCTCACGGAGGCTTACAAGAACAGGATAGTCAACATACACCCGTCGCTGCTGCCGAAATACGGCGGAAAGGGCATGTATGGCGACAACGTGCACAAGGCAGTGAAGGAAAACGGCGAAAAGGAAAGCGGAATAACAATCCATCTCGTGAACAACGAATACGACAAGGGACAGATACTGAAACAGTACACCACCCCACTCTCGCCCGAAGACTCCGCCGACGACATCGCCCGCAAGGTGCACGCACTAGAATACGAACACTACCCGGAAGTGATCGAGCAGCTGCTCAGCCGCTGACAGCAGCCATAATTACTGCCGCAGGATTCCGCCACTCCTCCACACCGGAACCCCCTGCTCTATATAAAGAATAAAGAAAACATGAAAAGAACAATCCTTCTGGTCCCGCTCCTAGCTCTCAGCCTGGTCTCCCGCGCCCAATACAACGTGATACACAAGGCAGGGATAAAGACGCTGCAAGTGGTGTGCGGCGACAAATGGCTCGCGCTCCCGATAATGAAACTCCGTTCTGACAATCCAAGCCAGAACAGGATAAACATATCATTCGACGACCTGACACACACATACCACCGCTACACCTACAGCATCACCCATTGTGAAGCCGACTGGTCGCCGTCGGAGCAGCTCTTCGCAAGCGACTACATAGAAGGATTTGCCGAAGACAACACGATAGACGACATCACGGAATCCATAAACACAAACGTGGACTACACCCACTACGCCTTCTCCATACCCAACGAGAAATGCAGACTGAAGCTCAGCGGCAACTACAAGGTCACGGTTGCCGACGGAGACACGGGCGAAGAGGTGCTCACGGCATGCTTCATGGTGGTAGACCCGAAGGCGGGAATATCTATGGGCGCCACCACAAATACCGACATCGACACCAACCTCGCCCACCAGCAGATCTCCATGAAGCTGTCGTACAACGCGCTGAGAGTGGCCGACCCCGAGACACAGATAAAGACCGTGGTGATGCAGAACAGGAGATGGGACAACGCCATACGCAACGCACAGCCACAATACAAGACGCCAAGCGGACTGGAATGGCGGCACAACAGGGAGCTCATCTTCGAGGCGGGAAACGAATACCACAAGTTTGAAACCCTCGCCACATCACACGCCACGATGGGGATAGACGAGATATCGTGGGACGGGGAGAACTACCACGCACACGTGTTCGCCGACGTGCCCAGGCCGAACTATCTCTACGACGAAGACGCCAACGGAGCCTTCTATATCAGAAACAGCGACAACATAGAGAACGAGAACACGTGCGACTACATGTACGTGCACTTCACGCTCGACAGCAAGCAAAGATACCCCGGCGACATCTATCTGAACGGCGAATGGACATACAACCGCTTCCTGCCCGAATACAAAATGGAATACAACGAGGAGAAACGGCGCTACGAGGCCGCCATCCTGCTGAAGCAGGGCTACTACTCATACCAATACCTGATGGAGAGCAGCGACACCACCATGAAGACCTCCCCGTCAGAAGGGAACTTCTATCAGACGGAAAACAAATACCAGGCGTTGGTATATTACAGAGGACAAGGCGACAGGACAGACCAACTCGTTGGCTATCAGGAGATTCAGTTAAACCCAAACGGTCATTAGGCCGTTCAATGTAGCATTTTAATACTGCTAGCAGTCTTTTGTTTTTTTATAAGGCGTCATTTGCCTGTTTTTAATTCGCATCAGTCAGCTATTACTCATTAAAAGCCAAACAAAATCCACTCTTCTAAAATTCCAAAATCCAAGCAAGCCCTAATGACCGATTTGGGTTAAAAGCCAAACAAGATTCGTCCTTCCACAAGAGGAAGGCTTGTCGCTCCAAACCCCAAAGGCAGTCTGAAGCAAGGAGACGCAGCTCTAGTATCGACAGGACCGGCTATTATGAAAAAAGCTGAAAACATTTGGCTGTCTCGAAAATTATCATTACCTTTGGAGTAAATTTTAAAGCGACCTAAAGTGAAGAAAAAATTATACATACTACTGATATCCCTCATGCCGCTGGCAGGCTTCGCACAGAAGATAACGCTCGGCTCATGTGTGACCAAAGACGGAGGGCAATACAAAGGGGAGATGCTCGCGGGAAAACCCAACGGCAAAGGAAACGCCATTTATAAGAACGGGGACACCTATGAAGGCGAATACGTGAAGGGAAGACGCCAGGGATTCGGCGTGTACACATTCTCCGACGGAGAGAAATACGAAGGACAATGGTATCAGGACCAGCAGCACGGCAAGGGAACATACCACTTCATGAACAACAACAAATACGACGGACTCTGGTTCAGAGACTACCAGGAGGGGCATGGAGTGATGTACTACTACAACGGCGACAAATACGACGGAAACTGGTATCACGACAAACGTAACGGAAAAGGACGATACACCTACGCCAGCGGAGCATACTACGACGGACAATGGAAAGACGACAAGAAATGCGGCGAAGGGTTCTTCGACTGGGGCGACGGCACCACATACAAGGGAATGTGGCTCGACAACATGCGCTCGGGAAAGGGAGTGAACAAATACTCCGACGGAGACGTGTATGAAGGTGAATGGCTCGAAGACATGCAGAACGGCAAGGGTATATACAGATTCAGAAACGGAGACGTGTATGAAGGAGACTACCTGCACGGCAAACGCACTGGAGAAGGGATATTCAGATTCGCCAACGGAGACAAATACACAGGACACTTCAACGAAGGGAACATGGAAGGAAACGGCACCTTCGCATGGAAAAACGGAGACGTGTATGTGGGCTCATGGAAGCAAGACAAGCAGAACGGACACGGAAAGCTGACAAAGAAAAACGGCGACGTGTTTGAAGGCGAATTCAAAGACGGACTGCAGAACGGAACGATGATAATCCACTTTGCCGACGGAAGGAAATTCAAAGGAGTATACAAAAACGGAAAACGCAACGGAAACTCAATAGAAGTGGACAAAGACGGCAAAAGGACCGAAGGAGAATATAAGGACGACCTGAAAGACGGAAAGTTCATCATAAAAGACCGAAACGGAAACATCACCGCACAGGAGATGTACAGGATGGGCAGAAAGTCCTGACAATCAAAGAGCTGTAACAAAAAGGCACGGAAAACCGACTGCCGAAGGACTGAGGGACCAATGGCTGAAAGGAACAGGAAACCCAATGACTGAAAGGCAAAGAGGCCGCCAGCCCGGAATGACGCAGCGCAAACGGAAAACGAACAACAACGGAGCCCCAAACACGGAGCGACGGACAAACGACAAATCTAACAAAAAAACAAAGCATCATGGTAATTGACACAATCGACAACCTGGAGAAGTACGCGACACTCAACCCGCTCTTCAAGGACGTGGTGGAATTCATCAAAGCAAACGACCTCAACACTCTCGAGGAAGGAAAGCACTTCATCAAGGACAAAGACCTCTTCGTCAACATACAGACCGCAAAGGGCAAGACAAAACAAGAGGCAAAGCTGGAGACACACAAGAGGATGATCGACATACAGATTCCGCTCTCGGCAGAAGAGACATTCGGATACACACCACTATGCAACCTGCCAGAAGAGGAATACAACGAAGAGAAAGATATCACGAAATACGCTATCCTCGCCGACACATATCTCACATGCAAGCCTGGGGAATTCGCAATATTCTTCCCGCAAGACGGCCATGCACCATGCGTGTCGGAAGAACCTCAGTTCAAGAAGGCTATATTCAAAGTGCTGGCATGACGCCTGCATACAGCGGAACAATGAGAGGAGGATAAACATCAACTAACGAAACAACTATCAGTAAATCATGGCAAGCAGAACAACGAAAGCCGATTCGCGGAAAACGGCAACGGCGAAAAAGGACCAGCCCAGACATATAGGCATCGTGCAGAAAGACCCGTATCTCGAACCATACGAAGACGCCATACGTGGCAGACACGAGCATGCGGAATGGAAAAAGAACCAGCTGACAAACAACGGAAAGAAGACGCTTGCCGCATTCGCCAGCGGACACGACTACTACGGACTACACAAGATGAAGCGCGGATGGGTGTTCAGAGAGTGGGCGCCGAACGCAACCGACATCTATCTCGTGGGCGACTTCAACAACTGGACGGAGGACGAAAGATACAGAGCCAGAAGAATAGAGGGAACGGGAAACTGGGAACTCAAACTCTCTGAAAAGGCGATGAAACACGGCGACCTCTACAAGATGCACGTGTATTGGCAAGGAGGCGACGGAGAGAGAATACCGGCATGGGCACAAAGAGTGGTGCAGGACGAAGAAACCAAGATATTCTCGGCACAGGTGTGGAACCCCGAACCTTATGTGTGGAAGAAAAACAAATTCGCCCCATGCAAATCGCCGCTACTCATATACGAATGCCACATCGGAATGGCACAGGACGCCGAAAAGGTGGGCACATACACGGAATTCAGAGACAACGTGCTGCCCAGAATACAGAAAGACGGATACAACTGCATTCAGATAATGGCAATACAGGAGCACCCGTATTACGGATCCTTCGGCTACCACGTGAGCAGTTTCTTCGCACCGTCGAGCCGTTTCGGAACACCCGAAGAACTAAAGTCGCTCATCGACACGGCACACGGGATGGGAATTGCTGTGATAATGGACATCGTGCACAGCCACGCCGTGAAAAACGAGACCGAAGGGCTGGGAAACCTTGCAGGAGACCCCTGCCAATACTTCTACGGAGGCGACAGAAGGGAACACCCTGCATGGGACAGTCTGTGCTTCGACTACGGAAAAGACGACGTGGTGCACTTTCTGCTCAGCAACTGCAAATACTGGATGCAGGAATTCCGATTCGACGGATTCCGGTTCGACGGAGTGACCTCGATGCTGTACTACAGCCACGGACTGGGAGAGGCGTTCTGCAACTACGGCGACTACTACAATGGTCATGAAGACGACAACGCCATCTGCTATCTCACACTCGCCAACGAACTCATACACGAAATCAACCCCAAGGCTATAACAATAGCCGAAGAGGTGAGCGGAATGCCAGGACTGGCTGCCAAGGTAAAAGACGGAGGAATAGGATTCGACTACAGAATGGCGATGAACATCCCCGACTACTGGATAAAGACGATAAAGGAGAAAAGAGACGAAGACTGGAAGCCGAGCAGCATCTTCTGGGAGGTGAAGAACAGAAGGTCCGACGAGAAGACTATCAGCTACTGCGAAAGCCACGACCAGGCTCTCGTAGGCGACAAGACGATAATATTCAGACTCATCGACTCCGACATGTACTGGCACTTCAAGAAGGGCGACGAGAACGGAACAGTGGTAAGAGGAATAGCCCTGCACAAGATGATAAGACTCGTCACGGCAACGACCATAAACGGAGGATATCTCAACTTCATGGGCAACGAGTTCGGACACCCGGAATGGATTGACTTCCCACGCGAAGGCAACGGATGGAGCTATAAATACGCACGCAGACAATGGAACCTCGTAGACAACAAGGAACTGGACTACCACTATCTGGGCGACTTCGACAAGAGGATGCTCGAGACGATGAAGATGGTGAAGAACTTCCAGAACACCAGACTGCAGGAAATCTGGCACAACGACGACGACCAGATACTGGCATACATGAGGGGTGACCTGCTCTTCGTGTTCAACTTCAACCCAGTGAAATCGTTCACAGGATACGGATTCCTCGTGCCGACAGGCTCCTACGACGTGGTGCTCAATACAGATGCAAAGGAATATGGTGGATTCGGGTTTGCTGACGACAGCATCACCCACCTCACAAATTACGACCAACTGTATGTGGACCAGCATAAAGAATGGCTGAAGCTATACATTCCGGCAAGATCTGCAGTAGTATTGAAGAAGAATTAAAATGACCAAAAGTATATTCACAAACAGAGGCAATGACACATGGATTGCAGAAATTGCATGTGCCATTGTCTTTTGCATTTTCACATTCGCCTACCTGTTTTTTTATCAGGCAGACCTCCTGACAATGGAGCAGCACGTATTGTCTGACGGACTGACAAAATACAACCGCACCATAGGAGCTGTCATCATCACGGCAATCCTGCTGCTGCTTCAGCAGGGAGTGGACGCGGCAACGAAGAGGACAATCAAGATGCCGGCACTCACCTACTTTCCCCCGGCGATGCTGCTGGCGATGCTCACCGACATCAGTCCGAGCATAGACCACGGCTACTCTATTGGCAAATGGGCATGGCTCGCCCCCCTGCTGATCACGGCTTGGGGAGGAGCGGCGTATGTTTCGGCAAGACATAAAGACAGCGACAGCCCGAAGCAGAAAACCATAGTTCAGACTATATGGGAAAACATTCTGGCAATGACCGCCCTATATATTTTCATAGGCGCCACGGCAAACACAGACAGAGTGTTCCACGAGAGGATGAAAATGGAAGTGATGGTGGCTGAAGGCAAATACAAGGATGCGCTCAACGTGAAGACAAGCAAGGCTGACAAAGACTCCACAATCACGATGCTAAGAGCCTACGCCCTGGCAAGAGAGGGCAAGATGGGCGAAAGACTGTTTGAATACAGAGTGTATGGAGGGTCGGAAGCACTGCTGCCAAACGGCACTACGGTGAAGAGTCTGCTACTGCCTAGATATGAAATATTCCGCTTCGTGGCAAAGCCGGCAGTAGAGAAGATGGGGGTGACACAGTACCTGAAATGGATGAAAAAACACAGATACGCCAAAAAGCCGCTCAGGGACTATCTGCTCTGCGCCTATCTTATGGACAGGAAGATTGACCTCTTCGTGAAAGAACTCGTGGACGACAAGGAAACGGAATTCGAAAAACTGCCGAAACACTACAGAGAGGCTCTGATATTATACAACCACATCAGGTCGAACCCCATGGTTTCTTACCACAACGACATCATGGACACCGACTACACAGACATGCAGAACATTCTGAGAAGCGTGACGAACAAGAAAGAGGCAATG
Source organism: Prevotella pectinovora (assembly GCF_000834015.1). Taxonomy (GTDB): domain Bacteria; phylum Bacteroidota; class Bacteroidia; order Bacteroidales; family Bacteroidaceae; genus Prevotella; species Prevotella pectinovora. The sequence continues at coordinate 10,237 of NZ_JXQI01000026.1, read as the reverse complement.
TCGATGGCTGGAAAATCATACGGCAACACATACTGGTATTATTATTTCTCAGGAAAGTGAAGTGGAAAGACCGCATTTTCTTGAACAAAAATTTCAAGCATAAATAAATTTAGCTTAATTTTGCATATCTGCATCAGTAATGAATGTGTAGAGAAGAATGTTTAAAAAACTAAGGAAGAACTGAAATATATAACGGAGGAAGGAAAGTAAAATATAACGGAGAAAAGACAATGAAAACGGAAGATGACATAAAGAAAGCAGTAGAAGTGATGAGAAACGGCGGGATTATATTATACCCCACCGACACGATATGGGGCATAGGCTGCGACGCCACAAACAGAGACGCCGTGGAAAGGATCTACAAGCTGAAGCGACGCGACGACCACAAGGCGATGATCTGCCTCGTGGACTCTGACGCAAGGCTGCAAAGATACGTGAGAAACGTGCCGGAAGTGGCATGGAACCTGCTTGAGCTGGCTGAAAAACCGACAACCGTGATATTGGACAATGCCGTAAACCTGGCAGACAACCTGATAGCCGACGACGGAAGCATAGCGATGAGAATTACCAAAGAACCGTTCTCCAAAGAATTATGCTACAGATTCCAGAAGCCGATAGTATCCACAAGCGCAAACATCAGCGGAGAACCCGCCGCACAGAATTACATGGACATCAGTGAAGAGATACTGAATGGCGTGGACTATGTGTGCTGGTCGAGAAGACAGGAGCACAAGCCCCACAATCCATCAAGCATCATAAAGCTGTCGGAGAACGGCGAGGTGAAAATCATCAGATAGAAAAGAGAAAGACTTGAGGAACAAATCATGCACGAAAAAATATCTGCGCTGCTGAACCAGTTCATTGAATGGCGCACAAGACACATTAACAACAAGCAGTTCACATTGATACTTAGCCTGGCTGTCGGTTTCCTTGCTGCAGTAGCAGCAAGCATACTACACACGCTCATCAAGCAGATACAGCATCTGCTCACGGTGGGATTCGACATCGACGGATTCAACTGGCTATATCTCATATATCCGGTGATAGGAATCTTCCTCACGTCGCTATTCGTAAGATACATCGTGAGAGACAACATCAGCCACGGAATAACACGCATCCTATACGCCATCAGCAGCAAGAAAAACAGACTTAAAGCCCACAACTGCTGGAGCTCCGTGATAGCGTCTGCCATCACCATCGGATGCGGAGGAAGCGTGGGAGCCGAGGCGCCTATCGTGCTAACTGGCTCAGCGATAGGAAGCAACCTGGGAAGGCTGTTCAAGATGGACAACCACACGCTGATGCTGCTCGTGGGATGTGGCGCGGCAGCTGCCATCGCAGGAATCTTCAAGGCGCCGATAGCCGGACTGGTATTCACGCTCGAGGTATTGATGATAGACCTGACGATGGCTTCACTCCTGCCAATACTCATAGCCAGCGTGACGGCAGCATGTTTCACATACATATTCTCGTCGGACGGAGTGCTGTTCGACTTCCATGTTGACGGAACGTGGACTCTCTCAAGAGTGCCCGCATATATACTGATGGGAGTGGCTGGCGGAATAATAAGCCTGTATTTCATGCGCACGATGACAGCATGCGAGGGCGTGTTCGGAAAACTCAAGAACCATCCATACATAAAGCTGGCTCTCGGAGGAGCTATGCTGAGCACACTCATTGCCTTGTTCCCCGTGCTCTATGGCGAAGGATACCACAGCATCAACATTCTACTCAACGGAAGGACTCCGCAGGACTGGGACCAAATCCTCAACAACTCTCTCTTCTACGGACACAGCAACCTGCTCGTGGTGTATGTACTGCTTGTAATACTCACCAAAGTGTTTGCCACATCAGCTACCAACGGAGGAGGAGGATGCGGAGGAACATTCGCACCGTCATTGTTCATCGGAGCCTATGTGGGATTCTTGTTCGCAAGACTCTGGAACATGTATGAAATCGGAATTTACGTGCCTGAAAAGAATTTCGTGCTCCTGGGAATGGCTGCCGTAATGGCGGGAGTAATGCATGCTCCGCTCACGGGAATATTCCTTATAGCCGAAATAACCGGAGGCTACCAGATGTTCATTCCGCTGATGATTGTCAGCATCTGCTCATATCTTACCATCATCATCTTCGAACCGCACAGCATATACGGCATGCGACTGGCAAGGCAGGGAAAACTCATCACCCATCACACAGACAAGGCAATCCTCACGCTCATGAACATAGACAGCGTGATTGACAAGAACATCAGCCACGTGCCTGAGGACATGGACCTCGGAGCTCTCGTACACGCCATAAGCAGAAGCCACACCACCATCCTGCCCGTTCTAGACGAGGGCGGGAAGTTCATGGGAGAAATCGATATGTCGAAGCTCAGGCACATAATATTCAGGACGGAACTTTACCACCACTTCAAGGTGAAGCAGCTAATATCCCAACCGCCATGTGTGCTCAGCGTGAACGACCCTATGGAGACAGTGATGAAGAATTTCGACCAGACAGACGCTGGAATGCTGCCTGTACTTGAAACCGACGGCACGTTGAGAGGCTACGTAAGCCGCTCGCATCTATATTCCACTTACAGGAAAATGGTGGCAGACATGTCGGCTGAATAACCGCAGAAACACACCTATAAGACAATAAAACCGCCGAATTGCTAACGCAAAACAAGCGACAAGCATACTACAAACAAGCGGTTGTCAGATGACAAACAACGATAAAAGCAAGCTAACGAGAAGACAAAACTTCTCTTAGCTTGCTTTTATCATTAAGACAAAAATGCGTTTATCCTAAAACGGTCATTAGTGCTTGCTATATATTACCAATCTGAGTCTACAGCATAACCTAACAGACTGGTCTACAATTTCACTTTCCAACCCGAAACATCCTTACCATTTAGGAAATCGCGCGCCTCCATCCTCTTCTTGCCGCTAAGCTGAATGACTTCAAGCTGCAGCTTATAATCCGAAGCATTGACAAGCAGACGACCCTGGTCTACGGTAAACAGTCCTACCCCACCGTCGGAAGGGATTTCCGTCTTGGCTGCCTTATATATCTTGAGCACAGATTCCTTGCCCTTGTCGTCGAGCACGGTAGTCCATGCTCCTGGCACGGGTGAAAGGCCACGAATGAAGTCATAAACCTTCTTTACAGGCTGATTCCAAGAAATATTACACGTATCCTTGAAAATCTTTGGGGCTGAATGCAAATCTGACGATGAAGCCACCATGTCGCTTTGAGCCATAGACTCAACATGGCCGTCGCCTTCCAACATCTTGTCGATAGTCTTCAGAGCGAGATTTGCTCCCAACTCCATCAGACCGTCATAAACATTCTCCACATTGTAGTCGTCGTGGATGTCGAAGGTGTCTTGCATTATAATCCTGCCTGTGTCGATGTCGTGGTCGAGGAAGAAAGTGGTGACTCCTGTCTGTACCTCACCATTGATGACTGCCCAGTTTATAGGTGCTGCGCCACGATATTGCGGCAGCAAGGCGGCATGAACATTGAATGTGCCGAAACGCGGCATTGACCATACCACCTCCGGAAGCATGCGGAACGCCACTACCACCTGGAGGTCGGCATCATAGGCACGCAAGGCTTCAACAAACTCCGGGTCTTTCATCCTGACGGGCTGCAGAACCGGGATTTTCTTGCTCATCGCATATTGCTTTACAAGCGAAGGCTGGAGCGTGTCTTGATGACGGCCCACGGGTTTGTCGGGCTGGGTCACCACGGCAACGACGTTATAGCCTCCCTCCACGAGTTTGCTCAACGTACCGACGGCAAACTCCGGAGTACCCATGAACACTATACGTAAATCTTTCTTTTCCATTTGATTATTCAACAGTAACTGATTTTGCGAGGTTTCTTGGCTGGTCCACATTAAGGCCCTTGAACACAGCTACATGATAGGCTATCAGCTGCAACGGCAAGACAGAGAGCAATGGTGCCACTACAGGCAAAGTGGCAGGAATCTCAATTGTGGCCTCGGCAATGTTTTTCACCGCTTCATCGCCTTCTGTGACAATTGCGATGATTCTGCCATTACGGGCTTTCACCTCCTGGATGTTGCTCAATATCTTCTTGTATAACTGATGGTGGGTGGCGACGAAAACCACTGGCATGTTCTCATCAACCAATGCAATCGGGCCATGCTTCATCTCTGCTGCCGGATAGCCCTCAGCATGGATATAACTGATTTCCTTAAGTTTCAGAGCTCCCTCAAGAGCTACAGGATAGTTGAAGCCACGCCCCATATAAAGAGCATTGCGGGCATAGGTCAGAGTGCGCGAAATGTCTTTTGTCAAAGCATCCTGCTCCAACACCTTCTTCATCTTCTCTGGTATGAGAGACAACTCTGTAACGTATTTCTCAAACTCCATCTGGGAAATGCTGCCCAGTTCATGACCCAGAGCCAGGGCAAAGAGGGTAAGAACCATCACCTGACCAGTAAACGCCTTGGTTGAAGCAACACCAATCTCCGGACCGACATGAGTATAAATACCTGTATCGGAGGCACGGGCTATACTTGAACCTACTACATTCACGATACCGAAACACAGGGCACCTCTTTCTTTTGCCAATTCAAAGGCGGCAAGAGTATCTGCAGTCTCTCCACTCTGGGAAATGGCTATGACGACATCTCCTGGCTGAATGACAGGCTTGCGGTATCTGAACTCTGAGGCATACTCCACATCAACGGGAATCTTCGCCCATTGCTCTATCATCTGCTTGCCAATCAGACCAGCATGCCATGAAGTGCCACAGGCTACGATAATGAAACGGCTGGCACGCAAAAGCCTGTCGCGATGCTGGTTTATCGCACTGAGCACAATCTTCTTCTCATCTGCCAGCAATCTTCCTCTGATACAATCGGAGATACAGCGTGGCTGGTCATAAATCTCTTTGAGCATGAAATGTTCATAACCTCCCTTCTCAAGAGTATCGAGATTTACGTCCACTTCCTTGATCTTAGGGTCTACATCCTCATTGTCAAGTGTATGGATCTCCATTTTCTGTCCTACCTTCAGCAGAGCCACCTCTCCATCATTCAAATATACCATCTGCTTGGTGTATTCCACGATAGGCAGAGCGTCTGAAGCAAGGAAAAATTCCTTGTGGTCTTCACCAATTCCGACTACAAGCGGACTTGACTTTCTTGCCACTACGATTTTGTCTGGGTTCTCCTTGTCAACCACAGCAATGGCATATGCTCCCGTTACTCGACGCAAAGCCGAAACTACGGCACCTTCCAGATCCTTGCCGTACTCATCCTGTATGAACTGAATCAACTGAACAAGCACTTCGGTATCTGTAGAACTCTTGAAGGTAAAACCCTTGCCCTCAAGAAAAGTCTTCAGATTGGAGTAGTTCTCGATAATGCCGTTATGAACAAGGGCCAGTCTGCCATTTTGTGAGACGTGGGGATGAGCATTCAATGTAGAAGGCTCTCCATGTGTAGCCCAACGAGTATGGGCAATGCCGATATGACCGGATATGTCTTTAGAGGCAGCAGACTCTTCCAGATTGCTGACCTTACCCTTAGACTTATAAATGTTCATCTTATGATCGCCGGCAAGAAGAGCAACGCCTGCCGAGTCATAACCACGATATTCCAGACGATGCAAACCTTTTATCAAAATCGGATAAGCATCTCTATATCCTATATATCCTACTATACCACACATAATTTATCTAATTAAAAATTGTTGTTAAAAAACTAATCCGTATCGAATGATATTTGTACGCAAAGGTAACAAATAAAAATAAAACAATAGAAGATTTTCTATCTTTTATGTAATTGAGAACCAAGACTGGATTCCTATTCAATACATAATACCCAATGAAAGCAAGGACGTCATTTCACCTTATTGAACACGAACCTTACGATGATGAAATTGACTGGTATTGATATTGCATACGCAGGAATCGGCGCCAGAGCTTTATGAATTCCTAACCAGACAAAAAAATTGAGCAGGCTTACTTGCAGCATGAAATTTATACAATGAGCAATTATAAAGCCCATGCCATTACGCTTCGTGGTCTTCTTCTTGAACGTGAAATACGCCGACATCAAATAATTGAACACGAAACTCAAAAAATAGCCGACGGCAAAAGCCAATGACATATTGACCGACAGCAAAAGCAGTACAAAATATATACCATAATGCAACGCTGTAGCCAACCCGCCTGTTATTATAAAGCGGAAAACCTCTGATTGGGTGAACGATCTGATATTTGCCATTAAAATATTCATCACAAGAAATGTATCAAAAAGCCGGCCTCCCAAAAGGAAGACCGACTTCTTAAGAAATTGATCAGGATATTAAAATCATTTTCTTGACCACCAATGCTTTTTCTTTGGAGGTTCCTGATTCAAATCTGTCAACATACTCTCCTTCAACACTCTGCGGTAACTCTTGCCGCTACATATCATCTGATATATCAGCCCCCATTCCGGTAGACCGCCGATGTTTCTGTCATCAATGAATATATCAGCCTTGATTTTCCTGCTGAAATGGTTGTTGTTCTGAGCGCCGTTCTCTTCGGGATAATCCTTGTTTACTGCCCAGAATTCCACGCCCCTTTCCCTGCACCACTCCACGGCTTCATCCAGAAGTTTGCCTTCTCTTACTGACCATAAGATCAATTTATGCCTGTCAGCAATGAGCTGTTTGAGGGTGTCGGTGGCAAAAGGTATTTCTTCACCGATCTCAGGATAACGATGTTCTACAATCGTTCCGTCAAAATCAACTGCTATCGTCATTATTTCAACTTCAGAGAGTTATCGTTTTCATTGCCATACTTGTTGCCATAGGTGCCGTAGGTGCCATATCTAGAAGAGCCGTATTTGCCATAGCTTCCATATTTGCCATAAGGACCATAATAGCGGTATTTACCGTATTTGCCTACACCGTAATAATAGCCGTATTTCTTCTTCGACATGTCGATGCCATTAAGTACAATAGACATGTTTGGAAGTTTCTTCTCGGCATTCAACTGGTTGATGAGGCCGAATGCAGACTTAGGAGTATAGTCGGCACGACACATGAAGACAGTAGCGTCTGAAACCTTTCCAACCTGGAGCGTGTCTGTGACCAGACCTACTGGAGCAGTATCGATAAGTATGTAATCGTAATGCTCCTTAAGCTGATCGATAACGGTGTAGAGGGAAGGACGTGTCACGATTTCTCCTGGGTTTGGAGGAATCGGACCAGCCATAAGCAAGTCAAGATTAGGATTTATCTCAGAGGGGAGTATTTCCTTTTCCACATCAGTCCAAGTAGGGTTGTCCTTCATCAGCAACTTGGTTATACCGTTATGATGGTTGTCTATCTCGAACAGCTCAGCCAATCTTGGCTTACGGATGTCAAGACCTACGAGGATTACTTTCTTTTCAAGCAAGGCGAAACTTATTGCCAGGTTTGCAGCATTGAAGGTCTTGCCCTCACCTGATGTTGAAGAGGTGAACATGATAACCTTTTGTCCCTCCTTAAGCATAAACTGAAGGTTTGTTCGCATAGAACGGAAAATCTCTTCCATCTGGTTGTTCTGGTTTTCATGCACAACGATATCCGCACGTGTCTTCACAGCGTCGTTGGCTACGGCAACGTCTGCGATAATAGGAAGATCGGTAAGCGATTCAACATCATCATGACCTTCAATACGATAACGGAAGAACTGGATAACATACAGAATTCCGGCAGGGATACACAGACCGAGAACAAAGCCAATAAGCATAATCATAATGCTCTTTGGACTGATTACACCGGCAAACTGAGGCAACTCGATAAGTTTACCCTTATCTGCCGTAGCTGCCAGTGAAATGGAGTTTTCCTCTCTCTTCTGCAGCAACATCAGATACAGGCCGGACTTAACCTCCTGCTGACGTCCTATCTGTGTCAGTATCCTTTCTTGCTCTGGAGTTCTTGCCACTTCACTGTTATACTGACCATATTGTGAAGCCACAGCATCGCGCTGGATTTCAAGATTACGTTTCGCCTGTCCGAGCGCCATCTTGATGCTCACGCTGATGTCATTAAGCTGAGAGGTCAGCTCCTCTACTACAGGAGAGCTTTCGGATGCAGTGCGCAGGAGTCGGTTTCTCTCCAATGCCACCTTATTATAATCATTGATCAATGAAGTGGAGGCAGCATCCTGCAGACCGACGTTTGAAGGAATTACCTGATACTTATTGCCAGGACGCTCCACGAACTGTATCAAACTGTTCAAGAGAGAGATTTGGGTTCCGGCATCTTTAAGTTTCTGCTCATAAGAAGAGAGGTTAGTAACGCTATTGCTGGCACCTGTCTTGATGTCAACGAGTCTGTTGCTTCTCTTATAGTCCTCGAGAGCCCCCTCAGTAGTACTCAATTCGGCATTGATCTTCTCAAGTCGCTCATTGACGAATGCTTCAGTACGCCTTGCTATCTCATTCTTGTCTTCGTTAGCCTGTCTGTTATAACAGATAGCCAACTGGCTCAGATAATCAATACCGCGCTGGATATTCTGGTCATTGAGCTGGAGATTCAACGTTGAAGAAGAAGCACTGGTCTGGGAAACGGCAAGCGAACCACTGTATTTGCCAGCCATAGCCATAGGAGAACAGATTGAAACGATTTCTTCATCACCGTCATTCATCACACGTGTGGCGTTTCTTGTAAGATAAATCGTGCCTGCCTTGGTACGAATTGTAGCAGGCAGCATCTTTACTGTCGTGTTTATCTCATATGGTCCTGAATACATGTTCTCACCAAGCGAAACGAAATATGTTCCATTAACAACATAACTGTCTCCATCTCTCTTGATAGTCATGTTTACAGGCTGGTTCAACTTCTCTACATGAGCAGGATCCATATCAACGTTTACTGCCTGGTCTTTATAAAGGATGTTGTTCTTGAAACGGCCCTTGTTCCAATATGATACATAGAGCTTAAGATCTCTCACAGCCTCGGCTGCAAGGGTCCTCGTCTGAAGAATTTCCATCTCATTCTCCAAGCCATAGTTGTTGGAGATAATTCCAAGGTTAGCCATCTCACTAAGTCTTCCACGTCTTCCATTATCACCATCATCTTTGACAAGCAACTTGGCAACAGTGGAATATACAGGCGTAGAATATCTAAGATACAGATATGACGCACCTATACAGATGATAAGTGATAGTACAAACCATTTCCAATTCAGAAGAAACAAAGTGAATATTTTCTGAAAATCGAAAGAAGACTTGTCGTTTTCTTCATCGATAGAATAAAGATTTTTTTGTTGTTCAACCACCATATGATATTTAATTTTTATTGTTTACTAAATTATAGAGATACTGCCCATAATTATTCTTCATCATAGGCTTGGCTGTTTCAAGAAGCTGAGCATCCGTTATCCATCCTTGTTTATATGCGATTTCTTCAAGACAAGCCACTTTCAGTCCCTGGCGTTTTTCTATCACCTCTATAAAGGTACTGGCCTCCGACAAGCTGTCATGGGTTCCTGTATCGAGCCATGCGAAACCTCGCTGAAGAGTCTTTACTTTCAAATCGCCACGTTTCAGATATTCCTGGTTGACGGTGGTTATTTCAAGCTCGCCCCTTGCGCTTGGTTTAATGGTCTTGGCTATACGGACGACATCATTGGGATAGAAATACAATCCGACTACAGCATAATTGCTTTTTGGGCATTCCGGCTTTTCTTCAATACTCAGGCAGTTGCCTTCTGCATCAAATTCCGCCACGCCATATCTTTCAGGATCATTGACATAATATCCGAAGACTGTTGCCTTTTTCTCTTTCTCTGCAGTCTTCACACTATCTTTAAGCAGACCAGTAAAACCGGATCCATAAAATATGTTGTCACCAAGCACAAGACACACGTCGTCATTTCCGACAAAATCTTCACCGATTATAAAAGCCTGTGCCAACCCATCGGGGGATGGCTGTTCCGCATACTGGAAACTTACACCGAAATCCGATCCGTCACCCAGGAGCCTTTTGAAACCAGGCAAATCATAAGGAGTAGAAATTATAAGAATTTCCCTTATGCCAGCCAACATCAGAACTGATATCGGATAATAAATCATTGGCTTGTCGAAAATAGGTATAAGCTGTTTGCTGATACCTTTTGTTATAGGATAGAGGCGTGTTCCGGAGCCACCTGCCAAAACGATTCCTTTCATTTTAGTGCCGTTTAAATAATTAAATTCTAATTTAATCGCAATCTCATATTGACATAAGAATATCTT